>SXXW01000025.1 GCA_005791165.1 Cytophagaceae bacterium
TGCTCCATCCAGTCCATGGTAGCAGCTCCATCATGTACCTCACCTATTTTGTGAGAAACCCCAGCATAATAGAGAATACGTTCTGTTGTGGTGGTTTTACCAGCATCAATGTGCGCAGCAATACCAATGTTTCTAGTAAATCTTAAATCGCGTGCCATTTTTAAATTTAATTATGAAATGTTTTTTTAACTCTATTTTTAAATGATCAAGTACTTGGACAACAAAACAATATGTTTTCGTTTTAGTACTGATTTAGGGGTGCAAAATTACTGAAACTTATATTAAATACAAAAGTTTTTCTAGATGTTTAAGAGCTTTTTACAATTAGTTTATCCTAGGCTCTGTGGAGCTTGCCAATTCCCGCTTTTAGCGTCGGAAGATTTTATCTGTACGGGCTGTCGATTCGACCTGCCGAAGCCAGGTTTATTTCTACCTACGCCTAATTGGATTACGGCAAAATTTGACGGATTATTCGATTTTAAGGATGTCAATGCCTTTTTTTTATTTTCTGAGGGAAGTAGAGTTCAGCACCTCATGCACGAGGTTAAATACAAGGGGCATTCTGATTTAGGAGAGTTTTTGGGTTTTTGGTGTGGTAAGGAATTACAAAAAGCCCATTCATTTATTTTTTATGATGCGATGATCCCTATTCCACTTGTTGCTAAGAAACTAAGCGAAAGGGGATATAATCAAGCCGCTTGCTTAACCAAAGGAATCCAACAAGCCACCGGATTGCCTAGTCTTGATCACGTATTAATTCGTAAAATTCAGAGTAAATCTTTGGTTGGCCAAAATAGAGCTCAGCGGTATGAATCTCTTTCAGATGCTTTTGGGGTAGAAAATGAGGGGCTCATTAGGGGCAAACACATTTTAGTCGTAGATGACACCTTGACTACAGGAGCTACTTTTTTAGCGGCCGCCGAAAAACTAAAAGCCACCGGCGCAAGAGAAATTTCTTTTCTTGCACTGGCGGCTTTAAAATAAATGCGATTATTTATTTAATCCTGCTGAAATCATAGCACAACGGAAACCAATGGTCGCCGTAGCAGAATCCTGATCTAAGAATCTACGAGAACCTGGAGCTAACCAATAAGATATGTCAGCCCAAGAACCTCCTTTGTAAACTCTGGATTTATTGTCAATTAATGAATTATTGTTTTTACTATCATAACGAGAAGCTTTGTCTAATTTATCATTTCGACGCACAGGATTTAGGTCATTGAAATCTTGAAACGATAAGGGACGATATAAATCCATCACCCACTCATTCACATTTCCTGCCATTTGATACAAACCGAAATCGTTCGGAGCATATTTGTAAATTTCAGCAGTAATGATTGCACCGTCATTTGATTTACCTGCAATACCTGCATAATCACCTCGTCCACGTTTGAAGTTGGCCAACATCGTTCCTCTGCTTTTTCCGCTAGATTCTCTTAATGACGGACCATCCCAAGGATAAATTCGTTGGTTTGCCTGATTTTCATCTTGTTGTTGGGTTCCAATCATCGCCTTCGCCGCATATTCCCATTCCGCTTCAGTAGGTAGTCGGTAAGATGGTAAAATACGCCCTGATTCTATACTTACTCTAGCTGGCGCATTAGCTCTAGTCGCAGCTGAAGCTGTTGCCGCACCCGTTTTAGTCGCTTTTGGCGCTTTTGTTTTAGCGTTTCCTCCGGCTAAATTTTGATTTACAACGGCCGTTCTCCACATAGAGTAATCGGTCGCCTGAGTCCAAGAAATTCCAACCACTGGATACATTCTAAATCCTGGGAATCTCAAATATTGTTCTACATATGGATCATTAAAGGCTAAATCATTACGCCAAACAGTTGTATCTGGCAAGGCAGCCTCATAAAAATCTAAGGTTGAATCTTTTTGAACGGAATATAAATATTCTAAATAATGCACATTCGCGATTTCCGTTTCATCCATGTAAAATGATTGTACAGAGACGGTACGCTCGATATTATCATGCGTTCCCATCACATCTTCTTCGATGGATCCCATAGTAAAACGACCCCCTTCAATAAAGACTAAGTTAGGCCCAATGAGCTGTCCTGTGAATTTTTTATCAACCTGAAATCCTGCTTTTTGATTATATGCAAGACCGGTTACAGAGGATGAACTTCCAATGTTAACGCTATTAGGTTTGCCGCCTAGACTTCCACCTAATTTACTTCCGATGCCGCTTGGGCAGGATGTCATTAACACCGCGATGCCGCAAAGGCCTAAAACAAATTTTAATTTAGCAATCATCTATATGTTCTTTTCTACAGAATTTGAAAAACAAAGGTATGAAATTCAAGCAATTTGCTCAAAATTAACCTAAAATATCTATCAAAATACTATTTAAATCTTTTATTGTACTTACTTTTTCTACTTGGAGGATCAATTTACCCCCTTTTTCACGCAGTTGGCAGCTTCCTTTTTTCTTATTTACAAACTGAATGACCTGGCCTATTATGGTTGTTCCGGTATTTGACTGCGCCTCCATAGAAACGAAATACAATTTCAAAATATTGCCCTTCAACGTAATTTTTTCTATTCCGAGTACCTGCGCTTTCCAGCGACATGCTACTAATTCGTACATATCTCGTACTTCTGTCGGCCATTCCCCAAAGCGATCTTTTACTTCAGCCATAAATTCATCCAACTCTTTTTCGTTCTCGATTTCGTCTAGTCGGGTATATAGTGCTAAGCGCTCCGAAATACTGCTAACATAGTCTTCTGGAATTAGCACTCTTAAATCGGTTTCGATTTGGCAATCTACTTTTAGAGCTTCCGCCACAGCACCTAAATCCGTCTCAAATAAAGATTTAAATTCGTTTTCTTTTAATTCTTGGACCGCCTCATCTAAAATTTTGTGGTACATGTCATATCCCAAATCATTAATAAATCCACTTTGTTCTCCTCCCAATAAATTTCCAGCTCCTCTAATATCTAGATCGCGCATAGCCACCTTAATCCCGTCTCCCAAATCCGCAAATTCTTCTAGGGCGCTTAGTCTTTTTCTAGCATCGCTCGTTAATGAGGCTAAGGATGGGGTGGCGAGATAGCAATAGGCTTTTTTGTTGGATCTACCCACTCGGCCACGCATCTGATGTAAATCGGAAAGGCCAAAATGGTTTGCGTTTAAGATATAAATGGTGTTGGCATTTGGAATATCTAAACCGGATTCGATGATATTAGTCGCGACAAGCACATCATAATGCCCTTCGATAAACCCGAGCATAATTTTTTCTAATTTATCGCCTTCCATTTGTCCATGCGCCACGCCTATTTTAGCATCAGGAACTAATCGTAAAATCCGGTTGGCCGTACTCTCCAAATCACTGATTTTATTGTGTACCACAAAAACTTGGCCTCCTCTGGCTAATTCACTTCGCACCCCATCCCTTAAAATTTCATCGGTCATGACCACTAATTTTGTGTCAACCGGTTGGCGATTCGGTGGTGGAGTGGCAATGATGGATAAGTCCCGAGCGCCCATCAGTGAAAAATGCAAGGTCCTAGGAATGGGCGTAGCGGTTAAAGTGAGTACATCCACATCTACGCGCATTTCTTTTAATCGGTCTTTGACCTTGACTCCAAATTTTTGTTCTTCGTCAATAATCATCAAACCCAGGTTTTTGAACAGCACGTCTTTGTTGACCAGTCGGTGGGTTCCAATGAGGATATCGGTTTCGCCGGTGGCTACCCGAGCGAGTGTTTCATTAATCTGCTTGCTTGATTTGAAGCGATTGATGTATTCCACTTTACAGGGGAATGCGGCCAATCGTTCATGAAAAGTTCTAAAGTGTTGCATCGCCAGCACCGTCGTAGGTACAAGTACGGCCACCTGTTTAGAATCTGACACGGCTTTAAAGGCCGCTCTGATGGCTATTTCAGTTTTGCCAAAACCCACATCCCCACAAACCAAACGGTCCATCGGATGTGGCTTTTCCATATCCATTTTTACATCGGCCGTGGCTTTTGCTTGGTCTGGCGTGTCCTCATATATAAAGGATGATTCTAATTCAGCCTGTAAATAGGTATCGGCTGAAAAAGCAAATCCCTTGGCGGTTTTTCTTTTGGCATAAAGTGCAATTAACTCTTTGGCGATATCTTTTACCTGCCTTTTTACTTTTGATTTTTTATTGTCCCATTCGGGGGAACCCAGCTTGGACATGCTTGGGGGCGCCCCATCTTTCCCTGAATATTTTGAAATCTTGTGTAAGGAATGAATGGATACCGACAAGACATCATCATCTCGATAAATTAATCGGATGACTTCTTGTTCTCCATTGGATGTGTCGATAATATTTAAACCCGCGAAACGACCGATGCCATAATCCACGTGGGTCACAAAATCACCTACCTGTAAACTTCGTAATTCCTTTAAGGTTAGGGTTTTATTCTTTGAGAATTTATTTTTTTCCTTGAATCGATTAAACCGATCAAAAAGTTGGTGATCGGGATAAAAGGCGATTTTTGTTTGCTCGTCGACAAACCCTTCTCTTAGTGTAATTTGGATCGTTTTAAACTGAATGGCGGAATTTATTTCATTGAAAATGACCTCCAGCCGTTCTAGTTGGCGTGCCGACTCCGAACAAATAATATTTTGAAACCCTAAACTTTGGTTTTCTAAAAAGGCAGCGGCCAAGCGTTCAAAATCTTTTTGATAGGCCCCTGGGTTTTTTGATGGATAGGGAATGAGTGTGGCATTCTTGAAAAAAGTACGCTTGCCAAATTCCACAAGCGTAAATCCACTCAGTGATTTTTTAATTTCTTTCTTCGTTTCCCAACGTTCACTGGGATCAGATATAATTTGGATATTTCCACCCCCGGAAGATTTTATTCGCTCAAAATCTTCTGTTGCTTTCTCAAAATTAGTTTCAATAATTTCGAATAATGCCCCAGGATCCTTAATCCAAATACTTGTTTTTGCAGGTAAAAATGAGAAAAAAGTTTCTCTAGTTTCTTGCACTAATTTTGTTTGCACATCGGGAATAAGGTGCATGGCTGAAACCGATTGAATGGACAATTGGGTTTCGGGATGAAAGGTTCGAATACTATCTACTTCATCGCCAAAAAAATCAAGCCGATACGGAAATTCAGCGGCGTATGAGAACACATCTAAAATTCCTCCACGCACTGAATATTGACCCGCTTCATAGACAAAATCGGTCCGTTCAAAATCATATTCATTTAATGTCTCGGCTACAAAAGTGGGATCAATTTTATCTCCTACTCGGATCGAAAGTGTATTTTTTACAAGGGATTTTCGATTAATCACCTTATCGGTTAACGCCTCTGGATACGTGACTAAAACTAATAATTGGTCATGGTAATTACTCAAGGTATTAAGTACCTCAGCCCGCATGAGCACATTCGCGTTGTCTACATCTTCCCACTCATAGGGTTTTTTGTGCGACATGGGAAAAAGCATGACAGCTGGATCACCCAAAAGGGATTGCAAATCGTTTAAAACATAATGTGCTTCTTCTTTTCCTTCACAAACAATAAGAAGAGGATTTTTTTCTTGGCCTAGGGCGGCGATTAAAACGGTGTCTAAAGCTCCACAAAGTCCTTTGATGTAGAATAAACTTCCTTTTTCAGCGACAGAAATTTGCTGTAAAATTGTTTGAACAATTCCATCTGATTTATATAACTGGAGGAAATCTTTTACAATCATCGTGTCCCTAAATCGGGTAAGAAATTTAAAATTAGGATTGCAAAGGTAGAAAAATTTATATCTTTGTGCATCCACAAAAAGGGGTGCCTTGAAAAAAGGCTGAGATTATACCCATTGAACCTGATACGGATAATGCCGTCGAAGGGATTTTGTAGAGTTTTTAGCACTAAAAACTCAAAAAAATCAAAAAATTAGGGTTATTGTTAAATCATACGGGATTTGACTCCTTTGCCTGTTGTTACTATTTCAAAATGAAAAAGTTAATGACATTGTTTGTTTTATTTGTTTCTCTACAGGAGATCTATGCGCAAAAGATTCGTGGCCAAGTCGTAGACCAGGAATCCAAAAATCCCTTGTGGGGCGCTTCTGTTTCTATTCTAGGAAGTCCCAATGGGACTATTTCGGATGCGAATGGGTACTTTTCCATTAGTTCATCATCTCAAAAAAATATCCTGAAAATTAGTTTTGTTGGCTATGAGCCGGTCGAGATTTTAGCCGAAAATGCATCCCGTGTGGAATTAAAACGATCAAGTTTTTTACAAGATGAAGTGATGGTGAAGTCGCTACGCGCGGATGAAAATTCTGCGATGGCTTTTTCAAATGTTTCTGCGTCAGAATTGGGTAAAAATAACCTGGGTCAAGATATGCCCAATTTGCTAAATTTTACACCTTCTGTCGTGACGACTTCTGATGCGGGCGCTGGAGTCGGGTATACGGGAATTAGAATTCGGGGCTCAGATGCGACGCGGGTTAATGTGACGATCAATGGGATTCCGGTGAATGATTCTGAATCTCAAGGAACCTATTGGGTCAATATGCCGGATTTTGCGAGCTCAGTAAATTCGGTACAAATACAGCGTGGGGTGGGAACGTCAACAAATGGTGCTGGTGCTTTTGGAGGATCGGTTAATATGCAAACGAATCATTTTGAAGAGAAGGCTTATGCGGAAATAAATGCTTCTGGGGGTTCTTTTGGAACGCTTAAGACAACGCTGAAATTAGGTTCGGGGTTGTTGGGCAGTAAATTTACGGTGGATGGACGTTTGTCAAGAATCGTTTCGGATGGCTACATCGACCGCGCATCCTCTAATCTGCAATCGGCTTATTTGTCGGCCGCATATTTTGGCTCGAAAAGCTTTGTACGTTTAAATTATTTTCTTGGTAAAGAGAAGACCTTTCAATCTTGGTATGGGACTCCAGAATCTCGTGTAAATGGGTCTTTAACCGAGATGCAGGCTTATATTGAGCGCAATTATTTGTCTTCCGCTGAGGCCGATAACTTATTGAAATCTGGTCGGACGTACAACTATTATACCTATGCAAACCAAACGGATAATTATGCACAGGATCATTTACAATTGTTGACAAATCATCGAATTTCCGCTTCCTGGAATTTAGATTTAAATGCCCATTATACTTATGGAAGAGGTTTTTTTGAAGAATTTAAGCCTCAAGCAGCTTTAGAAAATTATGGAATAAATTCAAAAATTAGTACGGACTTGGTGCGCCAAAAGTGGTTGGATAATGATTTTTATGGAACGACTTTTTCCTTGCAATACGAAGGATCATCCAAGATTAAATTCAATTTTGGAGGTGCATGGAATCGATATGTGGGAAGACATTATGGGCTCATTGCGGAAGGTAAATCCTTGCCTGTTTCCTATAAAAATTATGAGTGGTATCGGAGTAGGTCCCAAAAGACAGATTTGAACTTCTATGCAAAAGCTAATTTGGTTTTAGCTGATCGTTGGAATGCCTATCTTGATTTGCAATACAGAACGGTGGGATATACTATGTTGGGTACGGCGGATAAGTTTTTGACATTGAATAATCAAAATAGCTTTTATTTTTTTAACCCTAAAGCGGGTTTGACACATCAGATTTCAGACGAATCAAAAATTTATTCTTCGATCTCCTTGGGTAGCAAAGAACCTAGTCGGCAAGATTTTGTAGACAATCCAAATTCCGCACCCCGACCCGAATACCTACAGGATTATGAGCTAGGATATCAGCAAGCTGGAAAAAAATATGCCTTGCAATTGAACGGTTATTTCATGAAATATAAGGATCAATTGGTCCTCACGGGAGCCTTAAATAATGTAGGCGAAGCGATTCGTACCAATGCTCCGGACAGTTACCGGTTGGGCCTGGAGGCTTCCTTGAATTATCAAGTTTTGCCACATATTCTTTGGTCGGGAAATGTTACGTTGAGCCAAAATAAAATTCAGAATTTCAATGAGAAGTTGACCGATTATGAAAATTACGCCGAGGTCATTATTCCACATGGTACAAGCGATATAGCCTATTCACCCAGCGTTATTGCCGGGAATACAATTACCTATAAAAAAGGAGCATTTGAGGGAGCGCTTTTATCTAAATATGTGGGCAAGCAATATTTAGATAATACGTCAACGAAAAATCGTTCATTGGCTGCTTATACCACTCAAGATTTGAGATTTAGCTATGTGTTTTCAAAAAACATTAGTTCTACTTTATTGATGAACAACGTGTTGAATTCGATGTACTCGTCCAACGGATATACCTATAGTTACCTATATGCTGGCGAATTAACGACGGAAAATTTTCAATATCCTCAGGCGGGGTTCAACTTTTTATTGGGGCTCAATATTAGATTTTAGGTAGTTTCCCATATGTTTAGCCTTGTTGGAAAACAAGGCTAAACCAAAATAACTATTCTACTAAATCCCAATGCCACCCCCATTTAGCCAGTCGGTAGCGTACAGAATACCATAAAACGCCTAAACCATAGATGGAGCTTCGTTTAAAATTGATCGACGAGGCTTCTTCGAAATATTTAGTTGGGCAGGTTACTTCACCTACTTCAAATCCCTTCCAAAATAACTGCAACACCATTTGATTATCAAAAATAAAATCGTTGTCACATTTTGTGAAGTGTACAGCTTCTAGTGCTTCCTTGGAAAACGCGCGGTAACCTGTGTGGTATTCTGAGAGTTTTTGGTCAATTAATATATTTTGAAACAAGGTTAATAGACGGTTGGCAATGTATTTATAAATAGGCATACCCCCTTTTAATGCACCTTTTCCTAAAATTCTAGATGCAAAAACAACGGGATATAAGCCATTGCCGATAATTGAAATCATGGCTTTCAATAACATGGGCGTGTATTGATAATCAGGATGCAACATAATCACAATGTCACCTCCTAGGGCTAAAGCTTTTGTGTAACATGATTTTTGATTTCCGCCATAGCCGAGGTTTTTATCATGTTGTACGATGTGTTTAATACCAATTTTTTTCGCCACTTCTACTGTATTGTCTGGACTATAATCATCCACTAAAATCACTTCATCCACCCAATCATGCGGTATTTCTTGATATGTTTTTTCTAATGTTAAAGCGGCCTTGTAAGCCGGCATCACCACGATAACCTTTTTCCCTTCGTACATATTTTTCGGCTATTTTTTGCGACCTTTGTGTCGCCTAATGGTAAAATTAAATATTTATGAGCGAATCTCTATTTTTTCTTATTTTTTCAATCTTGGTCATAGCCGTCATGCTTGTGGACCTAGGAATTTTCAAAAAGGCTGGAGCTGCGGAGGTTACTTTTAAAGAGGCGGGTTTTTGGACGGGAGCTTGGGTCCTTTTAGCGGTATCGTTTTACTTTTTTTTGAGGCAATTTGGGGGTATGGTGCATGGCATTACCGATGTAAATGGATTAATTGCCGTCAAAGATTTGTATGCTCCTAATATAGAGTTGGGGATGGGTACTTTTGAGGACCAACTAACCATTTTTCAAAACAATTTATCGCTTGAGTTTATTACGGGGTATTTGGTCGAATATTCGCTTTCGGCCGACAATGTATTTGTATTCATTTTAATTTTCAATTCCTTTGGCGTACAAAAACGCTATTATAAAAAGATCTTAGTTTGGGGAATTTTGGGAGCCATCATTTTGCGATTGATTTTCATCTTCTTGGGGGCGGCCCTGTTGCAAAAATTTGATTGGATCATTTACGTTTTTGGCGCATTTTTAGTTTATACCGGGGTGAAAATTTTATTTACCAAACAACATGATGAGGAGATTAATCCGGCTGAACACCCGATCGTCAAGTTCTTATCACGTTTCTTTAATGTATATCACCGGAATGTCATAGGCCGATTTTTCGTTCGTATGAAAACGGGCAAATTATTTATTACGCCTATTTTCGTGATTGTGGTGGTGATTGCTTTTACGGATATATTGTTTGCGGTGGATTCGATTCCAGCGATTTTCTCTATTTCCAAAGACCCTTACATTGTCTTTTTCTCCAATGTTTTCGCAGTCATGGGCTTGCGCTCACTCTTCTTTTTCCTTTCGAGTTTGATGGGCTTATTTCGCTTTTTACCCACTGGACTCGGTGTGTTGTTGAGTTTTGTAGGTTTGAAAATGCTAGGTCATCATTACTTATCTGAAATCGGTTTTGGCACTCTTTCCTCTTTAGCCGTGATTGTTGGTATTTTAGCTACCAGCATTATTTTGAGTTTGCTCTTCCCAGAGAAGAAAGAAGTCCATTAGGTTACACCCACTCCTGAGTCATTTTTCGATATTGCAAGGGTGGGACTTTCATCCATTGCTTAAACTGTTTATTAAAGTGCGATAAGTTGCCAAAACCACTTTCAAAACAGATTTCCACCATCGTTTTTTGGGTAGTTCTAAGCATTTGGCACGCATGTTTAATTCTAAATTCGGTCACAATTTCGACAAAAGTTTTTTGGGTTACCTTTTTGAAATAGCGACAAAAAGCCGTTTCCGTCATGTTGGCCAAATGCGCCACTTCATCCAAATGGACTTCTTGCGTATAGTGCGCAATGATGTACGCATATATTCGATTAATTCGCTCTAAGTCGATTTTAGAAACGGTATAGCCTCCTTCATTGGTGTCAATGGGTTGAACGTCCGCGCCGCCCATCGTCAGGGAATGTAAAATTTGTAGAAAAGCTAAGAGCCTAGGAAAAGGGGCTAATTCCTTTAATTTTAGTATTTCTCTAGCTACTTTATCTTGGGTTGGGCCTAAAATAGTTAGGCCACCTTTAGCCCGATCAAACAATTGGCGAATGTTTTGACAGGCATCATTTTCAAGAAATTTATCTCCTAAAAAATCTCTTTTGAAATGAATAACAATGGCCTGAGCGGCATCTGATGTTTCGTCGGAGCCCAACCAATCATTGCGGTGGTTTTGCCAACAATGAGGCAAATTAGACCCCAAAAGCACTAAATCACCCGGACTGAAATCAGAAATTTGATTGCCGATGAAGCGCTTTCCTTCGCCGGAAATAATTAAGGTTAGCTCAAGTTCAGGATGAAAATGATAAGGCGCATCAAATCGAGCTTGTACAATCTCCTTCAACTGGATCGGCTGATTTATGTTTTCTGACAAATGTTCAAGGCTCGCCTTCATATTAATATTTTACCTCAATTTTTATACGGAATTGAATTTAGGATAAAATTGCATTATTTTTTACAAATTTTGACGTGGTTTTTGAATTTTATTCATGTCAATTTTGTGAAAAATAAGAGCGATGTTATCAAATACGTACCCTTTAGAGTCAAATCAAATAGCTGATTTTCAAAAAAATGGACATGTTTTCTTAGAAAATGTCCTTCCCCTTGATGAGCTAAAACCATACCGAGAAGCTATTCGTGCTTGGGCCGTTGATTTCAAAAAAAACCAAAAGCCGATGGAAGAAAGGGACACCTATGGAAAGGCATTTCTACAAATGATGAACCTATGGGAAGAAAATGAATTGATTAAACAATTTTCATTAGCTAAAAGATTTGGAAAAATAGCAGCCGATTTATTGGGAGTAAAGAATGTACGCTTATATCATGACCAAGCCTTATTTAAAGAACCTGGTGGAGGATTAACTCCTTGGCATCAAGATCAATATTACTGGCCGATGAACACCGACAAAACAGTCACGATGTGGATGCCTTTAGTCGACATAGAAGATGGAATGGGTATGTTGACCTTTGCTTCAGGCAGTCAGCATGTTAATCTTCCCCCTATTGGAATTTCAGATGAGTCTGAAAAAATTATTAGTGAATTTGTTGCGGAACATAAATTTCCGATTGTCGCCCAAAAAACGATGAAAGCTGGTGATGCCACCTTTCATCGCGGTTGGACTTTACATGCGGCCCCTGGAAATGAAACTACCCAAATGCGGGAGGTGATGACTTTGATTTTCATGGACGCGGACATGCGCGTGACGGAACCTAAGAACCCAAATCAAGAGGCCGACAGGCAGCGTTGGTTCCAAGGATTAGCTCCCGGTTCTTTAGCCGCATCGTCCATTAACCCCATCATTTAAGGTCTGGACAGTCACACGATTTTTTCTTAAAAAGCGACCACTTTTTCTTGTAAGGTTTTTGCTTATAGCGATTGCTCGCGCACGAACCTGCCAAAAAACACACACAAAGCAATATCGAAAAATAACGCATTATTTTAATTTAGATTTTAAATAAGTGATGGCCATATCCCAAGCAGCCTCTGTCGATGCTTTGTCATAAATGGGATTTGAAGGATTGGCAAAACCATGGTCTGCATCAAAACTTTTTAAAGTTAATTTTTTTCCAGCTAGCTTCATATTGGCATCAAAATCAGCCACCACTTGAGTCGAAATGAATTTCTCTTTCCCTGCAAACAATCCTAATACATCCGTTTGAAGTAATTTTAATTGCTCCACATCCTTCACCGGCATGCCATAATACATCACGCAAGCCGCGGCTTGTTTCCCGTTTAAAATGGAGGCCTTTAAAGATAATGCGCCTCCAAAACACCAACCCACCGTAGCGATTTTTGCTTTGGGCCCTACATATGAAATAGCTCCTTTTATAATGGATTCTAATCTGGCTGGATTGGCTCCTCCCATTAGTTTACCTGCCTCTTCCCGGCTAGTAGCCACTTTTCCATCATACATATCTAAGGCTAGGACATTGACATTGCCCAATGTGGAATAGAAATGTTCAGCCTCTCTTTTTATGTGGTCATTTAAACCCCACCATTCTTGGAATACAAATAAGGTATAATTGGTAGGTTTATCCGCTGGGATATAAAAGCCTTTAGCCATAGTTCCATCGGGAGTATTAAATTCTACCATTACACCACCCGCTTTGCTCACGTGCTTATAGACTTTGGGCAATGCATGCGATTTCATAAATGCCTTATTGGAGGCCATCAATTGCATTTGGTCTTTGGTCGAAAAGCAGATTGACTGAGCAAAAAGCATGTTGGTCATGAAGGCCAACAATGCCACTAGGGTAATTTTTTTCATCATGTTGAAGGATATTTTAAATATTTTTTATAAAAATAAACGAAAATTTGTGATTTGAAGTAACTTTGACATTACCTATTATAAAATACTACATTATGAAAAAGTTCTTGTTCGGCATAAGCCGAATTATTTTTGCCGTTTCTTGTTTGACTCTACTGTCTTTTCAACAAGCAAATGCTCAGGATAAAAATCCACTCTTAGGAAAAAAAGTCCTTGTTTTTTCTTCTACTAAAGGCTATCGCCATGGCTCCATCGGATCCGGTAAAACGGCTTTAATGAAAATGGCTAAGGAGAAAGGCTTTCAAGTGGATACCACTGAAAACGCAACGGTATTTACTGAAAATAATTTGAAGCAATATCGAGTGGTTGTATTCTTAAATACTACAGGAAATATTTTAAATGATGCTCAGCAAAATGCATTTGAGCGCTATATTCAAGCAGGTGGTGGATATTTTGGTATTCATGCGGCTGCGGATACGGAGTATGATTGGCCTTGGTATGGAAAATTAGCGGGTGGTTTTTTTGCTTCACACCCTGGCAATCCAAATGTGCAAAAAGGTAAAATGAATGTCGTGGACAATACGCACATTTCTACTGCGCATATGCCGGCGTCTTTCGATCGTACGGATGAGTTTTATGACATTAAAGAATTTAATAAAGACGTTAAATTATTGGTGACTGTTGACGAAAAATCATACAAAGACGGTAAAATGGGTGATTTTCACCCAATGGCTTGGTACCATGAATATGATGGTGGCCGGGCATTTTATACCAACTGGGGTCACACGAATCAGACATTTTCTGAGGATTTGGTGCTTAAGCATATTTGGGGAGGGCTTCAATATGTGTCTTCAGGACCCGATCAGAATTACAAGAAGAAGTTAAGAACCGAAATGGCGCCAGAAGATAATCGTTTTACGAAAACTATATTGGATCGTAGTTTAGATGAGCCTATGGAATTAGCTGTGGCTAATAGTGGTAAGATATTTTATGCGGAACGCAAAGGGAAGTTGAAAATGTATGACCCTAAAAAAGGCAAGTCTAAAGTAGTTGCTAATTTGAACGTATATACTAAGCAAGAATATGGTTTGATGGGTTTGAATATTGACCCTAATTTTGATTCAAATAATTTCATGTATTTGTATTATTCACCACCTTCAGGCCAGCCAGATACAGCCCAACATTTATCCCGTTTTGTGTATGACAATGTGAAGGATACATTGCTAATGAGTACGGAAAAGATTCTTTTACGTGTTCCTGTGAAGCGAGTAGAATGCTGCCACACAGGTGGTTCCATTGCTTGGGATAAAGTAGGAAATTTATATTTGTCCACGGGAGATGATACAAACCCATTTGCATCGAATGGATATAGTCCAAGTGACAATCGTCCAGGCCGATCAGGTTGGGATGCAAGATATACCAGTTCAAATACGAACGATTTAAGGGGTAAGATTTTACGGATTAAACCTACTCCAGAAGGGGGTTATACGATTCCTGCGACCAACTTATATCCAGAAAAAATTTATCATGCTAAGCAAGAAATTTATGTAATGGGGAATCGGAATCCATACCGTATTTCTGTGGATCAGCGTACCGGTTATTTATATTGGGGAGAAGTAGGTCCAGATGCTGGGGAAGCTTCCAAGAAATTCGGACCTCGTGGACACGATGAAGTAAATCAAGCCCGTGAAGCCGGGTATTTTGGTTGGCCTTTATTTGTGGCTGACAATCGTCCCTATAATCAGCGTGATTTTAAAAATGATAGTACTTGGGCTGTGTTTAATCCGCGTGCTCCGATCAACGATTCGCCACATAACACCGGTTTTGCACATTTGCCGCCTGCTCAAAAAGCATTCATTTACTATCCTTATGCGGACTCTCCTGAGTTTGGTCCTGTGGTAGGAAAAGGTGGTCGGAATGCGATGGCAGGTCCTGTTTATTATCGCGATGACTATCCAGCGGAATCTAAAACGAAATTCCCTGCCTATTATAATGGTAAATTAATCGCGTACGATTGGGCAAGAGATTTAATTTATACGGTATCTATGAAGGAAAATGGAGATTTTTCAAATATGGATCGCTTCTTGCCATCTATTCCTTTTTCTCATCCAATGGATATGCAATTTGACAAAAATGGAACGCTTTTCGGTCTTGAATATGGGCCAAACTGGTTTGCTCAGAATGATGAGGCCGTTTTATATAAATTGGAATATAATCCTGGAAATCGTAAACCATTGGCCGTAGCTTCTGCAGATAAAAAAGTGGGTGCAACCCCTTTAAAAGTGAACTTTTCGTCAGCAGGATCTCAAGATTATGACAATGATAAAATTACCTATGCTTGGAACTTTGGCAACGGACAAACAAGTAATGTCGCTAATCCAGCCATTATTTTTTCTAAGTCGGGTGTATATGAAGTTTCTTTAAAAGTGAAAGATTCGCAGGGAAATGTGAGTACATCCCAACTGACCGTTCGCGCAGGTAATGAAGTTCCTGAGGTGGAAGTGGCTATCGAAGGCAATAAGACTTTTTACTGGAATGATAAACCAGTTAAATACAAAGTATCAGTTTCAGATAAAGAAGATGGAAGTTTAGCGAATAAAAAAGTAGCTGAAGAAGATGTGATGGTGAGTGTCAACTTCTTAGATGGTTATGACAAAACAATTATTGCACAGGGACATCAGGCGAATATATCTTTTTCTACTGGAAAGAGGTTATTGGATTTATCAGATTGTAAGGCATGCCATGCAACGGATAAAAAGTCCATCGGACCATCTTACTTGGATTTAGGTAAGAAATATAAGGCAAATGCTCAGACGATTGACATGCTTGCGAAGAAAATTATCAACGGTGGTGGTGGTGTTTGGGGAGAGCAAGCGATGGCTGCACACCCTCAAATTTCATTAGGTGATGCGAAGGAAATCGTGAATTACGTATTAAGTCTATCTGACAAGAAGAAGGCATCTAAGCCGGTTGTTGGCGAATATGTTCCTCAAGATAAAGGAAAGGCGGGTACTTATTTATTTGCCGCTAGTTACACGGATAAAGGAGCTGGTAAACTAGGTCCTGCAACGGGTCAAAAGGTTGTGGCGCTTCGTAACCCAACTGTAAAAGCCGTGGATTTCGACCAAGTTTCTAAAGGATCTAAATATAAAGTTGACGGACTAGGAGAAGTTTTAGTTGCTACAGGTGATAAAGGTTTTGCTAAATACAATGGAATCGACTTGACTGGAATAAAAAATATCTCCTTTATGGGATTGTATATGCAAGGTCAAACAGTTGGCGGAACTCTTGAGTTAAGAACGGGAAGTCCGACGGGTAATCTAGTAGGATCCGCTGAAATAAATGCGTCGAATAAATTCAACATTCCTGTTAATATTTCAGGCGTACAAGATTTGTATTTTGTCTTTGTGAATCCAAAAGGGGGAGACGGCGCATTATTTGGATTGAAGGATTTCTTATTTGAAAATTAAAATTCAAACGTAATGCATCATAAAAAATGGCCCTAAAATTTAGGGCCATTTTTTTATTTTTCTGAGAGTTCTAGCCATCTGGCTTCTTTTTCTTCCTGAGCGTTTTTAATTTCTTCAATTTGATTGGCCCATTGGCCTAATATTTGAAAGTCCTCATGGCCGGCATTCAATTGCTCGATCAATTCTTGTTTACTTTGTTCAAGATCTTGTATTTCTTTTTCTAATGTTTCAAATTCCTTTTGTTCCTTGAAGCTTAGTTTACTCACCTTGCTAGTTGAATTATCTGTAGAAGGTGCTTTCACGGGGCTTGGTTTGTTGGCCACCGCTGTATTTTCTGATTGGTTTTCTAATGAAATCCGATAATCAGTATAATTTCCATTAAAGAATTTTACTTCCCCTTCCCCCTCCACTAGGATCAATTGGTCCACCAAATTATCCATGAAATAACGATCATGAGAAACTAATAGTAGGCAGCCCTGGAACTCCGATAAAAAATCTTCTAAGAGTTGGAGTGTATCTAAATCAAGATCGTTCGTCGGCTCATCTAAGATTAAAAAGTTAGGGTTTTGGACCAATACCCGCATCAGCTGAAGGCGTTTTTTCTCTCCTCCCGAAAGCTTCTCAACAGGCGTATATTGTTGAGCGGTAGGGAATAAAAATTTACTTAAAAATTGGCTCGGACTCAGCGATTCATTTTTACCATAAGGGATAACTTCGGCTATTTCCGTGATGGTATCGATGACCCTTTGTTCAGGCTTGAAATCAAAAGGAATTTGGGTATAATAACCAATCACCAATGTTTCACCTGGATCGATGGTTCCTGAATCTGGTTTTTCTAAACCGGTAAGGAGTTGGAGGAAGGTGGTTTTTCCTGCCCCATTTTTGCCAACGATTCCTATTCGGTCCTTTTTCTTAAAGGTATAAGTGAACTCATTGATAATTTTTTTATCTCCCCACGCTTTTTGAAGCCCGTTGATTTCAATGATTTTATTCCCTAATCGGGACATTTGAATGTTTAACTCCAATTTACTGTCATCCAGTTTCTTATGAGCCATTTCATCGATTTCAGTAAATGCATCGATTCGGTATTGCGCTTTGGTGCCCCTAGCTTTCGGTTGCTTGCGCATCCATTCGAGTTCCTTGCGGTATAGGTTTTTTGCTTTGGATATGCTGCTCGCCTCAGACGCTTCTCTTTCGGCCTTCTTTTCTAAAAAATAGGCGTAATTTCCCTCGTAGGTATATAAAGCACCGAGCGCAAGCTCAAACATTTTATTGCATATTTTATCTAAAAAATAGCGGTCGTGAGAAACCACTAACACGGTCACATTGGGGCCTGAAAGAATTCCTTCTAGCCATTCAATGGTTTCAATGTCCAAGTGGTTAGTAGGCTCATCCAAGATCATAATGTCTGGACTTTCAATCAATAATTTGGCCAGGGAAAGTCGTTTTTTTTGACCTCCAGAAAGCGTGGATACTTTTTGGTCTCCATCAGGAATGCCTAACCTCGTAATGATTTGCTTAGCCCTTGCCTCGTAATCCCAAGCATTATGCAATTCCATTAAGGCAAAGGAGTCTTCTAACTCCTTTGGGTCGCCTGAAAGCATGGCCTTTTCGTATGCTTTGATGGCAACGGCGGATGGCAAGTCATCTGAAAAAAGATAATTTAAGACTTCTTCTTTTTCAGAAAATACGGGATTTTGCGGTAGGTATCCGACACGAATTCCTTTGCGGATGGATATTTTTCCATCGTCAGGCGTTTGCATACCCATTAATGTTTCCATCAATGTAGTTTTACCGGTCCCGTTTTTGCCAATTAAGGCAACTTTTTCACCTTTTTGTAGGCCAAAGAACAGACTTTTGAAGATCCATCTTTCTCCGATGTTGCGTGAAACATTTTCCGCCGATAAGTAATTCATACGATTGTGTTAGTTGAATTCAATTAAGAATTCGATTCAAGGGCTTCTTCCCTCATTTTTTTTCTTAGGACTCTTCCGGATACCCAGATACTGATTTCATACAATCCTAAGAGTGGAAATGCCACAAGGAGTTGTGAAATCACATCGGGTGAAGGGGTGATGATTGCTGCGACAATTAAGATCACAATCATTGCATGCTTTCTGTATTCCCTCATGAAAGAAGGAGTTAGAATTCCTACTTGGGATAATACAAAAGCCACCATAGGAAGCTGGAATGTCAATCCGCACGCAAGCGTAAGCATGGATAATAAAGAGATATAATCATTAACGTCAAACTGATTTTGAATCGTTGCATCCAATTTAAAATTGGCTAGAAAGTTGATCGCCATAGGAGCCACCACATAATAACCAAAGGAAACCCCCATGAAAAATAAGGTGGATACCCAGAAAACAGCTCCTTTCGCTGCTTTTAATTCTTTGTTTTTTAAGCCTGGCTTGATGAATCTCCAAAGCTCAAAAAATGCATAAGGAAAGGAAAATAGTAATCCTACTATGATCGATTGTGTTAAAGCCATCATAAACTGACCTGAAACCTCTCTACTTTGTAAGATGAAGTCCGCTTTTTGCATGCATAAACTACTCCAACCGGTGATGTCGGCTAAATGACAAAGGACCAAATTGGTCGCAAAGTCGACCTTAGTTGGCCCCATGATAATGGTACCAAAAATCTCATTTCTAAAAATCCATGCGGCAATGGTAAAGACCAAGATCGCAGCGATAGATCGCATAATATGCCAACGTAACTCCTCTAAATGGTCTAGAAACGACATTTCAGTCCCATCTTTCTCTTCTACGTCGTCATCAAAATCATTTTCCCAGTCTTGGTCTGTGGCCATATGCTATCTTATAAATAAAGTGGGAATTGTCTAACCCACTCGTTAACTTCTCCTTTAATCTGCTTTAAAACAGATTCATTATCATGGTTCATGAGGGCTTTGTCGACCATGTCAACAATCTGGCTCATGTCATTTTCTTTTAATCCACGTGTGGTCATTGCCGCTGTACCTACTCGCATTCCTGAAGTCACAAATGGCGATTTATCATCAAATGGAACCATGTTTTTATTGATGGTAATGTCCGCTTGAATTAATGTGTTCTCAGCTAACTTACCACTTAACCCTTTGGGCCTTAAGTCAATCAGCATTAAATGATTGTCTGTTCCGCCTGAAATAATATCATATCCTTTGCTTAAAAAAGCTTTTGCCATCGCTTGCGCATTCGATTTAACTTGTTGGGCATATTGTCCAAATTCAGGCGTCAAAGCCTCTCCAAATGCGATCGCTTTTGCGGCAATAACGTGCTCTAAAGGTCCTCCTTGTGTTCCAGGAAATACAGCTCCATCGAGACAAGCCGACATCATTTTTAATTCACCCTTCATCGTTTTGAATCCAAATGGATTCTCAAAATCATTGCCCATCATGATCAAACCACCACGAGGACCTCGCAATGTTTTATGTGTGGTGGTCGTTACGATATGGCAATGTTGCATCGGGTCGTTCAATAAACCTTTCGCGATTAAAGCGGATGGATGTGAAATATCAGCTAATAATATGGCACCTATTTTGTCTGCAATCGCTCTTAAACGGGCATAATCCCAATCACGTGAATAGGCAGAAGCCCCACAAATTAATAACCTAGGATTTTCTTTCAAGGCAGTGGCCTCTACTTTATCCCAATCAATTAAACCTGTTTCTTTTTCAACGCCATAAAAAAAGGCTTGAAAATATTTACCTGAGAAGTTGACCGGCGACCCATGTGAAAGGTGTCCCCCATGTGCCAAATCAAATCCTAAAATTTTATCTCCTGGATTTAAAAACGATAAAAAAACCGCTGCATTCGCTTGCGCGCCCGAGTGAGGTTGCACGTTAGCCCATGCGGCACCAAATAATTTTTTGGCACGTTCGATGGCAATGGTTTCCACGACATCGACTACCTCACAACCCCCGTAATACCTTTTTCCAGGTAAGCCTTCCGCATACTTATTGGTCAAAACACTTCCTTGAGCCTCCATCACCTGAGGGGAAGTAAAGTTTTCAGAAGCAATTAATTCGATGCCGAATTCTTGTCGATGTGCTTCTTCCTTAATTAATGAAAAAATTTCAACGTCTCGCTGGGTTGGAAATGTGCTAGCAGCCATGTAATAAATGTGGATTGAATTTCGTTTTAAAGAGTTTAAAATTACGAATTTTTAACGGAATAGAAAAACGATCATTCCCCATTTTTGAATAAATATCCCATGAGGTTCCGCTATTTTTTGTTAATTTTGAATCTTGAAAAAATGAGGAAGAGGCGATTTAAAAATTATAGAGAATGAAACTGAAATTAATCATTTTGCTTTTCTTGGGTTTTGTGGGTTTTACTGGCATGGCCCAAAAAATCACTCCGGCTAAATGGTCATGGACTTTAGAGCCGGCAAACCCTAAGGTGGGTCAGACGGCTGAAATTATATTTAAAGTTAAAATCGATAAGGGCTGGTACTTGTATTCATCTGATTTCGATAAGGATTTAGGGCCTGTGGTCACGACCATCAAGATTAAAGAAAACCTTGGTGTATCTATTGACGGGCCTCTGCGTGCCATAAATCCACATTCAAAATTTGATAAAGAGATTTGGAATGGCACTTATACTTATTTCACGGAGGAAGCGGAATTTCGCCAAACCGTAAAAATCACCTCAGATTCTTGGAAGATTGACGGATCTTACGATGCACAAACTTGTTCAAATGAGAGCGGTTTATGTGTGCCAATTAAGGGTCCATTTCTGATAAGCTCTGACCTTAGCGCATCTTCTACTCAAGAGGATTCAAAAAAAAAAGCCTCTAATTCAGCCGCAAAATTAACAACACCTGAGGACGATCAGTCATTATGGCAATTTTTTTGGGTGGCGATGGGCGCTGGTTTGCTAGCCTTACTGACGCCTTGTGTTTATCCCCTAATTCCCATGACGGTTAGTTTTTTTACGAAACAACAAGGTGGCAAAAAACTGGCTTTTCTCTATGGTTTCTTTATTGTTCTTATCTATGTCTTCTTTGGTACTATTTTAGCATTTTTTGCTGGGGCTAGTTTTGCTAATTTTTTGAGTACACATTGGATTCCTAACCTTTTGTTTTTTGCTATTTTTATCTTTTTCGGTATTTCCTTTTTGGGCGCATTTGAAATTGTGTTGCCCTCTAGTTTGGTTAATAATGTAGATGCGAAATCTGACAAGGGTGGATTGTTAGGGGTATTCTTCATGGCATTTACGCTGGTTTTAGTTTCATTTTCTTGTACAGGGCCTTTGGCTGGTTCCATATTAATTGCCTCATCTCAGGGTGTATTTCTGAAGCCTATTATTGGCATGTTAGGATTTTCATTAGCCTTCGCCATTCCATTTACTATATTTGCCATTTTCCCAGGATTCATGCAAAAAATGCCTAAATCGGGCAATTGGATGAATGAAGTTAAAGTGGTTTTAGGCTTTTTAGAAATTGCCTTAGCCTTCAAGTTTTTAAGCGTGGCAGACCAGGTGTATCATTGGCATTTATTGGATCGTGAAATATTTTTAGCCATTTGGATTGCCATCTTTACCGCTTTAACCTTGTATTTGTTTGGTAAAATTTCCTTGCCTCATGATGGACCTAGCGGGAAATTATCTGTGCCCCGTGCGCTTTTTGCCACGGCTTTTCTTGCCTTTGTTATTTATTTAACCCCAGGGATGTTTGGTGCTCCCTTAAAGGGTTTATCTGGTTGGTTGCCTCCCATGTCAAGTCAAGATTTTAAGGGTTCCACAGCATTAAATGACGAAAATAGTAATTCGTCGCGCTCCTCTTCTGCTGTGAAATACAGCGAATTTTTAAAGTTGCCTTTAGGACTTACTGGCTTTTTTGATTTTGAGGAGGCTAAGGCTTATGCCCAACAAGTAGGCAAGCCATTATTTATTGATTTCACTGGACATGGTTGTGTGAACTGCAGGAAAATGGAGGAATATGTGTGGTCTGATCCAACGGTTTTGTCCATTCTTAAAAACGACTATGTTGTCGTCGCTTTATATTGTGACGATAAAACGGAGCTCCCTGAAAATAAGTGGTATATCTCTAAAGTCGATGGCCAAGAAAAAATGACCTTAGGAGATCAAAATTTAGATTTTCAAATAACTCGATTCAATTCAAATGCCCAACCTCATTATGTGCTGTTGGATCCTAGAAAGGACGCTGCACCTATGGTTCCACCAGTCGCTTTTGATGCGGATATTAATCATTTTATTTCGTTTCTTAAAAAAGGAATTAACGCCTATAAATCAAAGTAAATATGTCTTGGGGAGCCTATTCGGGAGTGATGATTGCCACAGGTTTAAAATTTATTGCCGGGCCGATTACCGGATTTGGGCTGGGATTAACCTGGTATGAAACCGTTATTTTTACTTGGTTGGGTGCGATGCTGACGATCTCACTCACCTTAAGCATGGGTAAATTAGTCATCGGTTTTATCGATCGATTCAGAAAGAAGAAAGCTATTTTATTTTCAAAGCGAGTGCGTTATGCCGTTCAGATCTGGCAAAAATTCGGCATTAAAGGGATTGCAGCCCTTACTCCACTTATTTTTACGCCGATTGGCGGAAGTCTATTAGCTTTATCTTTTAAGGTTTCTTTGCCTCGAGTACTCTTTTTTATGGCTATATCATCCCTATTGTGGGCCTTGCTCTACACGGGGGCGATTTACCAACTCACTTTTATTCGCGAGTGGTTTGGGCAATAAAAAAAGCCGGATAAACCGGCTTTAAAATATGGGAAAGGAAAGATTAATTTCCTTGATTGATACTTTTTCCACTAAACATTTTCTCGCGAAGTGCATTAGCTTTTAACTCCAATTCAGGCTTAGCATCATATTTATTTTTTAACTGAACTGCTGCACTATCTGGATGAACTCCGTAAACATAAGCCTCGCCTTCATTTAAATCTTTCTGCTTGATGGTATTGTTTTTTTGATAGTCACAAGCTGTTGCCATAAAGGCTAATGCTATAATCGGGAGTAATTTTTCTAATTTCATTCTCTTGTTAGGACAAATTGTTGGTACAAAAATAAGGCCAAATTTTGTATTAAAAAAGTCTATATGCTTCTAAGCCTTAGCTTTCCTCTAAATTTTTGATTTTCTCTGATAAAAATGACATTAATTCAGCGATATACTCCTCACTAAAATTAAATTCAATTCCCGCTTTTGCATAAATTGCTTTGATGGGTTCGGTGTAACCTACTGATAGTGCCTCCACATAATTAGCTAGTGCAAGTTTTGGGTTTTGGCAATAGTTTCTCCAAACAGCCAAGGCTCCTAATTGGGCTATCGCATATTCGATGTAATAAAACGGCACTTCGTATAAGTGCAATTGCTTTTGCCAAACATGGGATTTTATTTCTTCTAAGCCGGTCCAATCAGTCATCTGATCCGCAAATCTGGCCAATATTTCATTCCATTTTTCTTCTCTTTGGATTAAGGTATGATCAGGATTTTCATAGATCCAATGTTGATATGCATCGATCGTCGCCACCCACGGCAAGGTTTCTAGAATATCTTCTAAGTGCTTTATTTTGGCTCTTTTGGCATCTTCCGGATTTTCAAAATAAATATCCCATTCATCCATAGTGATTAATTCCATGCTCATGGAGGCAAGTTCAGCGACCTCAGATGGAAAATTTCGGAATGCATTTAGGGAAAGTTCCTTCGTCAAAATGGAATGTACCGCATGTCCCCCCTCGTGCAATAAAGTAACCATGTCTCGTACTTGGCCTGCGGCATTCATGAAGATAAATGGAAAACCAGTTTCTTCTAATGGGTAATTATATCCCCCGGGGTTTTTGCCTTTTCTTGAGTCTAAATCAAAGCGATCTAGTTTCACCATTTCCCTAAGGCAATCTCCTAAAAATGGGTCCAATTTATCAAAAACGCGAATCGTTTTTTCCAATAACTCTTCTCCCGTTTTAAAGGGTTTTAGAGGTTTGCGACCCAAGGGATCGACTGATTTATCCCAGGGCCTAAGCGAATCTAAACCCAAGGCTTTTTTCCTTTTGGAGGCTAATTCATTTAATATGGGTTTGATTGTTTTTTCAACGGCCTCATGAAATTCAAAGCAATCGGCCGGTGTGTAGTCAAATCTGCCAAGGCTCGCAAAAGAAAAATCTCTAAAGTTTTCAAATCCAGCTTGTAGCGCTACCTTATTTCTCTTGCCAATTAGTTCACTGTAAAGCGAATTTAATTCATCTTTGATACTGAGTCTTTGGGCAGCAACTTTCCGATAAACGGATTCTCTTATATCTCGATCGGTCGACTCTAAATAGGCGCTGGCTTGTTGGAGCGTCTTTTCCACCCCGTCGATTTCCACCATTAGTGCACCGGTTAAAGCACCATATTGGGATTCTAAATTTTGCAATTCGGTGAACAGCGGTATGTTTTCTTCCCTAAAAATTTCAATGGATTTTTTGATGCTTCTCAACATAATCGAAAAGCCCTTGGTATCTACTTGGTCTGACAATCCGGAATCAATCACTTTTTTATTCCAAGCATCATCAAACATAGAAGCATTGGGCATAATTTCATTGACAAATTGCTGATAGCTTTTTTGTAAATTTTCGTTTTGATTATCGCAAGACATTTTGATATATCGCCAAGCAAAATTTTCAGATAGATAGCTTTCAAGCTCAGAGCGGTTCTTGCAAAAGTCCTCGAGAGAATGTAAATCAATAATTTCTTGTGCACTTACCTTTTCAAAATAGGGCAAAACACTTTCCCATGTGCTTAAAGAAAAGTCTTGAGGCAGTAAAGTTCGATGGATTATTTGCGGGGTGACCGTACGGTTTATCATGTATATTTTTGTTTTAATCTAAATTAATCACTACCCCTTCACTCATCGGATGAGCCACACAGGTTAAGATATATCCTTTTTTAATTTCATTATCGGTAAGTCCATCTTCTTCATCCATGATCACTTGTCCGCTGGTACATAATCCCATACAGGCCGTACACATCCCTGCTTGGCATGAATAAGGAATGTCGATATCCGCTTCCAAGGCAGCCTCTAATATAGTTTCACTCGGCAAGACGGTTACAGTATGTGTTTTTCCTTCAAAAATCAAGGAAACTTCTTGGGATTTTAAGCTTCCATCTTCCTCTGCTTTTACTGTTTCCTCGCTCGCAGTAGATGAAAATAACTCTTTTAAAATATGCTTTTCCGGGACATCAAACATGGCCAAAGACTTTTCTACTTCGCTCATCATTCCAGCGGGTCCACATAAATAGTAAAAGGCTGTAGGGATGTCGATACCAAACTCTTGTTTTAAATAAAAAACCACGGATGCTTGGTTGATGCGGCCCTTAAAACCAGGCCACGTGTGCGAGGGCTGGCTGATAACATGTATCATTTTGAATCGGGAACTATGTTGGGATTCCAGCGATTCTAATGCTTTTTGGAAGATAATTTGTTGTTCATTTCTCGACCCATAAATTAAGTATATGTTAGCTTTAGGCTCGGAATGCAACACGGTTTTGATCATGGAGAACAAGGGAGTAATCCCAGATCCAGCGGCTATAAAAACATAGATTTTAGTTGAATCAGCCTGGGGTTCAATTAAGAAATTACCCATGGGCTCAATGACTTCTAGGCTATCTCCCACTTTCAAATGGTCACATAAATAGTTGGACACTAGTCCACCCTCAATCCTTTTGACGGTAATGGCTGGTGAGGTATCCGTTTTTGGAGACGATGAAAGGGAATAACTTCTCCTGATTTTCTGCCCGTCAATTTCCGGAATAAGCGTGAAAAACTGACCCGATATATATGAGATGGTATTGTGTATAGGGTGCCAAAAATGGATGGTTTTGGTGTCATCCGTTTCTTCAGTAATCTCCTTGATCGTCAAATGTAATCTTTGATTCATATTATTCTTTTTTTGTCGGTATGAGCCATTGGATAGTTCCCGGCAGAGACTCATTATGTAATCGGTCTAGTGCCGTGACGGCAAATCCATAACCAGATCGTATCCAATTATTTTCTAAAATTAATTGATTCATTTTGCCTTTGAAAATGATATTTTCTGCGTTCTCTAAAGGGTCAATTTCGCCTTTTTTGATTCTATAAACAACGTAATAGGCAGGAGGATCTTGATCTTCACTAGGTTCTCCTGGTTTCCAGGCCAACAACCAGTCGTCGCCTTTTTTTAGTAAACTTACTTGGTGCGGAGGGGTAGGAGCTATGCTATCTTTCCAAAGCATTGCCGGTATTAAAGCTACAGATGAATACTGATTTTGCCTTAAGGTATCCCGCCAACCTTTCACATTTCGGGTGATTAAATTTGAACTGAAATAGATGGATCCCTGCACATTGGGTAAACTACGAACGACCTTTAATTGTTTGCTTAATTCGCTAGGGGACCAGGCATCATTTAGGTGATATACGGCATGGCCGATATAAACTGGCCGGCCATAATTATGGGCACTCCACCATTTAGCTAGGGGCTCAAAGGCAGCGACTTTATGACTCGTTTCCCAATATAATTGGGGAGCTAAATAATCCACTAAGCCATCTTTCATCCATTTTTCAGTATCTGCAAATAAATCATCATAGGATTGCAAGCCTCGGCGTGTGGGCGATCCATCTAAAACTGAGTCACTCTGATGGCGCCATATTCCAAAAGGACTAATGCCAAATTTAACTCTGAGTTTGGTCGATTTGATGACGTCTGAAATATCTTTAATGAGGTTATTTGTATTTCTTCTTCGCCAATCTCCCAGGCTTTCCTCCGGTAATTTATATTTTTCAAAAGCTTCTCGGTCATTAATTTCTTCCCCTTTCATAGGGTAGGGGTAGAAATAATCATCAAAATGAATTCCGTCTACATCATAATGTTCAATGAGGTTTTTGACCAAATTCACTAAATACTGTCGGACTTCAGGAAGACCAAAATTTAGGATGAATTGTCCATGGTATTTGATGATCCATTCGGGATGTTTTCGGACTAAATGATTGGCGTCAAGCAGCGAATTGGTGGAAATGCTGGCCCGATTTAGATTCAACCAAGCATGAAATTCAATTCCACGCGCATGGCTTTCCTCAATCATGAAGGCTAAGGGATCATAATAAGGGCTAGGAGGCTGGCCTTGTAAACCCGATAAAAAAGTTGACCAGGGTTCTGGACTTTTTGCATATAGCGCATCTGCAGCGGTTCTGATTTGAACAAATACCGCATTGATTCCTGTTTTTTGGTGGGAATTTAAAAGGTCGACAAACTCATTTTTTTGCTTAATTCCATTGTAATTCCGGGCACTGGGCCAATCAATGTTGGAAACCGTAGCCACCCAAACGCCCCTCAATTCTCTTTTAGGCCCGGCAGCGATTAGAGTCCATTGAAATAAAATGATAAAAAGATAGGTGTAGATTAGCCTCATTCAAGGCGCAATTTACCTAATATGACCGAAAATTTAGAATTTTAAATTGGATCGATGGAAAATAAATATCCCACACCTTTGAGTGTTTTGATATAATACTCAGGAATTTTCTCCCTTAATTTTCGAATATGCACATCTACTGTCCGCTCAACGACATAGACATCGGTGCCCCACACTTTCTCCAAAAGCTCATCCCGATTGAAAACTTTGTTGGGATTTCTAGCTAAAAATGAAAGTAATTCAAATTCTTTTTTAGGTAAAACCAAAAGTCTACCTTGAAAGCTAGCTGAATATTGAGTTCTATTGATAACCAAGTCGCCAATTTGTATAATTTCTTGCGAATTTTCTGCAGGTCCTCCTTCTCTATTTAACATGGATTTAATCCGACTGACCAAGGCCCTTGGCTTAATGGGCTTAACCACATAATCAGCGCCACCTGCCTCAAAAGCAGCTATTTCAGTATATTCTTCTCCTCGAGCTGTTAAAAATAAGATGATGGTTGACTTTAATTCAGGCATCAACTTCATTTGTCGGGCTGTTTCTATTCCATCTAAAATAGGCATCATGACATCTAAAATGACTAAATTAGGCTTGAAGGTCTTTGCTATTTCGAGTGCTTGTTGGCCATTCACCGCTTTAGCTAAAACATAGTTTTCTTTTGCTAAATTGTATTCCAATAATTCCAGAATATCAGGATCATCGTCAACCAATAAGATTTTGGTACTTTGTTTTACTTGACTCATGGATAGAAATGACAGATTTTGATGAAATTATGACACAAATATAGACAGCTGTATGTTACCAAATTGTTAATTTTTATCGACATTTATACTATCAAATATACAATTTATGTTTAAAGATTCACCTTATTCTGTTCGTTTGGCTTCGGTTTTAATTTCCATTTATTTGGTATTGCTGGGCTTGTATTATTTGCAGAATTTGTTGATTTTAATAGCATTTGCAGTCATTTTGGCAATGGTTCTTTTACCACTTTGTCGGGGACTTGAGAACATGGGATTTCCTAGATCGGTCGCAATCTCCGTTTGTCTCCTTTTTTCTGTGGCTATTATTGCGGGTTTGATTTCATTGCTAACCTTTCAGATAATAGAGTTTTCAAATGATTGGCCCATGTTTATTAAAAAGGCTGAAAAATGGATTTCTGGATTGCAAACATTTCTTTCAAGAAATTTAAATATTTCAAGGAAAAAGCAAATGCTTGAACTTAGTAATCAAACCATTGGATTATTGAAAAACTCGGGGAGTATTTTGACTGCCACTTTTTCTACGATTGTGCATTCGCTTACCATTTTAATCTTGATTCCCATTTTTATGTTTTTCATGCTTTTTTACAGAAGCTTCTTTTTTACTTTTTTGGTTATGGTTTTCCCGACGACGGAAAAAGATACGTTGAGGGGTATTATGGGCAAAACAGGTTCAGTGGTTCAGGGATATTTAGTGGGATTGCTTTTTGTCATGTTTGCAGTCGCGGGCGCAAATAGTTTAGGGTTTTGGTGGATCGGTGTGGATTATCCTATTTTCTTTGGAATAACGACGGGTTTATTGCTTTTGATTCCATACATCGGAATTTGGATAGGGGCAAGTTTACCCATCTTATTATCTTTAGCTACGCTCAGCCCTTCGCATGCCTTAGCCATTATCGCTTGGATTGCTGCGGTCCAATTTATAGAGGCCAACTTTATAACACCTTTGGTCATTGGTTCCAAAGTCAGTATCAATCCACTTGTTGCTATGTTGGCTCTTTTGGGTGGTGAGATGCTTTGGGGAATACCTGGATTGATATTAGCCTTGCCTTTTACGGCTATTATCAAAGTGATTTTTGATCATGTGCCCACCTTGCAGCCTTATGGTTTCATCTTAGGTGAAGCACCCAAGCGTGTTAAAGAGACAGAAGCTCCTTAAAACGGATTGATTGTCGGCGAGAAATTTCAATTTTCTCTCCTTTGCCAACCAGAGTAACTTGCAAACCACCTGAGAACCAAGGTTCGATTTTTTCGATGTAGTTTAAGTTGATGATGTGCTTCCGATTCGCCCTAAAAAATACCTTGGGGTCCAGTCGGTCTTCCAGGGCATTTAATGATTTAAGGACTAAAGGTTTTTGGTCGTCAAAAAACAAACGAACATAATTTCCCATCGACTCACAAAGGCGTACTCGGTCTAGGCGAACGAACCAACATTTTTCACCGTCTTTGACAAATATTTGATCATTGGCACCTAAGAGATGTTGGCTTCTATCTTGGCCTTGAACGGCTGTTTTATGCTGGATCGAGTGGAATCTATTTTCTAATTTTTGAATACTGTCCGAGAGCCGAGTTAACTCAATGGGTTTTAAAACATAATCTAAGGCATTAACTTCAAACGCTTTGAGGGCAAATTCGTCAAATGCCGTAGTGAATATAATTTCAGGCAAATATCCCTCCCATTCCTCTAGCCACTCAAATCCAGTTTTGCCCGGCATCTGAATATCCAAAAAAAGCACATCAGGTTTTAATTCTTCTACGAGTGGCCCTGCCTCTTCCGTATTGGAAGCTTCTGCAATGACTTCGATGATTGGAAAATTTTCCAACAATCTTTTCAGTTCGTTTCGGGCTAGACGTTCATCGTCGACTATAATTGCTTTCATGGTTAGTGTATTTAATTTTCAAGATAGGGTAAATTCACTTCGGCAATCACATGATTTTTGTCCAAAGGTCCAAGACTAATATGAGCGGTTTCACCAAACAATATTTGCAACCTATTTTTTGAATTAATGAGTCCGACGCCTTGGTCTATGGACAAAATTGGACTCTTGAAATGTCCAGGATTGATGACTTTTATAGACAAAATTCCTTCCTTATTTTTAGCGTCAACCGTGATCGTTCCTCCCGTAATTTTTTTAGAAATACCATGTTTAATGGCATTCTCAATTAGCGTTTGTAAGAGCATAGGCGGAATTTGCGCTTTCAGGCTATTTTTATCTGCCGTTATTTCCCAAGCTAATCGGTCTTCATATCTGATTTTTTCTAAGGATAAATAATCCGTTACCGTGTCCAATTCTTCGGAAAGAGAAATAGTTTTTTTACGCTCAGTAAGTAAGGAGCTTCGAAGTAATTTAGACAATTGATTGATGCCTTTTTTTGCTTTTTGGGGATCCTCTGTAATCAGCGCCCGAACACTATTAAGTGCATTGAATACGAAATGAGGATTCATTTGCGCCCTTAAAACTTTGCTTTCTGTTTCTAAAATGGTTCTTTCTAATTGGTCATTTTCTCGTTCCATTTCTAATTTTTTATTAGAGTATTGGAAAAAGAAATAGATCAATTGCCAGATTGCAATGGGTTTGGCAAAATTTAAAAAAATCTGCAAAATGATGAAAGGGCTTAATTCAACAGCATAATTATCCGATAGAAAAATATAATCCAATGGGATATTGAGTGCAACAAGGCAAGCAGCCATCAAAATTAGCGCAACCAAATTAACCTGAATTAAGGTAAATAAAGGAAGATCCTGCCATCTGTATTTATGTGAAATTTGCCTGTAAACATGCGTCAGAATTATGGCTAAAGAGATATTAACAAAAGATGAAAAAATCCATTCCCATTTCCATCCATATTGATTGGTATATAATAATGCTTCGTTTAACGCCCAAATGAACCATCCAGATAATTGAAATTTCCAATATAGCTTGCTTTGGTTCATGCGTATAGAACTTATATGGAATCTGGTAACGTTTGTAAATGATCCGCATGATTTGCTTTTAAGGAAATAAATTGTCCTTTTTCATAATCATATTGCAGGTGATATAAGCATAAGTTTTGATGAGCAAAATGGTCCATATTTTGCAAAGGTTGATTGAAAAGATGTGTTAATAAAACACGCATCGCTCTTCCATGCATGGCAATTAATATAGATTTTTCTTCCCTTCTTGATATAATGAGATCGACAACTGGCTTTTGTCTTTCTAATACCTCAATCGGACTTTCCCCTTCTTCAGACTGAATGTGTACATCTCCCTTTCTCCATGTTCTGACTAAATTTCTATAGTAAGCATCGTCCTCATTTGAAGGAGTCCTGCCTTCACGAATTCCCCAAGAAATTTCATTTAAACCTTCGTATTGTTCCCACGGAAGTCCTTTGTCGATGAACCCTTTGACCGACTGATGTGTCCGGCGTAAAGCCGAAGTATAAATTTTGTCAAGCTCCAAGTGTTGATAATGGTCAAAAAATGCCTGTGCCTGCCGATTGCCTAATTCGTTTAAATCCGCGTCAATCCCACTTCCTTGAACGACTCCCATTCGATTATAATCTGTTTCCCCATGACGAATCAGGTAAATGTCTTTTAAAGCATGCATATAAATTGGATCAAAAGGAGTTTAATTCGTTAAATTATTCCGAATTTTACATGCAAAAATACGAATATTATGTTTAATACATCCATCTCATTAGACACGCTTAATTCATGGGGCCATGGAAACATGATCGAAGTTTTAGGAATTGAGTTTATTGATGTGCAGCCGGATTTTATAAAGGCAAAAATGCCAGTGGATTCACGAACAAAGCAGCCTTATGGATTGTTACATGGGGGAGCGTCCGTAGTTTTAGCTGAGACTTTAGGAAGTATTGCGGCATCACTAGCCGTGACTGATCCTACCTCACAGCGTGGTGTAGGTGTTGAAATAAATGCCAATCACATGAAATCGGTCACTGAAGGATTTGTCATAGGTACATGTACCGCATTAAAAATTGGTAAAACATTGCATGTATATGATATCAAAATTCACGATGAATCAGGAAATTTGGTTTGTGTAAGCCGATTAACAGTAGCTATTTTGTCTTATTAAAATGCCTAAGAATACGAGTCTATATTGCCAAGATGCTGAATGGGATCACCTTTGGAAAGAAGCTCAGCAGCATGATGCGGCCATCGCTATTTGGCGCTTACCTAACTCAGAAAAACGTTCACTTTTAATTGATACGCAAGGGGGACATGTCACGTATTCCCTTGATCTTCAGTCTTTTGAGCCAGGATTTATGGCGGCTCCATTTGTTGGGAATCCCTATTTTTTAATGGCTGAGTATTTATTTGTTTCCGAGGTGCCAAGCGTTCACGTATCTGTTAAAGAGGTATTCCCATCTAAGGCCGGATCTCCTAAAAAAGAAAATTTTCTCTATTGGGTGAACGCAAGTATTCAAGCAATTAAGGCAGGTAGTTTTCAAAAAGTCGTGCTTTCTAGGACGGATGAGGAGGCTTTGGGTGCGGATTATTCGACATTGCATTTTTTCGAATCACTTTGCCAAGTTTATCCTCAAGCCTTTGTTTCTGCTTTTTACATCCCCTCGCTTAAGCAAACTTGGATCTGTGCGACCCCAGAAGTTTTAGTTTCATTAAATCATGAAGGTATATTTAAAACGATTTCTTTGGCGGGTACTCAATCTGTCAACAATCAAGAGGGACAGATTAAAAAACCTCAAGATGCTCGTTGGTCCCAAAAGGAGATCGAGGAACAGGCTTTTGTTAGTCGGTATATTATTGAATGTTTTAAGAAAATCAGGTTGCGCGAATATATTGAAAATGGGCCCAAAACGATTGAGGCGGGTAATTTATTACACCTCAAAACTGAATACCTAGTGGATACAAAGGCGCTCAACTTCCCGCAATTGCCAGGGATTATGTTGTCTTTATTGCACCCAACTTCGGCTGTTTGTGGCACCCCAAAAGAAGCAGCAATTGATTGGATTAAACAAGCAGAAGCCTATGACCGTGAGTTTTATAGCGGTTATTTGGGCCCTGTGAATTTGAATGATGAGATTTATTTATTTGTCAATTTGAGGACGGTTAAAATTACGAAGGATATAAATGAATATATAGCAACTTATTATGCAGGTTGCGGAGTTACAGAAGACTCTGACCCAGAAAAAGAATGGGAAGAAACGGAAATGAAGTGTCAAACACTCCAACGAATTTTATCGATTTAAGCTCGAGCTGCCCAATTATTTACTTATGGGTTTCCCTGAAATAATAACTTTAATAGTATCGATCCGGGCATCAGTGACCGTCATGATTTGAAACTGAAATGCAGACAAAGTGATGACTTCATTGACCGCCGGGATATCTTCATATAGATGGATTAACATCCCGCCAAGTGTCTCGTAATCACCCTCAGGAAGATTCCAGTTGTATTTTTCATTTAAATAATCAATTTCATGACGACCAGAAAGGATAAACGTATGCTCATCTAATCGCTTTTCAATCCAATCCTCGGTATCATCAAATTCATCTTGAATTTCACCAAAAATTTGTTCCATTACATCCTCCATGCTGACCAAGCCTGAGGTACTCCCAAATTCATCAACCACAATGGCTAATGATTTTCTTTCTTTGGAAAATTTTAACATGAGATCATTCGCGGGCATGGCCTCGGGAACAATGGGGATGGAAGTGAGAATGCTAGGAATATCTTTTGGCTTTTTAAATAATGCCAAAGAGTGACAGTATCCAACCACCTCTTCTAAGGTTTCTTTATACACTAAAACCTTTGAATGGCCACTTTCAATAAAAACTTTTTTGAGTCCCTCAATGCCTTCCTCAATTTCAATGGCTGTAATTTCTGTTCGGGGAATCATGCAATCTCGCACTTTGACTTGCTTAAACTCCAATGCATTATGAAAGATTTTTGTATCTACTTCGTTTTCTTCTTCGGTAGATACCTTCCGATTTAAATTTTGCAAGTAGTGGTTTAAGTCGGTCAATCCAAAGGCCGGTTTTTCTTCTGAATAACTTAAACGTAACACCCGGGTGATAAACCATTTAGATAGTCCTACAGTTAGCCAAACTAATGGAAACATTAAGGTATTGATGATCCAAATGGGAATGGCTAAAAATTCTAAAATCGCATCAGGATTGATTAAAAAGATGCTTTTGGGGGTAAATTCTGATGTGGTAAGAATGATAATGGTCGCGATGATGGACGCGATAAGTCTGGCAATAATTTCATTCGTAATCAAAGGTAAATTTGCCAAAATCAAGTGATGCAAAAATTCCTCCATGAAAATGCCATAAGCTACTAATGAAAGGGTATTCCCGATCAGCATGGTGCCAATAAATTGGGAAGGGCTTTGGTTAAAATTTGCAATAATCTTGGCGCTTAGGATGTTTTGCTTCGCCTTAAGTTCAAAATAAAGTTTGTTGGACGAGACAAATGCCATTTCTACACCAGAAAAAAATGCTGAAAAAACCATGGCTATGATGATTCCTACATATTGAGGCGTTTGTATGTCGGTCATTGAATCCAATTTATTTCTTATTTGATTTTTGTGAGTCTTCTTTTTTCAATCGTTCATTTTTTGAATACTGGAAGTAAAAAAGGCAGGCGACGCAATACATGAGCCAACCGTAATGATAAAATATTTCAGACCAAAAATGACCTTTAATGTTATTGGGGACTGGAGAATTTAGATCGATGATCCAAATAATAAAAAACCCAATCCCTGCCGCTAAACTTAAAATTTCTTTTCTACCCATATTAGGCAATCATTTTTTCAGTCCTCCTAAATGTAGACACAAATAAGCCAATAAATATCAAAATAGATCCTACCCAAACTAAATTTATGTAAGGCTTTTCTATGGCTTTAATAATAATTAAATCTTGTTGGGTGGTATTGTAAGAAAAACTAAATTCCTGAGTTTGTGGATTTATAGCGGTAAACTTAATTTTTATCCCTGTTTCTTCACTTTCAAATGCGGGCATAGCCACCATTCGATCTTTGATAATAAACGTAGGGGCTAGTTGGAACTGCTGAAAATTCTTCCCTAATACATTGAAATTAGCACGAACAGCTGCATCATTCGGACCTAATACTACATTTTCTACGTTGGTGACACGAGTAACATCCATTAAAACAGCTACAAAATCATTTAAGAATAAAGTATCTCCGATGGACACCGTGGCATCGACGGTTTGACTCCATTGTTTTTCTGATCCGGCCTCTGCGGCAAGACGTGGATCTAATGAAACATAGGTGTAAATATCGTGATCCCAAGCATGTTTCACATCTGGTGAAATGGCAGTTCCCATTTTGGGATTCATTTGCCAACGAGGAAACAGGGATACGCTTTTGCCTTCTGCGTTTTTAAATTCTAACTCATAATAATTGTTTTCAGGTTCCACCGTTAGCGTATCTCCTTTTTTAGCAATGGATTGCCCTTCTTTTTCAATATCTTTTAGTGCAACTGCATGAAAATCACCTTCAATAATGTCAAAATCCTTGCGATTAAAATATCCTGGCTTTCCACGCAATTCAATTTTTCTGCCTTTATAAGTAACTAGATAATCCTGCATTTGTGCCCCTTGGCCTAACCAAAGTGGCAGATTTTCCTTATTTTCTTTGTTGTCATCTTTGGTGAATTGCTCAACTTTATTAGAGATAGCAAAGCCAGATCGATTGAGTGAAACAACTTTAGAATATCCCGAAGAAAATAAAACACCAATCAGCATGATAGCAAGACCTACATGGGATAGAGCGCCACCGGCAATAGAGAACTTTTGTTTCGTTAAAAACCACAATATTTGACCATTTGCGACTAATGAAAAAAGGCCACTCCATAACAAAGCGATGTATGGAATTTCATATACCTTTTCGAAATTAATGACAATTACGGTTAACAAAACTGAACTCAAAAGTGAAGAGTAAAGTGGCTTAAATGAAGTGGATTGTTTTAATTTCCCCCACCAAACATATTGGCCAATTCCGCTTAAAAGGGCAACGGCTATGAATATCCAAATTTGAATTTTACTGTAATGTGCAACTTGGTCAGCAGGCAAAGCCATATTTGAAACCATGCCAAAGGCTTCTGCAATTTTGTTATATACAGGAATGGAAGTCGTAAAAATGAGTTGGAACGCCGATAAAGCTAACACAGAAGCTCCAACAAAAATCCAAAATTCCTTGTGGTAAATGCCAATCTCTTTTTCATCCTTAGGTAAATTTTTCCATCGATAAGCCGCTAAAATAATGGCCCCCAATAAAAACGTAAACATGTAAATAAGGAGTTGGCCCGAAAGACCTAAATCTGTAAATGAGTGAACGGAAGCATTTCCAAGCACCCCTGACCGATTTAAAAATGTAGAATAAAGGACTAATATAAAGGTCGCGATGACCAAAATAATGGAAGTTTTGAGAGCTGCGCTTGAGTTTCGGTAGGCAATCATGGTGTGAATGGCTCCTATTAAAACGAGCCAAGGAACGAAAGAGGCATTTTCTACTGGATCCCAATTCCAGTATCCGCCAAAATTCAAAGTTTCATAGGCCCAATAGGCACCCATGGTAATTCCAATCCCTAAAATAGCTCCTGAAAAAGCTGCCCAGGGTAATGCAGGTTTTATCCACTCGGTCAACTTATTTTTCCAAAGACCTGCAATTAAATAGGCAAACGGAACGAGCGTTAAGGCAAATCCTAAAAAGAGCGTTGGCGGGTGAATGACCATCCAATAATTCTGTAGTAATGGGTTTAGGCCACGTCCATCTTTTGGAATAAAATTAGGCTGTAAACTCCAGACAGGTAAGTCGGGCTGTGCCTCTCTCAACAAAAGAAAAGGAGATGATCCGATTTTCAAATCAATCCATGGGATAATGACACCCAAAATCATGGAGGTTAAAAACGTTTGCACTAAGGCAAAAACGGTCATGACTGGAGATTCCCATTTGGGATTTTTGATCATTAAAATCACCCCTAAAATTGCTTGCCAGAATATCCAAAGTAAAAATGAACCTTCTTGGCCTTCCCAATAACATGAAATCATGAACATGGTGGGAAGTGCTAGGGAAGAATGTGTGAATGCGTAGTGGTATTCAAAATAGTGATTGTATATGATGATGAAAAGGCTTGAGGCCACGCCAATCACTAAAAATAAATGAATTATAAATAAGGTTCTTGCTGTTTTTTTCCAATCATTTTCGGCGAGCTCGTCGGTCGACTGAGTCGCTTTGAAGTATGAAAATGTGGCTAAAGCGGCCGTTACAAAGGACCCAATTACCATTAAATGACCCGTAGTGCCAATATTTTCGTGTATCATATTTATTTTTTCACTTCAAATGAAGCACTTGAATCTGCAGAAATTTTACCCTCCTGATATTTCGATGGGCATTTTAAAAGAATTTTGTCACAATAGAATATATTGTCTGCTTTCATGCTTCCGACCAAAACAATTTTTTCGGATTTTTCGAAATCCTGAGGTTTTGGAGCTGCATAAATGACCTGATTTTCACGGCCTAAACTATCTTCCACCATAAATTCTAGTCGGTTTGCATCCAAGGCAGGATTGAATATCATACCTATGATTTTTCCTTGAGCGTCTTTTTTAAGTTTTCCAACGACATGGACTTTTTGGGATGGGTCAGATTTCGATATCCTTTCTGCTTCATCAAAGCCCACATAGGTACTAGCGTCGCCCGTCGTAATTAGAATAATGCCGATGGCAATGGCTACTAAAATCAACCCGATGATATGTGTTTTTTTCATATTAACCTTTCTTAGTAAGCTCTTTTTCTAATCGGGTAATTTTATTACCCAAGTTGAAAAGATAGATAAAAAGACCCACTAGAATTAATAAAACTACTGAAATGACCACATATATTTTCCCATCGGCACGGAATTGATCCGCCATTTCGATGTCGGCTTGTTGGGCCATCCCAGTAAAACTGCTAACTAAAAGAATCAATAAAGTGTTTGAAAATTTCATATCTATTCGTTTTCTGATGTTATGTGTTCTAATTTTTTTATACGAATTCTAAGGTTTGCGATCCAATAGCCTAATATAGTCCAAGCAATAATCGCTGGATAAAAGACCAAGCGCATATTGGAATCTAAATCGTATTTTGAAAATCCTGGATTCCCTCCATTTCCTGGATGTAGCGAATCTGTCATACGGGGTAAAATCCAAATCAAAATCATGAAAATGACAAAGGCAAAAATATTATAAACATTTGATATTCTTGCTTTTTGCTGTTCATCTGGCATGGATGAACGTACTAAACCATAGGCTAAATAAATTAAAAGTCCAATCGCAACCGAATTTAATTTAGGGTCGTTGGTCCACCAATCTCCCCACGTAAATTTGGCCCAAAGGCTACCTGTTACAAGGCCTAACGTGGCAAAAACCAAACCAGTCTCGACATAGGCATTTGAGATAAGGTCACTTTTGATATCTGATTTTCGTAGGTACTGAATCGAATGGTATACAGAAGTTCCTAATAAGAAAATCATGGTAAACCACATGGTTACATGAAAGTATAGGTTTCTCACGGTTTCATTTAGAATGGCTTGTCGGGGCACCTTCCCCATAAATCCTGCCCAAATCGTATAGACCAAAAGCAGCATACAGGCTATTTTCCAATAATTCTTTTTTAATGTCTCCATATATAGGGAAATAAAATTCCTGATAATACAATAACAATTACATCTAGAGAGGCCAAAGTAGCCATTTCATCCCAATTCTCCTGCATGGATATTCCATCCATCGCACTTTTTGAGAGTTTAAGTAAGATCAATAAGAGTGGAATGATGATGGGAAAACTAAGGACTGACATCAATGTAGCTGAATTTTCCCCTTGTGCCGCTATTCCTGCAACCATCGTCAATGTTGCTGAAAAACCGATAGAACCTAATAGTAAGGAGATGAGGTATAATGGTAAATTCCCAACGGGATTGCCCATGACCCAAGAATAAAATAAAATGCCGACAAACGAAATGCCGATCATCACCAAGGCATTATATAAAATTTTTGAGTAGATGACCGCTTCAGGGCTTACGATCGAATAATAAAATATATTGCGCTGTTTAGATTCTTGGGTAAAGCTTTTTCCGATGGCATTGACGGCCATAAATAATATAATTAGCCAAAACAAAGTATTCCAAGTGATGGGGTTAATTGCTTGCTGTTTGGCTTTGAATGATAAATAACAAACAAATATTGTGGAGGCTAAATACAAGAGTAATCCATGAATCGCGTATTTCTGACGCCATTCCATTTGGATTTCTTTTTTAACCAACACACGTATTTCGTTAATTAGCATGAATTAATCTAATAGGACCTGCAATTTACGACAGAAAATTTGCTTTAAGGAATATTATATAAGTATTTTACCCTGGGATTAATCGTAAATCTGTTGATTTTAATCTTTCAGCTGTAAACATCAAATTAAATCTCTGGTTGATCATTTTTTAGCTCAAATATACTTAGTACATTTGTAGCTAATTTTGAATAATTCTAAATAGGAAAGTTTAGTTCTATATGCGTACAGTTGCAGATTTGGGTATTGGAGATCATGGGTTTATAACAGGTTTTACGGATGAAAAACTTTCCTTAAAGTTATTAGAAATGGGTTGTTTGCCAGGTACAGAAGTGGTTTTAACACATCATGCTCCATTTGGTGACCCCATTGCCATTAAAGTTTCAGGTTACACTTTATCTATGCGAAAAGAAGAGGCGGCCACCATCCTAATTAATTCGATTTAAATTGGCCAAGATCCCAAAAATAGCTCTTATTGGAAACCCGAATGCGGGGAAGTCGTCCTTGTTCAATTCATTGACTGGCCTCCGTCAAAAAACCGGAAATTTCCCTGGTGTAACCATGGATAAATTGACCGGCATATGGGAATTAGGTCCAAAAAATGAAATCGAGGTTTTAGATTTACCCGGAATATATAGTATTTACCCAAAGTCCATCGACGAGGAATTGGTGATTAATATATTAGGAAATCCAGCACATCCTGATTATCCAGATATGGCGATTGTCGTGGCTGATGCATCTAACTTGAAGCGAAATTTATTGCTTTTTTCTCAGGTTCGGGATTTAGGAATTCCTACTGTTTTGGCTCTCAACATGATTGATGTAGCTGAAAATGAAGGATATGTGATCAATTCGATCAAGTTAGCTCGTGAGCTCAGTGTAGAGGTGGCGGAGGTAAATGCTAAAAAGGGGATTGGCATTAATGGATTAAAATTAGCGGTTCAAAAAACCTTAGAAAATAGATTTTCGTCTAATGATGGCTTACCACTTCCGGTTTCGGAGGAGTTGATTACTGATATTCAGGTGGCTTTTGGAGACGTGGATCCTTATCGGTGTTTGCTATGGCTAATGGAACATGATCGGATGAAAATGTTTTCGAAGGCCCAGTGTTCAGATTTGGATCAAATTATGGTCAAACATGATTTTGAACCTAAAAAATATAAGTCGGCCGAAACCGTCAAGCGCTACGAGTTTTTAACAGAGGTGGTCGACCGTTGTGTGATTAATTTAAATAGACAATGGGATGCGCCACCGGTGAAGACCTGGACAGACCGATTAGATAAATTATTTCTACATCCTGTTGGCGGATATTTGTTTTTTTTGGCGATTTTATTTGTCATGTTTCAAGCTGTTTTTACGTGGGCCACTTATCCGATGGATGCCATCGACGCTGGGGTAGCTTTATTAAATGATTGGTTGAAAGGCATTCTTCCGGAATCGACATTTAGAGGATTATTAACCGATGGATTAATTGCGGGAATCGGCGGTGTTTTGATCTTTATTCCACAAATCGCCTTCTTGTTTTTCTTTATTTCGATGTTGGAGGAAACGGGATATATGTCTCGTGTGATGTTTATCATGGATAAATTAATGCGCCGATTTGGATTAAATGGGAAGTCGGTCGTTCCCCTTCTCTCTAGCGTGGCCTGTGCTGTGCCTGCCATTATGAGTACTCGGTCGATCGGTTCTAGAAAAGATCGTTTGATCACTATTTTGGTGACACCTTTGATGTCATGTTCAGCTCGATTGCCTATTTATACGGTCTTGATTGCCTTAGTAGTTCCTGAAAAAAATACCTTATTTGGGCTTTTTAACTTGCAAGGACTCGTGTTATTTATCTTGTATTTGCTCGGATTTTTCATGGCATTATTTTCTGCCTACCTCATGAAACTGATTCTCAAGGCGAAGGAAAAGAGTTACTTCATCATGGAATTACCCACCTATAAAGGACCTAGGTTTAAACATGTGAGCTATACAATTTTGAACAATGTGAAGGCATTTGTTTTTGAGGCGGGTAAAGTTATCGTGGCTATTTCGATTATCTTATGGGTGTTAGCGAGCTATGGTCCAGGAAATAGTATGGAGGATGCGACTAATAGAATTAAAGTACAAAATCCAAATTTATCAGGTGTTGAACTGAGCAATAAAATTGCTGGGGAAAAATTAGAAAATTCATATGCGGGTCATTTTGGTAAGTTTATTGAACCTGCCATTAGGCCTTTGGGATACGATTGGAAAATTGGGATTGCATTGATTACCTCTTTTGCTGCCCGCGAAGTATTTGTGGGAACGATGTCGACTATTTATAGTTTAGGGGGTGAAATCGACAATGAAAATGCGACCATCAAAAACAGAATGCGTGCGGAGATAAATCCACAAACAGGAAAACCCATGTATGATATGGCTTTAGGATTTTCATTACTGATTTTCTATGCCTTTGCTATGCAATGCATGAGTACATTGGCAACGACCTACCGAGAAACTAAATCTTGGAAATATCCGTTAATTCAATTCGGTTATATGACCGCTTTAGCGTATTTATCAGCCTTTTTGGTCTATCAAGCCCTCTCTTAAATTTTAATTGGGATGGAAGTGGCCGCTAAATTACTGGTCGCTTTTGCCAAAATTTTCCCTTCCTGATTGTACATTTTAGCCTCTACATTGGCGATTTTCTTGCCTACTCGGTAAACCTCTGACGTGACCGTAACTTTTTCACCAGCTTTAGCACCATATAGAAAGTCGACATGTAAATTGATCGTCACATAAAGGTGATCTATCTGAACTGTAATTAGGGTCATGCCCATGATTTCATCCAACATCGTTGAAATAATGCCCCCATGCAGAACACCAGCATGATTACATTGGTCTGCCCTCACGTCAAATTCAGCTGTAATTGAACCTAATGAAGCTTTTTTCAAGGTACCGTCTAACCACGCAGATACAGGGTTCGGATTTCCGTCAATAATCTTGCGATCTAAATTTTGGTTCAAAAACTGAAGAACCGTTTCGTTTGGTTTCATGTTAATTGGTTAGGCGGGAAAATTATTTTTTATGACCGGGTCCATGTTGCTGTTCGGCCAAACATAGGCATCCCCACATATCCCCGGATATCTAGGACTTTATTATTGTCTTTAACTTTTAAAATACAATCATATGTTTTACCTGAATTTGGGTCATAAATTTTACCATTTTCCCAGGCGGAACCGGTGTATTTGAAATCTTGTAAAATGACTAATCCAATGAGGTCACGATTCTTTAATTTAGCATCAGGATTATTGGTGTCCTTTCTTCCGGGAGTTTTTCCCCATGAGATTTTGCCATAATATTTATCTCCTTGTTTGTAAATACTTATTTTTCCGTCTTTTTCTTGTGAAAGCCACTCGCCCAATATGACATCAGGACCTGAGTTTGCAAATGAATTTGCATGCAGGATAACTGTGCTTAATAATAATAAGAGTGTTGTTTTCATCGGTAGAAATTTTTTGAAAGTGTAAATATATGGTGAATTCATGATAAATTATTAAACCAACAGAATTCCAAAAGGTTTGCTGACCTCAGTCGGAATGCTTATTTTTGTAGCGAAATTTCTTTTTATAGACTTGAATAGAAAAAATCACAGCCAATATCACAATATGAATTATAATTTAGATCAAATTCCAGAAAGAACTGTTAAACCACGTCAAAAGGGATTGACGATGGTCATGGACAAAGGGTTGAGTTTAAGACAAGTAGAAGATTTCATTGAGATGGGCGGTGCTCATACCGATATTGTAAAATTGGGTTGGGCTACTTCCTATGTTACACCCAATTTGAAGGAAAAATTGGCCATCTATAAATCAGCAGGAATCCCAGTTTATTTTGGCGGTACTTTATTTGAAGCATTTTATATTCGTGGCCAAGTAGATGAATATCAGCGGGTACTAGACCAATATGGGATGGAATATGCTGAAATTTCAGATGGCTCAGTGGATATGCCTTCCGACATAAAATGTGAATTTATTCACAAGCTCTCCAAACAAGTAATTGTTCTTTCTGAAGTGGGATCGAAAGATGAAGCTAAAATAATTCCTCCATACAAATGGATCAAGTTGATGAAAATGGAATTAGAAGCCGGTTCATGGAAAGTGATTGGAGAAGCAAGAGAAGGTGGTAATGTGGGTTTATTTCGTTCATCTGGAGAAGTTCGACAAGGATTAGTGGAAGAGATTTTGACCGAAATTCCTGAAGAAAAAATCATTTGGGAAGCTCCTCAGAAGTCCCAACAAGTTTGGTTTGTTAAGTTAGTGGGTGCTAATGTGAATGTCGGGAATATTGCTCCTAACGAAGTTATTTCCTTAGAAACCATTCGTTTAGGTTTACGTGGCGACACATTTGACCATTTTTTAACACGATAAAATATACATTTTAAGGGCCTATCCAACACACATAAAGGGTGTTTGGGGTTCATTGATTTTTTCAAAAATACAAACATGCTTCAATCACTTTTGGATCTCTTAAAAGATCCCTTGCAATTTCTTACTGAGTTTATTTCGGCCAACGGCTCATTGACGTATGCACTTTTGTTTTTAATCGTGTTTGTAGAAACGGGACTCGTAGTTATGCCTTTACTTCCTGGAGATTCATTGCTATTTTCAGTGGGTTTGTTGGCCTCTGCTTCGGGCCAAATAGATGTTTATTATGTTATTCCTTTGCTTATTTTAGCAGCATTATCTGGGGATCAAGTTAATTATTTCTTAGGAAAATATTTCAGTTTCTGGATTAGGGAAAGGGAGCAAATTTTGTTTTTGAAACGTTCACATGTGGAGCAAACAGAAAAATTTTATGCTAAGTATGGGGCTAAAACGGTGATTCTTGCCAGGTTTATTCCTATCGTGAGGACGGTGGCGCCATTTGTTGCCGGTGCCGGTCGCATGTCGTATCCTGTTTATTTACTTTATGGATTTTTAGGCGCTTGCCTTTGGGTTACTTCCATTACCATGGCGGGGTTTTATTTAGGAGATAATGCCTTTGTCAAGGAAAATTTCGAAAAGGTAGTTCTTGGAATTGTAGGGGTTTCGGTATTGCCTATCTTGGTTGGATTGATCAAGCAACGCTTCGCTAAGTAGAATCTTATGGCTATATCTTCTCTTTATGGCTTAATTGGTTTTCCTCTCGGTCACTCATTTTCCAAAAAATATTTTACTGAAAAATTTCAATCGCTAGGGTTGTCCCAATCGCATGCGTATGAACAATTTCCCATTGCATCGATCGACGAATTTCCTGGCTTATTGGCCCAGCACAAATCCACTTTAAAGGGTTTAAATGTTACGATTCCTTATAAGCAACTCGTCATGCCATTTTTAAGCGAGATAGATTCTGCCGCTAAAAAAATAGGTGCTGTTAATACAATTAAAATTTTGTCAAACGGGCACACCATCGGGTACAATTCAGATTATTGGGGGTTTAAAAATACACTCACTTCATGGACCGCTTTGTCCTATTTTAAATCAAAAAAAGCATTGGTTTTGGGCCAAGGAGGAGCAGCTAAAGCTATTATTGTTGCCTTGGAAGATCTAGGAATTCCCGTGATTAAAGTTTCTCGAGTGGCTTCCGGCGACGCAATATCCTATGAAGAAATTCCAAGATTTATTTCTGAAATAGGTCTGATTGTGAATACCACACCCTTAGGAATGTTTCCAAATATAGATACAAGTCCACCTTTGCCTTACGCGGCTTTGAATGAGCAGCATTTTTTATACGATGCCGTTTACAACCCATTAGAAACTTTATTTCTTAAAAAAGGAATTGCCGCTCGCGTAGGTGGCACGCATACAGGAATTGACATGTTAATCGGTCAGGCCGACAAGGCTTGGGAGATTTGGAAATCTTAATGTAAATAGACCCCCCTTTTTTGAGCATCGGAAATAATTACCTCAACGTGCTCAGACAGAGTAGTAGACAATTCGTATCCTTTGTAATCAGCTGAAATCGGAAATTTTCTGTAATTGCGATCGACCAAAACAGCTACTTGAATTTTTTTGACTGGAATACTTAAAAACGGGGCTAAGGAATAAGAAAAAGTTCGACCTGTGTTTAAAACATCGTCAACGACCACAATCACTTTGTTTTCAAATAGGTCTAATGAACAGTCAAAACTTACGGGTTGATCGTATGGGATTTCTTTATTGAGCTGAATTTCCACCGCCTTCGCTTGTAGCTTTGAGATTTCCTGGATATGTTCACACAGCATTTTAGCTAAGGCAAAGCCCTCACCTATAACTCCGGCAATAATAATTTCCTTTTCTTCAAAATTATTTTCATAAATCTGAAACGAAATTCGTCTGATTTTTTGAAGCAATGAAGGTCCGTCTAAGATTTGTTTTGCCGACATAATTGGTGGTTACACTAAAATAGCTCCTAAAATTACCAAAATTATCCAAATTTCGTACCTTTACGCTTTATTTAGCAGTTAAATTAATTTATATGGCCAAAATGTATGGGGCGCAACAGCGCCAACAAATGCAAGCTCCTTCCAATCCATTAGCGATTAAAACGAAGAAATACGGGTTAGAAAAAAACAAATACATTGGACTTTGTATGCGCCAATTGGTTGCCAATCAGTGGAAATGGTCGTTTATTCCATTGGTTTTAATTCTTGCTAATGTGGCTCTAAATCTTTCAGGCACCTATAAAAACTATTGGATTTATATATTTATTGCCATCGGAACTGTTGGATATATTTTATTTTGGTTGATTCAATTTACAGGAATTACTCAATTAGCTCAGTATAAGCAGCTTTTCGACAAGTATCGATATGAAATAGATTCTCGTCAAATTTTTATGAAAATTTCCGATAAAGAGGGGGGTATGTTGAAATGGGATATGATTTTAAAAGCCTATAAGGATAAGCAATCTTATGTGCTTGAAATGGGAAAATTTCAATTTATGTATTTGCCATTTTCGATCTTCAATAATGAAAATGATAAAAAATTGATGGATAAAATCCTTCGCGATAAAGGATATATTCAATAAATTTTATGGGCAGAATCTTAGCCATTGATTTTGGTTTGAAACGTACGGGTTTAGCTGTGACGGATTCATTGAAAATTATCGCCAATGGCCTCGAAACAGTTCCTACACATACGCTGATCTCATATTTAGAGAGTTATTTCAAAAAAGAAGCCGTTGACGAAGTGGTCATCGGCATGCCGAAAAATTTAGATAATTCAGATACGGACTCCACTGCTGGTGTTCGAATTTTCATCAAAAGCTTTAAAAAGAAATTTCCTGAAGTTCCCCTGTACGAGCATGATGAGAGATTTACCTCAAAATTAGCGATGCAAGCGATGATTGCTGGCGGAATGTCTAAAAAAGACCGTAGAGAAAAAGGGAATGTAGACCGTGTTTCGGCAACCATCATATTGCAGTCCTATATGGAAGCATCGCAATAGATACGCTTTTATTTGGTCACTACTTTAGCAAAGCGATGGTAAAATGGAGTCTTGCTAGTTGAATTTTTAGGCTTGAATTTTCCAGTTATAATCGGCACATACATCACTCTACGTCTAGATTTTTCTCCAAAATTTGGGGATACTTCCACCCGATGCCATAACCTTCCATCATGAATGGTTAAGTCACCACGTTCGATTTCAAATGCAGCTTCTCTTGGGTCGGAACGATGATCGATAAATTGTTTTTTGCCGAAAAGCAGTTTCAAGACACTTTGGTTTTGGGTTCCAGGCAACACTCTTAATCCTCCATTAGATGAAGGGCAATGATCTAAATGGATACCTACATTAAGCATAGGTAATATTTTTTGGCCCAAAAATAAATCACGGGGACTATCGGTATGCCAGCCCATTTGTGTGAATTTTGAATTTGGTTGATTTATGTAGTGGTTGAACACCAAGCCATCTTTTTCATCTTCTGAAATTCGACCGTCATAAGGGGCTAGGAATTCTGTTAATATGCTTAATCTTGGATCTTGTAAGAATTCTTGCAACACAGTACTGTACTTATTTGTGAAGCACATGCGTTGGATCATATCTTTCCCCTCTGGATCTTTTCCAAATTTTAATGGAATTCCATTGATTTTTTGGACCCCTTCTTCAAGCCATTTTGATTCAATTTTGGCTAATTCGTCAATAAATATTAAGGCAGTATCAGGGTCAATGAAATTCTTAAATTGAATAACTCCATATTTTTTGAAATAATCTTTTTGCTCTTGGGTAATTTCTGACCCAAGGGTGAAAGTCTTGTATTCAAATTTTATAATTGGTTTTTTCATATTTAACGGGCAACGGTTACTAGGCAATTTTCAATTTCTAAATTCGCAAGCTGAATTTTGAACTCGCAATTTATGTATTTGTGAACGAAAAATTTAAACAAAATTTAATTTTATGATAAATATCAATAATCTGATTCCTAATTGACCGTTTAATTTCCGAAATTTATAAGAAAATTTAAAATAAAAGAACTTGAAATATTTACTCCTTTTTATCTCAATTACTGCGTTTAGTCAATCAATTCCACGTAAAGGCAAATATTATGTTTATTGGGGGTATAATCGATCTGCTTACCCCACTTCTGATATTTCCTTTAAAGGTCCTGGGTATGACTTTACGTTAAATAAGGTTAGGGCCTCTGATGCTCCGACTGGCTTTGACGGATTTAAGACTTATTTTAACCCTTCACTTTTTTCAATCCCACAATTTAATTTACATGCAGGTATTTTTGTAAAAGATAATTTGTCCATAAGTATTGGTTGGGATCACATGAAATATGTGGTAGATGATTTTCAGAATAGCCATATTACAGGAAATATTTCAAATCAAGCTTCCAATCCAGGAATAGTGGTAAATCCTGCGTATGTAGGTAACTTTTCAAATGCGCCTATCGTCATTAATCCAACCGATTTTGTTAATTATGAACATACAGATGGATTTAATTTTGCAGCAGTGGAGTTAGATTATTATAAAAATTTATGGCGAGCAGGAAAAACGAATATGCAATTAGACTGGATTAATGGAGTCGGTATCGGTGTAGTTGTTCCTCGTTCTGATGTTCGTTTATTTTCGGTAGGTCAAAATAATTTTTGGAATTTGGCCGGGGCAGGGGCGTCTATTAAATCGGGTTTACGACTTAACCTAACCAAGTTATTATTTCTCGAAACTACCTTGAAGGGTGGTTATACTGATTTATGGGATGTTCACACAACAGGTCGATCCGTAGATAAAGCCAGTCAGTCCATTTGGTTTGGAGAGTGGTTTTGGGTGCTTGGTTTTAATTTTGGTTCAACAAAATAAATTTTTAGTTTGACCTAAAATGTGTATGTTTGGCGATGCGATTGATTTGGCTTCTCCTTTTTGTTTTGTCTAGTTTGGCCGTTCGAGGCCAACAAACTGGTCGCATAGAAACGGATCGACCTGATCAAACAGAATGCCCCTTCATTGTCAAAAAAGGCTATATCCAAGCAGAAATGGGGTTTAATCGGAATACTTATGCCGATGGAATTGAATATTTTTTTCCTACAACTTTGCTCAAATTGGGTTTGTGGAAAAATTTAGAACTTCGGTATGTGTCTTTGGCCTCTTCCTCTACGGGCATTTCAAGTTTTAATTCGGAGGCCATTGGATTTAAATTGGCTTTATTGGAAGGAAAAAAATGGATTCCAAGAACGTCCATTATCACGCATCTTCATTGGGATAATTTAAGTCGTGATGAAAGTGAGCGAAATCTCTCCAAGCACTCAGTGGGCGATGCGGTATTTACTTTTCAAAATGATTTTGGCCAAGGATATGGAGTTGGTTATAATTTTGGAGCCGAATTTCATTCGAATGGCAGTATGGAAGGAATTTACCGGATTGCTCCTAATATGAACATAGGTCAAAATGGGTATGCCTATGTAGAGGTTTTTGGCCGAGTTCCTTTTTCAGTGAATGTGGATCATTGGGTAGATGGTGGTTTAGCCTATTACCTTAGTGATAATTTCAAGTTAGATATTTCTTTCGGAAAAAGCCTTTCAAATAAATCAGATTGGTATGGAGCTTTAGGTATTTCTTTCCGTTTCAAAGTTTTTAATCCGTAGAATATCTTCTCCCGTTACAAATTATGTAAATTGCGAGAATGAAAAAATTAGGATCAATTTTTCATATCGTTTTTGTGATGTTAGCGCTGGCATTTTCGGCTTTGGGTCAGAATGCTATGACCGTAACGACACAAATTGGTTCTAGATCCATTGCGCAAGACGAAAATTTTATTCTTTCTTTTACGCTGACCAGCGTTGAAAATGCTTCGGCATCATTGCCAACTTACAAGTTTCCTGAGCTTTTAAATTTCCAAAAACAAGGCGTAAGCCGAGCGAAAGCGTCCAAATCTATTAATGGCCAAATGGTTAATTCGTATACTTTTTCTCAATACTATCAACCTGATAAGCCTGGTAATTTTGAAATAAATAATGAAGAGATTGAAGTGGGTAGTCAAACATATAGACTGGAGCCTTTTAGTATTGTCGTCAGCCCAGCGGTCGACACAGAGGGATTTACCGAAGAGCTTTTACCCAGTGAATTAATCCTTACGTCAAATGATCCGTTTTTTGTGATTACCTCGAATATTATTAAGCCATTTGTTGGCCAAGGATTTACCCTAAAAATGTCTTTTTTTGTGCCAGAAAGCAATACTCAGGAATTCGAATTTGATCATAATGACATTCAAATTCCTGCCCTAATTTCTAAAATGAAGCCTAAATTTTGTTGGGAAGAAAACTTTGGAATTACCACTGAGCAAATTCTTAAGGTATCGATCAACAAAAAAAGATATACCGAATATCGGTTTTTTCAAGCCACCTATTTTGCCTTTCAAAATCAAAAAATTCAGATACCTGCGCTCAAATTCAGAGTCATGTCGCTCAATCGAAAAAGATTGGAAGCGATTAAAAAACCCATTTTTTTTACTTCGGCTCCAATAGAAATTAAGCTCAGGGATTTACCGCATCATCCGTTGAGTGGGAAAGTTCCGGTAGGAAATTTCCAATTGAAAGAAAATATTTCGTCATCAATTTCCAAGACAGGGCAGCCACTCACGTATACAGCTAATTTACTGGGAGATGGAAATGGAGTTTTGTGGGATAATAAATCCCCTGAGTCGGATTATTTCATGAATTTTGATCCAATTTCAGTTCAAACAACTGTGGCGCCTTTCCTGGAAAAAATGTTTGGGAATAAAACGGATAAAATTCAAATTATTCCCAAACAACCAGGTAAATTTGTGATGAGTCATTATTTCAATTGGATTTATTTTAATGTCAAAACGGAACAATTTGACACATTAAAATCCAAAATAGTTTTAGATATAACGGGTAATTCATCTGATCGTCTACTCAATACTGGTCAGGATGAGAATAACGTTTATCGAGGAATTGAAAATAAAAAGACGTTGGATGTGTCTTGGGCAAGGTGGGTGAATTGGAGTCAATTAGTGAATTTGATATTGATATTTTTAACGATTGTTATTGCTTTTCTTGTTTGGAAAAAGCCAAAATAAAAACATATGAGTAGTATATACGGAAAATTATTTCAGATAAGTACATTTGGGGAATCTCATGGTCCAGCGGTGGGCGTGATCGTTCAAGGTTGTCCTTCAGGGATTAATTTCGATCTAGATTTTGTGCAATCAGAGTTAGATCGACGGAAACCAGGCCAGTCACGCATTACTACACAAAGAAAAGAGGCGGATTCAATCGAGGTTTTATCGGGTGTTTTTGAAGGAAAAACGACAGGCACCCCTATCGCGATGCTGGTTTGGAATGGCGACCAGCGATCCAAAGATTATACGCACATCGCAGATCAATTTAGACCTTCGCATGCGGATTACACTTACTTTGCTAAATATGGATTGAGGGATTACCGGGGTGGTGGACGTAGTTCAGCCCGTGAGACGGTCGCTCGTGTAGCTGCGGGGGCTTTAGCCAAAATGGTACTAACTCAGCTAGGGGTAAAAATTACCGCTTATGTATCCCAAGTGGGTCATATGAAACTGGAGACGGCGGTCGAGCAGCTAGATTTATCATTAACCGAATCTAATGCCGTTCGTTGCCCAGATCCTGAGTTGGCTGAAAAAATGTTTACTTACATTGATGACATTAGGAAACAAGGAGATTCTGTAGGCGGTGTCATATCAGCTTACATTACAGGATGTCCTGTGGGCTTGGGCGAGCCTGTTTTTGACAAACTTCATGCGGAATTGGGAAAGGCTATGTTGAGCATTAATGCTGTAAAAGGATTTGAATATGGTAGCGGGTTTTCAGGAGTTGAATTAAGAGGTTCGCAGCATAATGACATCATTGAAAAACAAGCAGATGGTAGCTTAAGGACTCTGACAAATCATTCAGGGGGTATTCAAGGAGGAATTTCAAATGGTGAGCCTATTTATTTTAGAGTTGCTTTCAAGCCGGTCGCTACCATCATGCAGGATCAGGATAGTGTGAATGAGACGGGTGATAAAATTACCGTTTCCGGAAAGGGAAGGCATGATCCATGCGTGGTTCCTAGGGCAGTTCCCATTGTAGGAGCGATGGCTGCCATCGTTTTACTGGACTTTTACTTAAGGAATCAAGTGATTCAAATGCCACAATAATGACATTAGACGAGGATGCATACTACATGAGTTTAGCTCTAAAACAAGCTGAACGCGCATTGGAAGACGAAGAAATTCCAGTGGGTGCTGTGGTCGTATGCCAAGGAAAAATTGTGGCAAAAGCCTATAATCAGACAGAAATGCTGACCGACGTGACCGCACATGCCGAAATGTTAGCCATCACATCTGCTGCTCAAACCATTGGAGCCAAATATTTAAAAGATTGTACGCTTTATGTGACATTAGAGCCCTGTTTGATGTGTGCTGGAGCCATTTATTGGTCTCAGTTAGGCCGATTAGTATTCGGGGCATCGGAGGATAAAAGAGGTTTTTTAAGTGTTGGGAAAGATGTTTTACATCCCAAAACAAATGTGACCGCAGGAATTTTAGCGGATGAATCAGCGCTGCTGTTAAAGGAATTTTTTTCCATGCGGCGGTAAAAAAAAGGAGTTTTAACATGGTAGGATTATCAATGATTTGTAATTTTATCTTTCAATACGTTTTATACCCAGGTAGAAATTTTTCTGCCCTTTAAACATAAATTAATATCGATATGTCTTTTGAACTAGCCCCCTTGCCTTATGCAAACAATGCATTAGAGCCAAATTTTGACGCTTTGACGATGGAGATCCACCATGATCGTCACCATAATGCTTATGTCACAAATTTAAATGCAGCCGTAACAGGTACTCCATTAGAAGGAAAAACGTTGTTGGAATTATTTTCAACAATATCCACATTGTCACCCGCTGTAAGAAATAATGGCGGTGGTCATTATAATCATGATTTATTTTGGAATATTTTATCCCCTACGGGTGGCGGTGCGCCTGTTGGCACCTTAGGTAAAGCAATCGACGCTAAATTTGGTTCATTTGATGGCTTTAAGGAAGAATTTAAAAAAGCTTCCATCACTCGCTTTGGTTCAGGCTGGGCTTGGTTAGTGGCCCAAAAAGACGGTTCAGTGGCTGTTTCTTCGACACCCAACCAAGATAATCCTTTAATGGATGTGGCAGATGTAAAAGGGTTCCCTGTGATTGGATTAGATGTTTGGGAGCACGCTTATTATTTAAAGTTTCAAAATAAACGTCCGGATTATGTTGACACATTTTGGAATGTAGTGGATTGGAATAAGGCGGAAGCACGTTATTTAACCGCTCAGAAATAAATTTTAAAGGAGAGATTTTAAATTCTCCCCCTTTTTTTGATTTCAGTTTTGCAATATACCTTCCATTTTGTATTTTTGCAGTCCTAAATGGCGGTTGTAGCTCAGTTGGTTAGAGTAGGCGTTTGTGGTGCGCTTGGTCGTGGGTTCGAGTCCCATCATCCGCCCCATTTTAGAAAAGGAGAGTCCCGGTAGCAATGCTGGGACTTTTTTATTAAACTTGTAGATATGAATCCCGTTTTTCTAAAGCGTTTTTTGATGGTATTGTATGCAGCTGGCTTAATTGGCATGCATATCCCTGCGACTCAAAATTTATTCATTTCATTGGTTCCTTTAAACCTTTGGTTTACAGCATTTATTTGTATTTTCTACCATCCAAGGCCCTCTTTTAGTACTTATTTAGTCTTATTATTTATTGCGATCGCTGCTTGGTTAGTCGAGGTGCAGGGTGTTCGAACGGGTTTGATTTTTGGAAGTTATAGTTATGGAAAAACTCTAGGATTGAAGTTGGCAGATGTGCCGATCACCATCGGATTGAATTGGATAATTTTATTAATGAGTACAAACGCCGTGGTGGAAGAGTGGAATGCAGGGGGAAAAATAGGTAAAGCGGCTTTAGGTGCAGGTTTAATGACGGCATTGGATTTATTGATTGAGCCGGTGGCGGTTCATTTTGATTTTTGGCATTGGTCAAATGTCCAAGTACCTGCTCAGAATTTTGTAGCTTGGTGGGTCATTAGTTTTTTCTTTCAATATGTTTATCAGTCGGGTCCATGGCCTTCAAAATCTAGTCTCTTTCGTTTAATTGCTTTGCTCCAATTTCTGTTTTTCTTAGGTCATTGGCTCTTATTGCAATTTTTTTGATTTAAAACATTTTTGATTTAAATCAGTTTATATCAATCATATATAATTTATAATTCTATGAGTTCTTATTCAATAAAAGATTTAGAGCATTTAAGCGGAATTAAAGCACATACTTTACGGATATGGGAACAACGCTATGGAATTTTAAATCCTTGTAGGAGTGATACCAACATCCGTTCATATGGCGATGTGGAATTAAAATTAGTATTGAATATAGCTTTATTACAAGATAAGGGAGGTTTCAAGATTTCTGAAATTGCGAAGATGTCAGATGATGATATCTTTAATCATATACTTTCCCTTGCACAAGGCGAACTAGATTATCCCGAGCAGATTCAAGCGCTGACAATAGCCATGCTGGATTTGGATGAAAACAAGTTTCAGCAATTGACCGAAAACATTGTCAAAAAGCAAGGATTTGAGAGTTATATATTGAATATCATTCATCCATTTATGCGTAGATTAGGAACTCTCTGGCTTTCGGGTTCTGTCGGTCCTGCGCAGGAGCATTTTATTAGTCACTTGATTCGCCAAAAAGTAATTGCAGCCATTGATGCGCAAGACTTAAAATTGAAGCCTAACTCAAAAAAGTTTTTATTATACCTTCCCGAAGGCGAATTGCATGAAATAGGAATATTATTTGCTAACTACATTTTAAGAGCTCGAAAACATTCCGTGGTTTATTTAGGACAGTCTTTGCCTTATGACGAATTAATATTGGCTTATAAAATTCATCAGCCTGACTATATTTTTTCTGTTTTTACCAGTGAACCTCATGTTGAATTGATTGATGAGTATTTGGATAAGATGGGTCAGGATTTACCGAACAGTAAAATTGTTTTAACAGGGTACCAGATACTCCAACCATCATGTCATGTCCCTGAAAAGATACAATTGATGTGGGATTTTGAGTCTTTAATTAGTTTGGCAGATAATGCTTAACTGAATTCTATGCCCACTTTAGTGGCTTCTTCTACAAATAATTTTACTTGTTGTTCTTGCTCCTTAGGGCAAATCATTAAGGCATTTCCATGTTCAGCAACGATGAAATTTTGTAATCCATGTATGACGACTAATTTGTGATGCGGTGTCTTAATGATGCATTTTTCGGTGTCAAAAATGAGTACTTTCCCTTCAATCACATTTTGTTTTTCGTCCTTTTCCTTGATCTCATAAAGTGATTTCCAGGTGCCCAGATCGGACCAACCAATATCTGAAAGGATTACTTTGACATTTTGAGCTTTTTCCATAATGCCGTTGTCAACGGAAATACTTTTGCAAACCCCATAAACTTTTCGGATAAACTCTTCTTCCTGATCCGTATAATAGGCATTTATTCCCTCTTCAAACTGCTCGGCCATACGCGATAGCTGCTTTTCTAATTCTTTTTTGAACGTTGGAATACTAAAAACAAATATGCCTGCATTCCAGACATAATCGCCACTATCTAAAAATGCTTCGGCTAATTCAATGTTGGGTTTTTCCGTAAATGTTTTAACTACTTTGGCAATTTCACTACTAGGTTGATACTGAATATATCCATAACCGGTATCTGGGCGGGTAGGTACAATGCCTAACGTGACCAAATGAGATTCGGATGCGGCATCTAATGCTTCCTTAATACGTGAGATAAAAGCATCTTCCTTTAGGATTACATGGTCTGCAGGAGCTACAATTAATTTTGCCTTAGGATGCTTTTTGCCAATTTTATAAGCGGCATAGGCAATACAAGGAGCGGTATTTCTTCTTTGCGGCTCTTTAAGAATTTGATCCGCATTCAAATATGGGAGTTGCTCCTGAACTAAATCCGCAAATTCACTACTGGTTACAACATAAATATTTTCTTTGGGAATGATTCCCTCAAATCGCTCAGCGGTTTGTTGGAGCATCGTTTTCCCCACCCCAAGCACATCATGAAATTGCTTAGGGTTTGCGCTTCTACTGATGGGCCAAAAGCGAGTTCCGATTCCCCCCGCCATAATAATTAAGAACGTATTTTTCATATCAGTGCTTTTGGCTCATAAATGCATCCACTCGGGCTTTTGCATTTTCCCGAATAGGTGCATAAAAAAGATTTAAATCAGCTTTATGCCAATTTTTTAAATGAACAAACTTCCGACCAAAAACATAAGGTGTATTGGTCCACAAGACCCCTAAATGATTTTGGGCATCCGCAAAATTTTTGACCCATTTAAATCCATAGGACACCCCTCCTGGATTTAATTCTTTAGGAGCAAAATTGTCGTCTAAGGTCCAAGTTAATGGATTAGTGGAGACCAATTCAGTCGGAGTATTAGGATGCCAGTCTGGTAAGTATCCTTGTAAAAAAGTGGTATATGCAATAAAACAACCTGTTTGGGTTGAGTTTTCACAGGGTTTTATGTTTTGAAATATATTTTTCGGTGTAGCTATTCCGATGATATAAGCAGAAACTAATTGCTTTTGAAGCTCTTTTCCATCAAAAAATTCTTGCATGAGTCTTGTTGCATGAACGGTTCCTTGGCTATGCGAAGCGATAATGATAGGCCTTCCCTCATTAAAATGAGACATGTAATAAAGGAATGCCTTCTTCACATCCGAATACGCCAGGTCCAAAGCGGCTGCTTTATCTTCTTTATAAGGGGTAACAAAAGCATGGTAATGTGCTTGTCTATAGCGAGGAGCATATATTCGCCCGGCAGCATTAAAAATAGTGGCTTGATTTAAAATGGTTGAACTATCCACAGCAGCATTCAAATAGCTGTCACTAAAACTTGCATTCCATTTAAATTCATTCGTAGGCTCATAAGTTAGGATCGTAGGATGGATGAAAAAAACATCGGCTTTGGCTAATGATTGTTCATCATGAAAGGGCGATCCCTTAGGAACTCGATCGGCCGCATCCTTTTTTGATGGTAAGGCTGCCCAATTATTAACATCTGCGTAGTCTGATTCAGGTGGAACAGGAGAATCTTTCCAGCGTACCTGTAATTTCACGGGCGTACTGGATTTGCAATTTTGCAATGTCAACGTGATAGCGCAAACAATCAAACACAATAAAAAATTTCTCATTGGACTACATTAATGAACAAATGTAAGAAGAAAAGAGGCCTTTTTAAATACCGAAAAACAGTTAGATGGGTGATAACGTTTAAAAATCATGTTTTGAAATAAAAATATTTACTTAAAAAGTAGTAATTTTTTGATACAACAAGTGGCCTTTACATAAATCTTACGTAGCTTTGTTGCAAATTGTAACCTAATAATCAAAATAAGTAATTAACAAATCTTTATTATGAAAAGAATTATTACTCAAATCTTACCCATTCTCGCTTTCATTTTCTCTATGAGCTTTGCTGCCATGGCACAAACCAAACTAGCTGGAAATGTTCGTGACGCTGCTTCAAAAGAAGCGCTTATTGGGGTTAGTATCTCTGTTAAAGGGAAAGTTATTGGTACTATTTCGGATGTTAAAGGTAATTTTTCCTTAAGCACAACGACACCACTTCCTTTCACTTTATCTGTTTCTATGGTCGGTTATGAACGCCAAGAAATCGTTGTATCATCAGCAAATTCAAATTTAAACATCTCTTTAAAAGAACAAGCGACTTTAGGTCAGGATGTTGTCGTATCTGCCTCTAGAATTGAAGAAAGCGTGCTACAATCTCCGGTGACCATTGAAAAAATGGACATTCGTGCGATCAGAGAGTCAGCTGCACCTTCTTTTTATGATGCATTAAGAAATATGAAAGGAGTTGAAACCAGTACACAATCCCTTACTTTTTCATCCATCAATATGCGTGGATTTAATAGCAATGGTAATACACGTGTTGTTCAGTTAATTGACGGCATGGATAACCAAGCTCCAGGTTTAAACTTCTCAGTGGGAAATATCGTAGGTATTTCTGAGTTAGATTTAGAGGGAGTTGAATTACTTCCAGGTGCATCATCTGCTTTATATGGACCAAATGCTTTGAATGGAATTATTTTGATGAATTCAAAGTCACCGTTCTTATATCAAGGTTTAAGTGCTCAAGTAAAAGTTGGTGCCATGAGCGCATCAAATCGTTCTGAAGCGACTACTCCTTACAGCGATATTTCAATTCGTTATGCGAAGGCTATCAATAACAAGTGGGCTTATAAAGTTAATTTTAATACATTAAGTGCAGAAGATTGGCAGTCAACAGATTACCGTGATCAATCTTTATTGAATGGGTCAAAAATGGGACCTGGTAGTCGGATGGGAAATTTAGCCTATAATGGGGTTAGTATTTTTGGTGACGAGACTAACGTTGAAATGTTATCTTCTTTGACTCCTTTATTAGGTGTTCCTACACATCCATTAACTGCGGGAATTAATCAAATCTCAAAAGCAACAGGTGGTTTATTATCGCCAACAGCTATTTTAAATTACATCGTTCCGAAGTCTTTTATTTCTCGTGAAGGATATAAGGAAAGTGATTTAGCTTCTTATGCGAATCGCAATATGAAATTTAATGCAGCTTTGCATTATCGATTTAACGATAATGTAGAATTGATCTTACAAGGTTCTTATGGTTCAGGTACTACCTTGTATACAGGAGCTGATCGTTATTCGATCAAGAATTTCTCCATGGGACAATACAAGGCTGAATTGAAAGGAAGTAATTTCTTCTTGCGTGCTTACACAACTCAAGAGAATTCTGGCGATGCGTATGCAACAGGAACTTTGGGCCAATTAGTAAATGAGGCGGCAACGCCTAGTACTTCTTGGTATCCTACTTATTTCGGTGCGTTCGCAGGAGCGGCTCTACAGAACTTTGGTACTGTTTTGGCAACCACACTAGCGCAAACGGGAAATCCTACTGCTGCAATAGGTAATGCTATTGCGAATACACAAGGGAAATTTGCTGCTTATCATGATGCAGCTCGTTTAACTGCTGATGGAGGAAGAAGATTAGTTCCAGGAACCGCAGCATTTAATGCAGCCGTGGAAGCAATTAAAAACAAACCACTTCCAGCAGGCGCGAAATTCACAGATAAGTCTGCTCTTTATCACTATGAAGGAATGTATAACTTCACTGAGAAGTTTAACAAGAAATTAGAAATGATTGTGGGAGCTAGCTATCAAGTATACGCTTTAAATTCAGAAGGTTCTTTGTTTGCCTTGAAAGCAGACGGAAGCGAGTTCACGATCAACGAATTTGGTGGATATATTCAATTAGGCAAGAAAATGTTTGCTGACAAGTTTAAATTGACAGGTTCTATGCGTTATGATAAGAACGAAAATTTTGAAGGCCAATTTAGCCCACGTTTGACTGGGGTTTTAACTCAAGGACGTTCTAATTTCCGTGCTTCTTATCAAACAGGTTTCCGTATTCCAACGACACAAGATCAGTATATCAACTTAAATACTCCGTCAGCTCGTTTGCTAGGAGGTCTTCCAGTGGTTCAAGATCGTTATAAGTTATCGGGTAATTCATTTACCTTACAATCTGTGTTAGCTGGGAAGCCAGAGGTTTATACAGCTAAAGGTTGGAAGCCAGAGCAAGTTCAAACAGTTGAGTTTGGATATAAAGGATTTTTAGGAGATAAGTTATTGGCCGATTTCTATGTCTACCAATCTAACTTTACTAATTTCTCAGCAGGTATGGTTGTAGTTCAATTACCTTCTCAGCACAATGATGCAACGGTGGTAGGAAATAAAGTGTTCTCTTTCCCATCAAATGTTCAAAATGAAGTAGTTACAAACGGTTGGGGTTTAAGCTTAGATTACCAACTAGGATCTAACTGGGCTCTAGGAACAAACGTTTCATACAACGCTGTTAAGGATAATGGTGGTTTAGTGGATTACCAATTAGCCTTTAATACGCCTAATTACCGTACCAACGTAACCTTTGGAAACCGCAACATCGGTGGATCTGGTTGGGGTTTCAGTACCGTTTGGAGATATCAAGAACAATTCGTTTGGCAATCGTCGATTGTTAACCAAGTGGTTAATCAATCTCAACAAAGTTTAATTCCTGCTTTCCATACGTTAGATGCTCAGGTTAGCAAGAAATTATCTGCGATGAAGACTATTTTGAAAATAGGGGGTTCTAATTTATTAGGTGCTGCTTATACGACAGGATGGGCTAACCCAACGGTTGGAAGTATTTACTACGTTTCTTTAACTTTTGACCAGTTATTGAACAAGTAAAATTCATATAAAATTATCTTGAGGCTGTCCCTAAAAGGACAGCCTCTTTTTTTGTACCTTTGCGAATTATATCTGATTTTTCATATGCAGCAACCCAAAGATTTAACCGGTTTTTCTCACATTGAGGTGTTGGGTGCGCGTGAACATAATTTAAAAAACATTGATGTATCCATTCCCCGTAACCAGTTAGTAGTCATTACTGGAATTTCTGGCTCCGGAAAATCTTCGCTTGCCTTTGATACCATTTATGCAGAAGGCCAAAGACGCTACATGGAAAGTTTTTCGGCCTATGCCCGTTCATTTTTAGGGAATATGGAACGTCCAGACGTGGACAAAATCAATGGTTTATCTCCCGTGATATCCATTGAACAAAAGACAACATCTAAAAATCCGCGATCTACCGTAGGAACCACCACAGAGATTTACGATTTTATGCGATTGCTTTTTGCTCGGGCTTCAGATGCTTTTTCTTATTTATCTGGAGAACGAATGGTGAAGCAGTCGGTGGATCAAATTATATCGACTTTAATGAGTCAATTCTCCTCCTCCAAGGTGTGGTTTTTGGCGCCATTAGTAAAAGGGCGCAAGGGACATTACCGAGAGCTTTTTGTTCAAATAGCTAAATGGGGATATACCAAAGTTCGTGTAGACGGCGAAGTGATGGATCTGGTTCCCAAAATGCAACTAGACCGATTTAAGGTGCATGATGTGGAAGTTGTGGTGGATAGACTTATCGTTTCAGATACTGAAAGACTTCGAATTTCACAATCATTGCAGACGGCCATGAACATAGGCAAAGGCCAAGTTTTTGTTCTGGATGAGTCGGGAAAATTGCATTATTTCTCCCAAACCCTGATGGACCCCAAAACCGGTTTATCATACGATGAACCTGCGCCAAATTCCTTTTCATTTAATAGTCCTTATGGTGCTTGCCCCTGTTGCAATGGCCTGGGAGTTGTGGAAGAAATCACCGAAGAATCAGTCATTCCAGACCCATCCCTGAGTATTATTCGGGGAGCTATTGCTCCTATAGGGGAATATAGGGAGTTGTGGATTTTCAAGCAATTAGAGGTTTTATTAAAACCTTATTCTGTCGGCTTGTCGACGCCCATCGCTAAATTCCCTCGGGAGGCCGTAGAGCTAATGCTTTATGGAACCGATGAACCTGTCCCCGTGCCTTCAAAAAAATATGTGGGGACCGAGTGGAGTACCAAATATGATGGAATTATTAATTTTCTGAAGCGCCAACAAGACAACGGATCTGAAAAAACGCAAGATTGGCTGAAGGATTTTTTAGAAATAAAAATTTGTCCGGATTGTGATGGATTTAGACTTAAAAAGGAGTCTTTGCATTTTAAGATCGATGGTAAGCATATAGGTGAATTAGCTCAAATGGATGTCAGTGATTTGGCCGAGTGGTTTTCTAATTTGGAGGAAAGAATTTCAGACCGACAAAAACAAATTGCGACAGAGGTATTGAAAGAAATTAAAAAAAGAATTGGGTTTTTGACGCAAATAGGACTTACCTATTTAACGCTAGACCGACCGATGAAAAGTTTGTCTGGCGGAGAATCCCAACGCATTCGTTTAGCGACCCAAATCGGAACGCAGTTGGTGGGCGTGCTTTATATCATGGATGAACCATCCATCGGTTTACATCAGCGCGATAATGAAAAGTTAATTTTAGCTTTAAAAGATTTGCGCGACTTAGGAAATTCAGTGCTGGTTGTCGAACACGACAAAGACATGATGTTAGAGTCTGACTACATTTTGGATATTGGACCTGGAGCGGGTCGACATGGTGGCCATGTGGTTGGTTTTGGAAGTCCTTCAGAATTTTTAAAACTAGAAACGCCTACAGCCAAATATCTAAATGGAGCTTTGAAAATTGCCGCGCCTACAGTTCGTAGAACGGGGAACGGGAATTCAATTGTGCTTAAAGGCGCGCACGGAAATAATTTAAAAAATGTAAACGTTGAATTTCCTTTGGGTAAATTTATTACAGTTACTGGTGTTTCTGGATCAGGAAAATCAACTTTAATTCACGACACCTTAGTCTTAAAATTGAAGCAATTTTTTGATCGAACCAAACGTGAGCCCCTACCATTTAAGTCCATCACTGGCTTGGAATTTATTGACAAGGTTATTGAGGTAGACCAATCGCCCATCGGTCGGACCCCACGTTCAAACCCTGCTACCTATACTAATATGTACACGGATATCAGGACTTTATACTGTGAACTACCTGAATCTAAAATTCGAGGCTATAAGGCAGGTCGATTTAGTTTTAATGTCAAAGGGGGTCGCTGTGAAGGTTGCGAAGGAGCAGGTAGAAAAAAAATTGAGATGGAATTTTTACCTGATGTATTTGTTGAATGCGAAACATGCAAGGGAAAAAGGTTTAATCGCGAAACCTTGGAAGTTCGTTTCAAGGGGAAATCGATTTCAGATGTATTGGATATGACGGTAGAACAGGCGCTCGATTTTTTTGAACATCAACCCCGTATTTTCCGTAGGGTTCAAACCTTATCTGAAGTGGGTTTAGGTTATATCACTTTAGGGCAGCATGCAACGACCTTATCTGGAGGTGAGGCGCAAAGGGTTAAATTAGCGGAAGAATTGTCAAAAAAAGACACGGGTAAAACATTGTATGTGCTGGACGAACCTACTACAGGATTGCATTTTCAAGATGTCAAATTACTCTTAGATGTATTGCAAAAATTGGTGGATAAAGGCAATACCGTTTTGGTGATTGAACACAATATGGATGTAATTAAAGTATCGGATTATATTGTTGACATGGGTCCAGAAGGAGGAAATGCTGGGGGCCAATTGCTTATTTCGGGGACACCGGAGCAAGTGGCCAAATCTAAAAATAGCCATACAGGAAGATTTTTGAAAAAAGAACTTTAGTGCAAGGCTTAGAATGTTTGGGTCTTCTAAGGTAATTTTTCATAGGATAAAAATTTACCTTAAAATATGATCCATTTGATTTTTTTCTACCTTAAATTTATTTAGTTTTCGGCTTGAAATTTTTGCCTCAATGCTTTCTCCCTTTGGGGGCGTTTTGATTAATTAATGGATATGACCTATTTTTTTCAATTTCTTTTTATCGCTTTGTTGGTTTCTATGAGTTATTTAATCGCGATGCGATTTAAAGGCATATTGGCTACGATTCGATTATCCCAACCTATTCAATTATCAGATCAGCCCATTGAACGTTGGAAGCGAGTATTTCTACTGGCTTTTGGGCAAAAAAAGATGTTTCAAAAACCTTTTGTTGGCCTCATGCATTTCTTGATTTATATCGGTTTCATTTTGATTAATGTAGAAATTCTGGAGATTATTTTGGATGGAATTTTAGGAACGCATCGATTGTTTGCTCCTTTTTTAGGTTCACTTTACCCGCTACTTTTGAATTTTTTTGAGCTTTTAGCAGCAGGTGTATTTTTAGCATGTCTCGTATTTTTTGCGCGTCGGGGTATATTCAAAGTCCAACGTTTGCAACCTGAAAAACATTCAGAATTAAAGGGATTTCCAATGAAAGATGCCTATACTATTTTGATTGTTGAGTGTATATTGATGGCCGCATTATGGACGATGAATGCTGCGGATGCGATTTTACAAAGTAGAGTTGTGGAACATTATCATGAGGTAGGCTCGTTCATTGTCTCAAGGAATTTAATTCCATTTTTAAATGCTTATAGTACGGATGCTTTGTTTTTAGTTGAGCGAATTGCATGGTGGTTTCACATTGCTGGCATCTTGGGATTTGCTCTTTATGTTACCTATTCCAAGCACTTGCATATCTTTTTTGCGTTCCCTGCTGCTTATTATTCTAGTTTAAAATCATCTGCTTATATTCCGAGTTTGTCAACAGTGACCCACGAAGTCAATTTAATGTTAGGCAAAAGCGTATCGGGTGAAGCTGCGCCAACCTCCTTGCGATTTGGGGCCAAGGACGTCATGGATTTGAATTGGAAAAATCTTTTAGACGCATATAGTTGTACCGAATGTGGACGTTGCACAGACGAATGCCCGGCCAATCAAACAGGTAAATTATTATCTCCTCGGAAAATAATGATGGATACCCGAGATCGACTGGAGGAAGTTGGCGTGATTTTATCAAAAAATAAGGGTCAATTTGTCGATGACGGAAAATCATTATTGGATAAAATTAGTGGGGAAGAATTACGCGCTTGTACGACTTGTCAAGCATGTGTGGAGGCCTGTCCTATGGAATTATCGCCTCTAAATATTATTCTGGAATTGAGAAGGTACCAAATCATGGAAATGTCGGATGCCCCTGCGGCTTGGAATTCTATGTTTTCAAATATTGAAACAAATCAAGCCCCTTGGAAATTCAATCCTTCGGATCGAATGAATTGGACAAAATCATAAGCAATGAAAAAAGTATTAATGGGCCTTTTAGCCCTGATCATTATTTATATTATCGGACCTAAGCCATCTGCTCCGGTGTTGAATGCAAGTCCAACTTGGACCCAAATTCCGGATTCGATGCCGCAAATTTCTGAGTTTATCAAGCAAAAGGAGTTAGCCAATAAGGAGTTAAAGCCTGGTAATGAAGCAAAAATTATTTGGGCTGATTCCTTACATCCTCAGAAAACTAAATATACTTTTTTATATGTGCATGGTTTTTCAGCTTCACAGATGGAGGGCGATCCGGTACACCGACAAGTTGCCGCGGCGTTCAATGGAAATTTAGTATTAGCTAGAGTCGCAGGACATGGTGAAAAGACCTCAGATCATACACTGGGAAATGTTACGGCTGATGATTATTATGCGAGCGTCGAGAACTATTTGGCGATAGCGAAAAAACTGGGCCAAGAGGTGATTGTGATGGGGACATCCTTCGGTGGAGCGATGACGGTATATTTAGCCTCAAAGCATCCAGAAATTAAAGCCATCATTTTATATGGCCCATGCATTGAGGTAGCGGACCCAAGTGCAGCGTTATTAGACAACCCTTGGGGGCTCCAATTAGCCCGACTTATAAAAGGGGGAGAATACAATGAAATACCAAGCAAAAATAAGGCGCATGATGCCTATTGGAATTTGCATTATCGGTTTGAGGCTGTGGTAGAAATGCAAAACTTCTTGACACACACGATGAAAAAAGAAGTTTTTAACCAGGTAAAAACACCTGTTTTGTTGACGTATTATTATAAAGACGAGGCTCATCAAGATCAAGTAGTTTCAGTCAAAGCGATGCAAGAAATGTTTCCTGAATTAGGAACATCTTCTGCGCTTAAGCAAGAAATTGCTTTTCCTGAGTCAGGTAATCATGTGATAACATCACCTATTTTGGGAAATAAAACGGAGCTTCCGATGCAGGCTTCCGTAAAATTTTTAAATGAAGTCGTAAAATTAAATAAGTAATATGTCTGAGATGGTGTTAAATATTCGAACAATGGCTGATTATTTAGCTAAGGGTGAAATGCCAGAATATTTATTTTGGGTGGGTTGTGCAGGTTCATTTGATGACCGACAAAAAAAGGTGACGCGTGCTTTTTGTGAGATTTTACAAAAGGCTGAAATTTCATATGCCATTTTGGGAACGGAGGAATCTTGCACTGGAGATCCAGCTCGAAGAACAGGAAATGAATTTTTGTTTCAAATGCAGGCGATGACCAATATTGAGGTGCTCAATATGTACCAAGTAAAAAAGATTGTGACGGCCTGTCCACATTGTTTTAATACGTTGAAAAACGAATATCCAAGTCTTGGGGGAACCTATGATGTTATTCACCACACAGAATTATTGGCTCAATTGCTGAAGGAGGGCAAAATCGAAATCTCGGAGGAAAGAGAGGAGATTGCCTTTCATGATTCTTGTTATTTGGGTCGAGGAAACGGAATTTATGAAGCGCCCAGAGAAATTATTTCGGAACTTCAAAAAGATTTAAAAGAGTTAAAAAGTTGCCGCACCAAAGGACTTTGTTGCGGTGCCGGTGGGGCCCAAGTATTTAAAGAACCGGAACCAGGTGCTATGGATGTCCAGGTAAAACGTACCGAAGAGATTATTGAATCCGGAGTAAAAAAAGTAGCGATTGCGTGTCCTTTTTGCATGGTGATGATTCAAGATGGTTTAAATAAAACCGGCCATGACAAAGATATCCAAGTAGTGGACTTAGCTGAGTTAGTCCAAAAAGCAATGAAATAAGATGTATATACCTTTCGAACAATTACCAGATCAGTCCCGTGTGTGGGTGTATCAAGCAAATCGTCCTTTGAAGGGCGAGGAAATTGAGCAAATAAGGTCATTTTTAATGAATGAAATGAATGCTTGGGCTGCTCATGGAGCTCCGCTCAATGCATCTTTTGAGATTCGATTTAATCAAGTCATTATTGTCGCAGTTAATGAAGATGTAAATCAAGCTTCAGGTTGTTCGATCGACGCATCTAGCCGGTGGTTTAAATCTTTAGGAGAGTTGCTTCAAGTAGATTTTTTTGATCGGCAAATTGCTAGCATTCAAGGGGAACAAATCTCACTTATACCGATAGCATCGATTAAAGATTTTATATTGAGCGCTAATTTGTTGGAAGAAGATTTCATCATCCCACCACAAACAGCAGACTTAGGTCAATACAGAAACCAATGGCTTCAGATGGTTAAAGAATCATGGTTGAAAAAATACTTAGTTAAATCAAGCGTTTAATATGGCGGAAGATTTAATCAAAATTAGCGGAACAAGAGCGGATCAGTATGCAAACTTGTATCCTCAAATTCAATCTTTGTTGGCCGGAGAAACGGACCTATATGCTAACCTCGCCAATATAGCGGCAGCCATCCATGATATTTTCGGATTTTTTTGGGTAGGTTTTTATTTGGTGAAAGGAGATGAATTAGTCTTAGGTCCTTTTCAAGGCCCTGTGGCCTGTACTCGAATTCCTTTTCATAAAGGAGTTTGTGGATATGCCTATACGGAAAGAAAAACAGTTGTCGTTCCTAATGTAGATGAATTCCCTGGACATATCGCCTGCGCCTCTGCCTCAAAATCTGAAATCGTAATTCCGGTATTTCATGAGAATCGAGTGATTTTAGTTCTCGACGTGGACTCAGATTCTTTAAATGATTTTACTGAGGTAGACCAAATAGGCCTTGAGAAAATCATGGGTATACTTGAGGAAAATTGGGGGAACTGGAATTAACGAAGTTTTGCAATAACCGTTTCTCCGCCGACAGGCTTATCGCCTAAATTGACACAGATTTCGGCATCTAAGGGCAAGAAAATATCGATTCTACTTCCAAATTTGATAAACCCAAATTCTGAACCTTGGGTGACTGAGTCATTTTCTTTGGCGTACCAACAAATTCTTTTGGCGAGTGCGCCTGCTATTTGACGAAATAATATTTCAGTGCCATTTTCATGTTTAACCACGTAGGTCGTGCGTTCATTTTCAGTGCTTGATTTTGGATGCCAAGCTACAAGGAATTTCCCCGGATGGTATTTGAAATAGGAAACAATACCTGAAATGGGATTGAAATTAATGTGCACATTTAAGGGCGACATAAAAATCGAAATCTGCCTACGCGTACCTTTGAAATATTCAGATTCTACGGTTTCTTCGATCACAACTACCTTTCCATCCGCTGGGGCAATAATATGTTGCGAATTTATTTCGGTATGTCGTTTCGGTACTCTGAAAAATTGTAAAATGATCAAATAAAATAGAGAAGTAATGACAACAATGAATTCCCTTAGGTATTCTCGGTCTGGAAAAAGATAGGCAAAAAACGCATTGATGCCCAGGACAATGATGAGTGATGTGATTAATAAAGTCCTTCCTTCGCGGTGTAAGGTCATAATTTAATTATTTCAATGGGTAGCTTATTGTTTTAAGCTCAGAATTATAATTCAAAATTAGCCATTTTCGTTTAAATAATGTCAAGATTTCTCATTCATACGATAAGAATTATTTAAGTTTTATATAAAAAAATTGCATTTTTGGATACAATTAAATTTCAGATGCGGTATTTCAAATTTCTATTTTTCTTTCTTTTTCTTTCGTTTGCTGGACCAGTATCTGCTCAAATGGCTAAATGGATCCATCCAAAGTCTGGAAATATTTACCAGATTAATTTTGAAACAAAAGAGTTTTTTGAAAATAAAGATGGGGCTCAATGGAATAAAATAGCTGACTTAAATTTTCAAGATATTAAAAGTTATGATCTGATTTCGGGGAATAGGCACTATCAAGAAATTCCTATTCCAGGTTCAAGCTTATCTTATTTATTGGTCAGTTGCACGGGCCAAGTATATCAATTAGATCGAAAAAATTGGGTTTTAAAACGCATCGATCAAACTTTTTATCGAGGCGCAAATTGCGCAGCGATTAAATTTCTTCGGAATGGGGTTTTGTATTCTTTTGGTGGGTATGGATTTTGGCAATCATCCAATGTGCTAACGAAATATGATCCTATTAATAAAGAATGGATAAGTATAGGAGTTAAGGGGGACGTGCCTTTGGCTATTAATGATGGAATTTCAGCATATCTTTCTTCAAGGGATGTTTTCATCACAGTGGGTAATCTGAAAGTAAATGATTCAAAAATGTATGAAAGTGCAGTATTTGATTGGAATATTTACGAATATGGATTTAAGGACAATGATTTCAAGAAAGTTGGAACAATTCATTTAGAAGAGTTAAAGAAATATTTAGAAAAAGATCTCTATCGGAATTTCTTATTTAATGGAAGGTATTTTATTTTGATCGATAAATCTATACAGGTCTACCGCTACGATTCCATGATTATCATCGATCTTTTTGATAATTTCAAAACGTACCGTTGGCTTAATTCAGGCAGATTGCCAGTTTCAGGAAATAATGACAACTTTAGTGATCAGGAAATACATTATAAAGGGAAAGACTCATTGGCCTGGTCATCTAATTTTTCCTCCAAAAATTCAACAACTAAAAAATCTATTCAATACGTCATTTCCATTAATGACGTTTTAGCTGACTCAGAATATTTAGGTAAGCTAACCGACGAACCTTGGTATATGGAATTTTTTAAAGTGATCATGTTAAGCATAGGCATTCTGGTCACCATGTTTTTTATTTTTGTCATTGGCAACATTAAGAGAAATCGAATAAAAAGAAATTTAAAAAATGTTTTGGGAGAAAATGAACAAAAGCTATTAGATTTCTTTTTATTAAATTATAGCCAAGGGTATGTTAATGGGCATCAACTAATCGCGTATTTTGGGCGGCATAAGGGCTCTCCAGAATCCCAAAGACAGTTTAGATCTAAGTTGATAGACAATTTCACTAAATCACTAGCCCTGATTTTTCAAAAATCTAATATCCTCGATATTCAACAAGATGAGAAGGACCAAAGGATGTTGAACTATCGATTGAATGATAAGATTTATAAAATTATCTCCAAGCTTTAGTTATTTCTGAAAGATGATGACGGGTTCAGTCTCAATCGTGTTACTTTGTTGGAATGCCTTGTCTTTAATGTAAATCTGAAATTTTAAGGTATCATTAAATTCAGTGAAAAGAGGCGAATAGCCTTTGTAAAAGGCATAAACAAATTGGGTTGAATAGGAAATGGATCCTTCTATGGGACCTGGTTTTTGATCGGGACGCAATTGGAAATTGATTAATCCGCCAATTTTTGGGCTAAATACGACAGGTACATATTTGCCATTTTTCTTCAATAAGACATCCACCTCAAAATTTCTAAAGTCTTTATATTTTACATTTGCTTTTATTTCTTCCGCTGTAATTCCAAGGTCTCCATCGCCATCTTCAAAGCGAATACTCATAATAATCGAATCTATTTTTGTTTTACCGCCAAAACCGTCATTACTTATTTTGGTGATTTTTTGGATGGATTCAAACGAGATGGCTGGTGTGGTGCTAAACTCAGGTTCCTTCACGCAACTCATTATGAGTAGCGTCAAAGAAAGAGTTAAACAGAATAAAAAACTTTTATTGGACATCCAATTCGGAAATTAAGAATCGTAAAGTTAATGATTTGGTTTAATTTTGTATGAAATTCGAAATAAAAGGTATGCAAGAAAATCCTGAAGCCGTGGAGTTGCAAATAAGCGCGCTGAAACGTAAAGTTTTAGAGGTCAATTCTGCTCATTTTGAGGATTTAGCGATCGAAATATTTAATTTCCAAGCGCTACATAATCCCATTTATCAGTCATTTCTTAGGATGTTGGATTGTTCGGTGGATTCCATTCGGTCGATGGGCCAAATTCCTTTTTTGCCGATTGAGCTGTTTAAAACATACCAAGTTCAAACGGGTTTTTCCCCGGTGCTTTTCGACTTTGAAAGTTCAGGTACTACTGGGCAAATACCTTCCAAACACGCCGTTTGTGATCCCGAATTTTATAAAGAAAACTCACTGAATGCGTTTAATCATCTTTTTGGGTCAGTGACGGATTATCACATTTTTGCCTTATTGCCCTCTTATTTGGAAAGAAATACGTCCAGTTTAGTTTTCATGATGGACCATTTCATTCAAGAATCAAAATCTGAATTTTCTGGATTTTTTTTAAATCAATACCCTGAATTAGTTGGCCGAATTAAAGAAGCGTTAAAAACCAACCGAAAAATTTGGCTGATGGGGGTGACTTTTGGGCTTTTAGATTGGATAGATTCAGGACAAGATTTTTCATTTTGGAATGAGGCGATCAAAGAAGGTCGCATCATCGTCATGGAAACAGGAGGAATGAAGGGACGCAGAGAAGAGTGGATTAGGGATCGCATTCATGCGTATATGATGGAGCACATGGGATTTAAGCAAGTGGCTTCTGAATATGGAATGACTGAATTATTTTCTCAAGCTTATTCATTTTCGGATGGTATTTTTATTCCGGCGAAAACCATGCGTGTGCTATTACGCGAAGTGAATGATCCATTTTCGCTCGTAAAAACGCCAGGAAAAGTAGGCGGGATTAAAGTGATTGATTTGGCTAATATTGAATCCTGTTCTTTTGTTGAGACTAAGGATTTAGGTTCATTGGAAGAAGATGGTATTCGATTTAAAGTGCTTGGCCGCTTTGATAATTCAGAAATGAGGGGCTGCAGCATGATGGTTTCTGAGCCCTAGGTAATTTCGATTAGGGATGTGGAACTAGCCACGATGATCCATCTGTATAAAATTCATTTTTCCAAATAGGAACTTCTTTTTTCAAGGTGTCGATCAACCATTGGCATGCCGCAAAAGCCTCTGCTCGGTGCACGCAAGTTACCCCGATGATCACCGCAATATCACCTATTTCCAAAGGTCCGGTTCTATGACATACAACGGTTTTGAGGATGGGCCATTTTTCTCCAGCAGATTCAATTAATCGTTCTATTTGTTTGACGGCCATGGGTGAATAAGCCTCCATGGTTAGCGCATTAACTTCTTTTCCTTGGTTTTTATTTCGGATGGTACCTATGAATAAACAAATTCCTCCGGCCTCTTCAGCTTGTAAAAATTTGAATTGGGGATCGATCAAGAGTGGGGAATCGATTAATTCAATTTTCTGCTCCATATTTATTTTCGTTGATAGGTCAAAAAGCTATACTGATAGGTATTTTTTTCATCGGTAACGCCTCTTTCTCGGGAAACAACTTCCCATGTATCTGCTGGAATCTCTGGAAAATAAGTGTCTCCGTCGAAAATGTCATGTAGTTGGGTAACTAATATTTGATCCGCAACGGCAAGACTCAATTGGTATATTTCAGCCCCGCCTACAATGTAAATGTCTTCTCTTGAAATTGACTTAGCTTTTAAAATGGCCTCGTCCAGTGAATGTACGGTAATGATACCTGCTGGATTAAATTCAGTCTTACGCGTGATGGCGATGGTAGTCCGATTAGGTAAAGGCCTGCCGATGGACTCATAGGTTTTTCTTCCCATGATGATTACATGTCCCGTAGTGAGCGCTTTAAATCGCTGTAAGTCAGCTGGTAAATGCCAGATCAACGCATTGTTTTTTCCAATAACCCTATTTTCATCAAAAGCGACTAATATTTTTATCAATTGTTCGAATTTTTTACCAAAAATAAGGGATTTTTCGGGATCTATTTAGCCCTATGTGTATATAAATGGATTTATGGAAAATTGATAAATTTATTTTCAATTATGCTTCCCAATTTGAGCTCAAACCACTAATTTTGTACAATTTTTGAGCCATACTGAAAGGCCCATCATTTTTGAAATTATAACGCTTTAAATTTATACCATCCTGTGCCTAAAAATTCGTCGATTAAATCAGTCCTAATTATTGGTTCCGGTCCCATTGTAATCGGTCAAGCATGTGAATTTGATTATGCAGGTTCCCAAGCAGCACGTTCGTTGAGGGAGGAAGGGATCGAAGTCATATTAATTAATTCTAATCCAGCGACGATTATGACGGATCCGATGAATGCGGATTACGTGTATTTGAAACCATTAGAAAAGGCGTCCATCATTCATATTTTAGAGCGTCATCAAATCGATGCGGTTTTACCTACGATGGGAGGACAAACAGCATTAAATTTAGCGATCGATTGTGATGCGGCTGGTATATGGGAAAAGTATGGCGTAAGGATTATTGGAGTTGACATTGCAGCGATTGAAACGACCGAGGATCGCGAGAAGTTCCGTTTGAAAATGATCGAGATTGGTATTGGTGTTTGCAAGGGTCGTACGGCTCGTTCATTTCTAGAAGGAAAAGAAATAGCACAGGAAACGGGTTTCCCTTTGGTCATTCGCCCATCATTTACCTTAGGAGGTACAGGGGGTGGTTTTGTTCATGACCCAAAAGACTTTGACGCAGCATTAAATAAAGGTTTACACGCTTCCCCCACCCACGAGGTGTTGGTGGAACAATCCATCATGGGTTGGAAAGAATATGAATTAGAGTTACTACGTGATCACATTGGTAATGTCATCATCATTTGCTCGATTGAGAATTTTGATCCGATGGGAATTCATACGGGAGATTCCATTACGGTAGCTCCGGCAATGACTTTGCCAGATACGATTTACCAACGAATGAGAGACATGGCCATCAAGATGATGAATGCCATAGGTACTTTCGCGGGTGGTTGTAATGTTCAGTTTTCATTAAATCCTGATACGGATGAGATTATTGCGATTGAAGTAAATCCAAGAGTTTCTAGATCGTCTGCTTTGGCATCTAAAGCAACGGGTTATCCGATTGCCAAAATTGCGGCAAAAATGTCCATCGGCTACAACTTAGATGAGTTGACTAATGCGATTACTGGAACGACTTCAGCTTATTTTGAGCCGGCATTAGATTATGTCATTGTCAAAGTGCCGAGATGGAATTTTGATAAGTTCAAGGGTGCTGATCGCACGCTTGGTTTGCAAATGAAATCCGTGGGTGAAACCATGGGTATTGGACGTAATTTCCAAGAGGCACTTCAGAAAGCATGTCAATCCTTAGAGATTAAGCGAAATGGGATGGGTGCGGATGGAAAAGAATTGAAAGATCAAGATGCGATTATGTATTCGCTTGCCAATCCTTCTTGGAATCGCTTGTTCCATATTTATGATGCCTTCAAAATGGGCATTTCATTTAAGACGATTCAGCAATTAACAAAAATCGACAAGTGGTTTTTAAATCAAATTGAGGATTTAGTTCGTGTCGAAAAAGAAATAGAGAAGTACTCGGTACACAATATCCCCAAGATTTTACTTGAAGAAGCTAAGCATAAAGGTTTTGCGGATCGACAAATTGCCCATACATTACGTTGTTTAGAATCCGAGGTTTATGATAAGCGTAATAGCTTAGGCATTAAGCGCATTTACAAATGTGTGGATACCTGTGCCGCTGAATTTGAGGCAAAGACTCCTTATTATTATTCTACTTTTGGACAGGAAGGTGCAGAGGTTTTGGATAATGAATCCGTCGTATCAACCAAGAAAAAGGTGGTTGTATTGGGTTCGGGGCCCAACCGGATCGGTCAGGGAATTGAGTTTGACTATTCGTGTGTGCATGGGGTGTTAGCAGCTAAAGAAGCTGGTTATGAGACCATTATGATTAATTCAAATCCTGAAACGGTGTCAACGGATTTTGATATAGCTGATAAATTATATTTTGAACCCGTATTTTGGGAGCATGTCTATGACATCATTCAGCATGAAAAACCGGAGGGTGTGATTGTCCAATTGGGTGGGCAAACGGCTTTAAAATTAGCCGAGAAGCTTTCAAAATATGGCATTAAAATTTTAGGTACTTCCTTTGAAGCATTAGATTTAGCGGAAGACCGGGGAGCTTTCTCTAGTCTATTGAAAGATTTAGATATCCCATATCCAAGGTTTGGCGTTTGTGAAGATGCAGATAATGCAGCAGCGCTCGGACGTGAATTGGGATATCCATTATTGGTCCGCCCATCCTATGTTTTGGGTGGTCAGTCCATGAAAATTGTGATTAATGAGCAGGAATTAGAGCAACATGTCGTCGATATTTTACGCGATATTCCAGGGAACAAAATCTTATTGGATCACTTCTTAGAAAATGCCATTGAGGCGGAGGCAGATGCGATCTGTGACGGAGAAGATGTATACATCATTGGTTTAATGGAGCACATTGAGCCAGCAGGTATCCACTCGGGTGATTCTCATTCGGTGTTACCTCCATTTGATTTGTCGGATCACGTGATCAAGCAAATCGAAGATCATACGCGTAAGATTGCGGTAGCATTGAAGACGAAAGGTCTCTTAAACATCCAGTTTGCAGTGAAAGATGAAGTGGTATATATCATCGAAGCGAACCCTCGTGCCTCTCGGACCGTTCCATTTATCTGCAAGGCATACCAAGAACCTTATGTGAATTACGCAACCAAAGTAATGCTAGGAGTTAATAAGGTGAAAGATTTCAATTTCAAACCGGTGAAAAAAGGATATGCAATCAAGATTCCTGTATTTTCTTTTTCTAAGTTTCCCAATGTCAATATGGAGCTAGGACCCGAAATGAAATCGACGGGCGAGGCGATTTATTTCATTGATGATTTGAAAGATGATTTCTTTCGCAAGGTGTATGGAGAACGAAATTTATATTTAAGCCGTTAAGGAACGATGTTAAAGTTAATCGCTTTTGGATTAGTATTTTACTATGTGATTTGGCCTTTGGTGCGATTCCTGTTTAAGGGATTTATCATCACGCAGGTCCATAGAAAAATGTCCGAACAGGATATACGTTCGAAACAATCTGCAACAAAAGCACGTAGAGAAGGTTCTATAGACGTGGATTATGTTCCCCCAACAGGAAAGAATAAAAAACCGTTGGCCGATGAAGGCGATTATGTGCCTTATGAAGAAATTAAAGAGTAAACAATGGTAAGAGGATTTGTCGTTTATTTCTTGTTGGTATTTTGTTTGTTAACCAAAGATGGCCTTACGTTAGCGTTCAATATATTGAATGAAAAGAGTACCATTTCTTTAGAGATGAATTTCGAAGATTCAATGGAAGAAGATGGAACTGACGAATTTTTTGCAAGTGACGATTTTGGTTTAGATGTAAACCAAAATAATTTCGATGGTTTTACTGATAAATCAATTAACGATCAGTATAAACAATCTAGTCTACATGTGCTCCTTGAGAAAGAGAGTCCCCCTCCCCGCATGGCGTAATTACGCATGCATTATTGAAACAAAATCATAAAATCTTCTTGTCATCTGTGCCTCGCGCACAGATAAATTAAATCGTTATGAAAACATACGCATTAGCGTCTATGTTTGTCTTTATGGTTTTTGCAGGCTTCAGCCAAGGTAAAAACTATAAAAATCAGATAAACAGGACATTGAAAGATAAAGTATTGATTGAAAAACGGGTTGAAATAAAAGAAAAGAAACCTAGTATTCAAACCCCGAAGTACCAAGAATACAAACCCAATATAGAATGGGTGGATACATTTAAAACACAAACCCCTTCCTACAAACAACATGGGGGAAGGCCTAACTAAGTAGATTATGAAAAAATACCTATTGGGATTTATGCTTTTAACAGCCTGTACGGCTAAAAAAGAGGAGGTAGCGGAAGTTCAAACATTGGAAGTTTCTACCCCAATTTCCTTAGACACGACTATTCATCAGGAATTCGTGGCTGATATTCATGCCGTTCAAAATGTGGAGATACGCGCTCGAGTTAAAGGTTATTTAGACCGTATTTTGGTGGATGAAGGTAAGCAAGTAAAAAGAGGGCAGGTTATGTTTACCATTAATAGCCAAGAATATGTGGCTGATCAAGCCCGAGCTAAAGCGGTTTTAAGCCAGGCGTCAGCTGAATTAAAAGCAGAGGAATTGACTTTGGTCAACACCCGCTTGTTGGTTGACAAAAATGTAATTTCAAAAAACCAATTAGCCATATCGCTTGCAAAGGTGGATGGACTTAAAGCAAAATGCGAAGAGGCGCTTGCGCATGTCCGAGCTGCTGAATTAAAAGTAGAAAATTCCAATATTAGAGCCCCATTTGAGGGTATCGTTGACCGATTACCTTTTAAGCGCGGTACTTTAGTCGACGAAGGAACCTTGTTGACTACGCTATCTGACAACCAAAATGTCTTCGCTTATTTCAATGTGTCTGAACAAGAATACCTTGCCTTTAGTGAACAAGATGGTGTAAACAAATCGGCATCAGTGGATTTAGTTTTGGCCAATGGAGAAAAATATTCAGAAAAGGGCTTAGTTGAAACTATTGAAGGGGAGTTCGATAAAAATACGGGAAACATTGCCTTCCGTGCTCGTTTCGCGAATCCGAATAAACTCCTGCGACACGGGGCATCAGGAAAAGTTCAATTGCCTAAAAAAGTAACGGACTTTTGGGCTATTCCTCAGAAATCTGTTTTTGAAATTCAAGAAAAGAGCTATGTTTTCGTAAAAGATGCAGATGGTATTGTTAAGATGAAGAGTATTGTGCCAGACTTACGCATTCCCCATTTTTACCTAGTTAAAAATGGATTTTCATCCAAGGATACCATCCTAATTGAGGGGATTCAGCTCGTAAAGCAAGGCCAAAAAATCAAGTCGACCTTCAAGTCGATGCGCCAATTATTAACGGATTATAAAGCACTGTAACATGGTACAACAATTCATAACCCGACCGGTATTGTCGATCGTCGTATCGATCTTTATCGTGATTTTAGGGGTGATTGCCATGCAGCAATTGCCCATAACCCAATTTCCAGATATTGTTCCGCCGGCCGTCACCGTCACCACTAAGTATACGGGAGCAAACGCGGAAGTATGCGCTAAAGCCGTAGTCACCCCGCTTGAACGCGCGATCAATGGAGTAGCTGGCATGACTTACATGACATCTGTTTCAGGGAATGATGGAACCAGTATTATTCAAGTCTATTTTCAAGTAGGAACTGATCCGGACGTCGCGGCGGTCAACGTACAAACTCGGGTTCAAACCGTACTCGATGAATTGCCTGAAGAAGTAATCAAAGCTGGGGTAATTACAGAAAAAGAGGTGAACAGTATGTTGCTCTATTTGAATCTTTTGAGCGAGGATGCGGACATCGACGAGAAGTTCATTTATAATTTTGCAGACATTAACGTGCTTCCCGAATTAAAAAGAATTGACGGGGTTGGGTTTGCGGACATCATGGGCCAAAGAGAATATGCGATGCGTATTTGGTTGCACCCTGATCGTTTATTTGCATATAAACTCTCCGCAGAAGATGTTATTCAAGCTTTGCGCAATCAAAATGTGGAGGCGGCTCCCGGCAAAATTGGGGAAAGCTCAGGTAAACATCCGCAGGCTTTACAATATGTCATGCGTTATACAGGGAAGTTTACTCAAGTGGCTGAATATGAAAGCTTAGTCATTAAGGCAACTGAGACAGGCCAAATATTACGTTTGAAAGATTTGGCAGATGTGGAATTTGGGTCCTTAGATTACGACGTGCTTTCGAAAGAAAATGGCCGACCTTCTGCTGCCATTTTATTAAAGCAAAGACCGGGTTCAAATGCAGCAGAAGTAATTGAAAATGTTAAAAAGCGATTAGCTGAATTGAAAACGACCACTTTTCCTCCAGGCATGGGATTTACGATTTCGTATGACGTTTCCCGTTTCTTGGATGCATCGATTCACGAGGTTATCAAGACTTTATTAGAAGCATTTCTGCTCGTAGCGCTCGTGGTTTTTATCTTCTTGCAAGATTGGCGTGCGACTTTAGTGCCCATTATTGCCGTGCCCGTTTCCTTGGTTGGGACGTTCACTTTTATGCTCGGTTTTGGATTTTCAATTAATTTATTGACTTTGTTTTCTTTGGTTTTAGCCATTGGAATTGTCGTCGATAATGCGATTGTGGTCGTGGAGGCGGTTCATGCCAAAATGGAAGAAAAAGACATGCCTGTTTTAGCTGCGACTCAAGAGGCGATGCACGAAATTTCAGGGGCAATTTTAGCGATTACCTTAGTGATGGGTGCGGTGTTTGTTCCAGTTGCTTTTCTTTCAGGGCCGATAGGCGTATTCTTCCGACAATTTTCAGTGACCATGGCCATTTCCATTGCTTTGTCAGGTTTGACGGCATTGACTTTAACTCCCGCATTATGCGTGTTATTATTGAAAAAGCCAGAACATAATCAAAACAATTGGCTAGGGAAATTCTTCCATGCCTTCAATCATCGCTACGATCAAATCGCACAAAAATACTTGGTTTGGGTAGGCGCTTTGATCAGTAAACGAATTTTGATGTGGTTGATTTTGCTTGGTTCCGTCGTCGGAACAGTGGTTCTATCTGGTATCGTTCCTAGTGGATTTATTCCTTCGGAGGATCAAGGAACTTTATATGTCAACGCAACAACTCCGGCGGGAGCGACCTTGGAAAGGACGGAGGGTGTGATGGACCAAGTGTTTAAATCGATTAAAGAAGTGGATGCCATTGAGTCTTTTTCAACTTTAGCCGGATTTAGTTTGCTAACAGATGGTTCAGGGGCTTCGTATGGAACTGGGATTATCACCTTAAAACCTTGGGATGAGCGCAAGGAAACGGTAGATGAATTAACTGAGATTATTCGGAAAAAAACGAACGGAATCAAGGATGCCAGCATTCAATTTTTCCCGCCGCCAGCCGTTCCAGGGTTTGGAAATGCCTCAGGTTTTGAATTTAGAATTCAAGATCGAAGTGGTTCAGGGGATTTACAGAAATTGGCAACAGTGGCCAATGACTTTGCTAAAAAACTCAATGTAGTGCCTGAGATTCAAAATACTTTCTCCAGTTTTGATCCAAGTTTTCCACAATATATGTTGGAAGTAGACCAAGAAGCCGCTGCTCAAAAAGGAGTTAATGTCTTGCCAGCCATGGACAACTTACAAACTTTATTGGGCAGTTTTTATGCGACAAATTTTATCCGCTTTGGCCAGATGTATAAGGTTATGGTGCAGGTGGATCCGCGTTACCGCGCGCATCCAGATGATGTGTTGAAGTTTTACGCCAAAAATAAAGCTGGCGAAATGGTTCCCTATTCATCTTTCGTAAAGATGAAACGTGTCTATGGGCCGGAGCAATTTACGCGCTACAACATGTTTACCTCAGCAATGGTCAATGGAGAACCGGCCCCGGGTTTCTCCTCAGGAGCCGTTTTGGATATCATTCGGGCAGAGGCGGTGAAAAGTTTGCCACGTGGTTATACGCTCGAGTGGTCAGGTATGACGCGTGAAGAGGATTTAGCAGGGAACCAAGCAATATTCATTTTTGCGATCTGTTTACTATTCGTGTATTTATTATTGGCTGCGCAATACGAGTCGTTTTTGCTACCATTTCCGGTGCTTCTCTTTTTGCCGATGGGAGCTATGGGCACCTACGCTTTCTTATATTTATTTGGTTTGCAAAACAACATTTATGCCCAAGTAGCACTGGTGATGTTGATCGGTTTGCTAGGTAAAAATGCCATTTTGATTGTCGAGTTTGCAATTGCAAAACAAAAGGAAGGGGCATCGATCATCGAGGCGGCTAAAGAAGGAGCTTTCTCAAGATTACGCCCCATTTTGATGACTTCTTTCGCCTTTGTGGCAGGATTAATTCCGCTTATGATTGCATCTGGGGCAGGTGCGATTGGAAATAGAACGATTGGTACTGCCTCCGCTGGCGGGATGATTTTGGGTACGGTAGGAGGTCTTTTGGTGATTCCGGGATTGTATGTGGTATTCGCATCGCTCTCGGCTAAAATGTCTAAAAATGAAAAATAACTTTATTATACTATTGATAGCCTTGAGTTTGTCGTCTTGTACGTCGAGCATTTTGAAGGAGCAACTTAAAATAAATGCTGAAATTGAAACTTATCGAGTTTCAAAAGAAAATTCCTCCGTTTCAGATGTACAAGAATGTTGGAAGCGGGACACCTTGTTATTGCAATTAATAGACTCCGTTTTGATTCGAAGTAATGACATTAAGATTGGCTTTTTGGAAGTTGCGATGCTAAAGGCTGATTTTGGATACCAAAGAGGTTTAAGAAAACCGGTCGTGAATGGAATAATTCAGCCCAGCATGAGGCGATTTGGAAAATATACGATGGATGCGGTGGGTAATTACGATACCCAATTTTCTACTAATATTACTAAAGAACAAATCATTCCAGAAAATTTACCTGATTTACAAATCGGCTTGCAATCAAGTTGGGAAATGGATATTTGGGGGAAATTAGCCAAACGGAAAAAGGCAAGTGCCCTCCGTTATTTGGCCTCAGAATCAGGGCAGCAATGGTTAATCACTTCCATAGTGGCAGAAGTGGCAAGTTCGTATGGTCAGCTGATTGCATTAGACAAAGAGTTGGACATCTTAAAATCCAACATCGAAATTCAACGAAAGGCCTTCGAATTAGTGCAAGTACAGAAAGAAGCAGGGGCGGTGAATGAGTCAGCTGTCCAACAGTTAGAGGCACAATGGTTAAACTCACGGGCTCAGGAAGGAGATGTGCTCCAACAAATTATTAGTTTAGAAAATGAAATCCGTCTCTTTTTGAATAAGCCTAACGCCCCGATTAAACGATCAAAATTTCCTTTTCAATGCGCGTTGGATAGTAGTTTATTTGCTCGGGTGAAAATAGATCAATTAGAGAATAGGCCAGATATTAGACAGGCAAAATTGAATTTGATGGCTGCCTTTGAAACAAAGGAAAGTGCGGTTTTAGCCTTGAAGCCTTCTGTTGTTCTATCCGGTATTTTAGGCGTGCAAGGGTTTCAACCCGCTTATTTATTTCAACTTCCAGCCTCCATTGCTTATCAATTGATTGGAGGAATCACGAGTCCTTGGTTGAACCGATCAGCCTTAACCGCTGATATTTTGCGCTCCGAATCGCATTGGAAGTCGCAGGATTTAGCCTATCAAAATGTGCTAGTGAAGGGGTATCTGGAATGGGATACTCAGGTAAAGTCATTAGCCTATTTGCAAAAACAGCAACAACTCAAGCAAAGAGAAGTGCTATTAACGAAGGGAGCTATCAATACAGTGGGAACTCTCTTTTTAACGGCTAATGCAAGTTATTTAGAAGTTTTGACCGCGCAACAAAATGCCTTGCGATCGGAATTAGAGCTATTAGAAATATCTCGAAATCAGTGGATGCGTGCGATTAACTTGTACCGAGTTTTAGGAGGAGGCTGGTAGCACAAGGCTTGCAATTACTTTTGGGAAATCTCGATGCTCTAAAACTTGGCCTTTTTTCGCCACATCTTCAGGGCTGTCGCTTGGATCTACGGCAAAATAGCTTTGGAAAATAATGCCACCCTCATCGTAATGTTCATTCACGAAATGAATGGTGATTCCGGATACTTTCTCGCCTGCTTCCACGACGGCCTCATGAACAAAGTGTCCATACATGCCTTTTCCGCCAAATTTTGGCAATAGTGCAGGATGTAAATTCACAATTCTTTGAGGAAAGGCTTGAATAAAATCGCTTGGAATCAGCCATAAAAAGCCTGCTAAAATAACCCAATCGGTGTTTAAGGATTGAATTTTTTTCAACAAGGTTCCATCTTTATATTCAGCTCTATTGAAAACAGTGCAGGGAATCGCTAATCTTTCTGCGCGTGAAATAACACCGGCTTCTGGATTGTTGCTAAAGATATGCGTGATTAAAACCTCATTTGAATCCTTGAAATATTCAAAAATTTTTTCGGCGTTTGAGCCGGAACCAGAGGCAAAAATGACTAAATTTTTCAAGGTGATCCAATTAATTATCACAAATTTAGCCTTAAATCAGGAACCTTTTGGGTTTTATGTCAGTTTTAATTGATATTCTAATAAATTTGAGGCATGAAAATAGGGATTATTTGTTATCCTACTTATGGTGGAAGTGGTGTGGTGGCCACAGAATTAGGAAAGGCCTTAGCGTCGGTAGGACACGAAGTACATTTTATTACCTATACCCAACCGCCTCGTTTGGATTTTTTTAGCGAAAATATTTTCTACCACGAAGTTTCCGTGGCTTCCTATCCTCTGTTTGAATATTTGCCCTACGAATCAGCCTTGGCTAGTAAAATGGTGGATGTTACAATTAACGAGCAGCTTGATTTGATTCATGTTCACTATGCGATTCCACACGCTTCAGCAGCTTATTTGGCGAAGCAAATTTTAAAATATAAAGGTATTCACGTTCCCGTGATTACCACGCTTCATGGTACCGACATTACTTTAGTGGGTCGTGATCCGTCTTTCGAGCCAGTGGTTACTTTTTCCATCAATGAATCTGATGGGGTTACAGCGGTTTCTGAAAGTCTAAAAAATGATACGTATTCATCCTTTGAAATTTTAAGTAACATTGAGGTGATCCCGAATTTCGTCGACCTTGAGCGATTTAAAAAACAACCTAAAGAGCATTTCAAATTAGCCATTTGTCCACATGGAGAAAAGCTATTAATTCATACATCTAATTTCCGGAAAGTAAAAAGGATTGAAGATATCATTCAGGTTTTCGCTAAAGTACAAAAGCAGATTCCCTCAAAGTTGTTGTTAGTAGGGGATGGCCCTGAAAGAACCGCTATCGAGGTATTGTGTAGGGAATTGGGTGTTCAGGCAGATGTTCGTTTTCTAGGTAAATTAGATACGATTGAGGAGGCATTGTCATTGGCCGACTTATTTCTACTTACTTCCGAAAAGGAAAGTTTTGGTTTATCTGCATTGGAAGCGATGGCCTGTGAAGTACCTGTCATTTCCTCAAATGCCGGCGGTATAACGGAGGTAAATATTCATGGAGAAACAGGATTTGTCAGTGAAATCGGAGATGTGGATGATATGGCAAAAAATGCAATCGCTATTTTGTCGGATCCCGTTTTACATGCGACCATGAAAAAAAATGCATTAGAACGTGCCAAATTATTTGACATCAAAAAGATTCTACCCTTATACGAGAAGTATTACGAAAAAATCGTGGGTCAAAGTTGGCGCTTCCCCAACCCCAATCTTTTAGAAAACGATACGGAAATCGAAGACTAATCCATCACTTGAACGCTTTGAAGATCAGTTGTTTGTTCCAATAATTCCAACATGCTTTGTTGGAGAACGGGATGTATAAAATGGGGAGCAATCTCAGCCATGGGAATTAAAACAAAGCGTCTATTGGCGATTTGAGGATGTGGGATATCAAGATTTTCACTGCTGATAATTTGATTTTCAACAAATAGAATGTCTAGATCCAGAATCCGAGGGCCCCAGATCACATCGCGTCGACGGCCAAAAAACAATTCGATATCTAATAATTCAGATATAATTTTTTCTGGATTTAAATCGGTTTCTAAAGAAATTACTTGGTTTAAAAAATCAGCTTGATCTGTTTTCCCCCAAGCAGCCGTTTGATAAATTTTGGAAAATGCAGTGATGCGACCTATTTTTTTTTCAATTTCAAGGTATGAGTTTTTAAATATTTCAAGGGTATTTCCTAGATTGCCACCCAAAGAGATAAAAACGATAAAGGACATAGATTTTTTAATTTAAAACAAGATACGAAATTCCTTTTTATGCTTTTACATTAACATGGAAGATGAATTAAAACCTGGAGTTCTTTTGATCTCTGAACCATTTCTTGAAGATTCGGCATTCCATAGGTCTGTGATATTACTATGTGAACATTCTAATTCGCATTCTTTTGGACTCATTTTAAATCAAAAGCAAGAGGTCGTATTTGATTCAATTGTAGATGAAAAGGTGCTGGAAAATGTCCCCTTATTTTCAGGAGGTCCTGTAGATCCTACGATCATGCAATTTTTACATCGAAGGCCTGATCTTATTCCGGATGGGATTGAAATTTCCAAAGGAATATTTTGGTCGGGAAGTTTTGAAAAAGCCATTGAGCATGTGGTGAGTGGCGCCATCAATTTCAAAGAGATCAAATTTTTTATCGGGTATTCGGGTTGGGGCGCGGGCCAACTAGCCCGTGAGGTGAAGCAAAATGCTTGGTATTTACATCCGGCAAGGGAAGATTACGTGTTTGATGAATCGAATAAAAATTTATGGCGGACAGTACTTTATGATAAGGGAGGGGATTTTCGGGTTTTGTCGACCTATCCGGATGACCCAACATTAAACTAACTTATTCGGGCCCAATTGGTCGTATCCTTTTTTTGTTGGCGCACCTGATCTCGAATCATCGCATTTTTATCATGTTCTAAATTGGGATCCTCATTTAATATGGAAACCGCGGTCTCCCGGGCCACTTTTAAAATCTCCCCATCTTTGGATAAATCAGCAATCATTAGATCGATAGCCCCACTTTGTCTCGTTCCTCCAATATCCCCCGGACCCCTTAATTGTAAATCCACTTCAGCTATTTCAAAGCCATTATTCGTCCTCACCATCGTTTCAATACGCTTTTTTGTATCCGCTGAAATTTTGTAGTCGGTGAGTAACAAACAATAACTTTGCTCTGCTCCTCGACCCACCCGGCCTCTGAGTTGGTGTAATTGCGCTAAGCCAAATCGCTCCGCACTTTCGATAATCATGACTGATGCATTAGGGACGTTTACTCCCACTTCAATCACGGTCGTGGCCACCATGATTTTGGTTTCATTTTTGACAAAACGAGCCATCTCGAAATCTTTGTCGGCCGGCTTCATTTTTCCATGCAATATCCCCAAAGGTATTTCAGGGAAGGCCCTTGTAATACTTTCGTGCCCATCCATTAAATCTTTGAAATCCATTTTTTCAGACTCTTCGATGAGTGGATAAACGATGTATACTTGACGCCCTTTTTGAATCTCACTTTGAATAAAACTAAAGACCTGCAAACGATGTGAGTCATAGCGGTGAATGGTTTGAATGGGTTTTCTACCCGCAGGTAATTCGTCAATCACGGAAACATCTAAATCCCCATACAAAGTCATGGCCAAAGTTCTCGGGATCGGAGTTGCCGTCATGACTAAAACATGGGGATGAATTTGCTTATTTTTATCCCAAAGTTTCGCTCTTTGGGCTACCCCAAAACGATGTTGCTCGTCAATGATACAAAGTCCCAAATTTTTAAATTGGACCACATCTTCAAAAATGGCATGTGTTCCCACTAATATATTCAGGGTTCCCGACTGTAATCCCTCATGTATTTCCACGCGATCTTTCTTTTTCACAGATCCGGTGAGTTTGGCAATGGAGATGCCCAAAAGATCAGCAAACTTTTTTAATCCTTGAAAATGTTGGTCGGCTAAAATTTCGGTGGGGGCCAACAAACAAGCCTGGGTTCCATTGTCGATGGCGAGTAACATGGAAATAAAGGCGACAATGGTTTTTCCGGAACCCACGTCCCCTTGAAGGAGTCGGTTCATTTGATTGCCAGAGCGCATGTCTTCAAAAATTTCTCGAATAACTTTCTTTTGTGCTTCCGTTAATGAAAAGGGAAGATGATCCTTGTAAAAGGTAGTTAATAAGGCAGCAGAAGAAAATATTTGGCCTGGAAAAGCAGTTTTGCGAACTAAATTTTGCTTGATTAATCGCAGCTGATTGTAAAATAATTCTTCAAATTTCAACCGCCTTCTTGCTTGGTGTAGCCAATTTTCCGACTGCGGTAGGTGAATGTGGTAGAGTGCTTCTTGCTTAGAAATTAATTTAAATTGCTGGATGATCTCTTGAGGCAATGTTTCTCTTATATAGGGAAACGAAACTTCCAACAAATTTTTTTGTAGGGAAGCAATTAATTTGCTGTCGACGTATTTCTTACGTAATTTTTCAGTCAGTGGATAAATGGGTTGAAAAAATTTCTCAGAAATCTGTGGCCCTTTGTAGACTTCCATCTCAGGATGGGTCATTTGAATTTGGCCATTAAAAACCCCGGGCTTGCCGTAAAATAAAAAATCTACTCCGCTAACTAATGATTTTTCAATCCATTTAACTCCTTGGAACCAAACTAATTCGATGCACCCCGTTTCATCACAACACTCTGCTACGAGTCTTTCTCTGCGCCCAACGCCTATTTTTTCTTTGTATTTGATGCGTCCAATAAATTGGACATTTTCCATTTGATCATTGATTTCAGCGATAGGCGTTAGTAAAGTTCTATCTTCATATCTGAATGGAAAATATTGGATCAGGTCCCCAAATGTGAATAGCCCTAATTCCGATTGCAGTAATGACAAGCGAGCAGGAGTCATCCCGCGCAAAGTCGCTAAATCTGATTCGAAAAAATGGGATGTGGACATTGATCAAAAATTTTGTGAATTTAGGTATATTTACAAAACCTTTACATGGATTTTTTTAAAAGCTTTATGGAGCGCGTATATTTTTCTACTTTGAAACAAAAATTACAAAATCTGAAAACGATTCTTTCAATCCTCCTTTTTGTTCAATTTTCTGCTTTGGGGCAAACCCCTGATTGTGCTTCGAAGGTTTGGGTGGCTACCGATAAAAAAATAATCTTGTTTGCCCCCGAACCGGGTGAAAACCCTACCCCTATTTTAATGCCAGTAAATGGCGCTAAAACGCCGGGAATAAAATGGTCTTGGACACCTAAATTAGCCTTATCTGATCCACTAAGTCTTAATCCATATTTTGATGTAAAGGGATTAGGTGATTTAGGAGGGAATGCATTTAAGACGACTTATTTTATTAATGGTTATTTACCGGGTGCAACGACTGCAGCAGATTGTCGGAATTATGCTACCATTGATATCATTGTTTTGGCTAGAGTAAAGCCATATGACGCCATATCTCCAAATAATGATGATTTAAATGATTACTGGACCATTGATAATATTTCATCCTATCCATACGCAGAGATTTACGTGATGGATCGCTGGGGCCTGAAAGTATTTGAAAGTACTGGCACGATGTATGAAGAAAAACCATTTAGGGGAAAATATAATGGAAAAGATTTGCCAACTGGCACATATATGTACGTTATTCGACCTAATTTGGAAGACTACCCAGAAGCATATCCAGATGTCGTGGGAAATTTGACTATCGTAAGATAATGAAGGGATATTTAGACCAAAACATTCAGTCGGAAGGATTCGTAGTGAGCCAATTTGAGGATTTACTCAATTGGGCTCGGGCAAGTTCTTTATGGCCAATGAGTTTTGGTTTGGCTTGTTGCGCCATTGAAATGATGCAAACCTTTGCATCTGGATATGATTTGGATCGCTTTGGGGTATTTCCAAGGCCTTCCCCTAGACAGTCAGATGTGATGATTGTGGCAGGAACAGTTACTTTTAAAATGGCAGATCGAATTAGACGATTGTATGAACAAATGCCTGAACCCCGTTATGTGATTTCAATGGGGTCGTGTGCCAATTGTGGAGGTCCTTATTGGGAACACGGTTATCACGTAGTTAAAGGGGTAGACCGAGTAATTCCTGTGGATGTGTATGTCCCAGGTTGTCCGCCTAGGCCCGAAGCTTTGTTAGGAGGAATTTTGAAATTACAAGAAAAAATCAATCGAGAAACGCGTGTCGTGCCCCAAATTATTTTGGACGCCATCGCCCAAAAAGCCTAAGGATGGAAGCGATAGATATAAAAAACCTGATTGAAAGCGAATTGAACATCTCGGTTGAATGGGACGAAAAATCGGGTCGCATCACGGTTCAGCCAACTCAACTAGTTTCCGTTTGTGATTTTTTATGGCGCAATCCAGCGACTTATTTTGATTCGCTTTCTTGCCTTACTGCGATAGATAATGGTCCTGAAAATGGAACGTTAGAAATTATTTATACCCTCTACTCGATTCCTAATCACCTTACTTTTCACATTCGATTGGAGGTTCCTAGGGTACAAGAAGATGGGAAATTGCCCGTTGTACCTACTTTGAGTGGGATTTGGAAAACGGCCAATTGGCATGAGCGAGAGGCATTTGACCTTGTGGGGGTTGTCTTTGAAGGTCATCCCGACATGACTCGGATTTTGTTGCCTGCTGACTGGGTCGGTCATCCACTTCGCAAAGACTATGCGGAGCAGGAAAAGTATCATGGAATACAAGTGAAATTTTAGCCCATGAAAATTGCCGGTTTTACCTTCATTCGGAATGCGATCAAAAACGATTATTCGATCGTGGAAGCCATCACATCAATTTTACCAATTTGTGACGAGTTTGTTGTGGCTGTGGGCCAATCAGAGGATAATACTTTAGGCCTAATTCAATCTATCAAATCAGATAAAATCAGGATTATTGAGACGATTTGGGATGACACGAAACGTGAAGGTGGGAGGGTTTTTGCTTTAGAAACGGATAAGGCATATCAGGCTATTTCACCAGATACCGACTGGGCATTTTATATTCAAGGGGATGAATGTGTGCATGAAGATGATCTCAATGGTATTTTAGAGGATTTAAAAGAGTATCAGGAAAACCCTGAGGTGGAGGGTTTATTGTTTAAATATAGACACTTTTATGGGTCCTTTGATTACATCGCAACTTCTAGAAAGTGGTATAGAAAAGAGATTAGGCTTGTGCGATTTAACCCCCTTGTTCAATCATACAAAGATGCGCAGGGCTTTCGCAAAAGCGGGAAAAAATTAAAAGTAAAAGAAATTTCGGCACATATATTTCATTATGGTTGGGTTAAACCCCCCACCGGCTTAAACCAAAAAGTAAGAAATTTCACACAATTTTACCATGATGACGCTTGGCTTGCGAAAAATGTCCCAGCAGATTATGAATTTGATTTTGGAAATGCAGAAAGGCTCACTAGGTTTATGGGGACGCATCCCAACGTTTCCCTTTCTCGCATTAAGGCACAAAATTGGGACTTTGATTTTGATCCAGCGGTCCTTCGTTCTAAGATGAGTTTGCGTCGAAAAGTGCTGCAAAAAATTACCGATTGGACGGGTTGGCGTATCGGGGAATATAAAAACTATCAGCGTATTTAGATGGAAGAAATCCACTATTTTCCCGCCAAAAGGAAGTTGGCTTCGCCTTACTTTTCCATTTTAATTCCGAGCTGGAATAATCTCCCGTACCTTACTTTGTGTATCAATAGCATTAGGAAAAATTCTGAGGTACCCTTTGAATTAATCGTTCATTTGAATGAATCGAATGACGGATCAAAAGAGTGGGTGGAGGCTCAAGAAGATATTGCATTTTCGTATAGTCAAAAAAATGTAGGAGTTTGTCACGCGATGAATGCCATGAGGACATTGGCCAACGCAAATTATTTATTGTACCTGAACGATGATATGTATGTGTTATCTGGTTGGGATGCTGAGTTAAAGCGAGAAATTGACTCCTGTGGGACGCAAAAATTCTTTTTCTCATCCACGATGATTGAGCCTAGAGCCCAAAGCACTTGTTCGATAGAAGCTGATTTTGGCACGAATATTGAAAATTTTCAAGAAGAGAAATTAAATGATACTTATCGTCAATTCAAATTTCAAGATTGGCAGGGAAGTACCTGGCCACCTAATGTTGTCCATAAAGATCTCTGGGATTTAGTCGGTGGGTATTCCATCGAGTTTTCGCCGGGCATGTACTCTGATCCCGATTTTTCCATGAAGTTATGGAATCAGGGAGTTCGATTATTCAAGGGATTGGGGGCAAGTCGGGTATATCATTTTGGATCTATTTCGGTCAAACGAGTGAAGCAAAACAAAGGATATTATCAATTTATCCAGAAATGGGGGATTACTTCATCCACGTTATCTAAATACTATTTGCGCAGAGGCGTTCCTTTTGACGGGCTACTGCAAGAACCCAAAATTCCTTTTTGGGTGCACATCAAAAATGCAGCTTACCGTTTGTGGCTTTTTTTGAAGAAAGATTAATAGATTCCAAACAGGAGTTTAAAGCAATACATGAAATTTCCTAAGGATGATTTTCCTTTGTAGGCCAACATATCTTCCCGGTATTTCATGACAGTCTTACATCTTCGGATTCTATTGACGAGAGAATTTCCTGAAAAATCTAGGTATAATTGATCAAATATTTGTTTTTCTTCTTGGTAACAACACCTTTCAGCCAGTATTTTGATACGCTCACAAATGCGTAATTTTCGCTCTGCCCGAGTTTGATATAATTTTTTAGATTTTTTAAGATCGGCGCCTATCGCGTTGGATTCATGTTGTCGATAATGCACAAGGGAAATGGGAATATACGCAATCCCGTTATGGCAAGTGGCCGAAAATCCAAGTAAATAATCATGTGTAACCCAGTTAGAAAGTGGTAATGCCGTCTCCAAAACCTCTTTTTTAAATAGCATACTATGTCCGGGAGCCCAAGCGCCAAACGTGTACATCAACGGTGAATTGTATGCAATTTGGCGTTTTAAGCCAGACATTTTTAGAGGTAATTCTCTTCCTGCCTGGTCAATTAATTGGGAGTCAGAATAAATCATGGAATAATTCCCGATACTATTGACAAGGGTGGATATTTTGTTGGAAAACCAATAATCATCCTGATCTGATAGTGCGATATATTCTCCGTTAGCCGCTTTCATGCCCTTTTCAAAAGTGGCATTATGGCCTTCGTTTTTTAAGTTTTCTAGGATTTTAACGCGCGCATCTTGGCTTGCATACGCATTTAAAATGGACAAACTTTGATCCGTGGAGGCATCATCTACCCAGATGAATTCTAGGTTGGGGTAGTCTTGGGCCAATAAACTTTCGATTTGTATCTTCAAGTATTTTTCGCCCTGATAGGTAGCCATGACAATGGTAACTAATGGATGCATACTCAATTTGTGGGCTAAGAATTTCTAATTTTATGCTGAAAATTGTCGTAATTTGAGACAGATTTCCAAAATATTTAACGTTGAAAACATATTTTCGTTTATTGTCCTATGCTGTTTCTATCCGTAAATATGTATTCCCATATTTTGGATTTTCCTTATTAGGCAGCTTGTTTGGGATTTTAAACTTTACCTTATTGATTCCGCTGCTGAATGTTTTATTCAATCAGGCTTCGGAAACCAATGTTCAAATATACCGGAGCATTCCTGATTTTTCGCTCAGCCCATCCTATTTTTCTTTTCTATTTAATCACTATTTCTATGGTGCATTGGAGAATTTTGGTCGAATTGGAGCGCTGAAATATGCGTGTGGGGCGATTATGGTCTCTGTAATTTTGGCTAATGTTTTTAGGTATTTTTCACAAAGAGTGTTGAAAACAGTCGAAGCGGATACGATTGCATCTCTACGGCAAGCCGTTTTCCAAAGAGCCATTCGCTTGGACTTGAGTTATTTTACCGAGCAGAAAAAAGGAAATTTAATGTCACGGTTGACCACGGATGTCCAAGAAGTCGAAAATAGTATCGGCCGCGCCTTTACGGCGACCTTCAAAGAAATTTTTACGTTAATCCTATTTTTTGTTTTTCTAGCCAGCATGTCGGTGAAGTTGACCTTATTTTCCTTACTCATTTTACCGCTTTCAGGAGGCGTCATTGCGACCATTACTCGTCGTTTAAGGCGAGCGGCTGGAGAAGTCCAACAACATTTGAGTGGTTTGATTAGTTTGTTGGACGAGATTTTTGGTGCTATGCGAGTAGTTAAGGCATTTAGGGCTGAAAAAATGATGGATGATCGATTTGGCGAAGGAAATCAAAAATATCGCCATGCTTTATTGAAAATGGTGTTTCGACAAGAACTTACTTCCCCCGTTTCTGAAACGCTTGGGGTTTTAGTCGTAACAGGGATATTGTTATACGGAGGAAGTTTGGTTATTTCTGGGGAGGGAGAATTAACAGCCTCTACTTTCATTGCCTTCATTGCCACATTTTCCCAAGTCATGCGTCCCGCTAAGGCCATTGCAGATGCATTTTCAGGAATACAAAGGGGTATAGCTTCTGCTGATCGAATCATTGAAATTCTAGATACAGAATCTGAAATTAAGGTGATTGAGCCGATTGTTTCTTTGAAAGAATTTACCCGTAAAATTTCGTTTGAGCAGCTTGGTTTTGAATATACCCAAGGTAGAAAAGTTTTACATGAGATTAGTTTTGAAATTCAAAAAGGCCAAACAATCGCGCTTGTAGGTGCTTCCGGTGGAGGTAAGTCCACTTTAGCTGACCTACTCCCAAGATTTTATGATCCAACGATAGGCCAAGTCAAGATCGATGGTCACGATATCAAACATATTCCCTTAGATGATTTAAGAGGTTTAATGGGCATTGTAACGCAAGAATCTGTTTTGTTCAACGATACGATTTTTAATAACATTGCTTTTGGGACAGAAGCGACCATGAATGAAGTGGAAGATGCTGCCAAAATCGCTAATGCCCACGAATTTATTTCTGAGAGCGCTGATGGATATCAAACCATCATAGGTGACCGAGGATCCAAGTTATCGGGTGGCCAGCGCCAGCGTATTTCCATCGCGCGAGCCGTTTTGAAAAATCCACCCATTTTGATTTTAGACGAGGCTACTAGTGCTCTGGATAATGAATCTGAAAAATTAGTTCAAGCCGCGCTCGGAAATTTGATGAAAAACCGGACTGTTCTTGTCATTGCCCATCGATTAAGCACCATCCAACATGCGGATCAAATTCTTGTTATAGAACAAGGAAATATTGTAGAAAAGGGAACTCATCTTGAATTAATGGCCATTAAAAAGGGAGTATATGCTAAATTAAGCCAATTAACCTAAGCCCTTTTTTACAAGTTTTATTAGTTATTCAAATTTTTATAGGGTAATTTTGCACAAATTATCAAGAAAAGTTCAAATCAATTTATGTCGGTATCCTTATTAGCTAAACGCATTCAAGCATTAGAAGAGTCATCCACGTTAGGGATGACAAAAAAAGCCAGAGAACTTGCTTCTCAGGGTCATCAAGTAATTAGTTTATCGGTGGGCGAGCCAGATTTTAAAACGCCGGCTCACATTTGTGATGCGGCAAAAAAAGCCATTGACGATGGATTTCACGGATATTCTCCTGTGGCAGGTTATCCTGATTTACGCATGGCGATTGCCAACAAATTAAAGCGAGATAATAATTTAGAGTGGGGTTCAGAAAATATTGTGGTATCGACCGGCGCGAAACATTCGTTGGCCAACGCCATCGCAGCATTAATTAATCCGGGAGATGAGGTTATTATTTTCTCACCTTATTGGGTTTCATATTCAGAGATGGTGAAGTTGGCCGATGGAAAATCAGTGCTTGTTCAAGGCGCTTTTGATAATAATTTTAAAGTGACAGCGGATCAGTTTGAAGCTGCTATTACACCAAAAACTAAAATGGTGATGTTTTCATCGCCTAATAACCCAACGGGTTCAGTCTATACAGAATCAGAATTAAGGGATATCGCTAATGTAGTGGCTCGTCATGAAAAGATTTTTGTTTTAGCGGATGAGATTTATGAGTACATCAACTTCACACAGGGAGGTCACTTTTCGATCGGATCAATTCCTGAAATTAAAGAACGTGTTATTACGGTAAATGGAGTGGCGAAAGGTCATGCGATGACAGGTTGGAGAATTGGATTCATTGCGGCAGCCAAATGGATTGCCGATGGAGTAGAAAAATTGCAGGGTCAGGTTACATCAGGTACAAATTCGATCGCACAAAAGGCATCTGTTGCCGCATTTAATGGTCCTTTAGATCATGCGCATGAGATGAAGGAAGCCTATGATCGTCGTAGAAAATTAGTGGTGGGTAAATTAAGAGAAATTCCAGGTTTTAAGGTTAATATGCCCGATGGAGCATTTTATGCCTTCCCGGATATTTCCTATTATTTTGGTAAATCGGATGGTAAAACAACGATCAAGGATTCAGATGATTTTTGTACCTGGTTGTTGATGGATGCTTTTGTAGCCACAGTCGCTGGCTCTGGTTTTGGAGCTCCTGATTGTATGCGTATTTCAACTGCGGCAGCCGATGAACAATTGGAAGAAGCTTGTGAGCGAATTAAAGTTGCGGTAGCTAAATTAAAATAGAGCCAATATTTACTATAATTAAGAAAGTCAGAGCAGAATCTCTGACTTTCTTTTTATACATTTATGCATATGGAAATAATTTCAGTCTTCATTTTTATTCTAGGATACCTCGCTATTGCGTTTGAACATCCATTGAAAATCAACAAAACGGCAACTGCTTTATTAACCGGTGTCCTTGTTTGGGTAGTATTTGCTTTGGTTAAGGGGGAGGGGGAATTGGGCCAATTATCTCATCATTTGGGGAGTACTTCTGAGATTCTATTTTTTCTTTTGGGCGCGATGACTTTGGTGGAGTTAATTGATGCGCATCAAGGTTTCAGATTTGTGAATCAATTAATTCAAACAAAAAATTCAGCTAAGCTTTTGTGGATCGTGGGGATTGTCACGTTTTTCATTTCAGCGGCTTTAGATAATTTAACCACCGCCATCGTCATGGTCACGCTTTTACGCAAGTTAATTTCAGATTCACAAACAAGGAAATATTTTGTGGGTGTGGTGGTTATTGCGGCAAATGCGGGGGGTGCTTGGTCTCCGATTGGTGATGTCACAACGACCATGCTATGGATTGGAGGTCAAATATCAGCCTTAGGAATCATTAAAGTTTTAATTTTACCTTCATTAATTTCGTTATTGGTTCCATTGGCTGTAGGATCTTATTGGGTTCGAAACGAAAAATTGGGTATTCCTCACCCACTTCCAGCCTTAAATAAAGTGGAAGAAAAAGAGGGGAAAATTATGCTTTTCGCCGGGGTTGCTAGTTTACTAGGGGTTCCCATATTTAAGTCGATTACGCACCTTCCTCCCTACATGGGTATTTTATTAGGTTTAGGAATTGTATGGATCATTTCTGAATTATTACATTCGGATAAGGATGAAGCTGCCAAAAAACCCTACACGGTTGGTTTTGCCTTAAGTAAAGTAGATACTTCTAGCGTACTTTTTTTCTTGGGTATTTTGTTGGCCATAGGCGCTTTAGAATCCTTTGGATATTTGGAGTCATTAGCTGTTTTCCTAGAAAATACCTTAGGAAATCAATACTTAATTGTGACGATTATCGGCTTGGCTTCCTCGGTCGTAGATAATGTTCCCCTCGTGGCAGCGACCATGGGAATGTATAATTTGACTGATTTTCCATTGGACCATACCATGTGGGAATATTTGGCTTTTTGTGCGGGTACCGGTGGAAGTATCTTGATTATTGGCTCCGCAGCGGGTGTCGCCGTGATGGGAATGGAAAAAATCGAATTTATTTGGTATGCTAAAAAAATAGGAATTCTAGCCCTATTGGGATACTTTGCCGGCGCTGCTACCTATTTATTATTCGTTTAAAACGAATAGTTTAATCGGGCTACATAATGATTTGGTGCAATTTGTGGCTCAAAATTCCATGCTGATTTCGTATTGAATAACTTTGATTTTATTTTTGGATACAGGTATGAAGCAATTTCTGCAGATGCGATTCCTACACCAGCACCCATCAAAACATCACTTGCCCAATGTTTGTTATTTGCCAATCTTAAAAAGGCAGTCGCTCCGGCTATGGTATATCCGCCTACAGCGATCCATGGATAATTTTCGCCATACTCTTTCGCAAGTAATGTGGCACCCAAAAAAGCCGTGGCAGAGTGACCCGAAGGGAATGAACGCTCGGCTCCATTAGGTCGAGTTTCATTGATCGCGTACTTTAAGCCTTGAGTCGTTGCCACATAAATGACAGTACCTAAGATAAATATTCTTGCGCGGTCTTGCCTTGAGTTTTTCGCTTCTAAACCGCTTAAGCCGAGGCCCACATTTAGGACCGCAGGTGTGTATTGCAATATATCGTCTAGCTTAGTAGAGAAGTTTGAAAAATTGTTTTTGTAAATAGTGCTTTGTGCATCTTTGGATGAAGCATTATATAGCAAAAGGCTTGTAACTCCTAAGGCCAATGGAGCTTTCCAACGGATTTTTTTAGCAGGTTTTTGCGCTATATTTTTTAATGGGATTGTAAGGCAAAGAACGAGAATAGCTATTTTAAATTTCATGGCTTTTCGATTAAAAGTGCTTGTATCGTTTTGTCAAATTCCTGTATCCAGTCGGTATAATAAACGCCAGTTCCGGGTCCTGAAAAACCCGTATGGATTTCTCGCACTTTACCTTGTTTGTCGATAATGATCGTTGTAGGGTATCCATTGATTTTATGCAACATGGGCAATACTTTTTCAATGGTCGAGTCATCGGGTTTTCCTGCCAATACAATCGGATAAGGAATCCCAATTTTGGAGATGAAGTTTTTAATTTTGGGTCCAGAAATTTTCATGTCGTCCGAATACTCAAAAGATAGTCCGATTGCTTCAAGACCTTTCGACTTATTTTTTTTATAATAGGGAGCTAGAAATCTAGATTCGTCGATGCAATTCGGACACCACGATCCCATTAATTCTATGACAACGACTTTGCCTTTAAATCGAGTATCTTGTAAACTAATCGTATTTCCTTCAGGATTGGGCAGTGAGAAATGAATCCGGTCAAAACCTGGTTTTAAATAAGTTAATTTCTTTAGATCGGGTAAGCTAGCTTTTGGATCTAGTTGGGCTTTCAAATTTCTTTTCCCTGCTAATCCTGTGTAGAAATTTCCAGTAAACTCTTTTCCTTTCACTTTAACACGGATTTGCATACAATAGCTACCATCAAAATAACTCATAAATAAACTATCGCCACTGACGTTTCCTTGTAAAAATCGGTAGTCGCCACTCGGCTTCAGAAATGTTCCTGTGACGGAATTACCCACCTGCTTAAACATGCCTATTCCAGGACTGTGGATATTTTCGTCGCTCCAAAAATCAGCCTTCCAATTTCCTGTCACATTTATTTTTGAGGGTTTTAGGTTCTTGTAACGTTCAGTAGAACCTGCGTTTGCTTCTAATGGAATGCGAAAAATAGCTTTGCCATTTCTTTTCATGACCCAATAGCCATTCATTTTTTTTGAACTAGATAAAAAGGCAACAATCTCAGAATCATACAGGTCAAAAGGAATCACGAGTGAATCCCCTCTAAAAAAGGATTCTCCTAAGGAGAATTTTTCAGATCCATTTTGAATTTTAATGTTGAGTTTATCTTGGTTTTTGCTGGGGTTAACGATGAAGTTAAAGGGAAGATTTCCACTAAAATGCTTCATTTCTACTCGCCATGGACCCATTTGTGGGGCCGTGTTTTTTTGACTTAGTGAGTCGAATAAGGTAACCATTAAAAGTAGGGTAAGAAAAAATTTAGGCATCATATACGATTTTTCTAAGCCAAAGATAGAAGAATACTAACTGTCATAAAAAATATATAGTGAATTTATAAAAATTGAGATTGCCATTGGATATTTTGTAAATTTGAACTTATGTCTACAACTACCTATCACACCTCTGTTTTATTGAATGAGTGCATCGAGGGCCTTGCGATTAATCCGCAGGGAATTTATGTCGATGTGACTTTTGGTGGAGGGGGACATAGCAAAGAGATTTTAAAGTATTTGGGACCTGAAGGTCGGTTAATTGCTTTTGATCAGGACCCTGATGCTTGGAAAGAAGCTGAGAAAATTGATGATGCTCGTTTGACATTAATTACGGCAAATTTCAGGCATTTAGATAAGTATTTGCGCTTAGAGGGGATCAAAAAAGTAGATGGAATTTTAGCCGATTTTGGCGTATCATCTTACCAATTGGATGCTCCCGAGCGCGGATTTTCGACTCGCTTTGATGGACCATTAGACATGCGCATGGGACCTTCTGCATCTTTAGATGCCAAATCTGTTTTGAATACCTATTCCGCAGAACAATTGCAGAAAATTTTAGGGATGTATGGAGAGGTGAAAAATGCGAAAACATTAGCCTTCGCCATCATTCAGGCGAGGACACAAAAACCCTTGGAAACGACTTCGGAATTTAAAGAAATTCTTTTTAAATTAGCTCCAAGGTCCAGGGAATTCAAGTATTTCGCTCAGGTTTTTCAGGCGATACGAATTGAAGTAAATCAAGAACTAGCTGTTATTGAAGAATTTTTAACCCAAGTGCCTAATGTGCTCAATGAAAACGGGAGATTAGTGGTTATTTCTTTTCATTCATTAGAGGACCGGTTGGTAAAGAATTACATTAAAACGGGGGATTGTTTGGGGAAAGAGGATAAAGATATGTTTGGCGTTGTTCATAAACCCTTGCACTCAGTCACTCGGAAACCAATAACAGCTTCTGAAATAGAGTTAAAAGAAAATCCTAGATCAAGAAGTGCAAAATTGCGCATTGCTTTAAAATTATAAAATGGCTACCTCAGTACCCAAAAACGAATCGTCTTCTAAAAAACCGAATCTAAAGGAAGACCCTTTAGAAATGTTATTCGACATCGACCATTTAACGGGTGGTGAGTTGCCTGTAGAATGGATTAAGAAAATTATCTTCATTGCTTTCCTCATTTTAATTTACATCTATTATTCTATGTTGGCCGATGGAAAAATCCATCAAATTGTCAAAAATAAGGCAGAATTAGAGGAATTGAGAGCTGATTATACCACCCAAAAGGCGGAGTTTATGAAAAAGGGGAAGCAAAGTTATTTAGCGGAGGCGATGAAAAAATATAAGCTAGAGGTGAGTTTAACACCACCTTATAAAATTGTGGAAGAAGGGAAAAAGGAGTAAAATTTCGTTTTATATGGCAGCTGATAAGCGTTTAAATATTCGGGCAATTATTACGAGGAGATTTTACATTTTCTTCATGGTAGTATTGCTCATGTTTTTAGTATTGATTTTTAATTTGTACAAATTAGTCTTTCTGCAAGGCGAGGAATTACGTTCAGAGGCGGCAGCAACATACATCAAGGAAAGAAGTGTAGAAGCGAGTAGGGGAAATATTTATTCAGATGATGGTAGTTTGTTGGCCACCTCTCTTCCTAAATATCGCTTAGGGATGGATCCATCCGTATTTAATATTTCAGTCAAAACTGAAAAATTATTTTCAACACACATTCATGCGCTTTGTGACCAATTGGCCCTCTTATTTAAAGACAGATCCTCTGATGAATATTACAACAAAATTTTATTGGCTAAAAACAGTAACAAAACGTACATTTTACTCAATAATCGTTTGCTGGATTTTCAAGAAAGAAAGGCTGTGTTGAATTTCCCCCTTTTTAAGGAAGGTAAAAGAAATGCGACTAAGACAGGTGTGGTTTTTGACAAAGTAAATGTACGTTACGCTCCATTTGGCCAAATGGCTTATCGGACGATTGGGTACCTGAAAGATAAATTGGCGGTAGGGCTTGAAGGTGCTTTCGATAAAGATTTAAGAGGGCTTCCTGGGAAAGGCTTGTTCCAGAAAATGGATAAAAATACCTGGCGTCCTATGGAAAATGGAACGGAATTAATTCCTACGCCTGGCTATGATTTACAAACGACGATTGACGTAGATATTCAAGATATCGTAGAATTGGCATTGATGAAGGCCTTAGCCACATTTAAAGGAAATTATGCGACAGCCATTGTCATGGAAACTGCTACCGGTGAAATAAAGGCCATTTCCAATTTGACCAAGGAGGCAAGCTCACCCACGGGTTATTCTGAGTTTGCTAATTATGCCATTGATGTTTCTGAAAATGATCCAGGATCTGTATTTAAATTGCCTTCCATGATGGCGATGTTAGAGGAATCTAATATGCCTTTAACTGATATGGTCACGACAGGTGGAAAATATACGATCTTCAATAAGACTATGACTGATTCACATGATTATGGAACAATTAATGTTCAAGGGGTCATCGAGCATTCTTCGAATATTGGTACGATTAAGTTAATGCAGCGAGTATTTAGTTCAAAGCCAGGAAAATTTTACGATTACTTGAAAAAGTTTCATTTGATAGATCCGCTTAATTTTCAGATTACCCCACGTTATAAAACACCTAAATTCCCCGTTCCTGCTAAATGGGATGCTTTGCAATATATGTGGTCTTCAGTGGGTTATTCGTCGAATACTTCCCCTATGCATATGTTGTCGTTTTACAATGCCATTGCCAACAACGGATATTGGATTCAGCCGATTATCGTAAAAAATGCAACGGTGGGCAATAAAGTAGTCAAAGATTACACCGAAACTCAAAAGAAGGATAAAGAGCCATTGTGTTCGCCAGAGACTTTAAAGAAAATTAAAATTATGTTAGAAGGGGTGGTGGAACGTGGAACAGGAAATAATTTGAAAGGTACTCCTTATGGAATTGCAGGGAAAACGGGTACGGCTCAACGATTAGTCAATGGGCATTATGTCAAAGGAACTTATTATGTGTCTTTCATCGGATATTTTCCAGTGGCAAAACCTAAATATACGGTTTTGGTTGCCATGGACAAGCCTGAAGGAGGTTCGGAAGGAACCTACGCACGCCAAGTAACCGCTCCGGTTTTTTTGGATATTTCAAATCATATTTACTCACGTGATATGAAATTGCAAAGAACTTTATCCGGAACTTTGCCAGACTCGTTAAATAATGCCCAACTTTCTCATACGATTCATCCAATGGATCAAAAAATACTTTTTTCTAATTTTAATTTACCCAAAGTTGAGGAAGATGGACGCTGGGTATTATTTAGTCAGGTTAAAAAACAAGTACAAAATTCAGCCATTTCTTTTCCTGCTAAAACGGTCCCAAATGTTGTTGGGATGAACTTGCGAGATGCTTTATTTGCTTTGGAAAATAGGGGATTAAAAGTAAGAGCCAATGGGATGGGAGCCGTTGTATCTCAGTCGATTGCCCCAGGAACACCCAGCAGAAAAAATCTATTATTGAATATCCAATTAAAGTAAAATGGGTTCATTATTTTCGTTGATTAAGGAGCTTAGTGTTTTATCTACAAAAGGTAAGGATCAAGAAATAGATGCTTTATGTTTTGACTCAAGACAAGCAAAGATAGGTTCTTTGTTTTTTGCTATTCCTGGTACGCAAGTAGATGGACATCAGTTTTTAGACCAAGTGTACGCGCAGGGTTGCAAGGCTTGGTTGGTGCAAGATATTCCAGCGAATATACCTGACGACGTTACCTGTATTCAAGTAGTAGACTCCAATGCCGCATTAGCTGAAGTATCCTGCGCTTTTTATGATCATCCTTCTTCCAAATTGAACTTAATCGGGATTACGGGGACCAATGGAAAAACGACGAGCGTAACACTCCTGTTTGAATTATTTAAAAAGCTTGGGCATCGTTGTGGATTAATTTCCACGGTTCAAAACATGATTCAAGATCGGGTCATCCCGGCGACACATACCACGCCCGATGCCTTAAATCTAAATAGGTTGCTGGCCGAAATGCTGTCCAATGGCTGCTCCCATGTTTTTATGGAAGTGAGTTCACATTCGGTGGTTCAAAAAAGAATTCATGGCTTACAATTTAAAGGAGCTATTTTTTCCAATATCACCCGTGACCATTTGGATTTTCACGAAACCTTTGACGAATACATTAAAGCAAAAAAAGGTTTCTTTGATGCTTTACCTGACACAGCTTTTGCGTTGACGAATCAAGACGATAAGCGGGGTCAAATTATGCTTCAGAATACGAAGGCAAAAAAATACAGCTACGGGATTTTAAATTCATCTGATTTTAAGGCGAAAATAATTAGTAATGGAGTGGGAGGTTTGCAAGTAGAGTTTGATGGTCAGGCGATTCATGCCCAATTGATCGGCACATTTAATGCCTATAATTTATTAGCTATTTACTCAACAGCCATTTTATTAGGCGAAGATAAGGAAGAGGTTTTAGTTCAAATGTCTGCTTTGAAAACGGCTACTGGAAGGTTTGACCAATTAGCGGGACCCAATCATAAAATGGGTATCGTCGATTATGCACATACTCCAGATGCTTTAGAGAATGTACTTAAAACCATACAAGCCATTCGAAATAAATCACAAAAAATTATTACCGTGGTCGGTTGTGGTGGAAATCGGGACGCAGGGAAACGACCCATTATGGCAGAACTAGCAGCTCATTATAGTGATGCGGTTATTTTGACATCTGATAACCCCAGGTTTGAAGATCCTAAAGATATTTTAGATCAAATGGAATCAGGAGTTCCCAAAGAAATGGCCTTTAAAGTCACTCGAATAAGTGATCGGAAAATGGCTATTATGACCGCCGTCAAAGAAATTGCCAAAGCAGGGGATGTTATTTTGGTCGCTGGAAAAGGCCATGAAACCTATCAAGATATACAAGGGGTGAAGCACGATTTTGACGATAAATTAGTGTTGGCCCTCGCGTTTGAGAGCTAATTTGTACAAGCAATCAAAATTTTGCAACTTTGTTTTTAGTTTTTTTCAACCTAAAATTAGCTAAGGAATGTTTTATTATCTTTTTGAATACTTAGACAAAACATTAAACGTTCCTGGAGCTGGGGTATTTCAATACATTACTTTTCGGGCATTTGCGGCCACCATTACATCCCTTGGAATTGCGGCAATTTGGGGGAAATCTGTCATCTATCGATTGCAAAGATTACAAATCGGAGAAGAAATTCGCGACCTTGGTTTAGAAGGCCAAATGCAGAAAAAAGGAACCCCGACGATGGGCGGTTTCATCATTTTACTTTCGTTAATTATCCCCACCGTTTTATTTGCCAAAATAACGAATGTATATATCGTTTTGTTATTGCTTTCGGCTGTTTGGTTAGGAGCAGTGGGTTTTTTAGATGATTACATTAAGGTTTTCAAAAAAAATAAAGAAGGACTTTCAGGTAAGTTTAAGATTGTGGGTCAGATAGGTTTAGGTTTAATTGTGGGCCTAACGATGTATTATAACGAGCACATTAAAGTAAGGGTCTTTTCAAAATTAACGATGCTGGCGGATGGGACACAAGTTCAGTCCTACACAGATTCTAAATCTTTAATGACCACGGTTCCGTTTTTGAAAAATAATCAGTTTGATTATAATATGTTATTGCCAAGTTTTATTCCTGATCATTATGTGTGGGTAGTATATGTCTTGGTTGTTATTTTTATCATTACAGCGGTTTCAAATGGGGCTAACATCACGGATGGATTGGATGGTTTAGCCGCTGGGACTTCGGTAATCATCGGCCTAACCTTAGCGGTATTAGCCTATGTGTCGGGAAACAAAGTATTTTCTCAATATTTAAATGTGATGTTTATTCCTAATTCAGGGGAATTAGCGATTTTTTGCGCGGCTTTTGTCGGCGCTTGCATTGGATTTTTATGGTATAATACGTATCCTGCTCAGGTATTTATGGGCGATACGGGAAGTCTTATGCTAGGCGGGGTGATTGCGACTTTAGCAATCGTAATTCGAAAGGAGATGTTGATTCCAGTCCTATGCGGAATATTTCTCATTGAAAATTTATCCGTCATCATTCAGGTGGGCTATTTTAAATATACCAAACGGAAATATGGAGAAGGTAGGCGCGTTTTCCTCATGTCGCCATTGCATCATCATTTTCAAAAGAAAAATTACCATGAGTCTAAAATTGTTATTCGATTCTTGATTGTTGGAATTATTTTAGCCGTTGTATCATTAGTAACATTAAAATTGCGTTAATCACGTATTCTATTTTGGATCAAATTCGCCTTTTCCCCATTGAACATTCTTTTCAAGAGATCATTGCCCTTCCTGCGTCAAAATCAGAAAGTAATCGATCGTTAATCCTGAATGCTTTAGCTGGGGGAGAACTAAGCAACTTGTCTAATTTAGCTGAGGCTCGGGATACGCAAACCATGATTCGGTTGTTATCTCAAAAAGACCAAGAAGTCGCAGATGTATTGGATGCAGGAACGACGATGCGTTTTTTGACTGCTTATTATGCGATAACGGGTCAAAAAAAGCGAATGACGGGTACGCCTCGTATGTGTGAGCGCCCTATCGGTATTTTAGTGGATGCCTTAAGGACCTTGGGTGCGGATATCCAATATGAAAACAAAGAAGGATATCCTCCATTGCTCTTGGGTGGATTTACCTATGCTGGGAATCGTTCCCTTTCTATGCGCGGGGATGTGAGTTCTCAATTTATTTCAGCGATATTGATGTTGGCTCCTTTATTGCCAGAAGGACTACATGTAAAAATAACAGGATCATTAGGCTCAAAACCTTACATCGAAATGACCTTAGCCCAAATGAAGCATTTTGGCATTGAAGCTAAGGTGGATTGGGAAAATGGCGAGATTGACATCGCGCATCAGACCTATAAATCAATTCCATTTGCGGTAGAATCTGACTGGTCGGGAGCAAGTTATTGGTATTCCATGGTGGCTATTTCTCCTTTTGAAGATACTTCGTTGGAACTATTGGGGCTTAAAGAAAATTCATTGCAAGGAGATTCCGAAATCAAGTCGATCATGGAGCTTTTAGGTGTAAAAAGCACATTTACAGGTCGTGGGTATCGATTAACTAAATGTCCCTCTGAAGAGTCGGCTGCCTGGGACTTTACTGATTGTCCAGACTTAGCCCAAACAATTTGCGTAGTCGCAGCAGCTAAAAACATTACGTTTACCTTGACCGGAATTGAGTCTTTAAAAGTTAAGGAAACGGATCGGGTATTGGCTCTGCAAAATGAGTTGGCTAAATTAGGGAGCCAATTAGTCGAGCTTAAAAAAAATCATTTATACCAATTATCGGGTGATTTTGCGGGCCGAGATGTATGTCCTGAAATTGAAACCTACGATGATCACCGAATGGCGATGGCCTTTGCGCCTGTTGGGCTTTTGTGTGAATTAATTATTCATGAACCTGGAGTTGTTGCCAAATCGTATCCTAGTTTTTGGGATCATTTAAGCAAAATTTTGAAGTCGGCATAACTTATCCCAAGGTCATAAGTGCGAGCAATTTTGAAATTTCAAATACATAAAAATAAACATAATGAAAAGAATCCTTTTAATGTTGATCTTAAGTCCATTGTTGGCTTTTTCACAAAAGACCATTATTCACTGCGGAAAATTAATTGACGTAAAGTCATTACAAGTATTAACTAATATGTCCATCATCGTAGAAGGCAAAAAAGTTAGTGCCATAGTGCCTGGATATCAGGATGGGGCCAAAGGGGACCAAGTGATTAATTTGAAAAATAAAACGGTTATGCCGGGTTTGATCGACATGCACGTCCATTTAGAAAGTGAAACAAATCCAAGTGCCTATTTAGATCGGTTTACTAAAAATCCGGGGGACATCGCGTACCAAGCATTAGTCAATGCAAAGAAGAATTTAATGGCTGGATTCACAACCGTTCGAGATTTAGGAGGTACCCATGTGGTGATCAGTTTACGTAATGCGATCAATAAGGGGTTGGTGGAAGGTCCTCGAATTTTTACGGCCGGAGTTACGATCGGTACCACGGGAGGTCATGCGGATGATACGAATGGAATTAATGAAACATTTAAAAAGGATTTAGGTCCTGAAGATGGGGTAGTGAATGGGGTCGACGATGCAGCTAAGGCGGTTCGTCAACGATATAAAGAAGGTTCTGATTTAATTAAAATTACGGCGACGGGTGGAGTTTTAAGTTATGCTAAGGATGGGATGGGTGCCCAGTTCACCGAAGAGGAAGTTCGCGCCATTGTTAAAACGGCTAAGGATTATGGATTTAAAGTTGCGGCACACGCACATGGAGCTGAGGGGATGAAAAGGGCTGTTTTGGGTGGGGTAAGTTCCATTGAACATGGAACGTTTATGACGGCCGAGGTGATGAATTTGATGAAAGAAAGGGGAACTTATTTTGTGCCTACAGTCATTGCGGGCCGATCAGTAGCTGATTCAGCTTTAATACCCAATTATTATCCAGAAATGGTTAAAAAGAAAGCCTTGGAAATAGGACCTATTATCCAGTCAACTTTTGGTAAAGCCTATAAAGCAGGCGTGAAAATAGCTTTTGGAACGGATGCAGGGGTGTTTGGTCATGGAAAAAATGCACGTGAATTTGAGTTGATGCACGAAGCCGGTATGCCAGTTTTGGAAGCGATTCAAAGTGCTACATTAAACGCTGCGGATTTATTAGGCCAATCTCAAAATTTGGGTTCGATCGAAGTAGGTAAATCAGCGGATATTATTGCCGTGGAAGGCAATCCTGTAGAAACAATTCAGTCGATGAGCAAAGTTAAGTTTGTCATGCGTGACGGAATCGTGATGAAAAACGTAAATTAATTCAGTGCGGGAATTCGATTTTTTAGGTATTCAAAAGAGCCTAAGAAAATGGCTGAAAATATGAATTGACTTACTAACGTGTTTTTCAGAAAAGGTATTCCAGCAGCATAACAAGTTAATAGGCCTTGAAGGGATTTGGCATATGTGATATCGCTAGAAAGCCAAACTGCGAAATTGGACAATAGAAAAAAGCCGATACCCGAAACTAAATTCGTACTAATAAAATTCAGGGCTGTGATTTTTTGTTGGTTAAGTCTACTTCCTAATAAGGTGATAAGCGCAAAAATACCCATGTGAACTCCATCAAATCCGAAAGAAAAGCTAGGGTAGTATTCTGTGTATAATAAATTGTTTAAGAGTAAATTGGATAGCCAAACAGCTAATATAGTCCAGGAAATGGCTTGAATTTTTTGATTAAAATAGATTCCTGCAAACAATGCCATTGATGCAATTGGTGAGAAATTAACCCAGTTGGTTCCTCCTAAAATAAATAATCTGCTGGCTACTGCTAAGGCTAAAAATCCGATAAGTACGAGAGTTCTTTTTGTCATTTAATGTTAACGTAAAAGTCAAATATATTTTTTAGAAGACTAAATAATTTCCAAAGGTAAAACAAAAGCAGTAATTTTACCCATTCTAATTCAAATTATGTCTGAAGCATTGCCAAAATTAGGTTTATTGGGAGGTGGCCAGCTAGGTCGCATGCTTTTACAGGCGGCGATTGATTTGGATTTTGAAATTTCATGTTTAGATCCTGACGCGGAGGCCCCATGTCATCTGATGGCCAAAAATTTTGTCCAGGGTTCCTTTCAAGATTTTGATACGGTGTATTCGTTTGGCCAATCGCATGATGTGATTAGTATCGAAATTGAACATGTAAATGTGGATGCTTTGGAGCGCTTGGAAAATGAGGGTAAATTAGTGTATCCCCAACCGCATATTTTGAAAATGATTCAAGATAAGCGTTTGCAAAAGCAATTTTTTAAGGAGCACGGTTTTCCGACAGCCGATTTCGTCTTGATTGATTCTGCCAAAGAAATTCAAAATCACATTTCATTTTTACCTGCTTTTCATAAATTGGGTAAAGGAGGATATGATGGCCGCGGGGTACAGTTGATACAGAATGAGTCCGATATTTCATTAGGATTTAATGAGCCTGGACTTTTAGAAAAAGCGGTTCGTTTTTCAAAAGAGTTAGCCGTGATTGTCGCTCGAAATGCAAAGGGTGAAATCGCTGCATTCCCAGCGGTGGAAATGGTGTTTCATCCAGTGCACAACCTCGTTGAATTCCTTGTTTCACCGGCGGATATATCCGAGGAAATTGAAAAAAAGGCATCAAAAATTGCCATCGATTTAATTGCACAATTAGGGATGGTGGGTGTATTGGCGGTTGAAATGTTTTTAACGTCCGATGGGGAAATTTTAATTAATGAAATAGCACCTAGGCCTCATAATTCTGGCCATCATACTATTCGGGCTAATGAAACTTCACAATATGAGCAGCATTTACGTGCGATTTCTGGACTTAGTTTGGGAAAAACAACTTCGAAATGCTTTTCAGGCATGTTGAATTTATTGGGCGAAGACGGATGTACGGGACCGGTTAAATATGAGGGTTTGCAAGAGATTTTGGCTATTCCGGGGGTTCATCCTTTCTTATATGGGAAGAAAATAACGAAGCCATTTAGAAAGATGGGACATGTAACTATTTTGGGAGATTCAAGATTGGAAATTGAGGAAAAGGCAGAGAAAGTTAGAAATTTGATTCGTGTAATAAGTTAAATATTAAATAATATGGTAGGAATTATCATGGGTAGCAGTTCGGATTTGCCAGTGATGCAGGACGCGATTGATGTTTGTAAGGAGTTTGGTATCCCATTTGAAGTGGATATTGTCTCAGCTCACCGTACCCCGGTTAAAATGTTGACTTATGCACAAGATGCAAGATCGCGAGGAATCCAAGTGATTATTGCCGGTGCTGGTGGCGCGGCTCATTTGCCTGGGATGATTGCCTCAGCAACCATTTTACCAGTGATAGGTGTTCCCGTAAAGTCGTCTAATTCGATCGATGGTTGGGATTCGATTTTATCTATTCTTCAAATGCCTAATGGAGTGCCTGTCGCTACGGTAGCGCTTAATGCGTCTAAGAATGCTGGAATTTTAGCCGTTCAAATACTAGCCATTTCAAACGAATCCTTATCTGAAAAACTTGATTTGTATAAAAAAGATTTGGTGGAAAAAGTAGCGGTTATGAGTCAAAAAACACAAGATAATTTATAAATGAAAATTCCTTTTTTAAAAGAAAGTTCAAGTTCAAATTTGCCATTAATTACACTTTTTGTGTTATTAATTACGCTTGCGGGTTTAGTTTTTGTTGGGTATGAGCATTTTTTAGGCCCTGAAAATAAGGAGCTGGCAAAGGCTGAAAAATTAGTCTTAGCGGAGGATGAGGAATTAATGGAGCCACCTGTGTCGATTATCACAGATTCTACGTCAACGGTTTCTTCCGTCGATAGTTCTCTAGGAAAGGATTCTGTTCAAAAAGCGGAATTAGCTTTGGAAGCACAAAAACAAGAAGCTGAGGCGCAGAAAATTCCGGAGGAAAAAGTAGTAGAGCCGAGTGGGAAAGCCTATTCGTATGCGGCGGAGAAAGGTGAATCTTTGAATGGGGTGGCTAAGCGATTTGGACTTACGGTAGACCAATTAAAATCAATGAATCCTAGTATTTCAGATGGGTTTAAGGGTGGTAGTAAAGTAAATGTCAAAATAAAAGCGATTCACACGGTTGGCCCAGGGGATGTATTAAGAGTCGTGGCAGAAAAATACAAAGTGTCTAAAAAATCCATCATGGATGCTAATCATAAGTCGGAGGATGTGACCTTACGTGGGGAGCAATTGGTTATTCCTGTCAAATAATGCAGGTTAAAATCGGCCTATTTTTGATTTTAATTTTTTGTGGTTTTACTGTTTTTGGAGTTCAAGAATTGGATTCATTGCAACTGAATTGCGAGAAAAAGCCTATTAAATCGCTTAATTTCGAAGATTTGCAATGGATGTTTCGTGAACGAGTTCGAGTGGAAAGTCAAGATCAAATCCCGACACATTTAGCCTTTTTCATTCAGGATGTTTCTGGCATTAAATCCCAAAATTATTCTTTTGACACTACTTTAATAAACAAGGAAAATTTATTTGCTTTAAGCAATATGACGGACGATCCTTTGTTGGTCTGGGGAAAGACCTTGGCACAGGAAATAGAGAATTTTAAAACCTTAAAGGATTCCCTTGCTAAAGTTTTCAACCCTAGGGGATATCGATTGAAGTTTCTCCAAAGTGAAAGAGGATTGGCTAGGCAAATGGATTTATTTAATCGGGGGCGTTCCATGACTGCTCTTTCATTGCATAATTTCAATTTAGCGGTGGATGTAGGAATATATCGGCGTGGACGTTATTTGCGTCGAAGTAATTTATATGAACGTTTGGGTAGTATGGCAAAAGATTTGGGGGCATTTTGGGGAGGTGATTTCGTGGGTTTCCCGGATGTCGGCCATATTCAAGCATTTTCTAACGGGGCTAATTTAGTGCAAAAATTTCCTGAATTAACTTTTGAGTATGTTCGTTTTAAAGAAATTTATGAGGATAATTATGCGAGTGCTTTGGCCCGCGGACGTGTCGATTTGGTTGAGGATACACGCCAATTAATCGTAGAATTAAATAAAAATAGGGCTCAAAAAGTTTGTGCTTGTAAGCAGGCTATTCCAATTCCTAATGAATTGTCTGCTGAATGGTTTGAGCAGTTTAAGGGCATGTCGACGGGCTATGTATTTGCAAACCGACAAGCTGGATGGGTATATATTAAAAATGGGAACTCAGGGTATTTTTATCCTTTGGGTGTTTATTCGTTTGCGGCTAAAAATTAAAGGAATATCCGCGGAGAAAATCTTCGATTTTCATTTTCTTTTTTCCTTCCATTTGCCATTCTAGGATTTCGATATATCCATCGGCGCAACCTACTCGGAGATATGTTTTTTGGTCGGTATCCCAAACGCCAATGCCTAAGGAAGGGATGGTTTCGGCATGAGGGCTTATGGAGCTGATTTTACAGTTTTTTCCTTGGAAAAGCGTATGTGCTCCAGGAAACGGATTCATACCCCGAATCAGATTGTATATTTCTTCGGCATTTTTTGACCAGTGGACCAAGCCGGTTTCTCTAGTGAGTTTTGGGGCAATTTTCAAATCAAGACTTTCTTTTTGCGCTTGGGGTTTAATCTGTTGGTCTACAATCGCTTGCGTTGTTTTTACCACTAAATTTGCGCCCTTTGTCATCAGTCTTTCGTATAAATCTCCTGTGGTATCTTTTGGATGAATGACCTCTGTCTCTTGAAATAATAGGTCGCCGGTATCTATTTCATGTTGAAGAAAAAAGGTAGTCACTCCTGTTTCTTTTTCACCGTTTATAATGGCCCAATGGATGGGAGCAGCCCCACGATATTGTGGCAGAAGCGATGCGTGTAGGTTAAAAGTACCCAAAGGAGGCATATTCCACACTTGTTCGGGGAGCATTCTAAAGGCCACAATGATTTGTAAATCGGCGTGTAAGTTTTTTAGGGTATCTATGAATTCAGGATCCTTCAGTTTCAAGGGTTGCAAAATGGGCAAACCTATTTTTTCAGCGTAGATTTTAACGGGTGATGCTTGAATTTGTTGGCCTCTTCCAGCTGGTTTATCGGGCGCTGTGACAACGGCCACCACATCAAATTTTGATTGAATTAATGCATCGAGGCTTGCTACTGCGAAATCTGGAGTCCCAAAAAATATGATGCGCATATTTTAAAAATTAAAAATGAAAGAGGCGGAATTTGTCTTCGAATAAATTGTTTTGGGATAATATCGCTTTTTAATTACCTTTGTCGGGTAAAAAATAAGATTACGTGTTGATAAATAAACATTTATTCTAGTTCGGCATCTGAGACAAAACTACAAATAAATTATGTAGAACGGTCGGAAGCCGTTCTATTTTGTTTTTTAGGAATCTAAATAAATTAGTAAGATGGCACAGTTTCAATATTATACAGCTGAGGCGGTTGAAAAGTTAAAGGCTGAATTGCATTCTTTGAAATTTCAAGGACGTCAAGATATGGCAAAGCAAATTGCCGAAGCTCGAGATAAGGGAGATTTGAGTGAAAATGCTGAATATGATGCGGCAAAAGATGCGCAAGGATTATTGGAATTAAAAATTTCAAAATTAGAACAGGTCGTGGCGAATGCACGCGTATTAGATGAATCTACTATTGATATTTCTAAAGTATCCATTTACTCGATTGTTCAGATCAAAAACACGAAAAATGGGATGATTGTTACTTATACCATTGTTTCTGAAGAGGAAGCAGATTTAAAAACGGGTAAAATTTCAGCGTCTTCTCCTTTTGGTAAAGGATTGCTTGGTAAGCAAGTGGGTGATTTAGCTCAGATTACGGCTCCCGCTGGAACCTTAGAATTTGAAATTATATCGATCTCAAGATAAAAATCTTTATTCATTGATTATTTTAATCCCAACCTAATTCGTTGGGATTTTTTGTATTTTAGCTTTTATGAATATTAGTTTTGGGCAGCCACTATTTTTATGGGGACTATTGAGCATTGGGGTTCCCATCTGGTTGCATTTTATCAATAAGAAGAGCGCATCTACTTTATATTTCTCAGACATTCGAGTGTTAAAGGGGGCCCCGACTCAAGGGAAGGGATTTCGTTACCTTCATGATTTAGTATTATTATTGTTCCGAATTTTAGCGTTAGTCGCACTGATATTAGCCTTTTCTCAGCCAAAAAGGGAAGGAATGTTAAATAATAATTCCTCTAATACTTATTTGTTTGTGGATAATCATGTGGGACTCATGGAGGGGAATCGGACTGCATTTAACTCCTTGGCGGCGGAATTACCTCAATCGAAAAAGTCGGTGTTTTTACTCTTAAATTCATTTCAGAATTTTGAATTTGAAAGTAAAACTTGGAGCGATGTCTATGATTTGTGGCCTAGTTTAAAAATGAGCAATCGAGTTGGCAATCCTAAATCAATTGTAGATCGGATCGGTTCAATTCATGCGGAACAAAATGCGGGTTCCACTCCCAACCTGATTTGGGTGTCGGATTTTCCACGATCGAGCCCATGGCCTGAATTTCCTAAGCATTTCGAAGTACATCTAGTTCCTGTTGAAGGTCCTTTGCAGGCCAATATAGTGGTGGATAGCATTTCAAATAATGCCTCTCAAATTCAAAGTGGGCGCCCCTTTAACTTAAAAGTTCGGATTAAGAATATTGGAAATCTTGCGGCTAAGGATCAGAAATTGAGCCTATATCTAGATGATTTTCCTATATCAACGGAGAAAATCAATTTGAATGAGGGAGAATCGAAATGGCTTGATTTTGGCATTAGCCTTTCTGATAAAAGGGAAATAAAGGCGAAATTGATTTCAGATGACAAGGTGTTATTTGATAATGTGTATTCCTTTTTGTTAGAAATACCGGAGTCAAAAGATGTCTATGTTTTGGATGGCATGTCAGGTGAAAAATATATTTCTACGGTTTTTTTGAATGATTCTCTTTTCGATTTTCATTCGGTGAACAGGCAAAGCTTGTTGGCAAATCTCTCTAAAATGAGAGGATTTTTGATTTTGAATGATTTAAATTTATTCTCTGTTGACGCATTAGAATCGATTTCCAATTGGATCAAAATGGGAAATACATTTGTTTTTATTCCAAGCGCCCCATTAAACAGTGGAATCATTAATCGGCTTAATTTAAATTTTTCAAGCCGAGGAAATTCATTTAAGCAGGAGATTTCAAATCGCACTTTGGCTGTTCGTTTACCCATTAAGCGCTCACAGTTTTTTAATTCTATTTTGGAACAATCATCTTTTAAGAAAAATTTGGAAATGTTTAATTCAAATTCATATCTACAATGGGATGGCGGTTTGCCCATTTTTGAATATGTGAATGGAAAGCCTTTTTTGTCGCAGTTTAAATTAGGTTTGGGGTCTTTGTATGTTTTTTCTGGAGATATTGCCAAAGAAGCGGATAGTTTTTTTAAGCATGGATTATTTCTTCCTGTTTTTCAAGAGATGGCTTTGAAAAATAGTCTCAATCATTGGTCAACTACTGTATTTTCGAGTAAGTTTGAAATTGTGGCTCCTAAAGAGTTTAAATTCAGCACTTCTGAAAATGGTTTAGTGACCTTGGTTAAGGGAAAGCAATCCTGGATACCGGAACAAAGGTGGACAGGAACTCAATGGATTTGTACGTGGCCAGAACTTTTGGATAGGAATTTTTCGGGCTTTTGGCAGGTTAAAATTCGGGATAAAAAAACGTTGAATTTGGCTATTAATTATCCTTTAAAGGAAAGCGAAATGCGAAGTTATTCAAGGGGAGAAATTCAGAATCACTATAAAGGAAAACCGAATATTCAAGTTGGCGCAATGAAAGATGTGCCATTTAGCGGAGAGGCTCCTTCAGACCTTTCCTTTTATTTTTTTATGGCTTCTCTGTGTTTCTTTTTGATCGAAATGGCCATAGTTTTTTACAGCCGTAAAATCACTCTCGAGCACCGTAAATAGCGGATCCCACTCGGACTAAAGTAGAGCCCAATTCAGCGGCTAATAGATAATCGCTGGACATTCCCATGGAGAGCTCGTCCCAGGCTATATTTCCTAGTTGGATGCCTGTTTGGTTTGATTTTAAGTGATGGAGCAATTGGGCTAAAGAGGTAAATTCTTTGCTTATTTGATTCGTGTCTTCGGTAAAACTGGCCATGCCCATAAGTCCAACAATCTGGATATTTTTTAATTCGGCCAGGATCGGATTTTCTAAGATTTCATACAATTCATTAGGAAGCAAGCCGAATTTTGTTTCTTCCTGAGCGATATACATTTGGAATAGGCATTTAATAATTCGGTTGTTTTTAATGGCTTGTTGGTTTATTTCCATTAATAATTTCAATGAGTCCACGGTATGAATGAGGTGAACAAAGGGAGCGATGTATTTAACCTTATTGGTTTGCAGGTGTCCTATTTGATGCCAACGAATATCTTTGGGTAGGATAGCTTGTTTTTCTACCAGTTCTTGAACTCTGTTTTCTCCAAAATCGAGTATTCCCGCATCATAAGTTAAATTCAACTCGTCGATTGACCTCGTTTTTGTCACGGCAATTAGTTTTGCGTGGGTATGTGCTAAATCATTTTGGATGCTGAGTATTTGTTTAGCGATGGACATAATGAGGATAAACGAAGAACTATGAAAAGAATAATTTAAAAGTAAAATTAATTTATTATTTTTGATTCTGTTATCCGTTAGAAATTTGTTGACAAATTCAATTTAAATATGCCCTCAAGTCCATTAAGTTCAAGAGAAAAAAAGCTTCAACGCACGGTTGGGATTTTAATTTTTTTGATTTTTCTGTTAATCGGCATGGTGGCGGTAGAAAGGCTGAATCCTAAATTCTTTAGTTTTGGCGCGAATCAAGAAACCTTTATTAAAGATGCGAAAGACCGATTGGATTCCATATCGAATCAATTAGAGGTTCGCATGATTCAAATAAAAAAATTAGGAGGTAGGGTGAATGAGTTGGAAGCTGCGCGCCAACAAATTCTTGGGGATCAGAAAGCGATATCAGAGAATCCGGAGATGGGCCAAATAGAAATTCAGCGTAAATTGGCGTATTATTTACGATTGATTGGCCAAAAGGACCTTGAAATAAAGAAATTGCGAAAAGAGAATTTTGTTTTAATAGCTCGTAACGACTCATTAAGTCGAGAGGCTAAGATTTTGCAAGACGGTTTGTCAAATGTTCAAAAAGCGTTAAGGGATTCAAGTTTAACTTTTGGTGTTAAGCAAAAAGAATTGAGCGAACGTTCGAGAATTTTAGAGGTACGTAACCAGGAGTTAGCCGAAAAGGTAAATGTGGCAGCCGCTTTACGTGCTGAGGGGGTTAATGTGTACGCTATTTCAACTCGGGGTAAGGAGTCAGGGGCACAGAACCAAAGAGCAAAAAAACTTGAAAAGATTCGCGTGATTTTTCATTTGCAAGAAAACGCTTTAGCGACCAAAGAAATTAAAACGGTTTATTTAAGAATTATAGAGCCTACAGGAGTTACTTTGTCTGATTATTCCATAGGTTCTGGAACGTTTCCGTTTAAGGGAAAAGATTTAGTATATACGGCTAAGCAGCGTATATTCTATGAAAATAATCATCAATCTGTCGAGTTTATTTATTCACGTCCCAATTCATATCGAGAGGGAAGGCATGAAATCGAATTGTATGCCGAGGGTTTTTTAATAGGCCTAGGATCGTTTGAGGTACGATAATATCATTTTTTTATTTCCAGGCTTTTATTTGTAAAGTATTTTTCCTACTTTTGCAGTCCAAATTTTTTCAGTTTTTAAACAACAATTTTATGGAATTAAAAAACTATGAGACGGTGTTCATTTTAACTCCCGTTTTGTCTGAACAACAGACAAAGGACGCCGTTGAGAAATTCAAGCAATTGTTGGTAGATAGCGGTGCAAAGATTGTACATGAAGATGCATGGGGCTTACGTAAGTTGGCCTATCCAATTCAAAACAAGCACACTGGCTTTTACCAGATATTTGAATTTTTAGGGGATCCGCAATTTATCGCCAAATTAGAGCTTGAATACAAGCGTGATGAGCGAGTTATTCGTTTCTTGACTACTGCATTAGATAAGCATGCGGTATTGTACAATGAGAAAAAGAGAAAAGGTTTAGTAGGTAGAAAACCAGAAAAAATAGAAGCATAAGATGACACTTGTAAACGAACCTGTAGATAAGAATAGTAATCGTAAGAAGTATTGTCGGTTTAAGAAATCGGGCATACAATACATTGATTATAAAAATCCGGATTACTTATTAAAGTTGGTAAACGAGCAAGGTAGAATTTTACCTCGCCGTATTACTGGTACATCGTTGAAATTTCAACGTAAAGTGGCGCAAGCGGTTAAGCGTTGTCGTCATTTAGCCTTGATGCCATATGTGGCGGATGGTTTAAAATAAACTAGGGGATAACCTGATAAACATTTGATTGTAAAATAAGATGGAAATTATATTAAAAACGGATATAGCGGGATTAGGGTATAAAAATGACACGGTAGCTGTTAAAGCTGGATATGGTCGTAATTACTTAATTCCACAGGGTTTTGCCATGATGGCAACGCCATCCAATCGTAAGGTTGTGGCTGAGAACATCAAACAAGCTGCGCACAAAGTGGAGAAAATCCGTCAGGATGCTTTTGACTTAGCAACAGCTATTGGTGAAATGACTTTAACTATTGCTGCAAAGACGGGTGATAGTGGAAAGATTTTTGGTCGAGTAACGAGTATTCAAATCTCGGATATGCTGAAGGAGAAAGGCTTTGAAATTGATCGTAAGAAAATTTCATTCGACTCTGAGGTTAAGTCGACGGGAGATTATACAGCTACTTTGGACTTGCATAAAGAGGTTAAGCATAAAGTATCATTTTCAGTAGTTTCTGAATAAATACAAGGATTATAATTAATTAAGGTCGCATCAGAGTTTCTGGTGCGACCTTTTTTTGAGCAAAAAAAGAGCCGCTCCTAATGAAGCGGCTCTTTTAATATTTAATAAATTGAATTAAGCTAAAGCTACTTTCAAATTAGCATCTAAAGCCTCTAAGAATTCCTCTGTATATAGGTAATGTTCTCCATGAGTTACTTTATTTCCATGGATACATACCGCTAAATCTTTGGTCATTTTACCTGACTCAACGGTCTCCACACAAACTTTTTCTAATGTTTGGCAGAAATTCACCAATGCTGGATTATTATCTAATTTGCCTCTAAATTCTAATCCCCTTGTCCATGCAAAAATCGATGCGATTGGGTTCGTTGACGTAGGTTTTCCAGCTTGGTGATCACGGTAATGTCTCGTAACCGTTCCGTGTGCCGCTTCAGCCTCCATTACTTTACCATCTGGAGTGATTAAAACCGAAGTCATTAAGCCTAAAGATCCAAATCCCTGTGCAACCGTATCCGACTGAACATCTCCATCATAATTCTTACATGCCCAAACAAAATTGCCATTCCACTTCAAAGCAGATGCCACCATGTCATCAATTAATCGATGCTCATAAACAATTCCCTTCGCATCAAACTTCGCCTTATAATCAGATTGAAAAATCTCCTCAAAGATATCTTTGAAACGACCATCATATTTCTTTAAAATCGTATTTTTTGTAGACAAGTACAAAGGCCATCCTTTGCTTAATGCCATATTGAAACATGAATGTGCAAATCCAATAATTGATTCATCTGTGTTATACATTGTCAAGGCCACACCGTCTCCCTTGAAATTATATACTTCAAAAGTTTGTGGCTCTCCACCATCTTCAGGTGTGAACGAAACGGTCAACTTACCTTTTCCCTTGGTCACGAAATCAGTTGCTTTATATTGATCCCCAAAAGCATGGCGTCCAATCATAATAGGCGCAGTCCAATTTGGAACTAGTCTTGGCACATTTGAACAAACGATAGGCTCTCTAAAAACAGTGCCATCTAATATATTACGAATGGTTCCATTCGGTGATTTCCACATTTGCTTTAAATCAAACTCAACCACACGCGCTTCATCCGGAGTGATAGTGGCACATTTAATCCCAACACCATATTTTTTTATTGCTTCTGCAGCTTCAATCGTTACTTGGTCATTGGTCTCATCCCTATATTCAACACCTAAATCATAGTATTTAATGTCAACATCTACATAAGGCAAAATCAATTTATCTTTTATAAATTTCCAAATGATGCGAGTCATTTCGTCTCCATCAAGTTCTACGACTGGGTTGGCAACTTTAATTTTTTCCATTTTTTGTATTAATGTGTTTGGTCTATTTTTTTAATTTAGGACGAACCTAAATAATCTTGCAAAGGTATACAGGAATCTTTTTTATTCATCAGAATTAGGTCAAATAATTTGAATAATTTTTAAGGTAAAAAGCGTAAATTGCAGACCATTTACAAGATTTAATGCATTATGTTTGAGAATTTAAGCTCCAAGATTACATCGGCCATGCGAACCCTCAAAGGGAACGGCCGAATTACCGACGTAAACGTTGCCGCTACCGTTAAGGAAATTAGGCGCGCATTAATGGATGCCGACGTCAACTATAAAGTGGCGAAGGAAATTACCGATCGAATCAAAGAACAGGCGCTAGGCCAAAAAATATTAATTTCCGTTGAGCCAGGCCAATTATTAGTTAAAATTGTTCATGAAGAGTTAACCCAATTAATGGGGGGGGTTAAGCAAGATATTAATTTAAAAGGGGATCCTGCCGTTGTGTTAATTGCCGGACTTCAAGGTTCAGGTAAAACAACTTTCTCAGGTAAATTAGCCCAATACATCAAAAAAGGGGGACGTAATGTATTACTCGTTGCCTGTGATATTTATAGACCTGCGGCGATAGACCAATTAAAAGTCTTGGGCGAGCAAGTAGGAGTAGAGGTTTACGCAGAACCCGAAAATAAAAGCGCAGTTTCCATCGCAGAGAATGCACTTTCATACGCCAGGAAAATGGGCAAAAAAGTGGTCATTGTCGATACAGCCGGCCGTTTAGCCATCGACGAATCCATGATGAATGAAATCGAAGCCGTAAAAAAAGCGATAAATCCTACCGAAATTCTGTTTGTTGTCGACTCAATGACGGGTCAAGACGCCGTAAATACAGCTAAAACATTTAACGAACGACTTAATTTTGACGGGGTTGTTTTAACGAAATTAGATGGTGATTCAAGAGGTGGAGCTGCCCTTTCCATCCGACAAGTGGTCGAAAAACCGATCAAATTTATCTCCACCGGAGAAAAAATGGAAGCCCTAGATCAGTTTTATCCGGATCGGATGGCCAACCGAATTTTAGGCATGGGGGATGTTCTTTCTTTAGTTGAAAGGGCCCAACAAGCTTTCGACGAAGATGAAGCAGCACGTTTAAACAAAAAAATTCGCCAAAATAATTTCTCATTTGAAGATTTTTATTCCCAACTCCAACAAATTAAAAAGATGGGAAATATTAAAGATCTGATGGGTATGGTTCCAGGCATGGGTCAAGCCGTCAAAGATGTGGATATTTCGAATGATTCATTTAAGCCTATAGAAGCCATTATCCAATCGATGACCCTAAAAGAACGTCAAAATCCAGATTTGCTAAATTCTTCTCGGAAGATTCGAATAGCGAAGGGTTCTGGCACCTCAATCCAACAAGTCAACAATTTGATGAAACAATTTGAAGACATGCGAAAAATGATGAAAATGATGAATAAGGTTCAAGATGGCAAAATGAAAATGCCTAATATGGGCAATATGTTAAAAAGGTAATCAGTTTAATTTTACCCGTCTGAATGGTTTTGCCACTGAAATGGTTGTGTAGCTAACCTATTTTTAGTCAGTTTTACTTTCGAATAACAGCGCCTAATTCCTTTTCAAATCGTTGGATGAGTCGATCCATCGTCGCATCAATGACCTTGTCGGTCAGCGTTTGACCCTCATCTTGTAGCATAAAGCTAACCGAATAGGATTTCTTTCCTTCCCCTAGATTTTTTCCCTCATAAACGTCAAAGACGGAAACAGATTTAAGTAAATTCTTTTCAACCTGTTCTGCAATGCGTTGGATCGCTTGATAGCTCACTTCTTTGTTGATCACTAATGACAAATCTCTACGAACTTCAGGAAATTTCGATATTTCCTGATAGACAAAATCAACTTTCTCCTGCTTAACCCAATAATCCCAATCAAAATCTGCGAAGAACACCTCCTGTTTTACATCGAATTTTTGGGCCAAATTAGGTTGAATCAAACCTAATTCTAGACACATTTTTTTGTTCACAGAAATGCGTAATCCATAAGCAAAAATGGAAGATCCCTCTAAGGGCGATGTCTCAAAATCCTTGACACCCATAAATTGCATGAGCGCGATGACCGTCGAATATAAATGGTGGAATTCTGCTTTTTTGGCTGATGTACTCCATGTTTCCCCCGCCTGTAAACCCGTTAGATACAAAGATAAATGCCATTTTTCGATGTATTTACTGCCTTTTTTATGGTAGGTTTTACCAAACTCAAATAATTTTAAGTCTTTTTGTCGGCGATTAATATTATACGCCAAAACCTCTAATCCTGAAAATATGGAATGCTGACGCATCACGCCTAAATCTTCAGAAAGTCGATTTAATATCTCAACAGATTCAAAAGCTAAATCCGGTTGGATTAATTCATGGTAACTTGATTTAGTCAGTGAGTTTGTAATGATTTCATGAAATCCTTTTGCCGCTAAACTAAGACCCACTTGTTGCTGTATCTTTTCTTTATCCAATAAAGGGAATTCGGAAATGAAATTCGCACCTAAATTCTCTGATAATGGAATATTGTCTAAGCCATGAATTCTTAAAAGCTCCTCAATTAAATCAGCTTCTCGCGTTACGTCCACTCGGTATGCCGGAGCAATAGCCGTCAGACCTTTTGGATTCAAATTTGTAATCTCAAAATCTAAGGCTACCAGTATTTCTTGGATTCGAGTTTCAGATAATTCAATTCCCATCAACTGATGTACTCGTTCATAGCTAACAGGGATATGAACCGCCACATTTTTTTCTGGATAATGATCGACCCAATTAGACGTAATAGCTCCTCCAGCTAATTCGAGAATTAGTTTTGCCGCATATTTAAGCGCAAATAACTTGGCCTCTATATCAGTCCCCCTTTCAAATCTGAAGGATGCATCCGTTTTTAAACTATGAAACTGGGCTGCTTTTCGGATTCTTTCCGGTGCAAAATGTGCCACTTCCAAGAAAATTCGAGTAGTGGAATCTTGAATACTTGAATTTGCCCCGCCCATAATTCCCGCTAAGCCAATCGCCCCCGAGCCATCACAGATTATTAATTCTTCCCCATTTAATTTCCTTTCTACTCCATCTAAGGTTTTAAAAACAGTCCCTGCAGCTAGGGTTTTAACTTCCAATCTGCCGCCATTTATTTGATGCCAATCATAGGCGTGCATCGGTTGGCCCAAGCCATGGCAAATAAAATTAGTAATGTCAACGATGTTATTGATGGGCCTTAATCCAATCGCGCTTAACCGTTCTTGCAACCATTCTGGAGACGGTTTTACTTGTATTCCATCCATGCTTACACCACAAAAGCGGGCACATCCCTTGTCTTGAATGTTTATTTCAATAGGCAAATCGGTTTGGCTAATGGCTAAGGAATCTACCGAAGGTAATTGTATCGGCAATCCAGTCACCGCTTTAATATCGCGGGCCACTCCCCAATGCGATGCCGCATCTGCTCGGTTCGGTGTTAAGCCAATCTCCAAAACTAAATCGGCTGATAGATTAAAGAAGTTGGCCGCAGGAGTTCCGTTAGCCACGTTGGTATCTAATATTAAAATTCCATCATGTGAAGTTCCAATCCCAATTTCATCTTCCGCACAAATCATCCCTTCTGAGGGTTGGCCATATACTTTTCGCCTTTCTATGGTAAATAAGGCTTTGCCTTCGGCGTCGAATAAAGTGGTGCCGGGTGTTGCCACGATTACTTTTTGGCCCGCAGCTACATTAGCCGCGCCACAAACAATGGTTAAAATTTCTGATAGTCCTGCGTCAACAGTCGTTAGGCTCAGCGTTTTATCTTTTACCTCAAATTTTTCACAGGTCAAAACCTCCGCCACCACAAATCCTTTCAATCCTCCTGGGATTTTTTCATGTCTTTCAATGCCCTCTACCTCTAATCCCGTATTTGTCAATAACACGTCTAACTCTTCTGCTTCGCCTTTTTGAGGTAATTTAGAAATGTCAATAAAATCACGTAACCAATTTAAAGAAATCTTCATATCTAATGTTATCGAGAAAGTTTCATTTTATAATCCACTGAAACTTTTCCGCGGCTAATTTCACCTAATTTACTTTTTATCATCCGTTTTTTGACCACATTTAAATGATCGGTAAAAAGTATTCCTTCTATGTGATCATATTCATGCTGAATAATTCTTGCCGCAAACCCCTCAAATACATCTTCATGCTCCTCCCCATGCTCGTCCCAATAATGAATTTTGACATATTCAGGCCTAAAAACCTCACCTCTTACCCCAGGAATTGACAAGCAACCTTCTTCAAAACCCCACTCTTCACCCGTTTCATCTAAAATGCTTGCATTCACAAAAACCTTTTTGAAATTCACTAACGAAGGGTCTTTTTCTTCCTCATCTTCATCCTCATTCATGGGCCTTCCATCCACCACAAAAAGCCGAATGTCCATGCCAATCTGAGGCGCTGCTAATCCTACACCACTAGCTGCATACATCGTTTCAAACATATCTTCCGACAGCTTAATCAAATCGATGCTTCCTAATTTAATAGGCTTTGCTACTTTTCTTAAAACAGGATCGCCATAAGGGACGATGGGATATATCATAATTCAAAAAATTCAAACCACAAATTTAACTAATTTCCCTAGATTGTATCTATTTGTGAAGGGTTCTTTAGTTTAGGTAAGCGCAATTTTTGTAATTTGCGTGCCAACGACCGTTAACAGATTATCATGAATCGAAACATATTTAAAGCTCATCCTTGGCACGGAATACATATTGGCGAGCAAATGCCTGAATTAGTCACCGCGTTCATCGAGATTGTTCCTACCGATACGGTAAAATATGAAATTGACAAAGAATCGGGATATCTAAAAATAGACCGGCCGCAGAAATTCTCCAATATTGTTCCTGCTTTATACGGTTTTTTGCCTCAAACATATTGTGCTGATGGAATAGCCAAATTGGCCAAAAAATACTCAGGAAAAGAAATCATTAAAGGCGATGGTGACCCGCTTGATATTTTGGTACTTTCAGAGCGAACGATCACCCACGGTGATATTTTATGTCAGGCGATCCCTATTGGCGGTATTCGAATGATTGACCACGGTGAGGCCGACGATAAAATTATTGCTGTTTTAAAAGATGATCCTATTTATGGAAAATGGCGCGATATTTCAGACGCACCTAAGGATATCGTCCAAAGACTTAGGCATTATTTTTGGACTTACAAAATGCTTCCTGGAGAAACGAGTTCAAATTTAGTGGACATCGATGAAGTTTATGGCCGCGAAATTGCCCATGAAGCGATCCTGCAAGCCAGGGAAGATTACCGGGTCAATTTCGGTTAAATTTTACCCTTCATTTTGGGATTTTATCCATTGAACATAATTTTGATTGACTTGTTAAATTTAAATCCCAATTTATTCTTTTAATCATCTTAGATCATTATGTGGCAATTTTTTAAATACACCCTAGCAACCCTTATGGGCTTATTCCTTTTCCTAATTATAAGTATACTGATGATTGTAGGCATCGGTGCAGCTATGAGTGGAGGAGAATCAGAATTCGAGGTAAAAGAAAATTCAATTCTTAAATTGGATTTAAATCGGCCTATCGTAGAAAATGCAAGCACAGAAGACGATAATCCATTCGCAACCATCCCCAATCCCTTTTTTGAAAGCACTGAAAAAATAGGCTTGATTCAAATTTTATCAGCGCTGGAACGCGCACGTATAGACAACAACGTTAAAGGAATTTACTTAGATGTTAGTTTTCCAATGGCCGGTTATGCCAAATTAACTGAAATTAGAAATGCCTTAGAAAAATTTAAACGCTCAGGTAAATTCATTTATGCTTATGCGAATTCCTATTCTGAAAAAGGCTACTATATTGCATCCGTTGCTGATGAAGCGTATTTGAATCCATCGGGTTTATTAGATTTTAATGGGATTAGTGTTCAATATATGTTTTATAAAAAGGCATTTGACAAATTGGAAATTGAGCCTTTGGTTTTCAGGGTAGGCCAATATAAATCTGCCGTAGAGCCTTTTATCCGAGAGGATATGAGTCCTGAGAATAAAATGCAGACGCAATCATTTATTAGCTCGATTAACCGTGAAGTGTTTGCTAAAATATCATTAAGCAAAAAAATCTCTGCCAATAAACTGAATCAAATTGCGGATAGTCTATTAGCCATGAATCCGGTGAAAGCAGAAAAGTTAGGGATGATTAAATTAGGATATTGGGATCAATTTGAATCCCTTTTAAAATCAGCTGTTAAAATAAAGGAAAAAAGTGAGTTGACTTTTATCAAACTGGCTGATTACCTAAAAGCAAAAAATCCGATTAAGGCTGTTGAAGGAACCGATAAAATTGGGGTATTAGTTGCCGAAGGTGAAATCGTAGGATCAAGAGGTGGTGATGAAAATATTGGGTCAGAGGATTTTGTGAAGGAATTAAGAAAATTGCGGGATAATAAATCCGTAAAAGCAATTGTACTTCGTATTGATTCTCCGGGGGGTTCTTCCTTGGCTTCTGATGTGATGTGGAGGGAAATCGAGCTAGCCAAAAAAGTGAAACCCATCGTGGCGTCTATGTCGGACTATGCGGCTTCGGGTGGCTATTACATGGCTATGGGGACTAATACCATCGTGGCACAGCCTACTACCGTGACTGGATCCATTGGAATTTTTGCGCAATGGTTAAATATTGATCGGTTTTTGAGCAACAAGATTGGCATCACTCAAGATTATGTAAATACGCATGCCAATTCAAATTTCATGAATTCCTTAGGTGAGTTAACCGAATTTCAAAAATCGGTGATACAAAATATGGTCAATCAGGGTTATGAAACATTTACATCAAAAGCCGCTTCGGGCAGAAAGATGGACATTGAAAAATTGAAATCCTTAGCTGGTGGTCGGGTATGGACCGGAATTCAAGCGAAAGAAATAGGTTTAGTGGATGAATTAGGCGGATTAGATGTGGCTATTGAAATAGCTGCAAAAAAAGGAAAGCTTAAGCCAGGAGCCTATAAAGTGGTCGTGTATCCAAAAGCAAAATCATTCTTTGACCAACTGTTATCCTCCGCTATGTCAGAAAGCTCCATGGCTGAAAAATTCGCGGCCAAAAATTTACCTTGGGCAAAATCAATTTTGGAGTTGGAGCGTTGGAAGAAAAGAGAAGGATATCTAGCCTTAATGCCTTACTTGATGGAATTTGAGTAGATTTTGTATGGATTCTTAATCTAAGCGTTTATATTTGTTAAATTTTGAAGATATGATTCGTACTAATTGGACACGTAAAGAAGTTGAGGAAATATTTAACCAACCATTTTTAGATTTGGTCTATCAGGCTGCTACCGTGCATCGCCAATTTCATGACCCCAACGAAGTTCAAATAAGTACCTTGCTTTCTATAAAAACAGGCGGTTGCCCTGAGGATTGCTCCTATTGTTCGCAAGCCGCTCGCTATCATACGAATGTGAAAGTTCAGAAATTACTGCCTTATGAGGAGGTGATTCAAGCGGCTAATCGTGCTAAGGACAATGGAAGTTCCCGCTTTTGCATGGGAGCAGCTTGGCGTGAGGTGCGTGATAACAAAGATTTTGACCGCGTATTAGACATGGTAAAAGGGGTTAATTCTTTAGGTATGGAGGTTTGTTGCACCTTAGGGATGCTGACAGAGCAGCAAGCTGAAAAATTAAAAGAGGCGGGATTGTACGCGTACAATCACAACATAGATACCAGTGAAGAGTATTACGATGATGTAATTTCGACGAGAACCTATGATGACCGATTAGAAACATTAGGCAATGTTCGAAAGGCAAAATTATCAGTTTGTTCTGGGGGTATCATCGGCATGGGTGAATCTACGGGCGATCGGATAGGCATGTTATTAACTTTGGCTAACCTTCCTGAACACCCAGAATCAGTTCCAGTAAATAATTTAGTTCCCGTAGAAGGAACTCCTTTTGAAAACCAAAAAACAGCGTCTGTTTGGGACTTAGTTCGGGTAATTGCAACGGCTCGAATTATGATGCCAAAGTCGGCAGTGAGATTATCGGCAGGCCGATTAGAATTAAATTACGAGGGGCAGGCTTTTTGTTTTATGGCCGGCGCAAATTCCATTTTTTCTGGCGATGTGTTATTGACAACACCCAATCCTGACGCTAAATCTGATCAGGAGTTATTCCAAATCCTAAGTATAAAACCTAAAGCAGCATTTAAAGATGCTAAAAAATCACCCGTTGAGTTTAATCAAATCCCAATGCATTAATCTTATTTAAGGGATAGATTCATTTAAATTTTTATCGGTTTAGTTTTTATGGGATTATACATTAAACGCACATTTTTGCTTTTGCTTTTGCTCCAAATCGGGATGCAAACTCGGGCCGACTTTTATTATTTTTTACAGCATAATGAAAAGTCGGCTTATCGAATTAATAGTAATTCAAGGAACTTAGAAAAATTTCAAAAAGAAGGTAAGTGGGGGATTGTCAAAGCTGTTAAATTTGATAGCCTTACTTTTTTTAGCTTACCCAAAAATATAATAATAAGCCAAATTCCTTCTTTGGATTCAAGTAAGGTTTATTTCATCGCTAATTGTACAAACCAGTTTTACTTATTTGACTTAAAAACAATGGTTTTTAAGCGCATGGATAAGACCTTTTACCGCGGGGATAATTGCCATGCCTATCATTTTTTTCGAAAAGGAGTACTTCACTCGGTCGGGGGATACGGTTTTTGGCGGACCAACAATCACATCATTTATTTTGATGAAAAGAGCAAAGAGTGGGAGGCCTATTCATCCAATGGTACACCGCCATTTGGAATTTATGGCGGATTCGTCGCATACATACCTGAAAAAGATGAGTTAATTTCTTTTATGAATTATACACATGATGTTAACATAAATAATGGAGCTTTTTTTAGAGACAAATCGATTTATGTATATTCTTTTAAAAAGGGTATTTGGACAAAATCCGGGATGGTTTATTCTAAAGAATTCTTAGAAATATTTAACAAAACAGCGATATTGCTTCATTTTACCAATTACTTTACGGGTAAATATTTTATAATCCCTGCGATCCCTTTTAGTGGATTTAATCAATATTATGCAATTAATGCAAGGACGTTGGAATTATTTTTTTACAAAGATGTCACGAACAGACTTTCCAAATTTCAAATTGAACCTTACGGAGGGCCAAGAAATGTGGTTTTGGGAAATCATAATCTTTTGTTAAATATTAGGCCTAATCAAAGTGAAAAAGATGTTTTTGAAGATTTTCAGTTGGAAAATATGGATGATTTATTTGTAAATGCAAAGTCTGTAGGTTTTATCCATTATGAAATATGGTACCAATCTGATAGCTTCACATGGTTTTTATGTTTCTTGATTATTTCGCTCATTGTGGGGGGAGTTTTTAAAAAGGGAAAATCATTATTTTTAAAGCGTTTTAAATATGTTAATGAATTAAAGTTTTCAAGTAACTTGGTCAATAAATCGACCATATTTTTGTTGAAAAGATTGGTAGAGACCTATGAAACAGGTGGAATAGATGTGGATGAAACCAATTCAATTTTAGGATTATCGACTTTGGCTCATGATGCACAGCGATACAAAAGGAGCGCTTTTGTCAAGGAAGCGAATGTGAAGCTAGCCTTGTTGACCAATTGCCACGATACGATTCAACGCCAAGATTCCGAATTAGACCGTCGACAAAAGCGGTATATGATTAATTCGATGGCTATTAAGTCCATCAAAGAGTTTATCAAATCCTAGGCAATATTACAATCCTGGCAGACTCCCTGGATGAGTAAATTACTTTCTTGCTTTAAGAATTTATCAGGCAATTGAATTTTGGGGATGATGACATGTTCCAAACAAATAGTTTGACCACATGCATTGCATTTGAAATGTACATGATCATGCTGGTGAACATGTTCCCCCTGATGACATAAATCTTTACAAAGCGCATATTTTGCACCTCCTTGATCATCTAAAACTTTATGGATTAACCCTTGACTTAAAAAAGTTTTAAGCGTTCGGTAAATGGTCACTCGGTCAAAAGCGGCTTGTAATTTCAACTCAATATCTCCTTGACTCAAAGCAAATCCGACTCCTTCAAATGCCTTCAGCACCTCTATTCTGCAGGCAGTAGGTCTTAATTTGAAATCTGTTAAATGTCCTTCTAACGTATCCAAGATTGGTATTTATAAATTTTCAGTTTGCAATTTGACCATTTTTTGATAAACACCCTGTTTTTTTGCCATCAAATTTTCATGTGAACCCATCTCGACAATCTTGCCAGATTCCATCACAATGATCTTATCGGCAGACCTGATCGTCGACAAGCGATGTGCGATAATCAAACTGGTTCTATTTTTCATTAATTCCTCCAATGCCGATTGTACCCACTTTTCTGATTCAGAATCTAGGGCACTGGTGGCTTCATCCAAGATTAAAAATTTAGGATCTTTTAAGATGGCTCGAGCAATGGCTATTCGTTGCCTTTGCCCCCCTGAAAGTTTTACGCCTCGTTCGCCTACCAACGTATCATATTTTTCAGGGAATGATTCGATGAACTCTTTGGCATAGGCCTGCTCAGCTGCTTGTTGGATTTCCTGCTCAGAGGCACCCGGTTTACCATAGGCAATATTTTCGCGAATACTTCCTCCAAACAATAATACCTCCTGGGGCACTAAGGCCACCATTTTTCTCCAATCGCCCACCGGCATATCTTGAATGGCATAATCGCCCATCATGATTTTACCCTGACTCGGTTCATAAAATCGCATCATCAATTGGGCCAATGTAGATTTTCCTGTACCAGAAGTTCCTACAATGGCTACCTTTTGCCCTGGCTCAATCGTAAAACTAATGCCTTTTAAAATTTCTACACTAGGCCTGCTAGGATATGAAAAATGAATATCTTGAAGGTCAATAGCACCAAAACCCAATGAAGCCTTCGTTTCGGTTTCATATATATCCACCTCGGACGGATCCTCCAATATTTCAAGGATTCGATCAGATGCGCCAATAGTCTTTTGTAACTGGGCATAGATATCACCTAAGCCTCCCACCGAACCGCCAATGAAGGCTGTATAAAAAATGAAGGTCAACAAATCTGCTAAAATTAAATCTCCCTGGGCGACGAGTTGGGCCCCGTACCATACCACCCCCACAATCCCTCCAAACAAGGCAAAAATGATAAAACTGACAAAACCTCCGCGAAGCGTTGCAGCCTTCAAAGCTCCATTGACCACTTTATTAAGGGAATTTGTGTACCGATTAACCTCATACTTTTCATTGGTAAATGCTTTTACCGCTTGAATCGATTGAAAGGTTTCTTCCACGATAATGTTGGTATTCGCTAATTCGTCTTGCGCCTTTTTTGAGATTTTTCGAATAAATTTCCCGAAGACTATGGCTGAAATAACAAGTAGGGGGAAGGTGGCTAACATGAAGAGCGTCAACTTCCAAGACAGGTAAGTAATTAACACGACGCCTCCAACTAAGGTAAATATTTGTCTAAAAAATTCAGCTAAGGTGATCGACAATACATCTTGTAACTGCGTAATGTCGGATGTGATGCGGCTCATCAACTCTCCTACACGCCTTTTTTCAAAATGAAAAATGGGTAACGTAATGATTTTGGCATACAATGTCTGCCGCACATCTCGCATCGCTTTTTCAGATACTTGCGCAAAGGTGTAAATCCTAAAAAATGAAAGGATGGACTGAATGATTAAAATGGCAAAGAAAAATAGCGTGACCTCGTTAATCTGAAATTTTGATTTCCCCTCAATCACTTTCGTCATTTCACCGATCAACAATGGAAAACTAAGTGTGGTTAAATTGGAGAGCAATAAGAAAACCATGCCCAACACAAATGTCCATTTATACGTAATGACAAATCGGAAAATCTTAATCGCCTTGGAAAGGTTTTTCTTCGTAACCTTTACAGAATCTTTAGGATCAACCCCCGCTCCAAACTTTTCGTGTCTTTTTGCCATAATTTTTATGCCTATTTGCCTCGATATCCTGAAGCTAAAAAAATCTTATTGGCCTCTTTATTTGCCATTAATTTGGGTAAGCTAATCTTACTGTCTTGTTTTGCGTATAAATCTACTATGCGCCAACCGAGCCACCTGCCGATGGATCCTGGACATGCAGGTCCTATTTCAGGTGTTTTTGGACGTTCCCCAACGTACTTCGCTTTTACATATTCCTCCTTCTTGAACAACAAAGAATTATCTATGAAATGTTCCCAAACTTCAGATTGGAATGCCTCCGTTTCGGCTAATTCTTTAGCTGTATAGCCAAACAAGAGGCTATCGGGCAACGAAGGCAAGATTTTTTTCGTAAATACAAATCCTTTTCCATACCAAATCATATCACTCAATAAGGTATGATCTTCAGAATTTTGCTGGTTGAAAAATGCTGAATATTGCAACACGATTTGTCCCACGACAGCCTTAGGTTCTAATCTGCGCATCTGATAATCATAAACATTCGGTGGATGATACTTGCCCTTCTTTCCCATAAAAAAATCCAATCCCACAACAATCAATGTATCGGTTACATAAAGATGTTGGACTGCAAACTCACTTCCAATTCCACCAAATCCAGAAAAAACGGTTCGTATTTTGGGAACTTTTGTTTGAGGAAATTGATTGTGGATTTCTTGAAAGGCTGCCTTTACATCAATTTCTAATTGATTCCCCCCATAAAATTCAGGTTTCTGACTTTGCTCATAAAAGCTCTTTAATTCCGGATTTTGAAATAATGCAAATAAATCTTTGGCCAGAAACGGAATTTTTTCTGGAGTACAATGGAAGTACCCAACCGTGATTTCAGGATTTTTTTTCAAGAGACTATCTATTTCCTTGATACTTTTCGCCTCAGCTAACAAGCGGTCAAAACGAATAAAATCCAATTGGATTTTAGGCAATTCCACTTCTTTCCCCTTCTTAGGCTCGCAAGCCGCGAAAGTTAAAGTCGTAAAAAGGAGTAATAAATAGGGTCTCATTAATTAAATCGTGCTAAAATCTCCTTAAGCGATTTTATTTTATTTTCTGTATCGGATAACTTTTGTTTTTCACGCTCAACCAAATCAGGTTTTGCATTTTGAACAAACTTTTCGTTGGCCAGTTTTGCTTCCACCGACTTTTTAAACCCTTCTAAATACACCAATTCCTTTTCAGATTCTTCTTTTAATTCATCCTGATTTTCCTCTTTTTGTAAGGGGACGAAAAATTGATCTGAGCGGACTACAAATGTCTGTGCCTCTGGATTCGCTTGGTCTGCATACACGATGGACTCTAAATTGGCCAATTTGGAAAGGATTGCTTTTAAATGATCATAGGATGAGCTATCGCCTGTCTTTATTTCTAGGGATAAGGCTAATTTTGGAGATAATTGCTTTGAATTTCTGATCTCCCTGATTTTCGTTACCACCTCAAAAACCGTATCAAACTGCTGAATTAAAGCAGCATTTACTTGCGTCGATTTCGGGAATGGCGCTTTACATATGCTTGTATTGGCTTCCCTTACATCGATCGCCTGCCATATTTCTTCCGTAATAAATGGCATATACGGATGAAGCAGTCTCATTAATTGGTCAAAAATTTGGAATGCATCCTTCAATGTATCCGCATGTATTGGGGTCTGATATGCCGGCTTAATGATCTCCAAGTACTTGCCACAAAAATCATCCCATACCAAATTATAAATACTTAAGAGCGCATCTGAAATTCTGAATTTGCTAAAATGATCCTGAACCTCTTCGATTGTTAAAGAAATCCGGGTTTCCAGCCATTCCGTGGCCAGCAAATGTTCAGGCAAGGATTTTCCTTCTATCACATCTAAGCCTTTTAAGAGTCGGAATGCATTCCAAATTTTGTTAGAAAAATTGCGGCCTTGCTCACAAAGTTTTTCGTCGAACAATAAATCATTTCCAGCGGGTGCTGAAAATAAAAGGCCGGACCGTACTCCATCGGCACCAAATCGTTCGATTAACTCTAATGGATCTGGGGAATTCCCTAGCGATTTGGACATTTTTCGACCTTGTTTATCCCGAACAATTCCTGTTAAATACACATTTTTAAAGGGTAACTCGCCCCTCCACTCATAGCCTGCCATGATCATTCTCGCCACCCAGAAAAATAGAATATCGGGTCCCGTGACTAAATCATTGGTAGGATAGTAATAGTTAATCTCTTCATTATCAGGATTTTCTATTCCATCAAAAACGGAGATTGGCCATAGCCATGAAGAAAACCAAGTATCCAACACATCTGGATCTTGCGTTAAATCATCTTCCACTAACGCATATAATTGATATTTATCTCGAGCAATTCTTAAAGCTTCCTTTTTATCTTTGGCGACGATCAATGTTCCGTCCTCCATGTAAAAGGCGGGAATTTGTTGGCCCCACCACAACTGCCTTGAGATACACCAATCGTGTACATTTTCCATCCAAGAGCGGTAGGTATTTTTAAACTTCGCCGGATGTAATTGTATGTCATCATTCATGACATGCTCCAAAGCCGGTTTGGCCAAATCCTCCATTTTCAAAAACCACTGCAAGGATAGTTTGGGTTCGATCACCGCCCCGGTTCTTTCTGAGGTGCCAACGGTCGATTTATATTCGTCTGTTTTAACTAAAAATCCTTCCTCTGTCAATTGCTTGACGATTCTTTTTCGAGCTTCGAAACGATCTAGCCCAACAAATAAAACGGCTTTTTCATTTAATGTACCATCATCATTGAGCAAGTCAATCACAGGTAATTTATGTTTGATCCCTAACTCATAATCATTTAAATCATGTGCAGGAGTAACTTTTAAACAACCGGTACCAAAATCTAAACTCACATATTCATCCGCAATTATGCTTATTTCTCGATTAATTAAAGGGATGAATACTTTCTTTCCATGATACTTGATATAACGCTCATCTAAGGGATTAACGCAGATGGCCGCATCAGCCATAATCGTTTCAGGCCTTGTTGTGGCAATCGTTAAATGCCCCGATCCATCCACAAATGGATATTGAATGTGATATAATTTCGCTTGGACGTCTTTATGAATTACCTCTTCGTCCGAAACAGCTGTTTTTCCAGCCGGATCCCAATTGACCATTCGGACCCCTCTATAAATCAAGCCCTTATTATAAAGCCTAACAAAAGTGTCAATAACGGCTTGGTACAGAGAGGGCTCCATCGTAAACCGTGTCCTATCCCAGTCACACGAAGCCCCCAGTTTTTTCAATTGGTCTAAAATAATGCCCCCATATTTTTCTTTCCACTCAAATGCATGAGCCAAAAATTCTTCCCTAGAAATATCCTTTTTTTCAATGCCCTTTTCTTTTAGCATGGCAACTACCTTAGCCTCAGTGGCAATGGAAGCGTGGTCAGTTCCTGGTACCCAACAAGCCTCTTTGCCTTCCATTCGCGCTTTTCTGATCAAAACGTCTTGGATAGTATTGTTGAGCATATGCCCCATATGCAAAACCCCAGTTACATTAGGCGGAGGAATAACAATGGTATATGCCTCTTTTTCAGGATGTGGCTTGGAAGAAAATAATTTATTTTCGAGCCAATAAGTATACCATTTTTGCTCTATTTCTTGGGGTGCGTATTTTTTGTCAATCATAAAGAAAATTTAATCAGTTGATAGGGTATGGGCCAACCTATAGCCTACAAAGATAATTGTTTTCAATCAAAGGAAGAGGTGGATTTTTAAAACAATTCCATGTAATTTCGGTTTTGGATTAAAATGAAAATTATCGCAATAGTTATTTGGTTAGGTACTTTTTTGTCGATGGAAGCTTTTGCCTGGCTTACACATAAGTACATTATGCATGGCTTTATGTGGCGCTGGCATGAATCTCATCATGTGCATCACAAAAATGCCTTGGAAAAAAATGACCTTTTTTCGGTGGTTTTTGGAATAACATCGACCTTGACGATCATGATAGGAGCGGAAATTCCTCGCTTTTGGCCCTTAATTTGGATCGGCTTAGGAATTGCAACCTATGGAATATTTTATTTTATATTTCATGATATCATTGTACATCGCAGAATTAAAATAAAATACAAGGCGACAAGTAAATACATGAAGCGCATTATGAAGGCTCATTACGTACATCATGAGGTTCATACCAAAGAAGGAGCTGAGGCTTTTGGGTTTTTATATGCGCCTAAAAAATTCGAATAATTAATCGACGAAGCCTACGCCAACGGTCGAATTCGAAAATTCATCAATCAAGATGAAAGACCCATTGGATGGATTTTCGACATAAATATCAGCAGAAATGGCCTGTGCTGTTCGTAAGGAAATCTTCCCTATTTCATTCAAGTTTAATTGGCCTACTTCAGTGGTCGACGTTTGTTGGGTTACATCAAGTCGCTCGGTTATCTGAGTAATTTTTGCTTTAGTGGTATGTATGCCATGCTGTAAAAGATATGTTTTTCCCGCGCTTAGGGCTTGGTGGTCGAGCCAACAAACATGCGCCGAGAAATCTTTTAAGGATGGTACGTTGGTTTCTGAGGCTAGTACAATGGAATTTCCTCTTGAAATATCAATGTCATTCGAAAGGGTCATAACGATGGATTCCCCCGCAATGGCTTGATCTAATGAATTTTCAAATTTTTCAATCGTGGCAATGGTACTCGTTTGTCCCGTAGGTAAAACGCGAATTTCGTCGCCAACTTTAAAAGTTCCTGAACTTATTTTACCTGCATACCCCCTGTAATCATGGTAGGCTTCCGTCATGGGTCTAACGACAAATTGGACCGGAAAACGAGCCGGCGCTTGAGCTAATGTTTCGGCAAATTCAAATGTTTCTAATTCCTGTAATAATGTGTTTCCAGTGAACCATGTCATTTCATCGGCCTTCTTTGTAATGTTTTGACCAAATAAAGAAGAGATAGGTAGATAAGAAACTATCTGGCCTTGGAAGGTAGTTTTGCGTACTAATTCGGATAATTTATCCTGTATTTCATTGAATTTTGATTCCTGATATTGAACCAAATCCATCTTGTTCACACATATGATAACTTTAGGAATTCTCAATAAAGAAGCGATGGATAAATGCCTCGCTGTCTGCTCCACAATGCCTTGTCGGGCATCCACTAAAATCAAGGAAACCTTTGCATTTGATGCTCCAGTCACCATATTTCTAGTATATTCTATATGACCAGGTGTATCTGCAATGATGTACTTTCTTGTTGGCGTAGAAAAATAAATATGTGCCACGTCAATCGTAATGCCTTGTTCTCTCTCAGCAATTAGGCCATCGGTCAATAGCGAAAGGTCTAAAAAATTTAAGCCTTTTCTTTTAGAGGCACTTTCAAGTGCTTCGATTTTATCTTTAGTAATCGAATTTGTCTCATACAATAAGCGGCCGATTAATGTACTTTTTCCATCATCTACTGAACCTGCCGTTGCTATGCGTAAAATATCCATCTCTTAATTAAAAATAACCTTGTTGTTTTCTTTTTTCCATCGCCGCTTCCGATCTTTTATCATCGATCCGGGCCCCTCTCTCTGAAATTTCTGCAGATAAAATTTCTTCAATAATGACATCGATGTCTACTGCAGTAGAACTCACTGCTGCCGTACAAGTCATATCACCCACCGTTCTAAAACGAACCGTAGTCTCAAATGGAATTTCATCCGCCTCTTTATTCAAGTGTTCTGAATCTGCCCAAAGCATCCCATCGCGTTGAATGACTTGTCGCTGATGAGCAAAATAGATGCTCGGGATTTCCATTTTTTCCTCTTTGATATAATTCCAAACATCCAATTCTGTCCAGTTGGAAATGGGGAAAACACGTACATTTTCGCCGACAGAAATACGACCGTTCAACATATCAAACAACTCAGGTCTTTGGCGCTTGGCGTCCCATTGGCCAAAATCATCTCGAACCGAAAATATTCGTTCTTTTGCTCGAGCCTTTTCCTCATCACGTCTTGCGCCACCGATGCAGGCGTCAAATTTAAATTCCTCAATCGTATCAAGCAAAGTAACCGTCTGCAATACATTTCTAGACGCATATTTTCCGCTTTCCTCCTTAGCTTTTCCTTGATCTATGGAATCTTGAACATAGCGAACAATAAGCTCGGCCCCTGTTTCTTTGGCCAACCAATCCCTGAATTCAATCGTTTCTGGAAAATTATGTCCTGTGTCAATATGAACTAAAGGAAAAGGAATTTTTCCCGGAAAAAAAGCTTTCTGCGCTAAGCGTACCAATGTAATCGAATCTTTTCCACCCGAAAACAAAAGTGCTGGACGATCAAACTGAGCGGCCACTTCGCGCATGATGTAGATAGACTCATCCTCCAGTTCTCTTGGAAATTGACCTATTTTATCGTGGATGGCTGACATATTTTTACTCATTTTTTAAATTTTAGGCATGTAATCCGCACTCTTTTTGAGAATTTTCCCACCACCAGCGTCCCGCTCTTGGGTGTTCATCTGGCCCTATTGCTCTTGTACAGGGCGCACAACCAATCGAAATGAACCCTTTTTTGTGTAGAGGATTTTGTGGAATTTTATGCTCAGTCAAATAGGTATTCAATTTTTCTGTAGTCCAATCAATGATGGGATTAACCTTGATTAAATTCCTTGCCTCATCCCATTCTAAGATTGGCATATTGGCCCTATTTTCAGATTGTTCTGCACGCAATCCTGTAATCCAAATATTGACACCCTCCAGTGCTCTTGCTAATGGCTCCATTTTACGAATGAAGCAACACTCTTTTCTATTTTCAACGGAGGTATAAAACGAATTAAATCCCTTTTCACGAACTAAATTTTCAGTTTTAATATGATTGGGAAAATAGGTAATTAAGTCGAGTTCGTATTTTTTTTTCGTCAGGTCCATCAACTCATAGCTTTCTTGAAATTGCCTTCCTGTGTCCAATGTAAAAATTTTAATGGGCAATTTTTGAGAGGCAATCGCATGGGTTATGGCTTGATCTTCTTGACCAAAAGAGCTTGAAAATGCAATGACATCCTTCGAATAGGTAGACGTTAAAAGACTTAATCGGTCTTCTAATGGCAAATTCATAAGGGAATTTCCTAAGGATTCGAGTTCCATTTTTTAAATTTTGACAAAAATACATAATGTCTATTGAATAACTATACTAAGCAAATATATTTTTTCGTTAATCACTTAATTTGAAAACTTTTGTAAATTGAAATGAGTTTAATAGCGCATGAGATCGGGATCAGAAATTTTATTGGAATCCACTAATTGGGAGCATGAAAATGATTTTTTAGATTTAAAAAATCTTAAAAATTTAGTTCGTCATGGAGAGGGTCAGCGACTTGAATTTAAGATGAAGGTTAAGTTTCCTGAGAAGATTATCAAGGAATTGGTAGCCTTTGCGAATACAGATGGAGGTCATTTATTTTTAGGGGTGTCAGATGAAGGCCAAATCGAAGGCCTTAAGTTTGCAGAAGAAGAACAATTCTTATTAGAGCGTGCGATTGAAAAATATTGCTTCCCAGCTTTTTCCTATAACGCTTACCCTATTTCATTGGATAATGGTCGGACTGTTTTGGTCTATCAAGTATTTGAGAGTGTGGATAAACCGCACTTTGTCCAATTAAGCGCAGATTCCCAACCTCAGTGTTTTGTTCGGATTAAAGACAGAACTGTGCAGGCAAGTAAGGAAATGAAGCAGATATTGAGGCGTGAGAACCAAGAGGGAATTCAGTTTTCCTATGGAGATTCTGAGCGCTGGTTGATGGAATATTTACGAAATACCCCTACGATAACCTTAGAAGAATTTGCTTCTTTAAATAAATTACCCGTTTGGATTGCTTCAAGGAAATTAGTTTTGTTAGTTTTGACACAAGTTTTAAAAATAATACCAGGAGAGTCTTTTGATCAATATTCACTGAGATGAAAAATACATTGCGTGTTCTTTTAGTCACCATGAGTTTATTTGCTTGCAGCAAATCAGCTGTTGATACGCCTGTAAGTCCCATTTCTCAGACTGCAACGATTAATTCCTTTGACTTATTACAAGATAAATTATTAAGTCCTAGTTGCGCTACCTCGGGTTGCCATTTATCTGTTCAAGATGCCTCTTATGCTCAGCATGGATTAGTTTTGTCAAAGGGACTTGCTTACGGAAATTTAATTGGAACCACGCCCAAAAACTCGGTTGCTGTAACAAACAAATTACAAAGGGTCAAGAAATTTTCATCAGCCGAAAGCCTATTATTTCATAAATTAAATTGGGATTTAAGTCATCATGCAACTGCTAATTATGCAGCTCCTATGCCCTTGGGAGGAAAGCCTGTGAGTAAAGGCCAATTGGATTTCGTTCAAAAATGGATTGAAGCAGGTGCTCCAGATAAAGGTGAGGTGGTTGATGCCAAATTATTAGATGATACCACACCGAGTTTCACTGAGCCTTCTAATTTTTCAGCTTTGGACTCCCCGGTTAAAGAGGGAAAGACAGGATTTCAATTGAAAGTGGATCGCTTCATTGTCCCACCTAATTTTGAGCGTGAGATTTTTGTTCGTCGGGCTTTGAATAATACTGAACCCATTTTTATATCCCGGATTAAACTTAAATCCAGATCAAATAGCCATCATTTAGTTGTGTATGATTTCAGATCAAAACTTCTTTTACCCAACATGGATGAAATTCGGGATTTGAGGAATCTGGATAATTCACTCAATATTGGTACGGTTTTTCAAATGTCAAATCATATATTTTTAGGAGGTGGCACAGATCCAAATTCAGACTATACATTTCCAGAAGGTACTGCGTTAAAACTACCAGCAAATAGTTCGGTAGACCTAAATCCACATTATTTTAACAAAACGAAGGATAACTTATATGGGGAGAATTATGTAAATCTATATACAGTCCCCGAATCACAGGTAAAAAATGTGGTCAGTATGATTGATTTTAATAATTCAAGTTTCACACTTCCTCCAAATCAAACGACTGTTGTCACGAAAGACTTTTTTAATTTTGATGGCTTTGTGAAAGGCTCTGGTAAATCGGTTATGATTGTATCGCTAACCTCGCATACACATGAAAGGGGAAAACTTTTCCAAATCAAGATTAAGGGAGGAGCTCGTGATGGGGAAGTTATTTACGAAGACAACGATTGGGCTCATCCTAAAGTCATCAATTATGCAAAGCCAATTGCCTTGAAAGAAGGAGAAGGATTGACTTCTGTGGTTACCTATGTGAATAATACCAATAAACCATTGGGCTTTGGATTGACTTCTGAAGATGAAATGAACATTATTTTCGGGTATTATTATATACAATAAATTGCTGACCAGCAGCTACTTATCTCATCTCAATCAAGAAAAATTCAAAACCTTATTTGATATATCAAAATTGAAGGTATATTTGCCTCCGTTTCTTGAAATATTTAAATAAATAGACTCGAAATAGTACAATTTTTTGTAAAACTTGTATTCTAAACATATTAATTCCGATTTGAATAAAATTTTATTACCCTATCTTCTATAATGGAACAAAAACACAAAAATAAATTCACGGCTGCTGGACTTTTGGTAGCTATGGGGATCATTTATGGAGATATTGGGACTTCTCCTCTTTATGTGATGCAAGCTGTCATTGGGGATGAACCAATCAATTCTTTGACGGTTTTAGGAGGCTTATCTTGTATTTTTTGGACTCTGACATTACAGACTACACTTAAATATGTCATATTAATTCTTCGTGCAGATAATAAGGGTGAGGGCGGAATTTTTGCCCTTTTTGCGTTAGTCAGACGTCATGCAAAATGGCTGACTTTGCCAGCCATTATCGGTGGGGCGGCATTGCTTGCGGATGGAATTATCACGCCACCTATCTCGGTATCTTCTGCAGTAGAGGGATTGCGTATGCTTCATCATCCAGACGGTACGCCTTATGTTACGGATACGGTTCCACTCGTAATATTTATTTTAACTATTCTCTTTATTTTCCAAATTTTTGGAACTAAGGTGGTCGGCAAGTTATTTGGGCCGATCATGCTTTTATGGTTTTCCATGCTTGGACTTTTTGGAATTATCTGGATACAAAATGATTGGTCTATTTTGCGTGCCATTTCTCCTGTGTATGCCTGGGAATTGTTAACGACACACCAAGCAGGAAGTGCTGGATTTTGGGCTTTAGGTGCGGTATTTTTGTGTACGACGGGAGCGGAGGCACTTTATTCCGACTTAGGTCATTGTGGCCGTGGAAATATTCGAGTAAGTTGGATTTTTGTTAAAATCACTTTACTTCTGCAATATTTTGGGCAAGGTGCTTGGCTTTTAGCACATCAAGGAATGACCCTAGATGGACGTAAACCTATTTTCGAATTACTTCCCCGTGAATTTTTATTTTCTGGAATTATGGTCGCTACCGCTGCTGCCGTTATTGCCAGTCAGGCATTAATTTCAGGATCTTTTACGTTGATTTCCGAGGCGATTCGACTTAATTTTTGGCCAAAAGTACGCTTGGTTTATCCGTCTGATCAAAAGGGACAATTGTATGTACCTTCCGTCAATATCTTATTGTGGATGGGTTGTGTAGGAGTTGTATTATGGTTTAAGGAATCCACTAATATGGAGGCCGCTTATGGGTTGGCGATTACGTTGACTATGTTGATGACCACCATGTTAATGGCCTATTACCTACATATCAAGAAGATAGATATGTGGTGGATCCTACTTTTCCTTTTAATATATGTGTCCTTAGAAGGCTCTTTCTTGGTCGCTAATTTGCAGAAATTTTCCCATGGGGGTTATGTATCTCTTTTCATTGCGGGTGTGATTATTTTGGTCATGTGGGTTTGGTTTAGAGCTTCTCGCATTAAAAATAAATTGACCGAATATGAGCCTTTATCAGAGTATATAGAGCCGTTAAAGGATTTGAGTAATGACGATACTATTCCTAAATATGCCACGCATTTAGTTTTTATGTCCAATGCCGGTAGAGTGACCGATATTGAATCAAAAATCATTTATTCCATTTTCCAGCGTCGTCCCAAAAAAGCCGATATTTATTGGTTTGTCCATGTAGATACCTTGGATGAGCCATATACGATGGATTATAAAGTAACCGTGATCGAACCCGATGACATTATCAAAGTTAATTTCAAATTAGGTTTCAGGGTAGAACAAAAAATCAATTTGTACTTCCGTAAAGTAGTGGAAGAAATGGTTTCTAGGGGCGAGGTAGATATAACCTCTCGATACAAGTCCTTGAATGAGCAAAATGTGATTGGCGATTTCCGATTTGTAGTCCTTGAAAAATTCTTATCTTTTGATAATGAATTACCCCTTTTAGATCGAATGGTCATGAAGGCTTATTTCTTTGTCAAGCAGTTTACACCTTCAGAAGACAAGTGGTTTGGGTTAGATAGTGATGCCGTAAAATTGGAAAAAGTGCCTTTGATTATTAAGCCTGTTTCTAAGTGTAATCTAAGACGTATTGATTAACGATGAGCTCTATTTTTTCTAAAATCGTTCGAGGCGAAATTTCTTGCCACATAATTGCCGAAGACGATCAATTCTTAGCCTTTCTAGATGTGATGCCTTTGGTAGAAGGCCACACATTAGTCATTCCAAAACAAGAAATTGATTATATTTTTGACCTAGATCCGGAGGCTTTGGCCGGCCTAATGAAGTTTGCTCAGCGTATTGCTCCAGCGATCAAAAAGGCAATTCCTTGTAAGCGCATTGGTGTAGCCGTTATCGGCCTAGAGGTGCCTCATGCTCACGTGCACTTGGTGCCCCTAAATCGGATGTTGGACATTAATTTTTCTCAAGAGAAGTTGAAACTGAGCCAAGACTCTCTCGCAAAAACGGCGGAGCTTATTCGATCATTTATTTAAGATATCCTTTTAACTTATTCATTTCAATCAAAGGATTTATCTTCTCATAGACAATGTGGTAGACTGCATCGATGATCGGTAATTTAATATGATGCTGTTTTGAAATCAAGTAAATACTTCGAACGGCATAATATCCTTCCGCGATCATATTCATCTCAATTTGCGCTGATTTTACCGAATAGCCTTTGCCTATCATATTTCCAAAAGTTCTATTTCGAGAGAATTGTGAATAGGCGGTCACCAATAAGTCCCCTAAATACCCTGAGTTATTTAAATCCCGATTCTCTTTTGGATAGATTTCATCTAAAAATATCTTAATTTCTTGCATGGCATTACTGACCAAAACCGCTTGAAAATTGTCCCCAAATCCTAAACCTCTAGTGATACCACAAGCAATTGCAATGATGTTTTTAATTACGGCGCAATATTCCACTCCATATAAATCAGTAATCGCATTCGCTTGTAAAAATCGGCAATTCAATAAATTAGCAAATGATTGTGCTACCTCGATATTAGGAGAAGCAATGGTTAAATAAGATTGCTTTTCTAAGGCAACTTCCTCCGCGTGACAGGGTCCGGCAATCACACATGTTTGCCCGATAGGCAAACTAAATTCTCTGGTTAACCAATCCGTAACCAACAAATTTTCTTCAGGAATCATACCTTTGATCGCTGAAACTACTTTTTTCCCCTCAAAATGCTTCTTATTTAAATCCTTTAACGTTGCTGGAATAAAAGCCGCAGGAATGGCTAAAATTATATATTCGACGCCATTTAAAGCTTCAGACATTTTATTATAAGTCTTTACCTTGCGTGTATTAATCGCAACGTCAGTTAAATAGCTTGGATTGTGGTTGTATTTTCTAATGAAATCAACATCCGCTTTTCTGCGAATCCACCACTTAATTTTTACCTGATTCTCAGAAAGAATTTTTACTAATGCCGTAGCCCAACTCCCTCCACCAATCACTGCAATTTGAGTTGGTATTTTCTTTTTTAATTCTTCTAAACTAGTCATGACGTAAAAATAGCTTTTAAATTAAAAATTATCCGTTTTTTAATTTTTTTTACCCATTTTTGCCTCAAATACCTATTTATAAATAATATGAAAATCAAAATGTTATTATTGGCGCTATTCAGTGCCCCTTTTTTATATGGCCAACAAGCCTCTTTTCTTCCCGAGCATCCAAGGCCTGACTTCGAGCGGAGCCAATGGATTAATTTAAATGGCGAATGGGATTTCAAATTTGATCCTAAAGATGCGGGTGTCAAAGAACATTGGGAAAAAAATCAGCAAAAATATCCATTGAAAATTCAAGTTCCTTTTCCCTGGGGGTCCCAATTGTCAGGCGTGAAGGATGAAGCGGATATTGCCTGGTATCAGCGTTTGATCGAGGTGCCGGCCAACTGGCAAACCAAGCGTACATTTTTGGTGATCGGAGCTAGTGATTGGAAAACGGATGTTTTCTTAGACGGTCAAAAAATAGGTTCACACGAAGGTGGCTATACTCCCTTTTCTTTTGATTTAACAAAATTTCTTAAATCAGGTCAAAAACAAGTATTAAACATTCGTGTAGACGACAAAAGGCGGATGTTCACCCTGTACGGTAAACAAGGGTACGGAAACGCCCGAGGTATCTGGCAAACGATTTATCTAGAATCGCGTGGTGATCAATATGTTGACTATGCCCAAGTAAGCCCCGATATTGATCACTCTACAGCAAAATTTCAAGTGGAATTAGCCGCACCTGTCAAACAAAAAACGTCGGTCAAAGTAACTCTTTCCACAGGTTTTTCAGGCTCACAAATAATCGCTGCTGGTGCTAAAACTGCCCAAATTGAAATTAAAATACCCAACGCACATCTGTGGTCGTTGGAGGATCCATTTCTATACAACTACCAAATTCAAGTAGGTGAGGGTGTTCAATCAGATGAAGTGAAGGGGTATTTCGGGATGCGAAAAATATCTGTGATGAATTTGCCTGGGAGTACAATTCCATACATCGCGCTCAACAATAAACCCATTTATTTGCAATTGGCCCTCGATCAAAGTTATCATCCCGAAGGTTTTTATACTTTCCCAACCGACGATTTTATGCGTGAGGAAATCATGCGCAGTAAGCGAATTGGATTGAATGGAATTCGTACGCATGTTAAAATTGAAGTGCCTAGAAAACTGTATTGGGCGGATATATTGGGTTTATTAGTCATGGCGGATGTTCCTAATTCTTGGGGTCCACCAGATGCAGACATGCAAAAGGAAACAGAGTATACGTTGGAGCAAATGGTTCGTAGAGATTTTAACCATCCATCTATTTTTTCTTGGATTACCTTTAACGAAACTTGGGGTTTACTTTCAGACGTGAAGGTTGACGGCAAAAAGAGCAGAGTGTATACCCCTGAGACACAAAAGTGGGTGGTGGACGTGTACAAAAAAGCTAAATCCTTAGATCCTACTCGATTAGTAGAAGATAATTCTATTTGTTGCGGAAAGGGACATACAGAAACGGACATTCACTCATGGCATTCATATTTACCTGGCTACGAGTGGGATAAATTCAACAAGGAGCAATCGGACAATACCTTTCCAGGGAGTACTTGGAATTTTGAAAAAGGATATAAGCAGGGGAGCCAACCGATGATCAATTCGGAATTTGGAAATGTTTGGGGCTATGATGGAAGTTCAGGTGATGTGGATTATACCTGGGATTACCATAAAGCGATGAACTCATTTCGTAATTTCCCAAAAATGGCCGGTTGGTTATACACGGAACACCACGATGTCATTAACGAGTGGAACGGGTATTATCGATTTGATCGTACGGAAAAGGAAACGGGATTAGGCGCTATAGCTCCCGGGATGACATTGAAAGATTTGCATGGGCCATTTTACTTGTCGACAGGCCAGGAAATTGCTTGGGCTGGAAATGGAGGCCAAAAATTAAAAATTCCTTTAACCTTATCTGCCTTAATTGGTGGCTCAGATTTACCCAAAGAGCTTGTGTTAAAAATGGAATTTTCCGGACAAAATGCGTTGGGCGAGAAGAAAAATTGGTGGTCTAAATCTAAGCAAATTGTTTGGACTCCATGGTCCGTCAAAGCCTTGGATTCATTGGAGATAACTTTACCAGAGGAACAATCCTTAAACACCTTGATATTGAAATTGGAAGATGGCAATGGACATGTGTTGCATCAGAACTTTGTTTCTTTGATTGTCGAGCAAGGAAAAATAAATTTAACACCCAAGCAGGTTTTACTGACGGTTCCTGTGGATAAAATTTCAAAAGCTGAATGGTCTAAAAAACAATGGACAGGTGTCTTAGGAAATAAAGTGAATGGGGCAGGATCAGGCTATTTCGAATACAATTTTGATTGGGCTAAGGTGCCATTAGAATCCATCGACCAAGTAAGTTTTTTTGTGGAGGCATCATCAAAACCGTTGTTAGGTAAGGACAAGCCAAATTCTGGTGCAATGAACGGGGATTATATGTTGGGAAAAGGAACCTTTGATCCAAGTAAAAACCCAAATGCCTATCCACAAACAGATAATAAAAAGAATCCGTCTGTGGTTCAGATTTTATCCAATGGACAATTTGCAGCTTCCTTTGATTTGGATGATGACCCTGCGGATCACCAAGGAGTTTTATCGTGGTTTTATCAAGCTAAAAATCATAAATTAGACGAGCCAGGAACCTATGGATATTGGGTGCAATGTACATTGCCTCGCTCTTCCATTGAAGTTGCCAATGCAACGGGTAAATTGACTATTCGATTAGAAGTTCCGGAAGGATATCCGAATGGGCTTTCGTTGTATGGGGCAAAATCGGGCCGGTATATCAATGACCCGAGTATCTTGATTTTACGGAAATAAAAGTACCAATTTCTTGAACTTTTCCCCCTTACCATTGCCAAACCTTGGAAGATTGGCAATGGTAAGGAGCTAATTGAGTTTCCAATTCTTCACATGAAACATCTCCGATTTCTTCGTACCTGTTTCTGTGAATTTTGCTTGTTTTAAGGTAATATCCTTCGCCTCTATTACTCGGTACCCTTGATTACTTTCGATATCGATATTGTTTAATTCTATGTGGTGAATTGGCATTTCGGGTAAGCCACGGATAAGCAAACCTGTTTCAGCGCCTTTGGCAACTACGTTATCGATGAAAATATTTTTGAATTGAGGGGTTCCTTCATTGACCGGTACTAATTCTATTTTGGGTGTTTCACCTCCATTACCAAAGGTAGAAACAGGATCTTTACCTTGGTAATACATATCGAAAAGAATAGCCTCTCCCGCGATATTTTTCATCGATATATCTCGAATGAAAACATTTTCAACCACACCTCCTCGGCCCCTCATTGTTTTAAACCTTAATCCAACATCAGTATCCAAGAACTGGCAATTATTTACAAATAAATCGTGGACTCCTCCAGACATTTCACTTCCGACAACTACGCCACCATGCCCATGAAATACGATGCAATTTTCGATTAAAATATGTGCGCTGGGCCTCGCACGTTTTCGACCTTCCGCATCTTTGCCAGATTTTAAACATATTCCGTCATCACCTACGTCGAATTTCGAATTTCGCACAGATACAAACTCACAAGATTCTATGTCAATCCCATCCCCATTTTGGGCAAACCAAGGATTTTTAACATAAATATTTTCAACGGTTAAATGCTTGCAAAGTAAGGGATGAATGTTCCAAGCGGGGGAATTTTGAAAAGTTACACCTTCCAATAAAACCTGCTCGCATTCCCTTAAACTAATCATATTCGGGCGTAAAAATTCTTTGATTTCTTCCGTGTTTGCTTCTGTAAAACCAGCTGCAATGACACCAGGTCTATCCATGGTGGATGCTTTTAAAGCTCCTTCTGTTGGATACCAAGTTTCCCTTTTTGAGTCTAAAACGCCCCCTGAACGAGTTAGTTTATCCCATTCACCGGCCGTTAATTTTCCTTTTTTTACAGGTCTCCAGGCTTCACCGGCTCCATCTATAATACCTGAACCCGTGATCGCAATGTTTCTTTGGCCTTTAGCAGAAATAGGAGATTGTGCCCGGATGGCATCGACTCCTTCCCAATTCGTTCTAATAAGTGGGTAGTCTTTTGGTTTATTACTGAATTGAAGCACTGCACCATTTGAAATATGCAAATTTACATTGGACAATAATGTAATGGGACCCGTTAACCAAAACCCAGATGGAACTAATACCATTCCCCCACCTTGTTTTGCGGCGATATCAATCGCTTGTTGGATCGCACTCGTATTCAATGTATTTGCCGAAGAGACAGCGCCATACGAAATGATATTAAAAGTATCTTTTTTAAAAACGGTTGCAGAAACAAGGGGCAATTCAAATTCGTATTTCTGAGGGAAAATCGATTTCTTTAGAAAGCTTCGCAGATGTTCATTGGAAGCTAATATAGCCTCTGCCACCATATCGGAAATTTTCATTGCCCCAAATGGAGAAAAGTGTGTATCATCTGCCGCACCTTTCATGAACTTCCTAAAAATGCCTACTGGATAATGCAGGAACATTTTTTTGGCACCTTCTAGACCTTCTGAGGTAATGTATTTTTTGCTTTCTTTTTCGATGTCGATCAATAATACCTTTTCCTTTGCTGCTACCTCACGCACTACATTTGGATAATCAGCATGCTGGTCTATGAAAACGCCCGTGGAATCAAATTTTCTTCGTTGGGTCGGTGTTAACAAGATCGGAATTCCACCTTTTGCTCGTGTTTCTGCCACGTAGCGTGTTAAATTTTCTCTAAAATCCGTCTGAGATGGGGCATATCGAGTGGTATCACTGACTTTAGCATCATTATGCCCAAATTGAATAAATACGTAATCCCCTTTTTTTAATTGAGCTTGCACCTTCGCCCAGCGTCCCTCACGGCGAAAGCTTTTGGTACTTCGGCCATTGTACGCGTGGTTCTGAACTTCCACCGCTTCATTGAAAAGTTTTGAGAATGGCATACCCCATCCCGTCTCTGGAAAATCGGCTGGTAATTTATCGGCCATTGTTGAGTCCCCTATAAGGAACACACGGATTGGATCTTTAGCTGTAAAACTAAAAAATAGACAAGTACTAATAATCAGTGCGAGGCGAAATTTCATATTTTAATTATTTACCTTAAAAGAGATGTTCACCTTTTATTTACTCAGTATTAGCGATTAATAGCTACCGAACTTAAAATAGTTTGAATGATTTGAAGCGTAGATATATTATCCGCCTCTGCCTCATAAGTTAAAATAATCCGATGATTTAGCACATCAGGAGTCATTTCCTTGATGTCTTCAGGTAGAACATAATCTCGTCCTTCCAAATAGGCCATTACTTTGGCGGCTAGATTTAAGTGAATGCTTGCGCGTGGAGATGCTCCAAATTGAATGTAATCGGCCTCTTTTGTTAGGCCATAATCTGCTGGATTTCTGGTGGCAAATATAAGCTCAATGATGTACTTTTCAAGTGTTTCACTGATGGTAATCTTATTGATTTCTTTTCGAATATTTTGAATATCGTCAAAAGTCAAAATGGCTTTAGGTTCGTATTTAAAGTCCATATTGGACATCTTTCTCATCACTTCTAGCTCCTGATCTTTATCGAGGTAATTTAAAAATACCTTGAGCATAAAACGGTCCACCTGAGCTTCCGGTAATGGGAAAGTTCCTTCTTGCTCCACGGGATTTTGAGTAGCCAAAACCAAGAATGGCTTGTCCAATGGATAGGTAGTTTCCCCAATGGTCACCTGCTTTTCTGCCATGGCCTCCAACAAGGCCGATTGGACTTTTGCAGGGGCACGGTTAATTTCATCCGCAAGAATAATTTGGGCAAAAATTGGACCCTTTTTTACTTCAAATTCATTTTTTAGTGGATTGTAAATCATGGTCCCCACTAAATCAGAAGGTAATAAATCAGGCGTGAATTGAATACGTTGGAAATGTAAATCTAAGATTTTAGCAAGCGTATTGATTGTTAACGTTTTGGCTAATCCAGGAACTCCTTCTAAAAGTACGTGGCCACCGGTGAAAAGTCCAACTAATAGTCGGTTGATTAAGCGCTCCTGCCCAATCACTACTTTACCCATTTCGTCAATGACTAATTGAATTTTTTCTCTTGGTGTCATAATTAAAATTATTAAAGCCCAACTCTACTGCAACTTCTTATATTTAATTCGTTTGGGCGTTATGTCATTTCCTAATCTCTTCTTTCGAGCTTCTTCGTATTCGGAATAATTACCTTCAAAATAAGTGACTTGGGAATCTCCTTCAAAAGCCAAAATATGAGTAGCGATTCGATCTAAAAACCATCTATCGTGGGAAATGACTACGGCACAACCTGCAAAATTCTCTAATCCTTCTTCTAAAGCCCTTAATGTATTTACATCCAGGTCATTGGTCGGCTCATCCAATAATAGCACATTTGCTCCCTCTTTTAACATCATCGCTAAATGAACTCTATTGCGCTCTCCACCTGATAAATTGGCAATTTTTTTCTCCTGATCTGCTCCGTTGAAATTAAACTTACTCACATAAGCCCTCGCATTTGACTGCTTTCCGCCCAACATCACCCAGTCATTGCCATCGGATACCGTTTCAAAAACGGATTTTTCAGCCATTAATTGATTATGCTCTTGATCGACATAGGCTAGTTTTACGGTTTCGCCAACCTCAAAGCTTCCACTGTCAGGTTCTAATTGGCCCGTAATCAATTTAAACATCGTCGTTTTACCCGCACCATTGGGTCCGATAATTCCAACAATACCTGCAGGAGGCAATGAAAAGCTTACATTTTCGTACAATAATTTGTCACCAAAAGATTTGGATACCCCTTGTACTTCGATGACTTTATTTCCCAATCTAGGGCCCGCCGGAATGAACAATTCTAACTTGTCCTCCTTTTGCTTATTCTCTTCAGATAATAATTTTTCGTATGCTCCAATTCGGGCTTTCGATTTTGCTTGCCGTGCTTTGGGCGACATCCTTACCCATTCTAATTCACGCTGTAATGTTTTTTGTCTACGAGATTCTGTCTTCTCTTCCTGAGCTAATCTATTTTGTTTTTGCTCTAACCAAGATGAATAGTTTCCTTTCCAAGGAATTCCTTCACCACGATCTAATTCTAAAATCCAGCCCGCTACATTATCCAAGAAATATCGATCGTGAGTAACGGCGATCACAGTCCCTTTATATTGACGTAAATGTTGCTCGAGCCATTCAACAGATTCTGCATCTAGGTGGTTGGTCGGCTCATCCAACAATAAAACATCGGGTTCTTGTAACAGTAATCGACACAAAGCCACACGTCTTTTTTCTCCTCCTGAAAGGGTACTTATGAGTGCATTAGGGTCAGGACAACGCAAGGCATCCATCGCCTTTTCTAATCGATTATCTAACTCCCATGCATTAAAGTGATCTAATTTTTCTTGAACTTCTCCCTGTCTTGCTAACAGTTTATCAAAATCGGCATCTGCATCACCAAAAGCCTCATTTATTTCGTCAAACTCTTTTAGTAAATTTTTAATTTCAACCACCGCTTCTTCCACCACTTCTAAAACCGTTTTTTGAGGATCAAGTTGGGGTTCCTGCTCCAGCATTCCCACGGTATATCCTGGGGACCAAACTACATCACCTGTAAATGATTTATCTAGCCCAGCGATGATACGAAGAAGAGTTGATTTACCGGAACCATTAAGGCCTAGGACCCCAATTTTCGCTCCATAAAAAAAAGAAAGGTAAATATTTTTAATGATCGTTTTCTGAGGGGGAATTACCTTAGAAACGCGTTCCATGGAAAATATAATGGTTTCGTTACTCATATTTTGATTGTATTTTTTCTAATAACCTGCAAAGAATGTGATTTTTGTGTTAAAATTTGAATTTCTAATCAAAAATTCTTCATTTATTCATTTATTTTTAAATAAATTCGTGAGTTAAATATTTGGATAAAAATTATAAAGTACAATTTGAGCCAAAGCATTTGCTTGAAGCTCTATCATTTAATCTTATGAAATCTGCCACAGAAAACGAGTATGGATTTTGCCAAGATGGCAAAGTATTCATACGTGCCTATTTAAATTTCCCACAAAGAGAAATTGGATTTGTTCGCGAAACGGAAGAAGCTTCCTTAGCTTATTTTGTTAAACGCTTTGAATTAGCTAAAAACAAAGTTGATATTTTAGCTCGCGAAGTGACCACGGTTCAAAATAAAGGATCTTTCCTGACGAAGGTCGTTCAAATGAAAGCATACCTAGCTGACTTTGACGGCTTAGGTGATTTTTTACCCTTATTTGATCAATTGGAGCAAATGGAGTCCTATTTACGTGGACTTATTCAGAATAATCAAATTAAAAATCTAGAGATCAAAAGGGCTTTGATTCAAGACGCTGTTCAATTAGTTGAACAGGAAGATATTTTAAAAGCCACCGAAGATTTATTAGAAATAAAAATAAAATGGGTTAAAACAGGGCCTGTAGACAAGCAATTTCAGGATGAGCTTTCTGAGGAATTCCAAGCGGTACTCGATGCATTTTTCCTTCGTAGAAGAGCTTATTTTGAAGAAAAAAATCGTCAAATCGACGAAAAAATTGCTATTCTTCAAGGGTTTATTGACTCAGTACACCAATTAAGAAAAGCCGAAGACATTGACGATTCAGTCGTTAAGGTAAAAGAATTGCAAAGAGAGTGGAAAACCATAATGGGATTACCTCCTAAAAAGCAGTCGATGCTTTGGAAGAATTTCAAGAAGGCCAATGATATGTTTTTTGAGAAGTATAATCGAATTAAAGGCATTGACTATAAACCTCGAGTGGACCCACGTGTTCAGGAATTGAATACGATGACTGGCGAGCTTGAAGTAAAGTTAGGTGATCAAGAAAATATGGTGGCCACAGCTGAGCTTGCAAAAGCTTATTTAGTTAAATGGAAAGAAGTGTCTGCTCAAATTAAGACCATAGACCGTTCCATGGCAGAGCGATTCAGAAACGCATGTGATAAGATTTTTGAAATGAATTATTTGTTGAGAGTCATTTCTTATCGGCATGCCAACTTAAACGAAAAACCTCGCTTGGAGCAATTGAAAATCATGATTAATCAAATGGATTACATGACTAAAAAAGAAAAAGGCGAATTGGATGATTTTATTGCCCAAGCGGAGCGAGATCGTCAAATGGAGGAAAAACCTATTCAAAGTAAAATCAATACACAAAAAAGGAAAATTAGCATGAAAGAGATGCTTTTGACTAATTTTAAAACGGAATTGGATGCTATTTTAAATAGTTGACAAGCCCATTTTTCCCGCTAAATCTTTTAAATCTAATTCATCAAAAGTCCCAGAAGACATCATGAGTAAATTAGCCTCATGCCATGATTTGCTGATCAACTCTGTAGCTAAAGTGGCTGGATCTCGGATCACTTTCAACGAGGGGTGTTTAAAATAGTTTTGAATCAACGATTCTTCCATTCGATCCATTTGTTTTATCTGGCGTACATGCTCGCTTAAATAAATGATGGCTTCGTCCGCCTTAGCTAATGTGGACTCATATTCAGGCAAAAATGCAGGATTTAAACTGCTAAAAGTGTGCAATTCTAAGCATGCTACTAATTTTCTTTCAGGATATTGTTCTTTAAGCGCAGCTGTGGTGGCGGCCACTTTTGATGGGGCATGCGCAAAATCTTTATATAATAATGAATTTGTGCTTTTTGCAACCAACTCAAGCCTTTTTGCCGCACCCTTGAACGAGCCTATACTTGCATAAAAATCTGTACTTGAAACGCCGATTTTTTCGCAAATTAAGCGAGCCCCATTTAAATTTTTAAGAGTATGCTGTCCAAAAACTTCGATTTCATACCTTTTTCCATCCACCCCTACAAGAATCGTATTCCCATTTTTAATTTCCGCTTGATGTGCTTCATATCCATTCACATCGATATCTTCGGGACTGTTTTTTACTAGTTTGCTTAAAGTTTCATCGGTTTGATCAAAAAATAAATGACCTGCTTTGGGCATTTGCTTAATTAATTGAACGAACGAATCCGTGTAAGATTGGAAGGTAGGATAGACGTTTATATGATCCCAGGCAATGCCAGAAATTAAGGCAATATGGGGTTGATATAATAAAAATTTGGCTTGTCGGTCAATTGGAGAAGCTAAATATTCATCGCCTTCAATAATGATAATAGGGGCGTCTGACAAAGAAGCCATGAGTTCAAATCCTTCAATGCGTGCGCCCACCAAATAATCGAATTTTCTATGTAGACTTTTCAACACATGTAAAATCATGGATGTGATACTTGTTTTTCCATGACTACCGGCGATCACAATACGTTGTTTGTGTTTGCTTACTTCATATAAAAATGATGGGTATGATTCTATTTTTATCCCTAATTCTTGGGCCCGAATTAATTCTGGATTGTCGGCTTTGGCATGCATCCCTAAAATGACCGCATCTAAATCTGCAGTAATTTTTTCAGGAAACCACCCAAATCCCTCTGGTAGGATCCCATGGGAGGCTAATAAACTTTTTGAAGGCTCATATATTTCATCATCTGAACCTGTAATTTGATATCCTTTGGCCTTTAAAGCTAAGGCTAAATTATGCATCGCAGCGCCACCAATTGCGATAAAATGAATCTTCGGCATAGAACATTATGTTGAATAGTTTGCAAAGTACATACTTTTATTGCAGTTTTGCACGTTTTTACACTAACTCAAGAACACTTGAGTACATATTTGTTGATTAGGAATGAAAAATTATATCGATCTTATTGATCAAACCATTGAATTTCCGACGAGGGAATTTAACATTAATGAGGATAACGAATTGTTGTTCAACAATGTGCCTTTGATGGAAATCATCAAGCAGTATGGAACGCCATTAAAAATATCTTATTTGCCAAAAATTTCTGAGCACATTGATAATGCCAAGTTATTGTTCAGAAACGCGATAAAAAAATATAATTACAAAGCTAATTACACCTATTGTTACTGTACAAAATCGTCTCATTTCTCTTTTATTTTGGAAGAGGTATTGAAGCAACATGTCCATTTAGAAACGAGTAGCGCCTTTGATATTCCGATTATTCGGGATATGTACAACCAAGGAAAAGTTTCGAAATCAACCTATATTCTGTGCAATGGATACAAACAACCTTTGTATACCCAGTTTATTTCTGAGTTGATCAATGATGGATTTAATTGCATCCCAATCCTTGATAATTTAAAAGAGATCGATTTCTATGAAAAATCGGTGACTGCCGATAAGGTTAATTTAGCGATTCGAATTGCTACTGATGAAGAGCCAGATTTCTCTTTTTATACGTCTCGATTAGGCGTTCGTTATTCGGATGTTAATACATTATACGAGGAAAAAATAAAGCCAAATCCGAAGTTCAACCTAAAGATGTTGCACTTCTTTATCAATACTGGAATCAAGGATAGTGCCTATTATTGGTCTGAATTAAGTCGTTTTATTTATAAGTATTGTGAAATGAAAAAGATTTGTCCTGAGCTAGATTCAATCGATCTAGGTGGAGGCTTACCGATTCAAACATCACTTCAATTTAATTATGATTACCAGGCGATGGTCGATGAAATTGTGGAATCGATTTCATGGATTTGCAATAAAAACAATGTGCCTGTACCGAATATTTTCACGGAATTTGGTTCTTACACTGTAGGTGAAAGTGGTGCCGTTTTATATGAAATTATTGACCAAAAGCTTCAAAATGACAAGGAGCTTTGGTACATGATTGACGGTTCGTTCATTACTCAATTACCAGATTCATGGGGAATGAACCAAAAATACATTATGCTTCCGGTCAATAATTGGGGCCTACCTTATCAGAAGGTAAACTTAGGAGGATTGACTTGCGATTCCATGGATTTTTATAATACGGAAGCGCACAGTTCTGATTTATATTTACCTATTTTTGAGGAAGATTCTGAAAGGCAATATGTTGGTTTTTTCCACACAGGTGCTTATCAAGAGTCTTTAGGTGGTTACGGGGGAATTCAACATTGTTTAATTCCAGCTCCTAAGCATGTGATTGTGGACCGATTAGAGGATGGAACGATTACAACTAGATTGTTTTCTGAGGAGCAATTGAGTGGTCCAATGTTAACGATTTTGGGCTATAATCAAAACCAAGAAGCGCCACTTAATGTCGTTATTGAAATTGAAAAACCAGAAATGGTTAAAACTGAAAAATTAGCTTCTGTATAAATTATGAAAAAAATTGCAGCCATTGCCTTATTAGCCGCCTTGTTTATGAGCTCTTGTGCTCAAAGTAACAATTGCCCTGCGTATGGAACCACTCGCTTAGATACACCTAAAGTTAAAAGGGGCTAATTAATCTTCAGCCCAGTCAAAACTTTTTGTGACTGCTTTCTTCCATTGCGCGCGCATTTTGGTGCGTGTGTCGACGGACATATTAGGTTTCCATGTATTTGCAATGGCCCAGTTTTTACGTAAGTCATCAAGATTTTCCCAATATCCAACAGCTAATCCCGCCGCATAGGCTGCCCCCAAAGCTGTTGTTTCAATTATTTTTGGACAAATAACTTCTTCTCCCAAAATATCCGATTGGAATTGCATCAGCAATTGGTTGACCACCATTCCACCATCTACTCTCAATGAGGTAATCGATATTCCCGCGTCTTTTTCCATGGCTTCCAATACTTCCCAAGTTTGAAAAGCGGTGGCCTCTAAAGCCGCTCGGGCAATGTGTGATTTATTGACATAACGAGTTAAACCCACTAAAACGCCGCGCGCATCTTGTTTCCAATAGGGTGCATAAAGTCCTGAAAAGGCAGGTACAAAATAACATCCCCCATTATCTTCCACTTCTTTGGCTAATTTTTCAATATCTGGGCTATTTTTGATGATGCCCAAATTATCTCGTAACCATTGAACGAGTGCCCCTGTAATGGCCACAGATCCTTCTAGTGCGTAATGTACGGGTTCGTTGCCCAACTGGTATGCCACTGTAGTCAATAATCCATGCTGTGATTGAACAGGTTTTTTTCCTGTATTCATTAATAAAAAACAACCTGTTCCATAAGTGTTTTTTCCTTGGCCTGGATCAAAACAAGTTTGTCCTACCAGAGCAGCTTGTTGGTCCCCTAAAATTCCCGCCAATGGAACTCCTCCCAACACACCTTTTGCTTTTGCATACACTTTGGAACTGGCTTGGATCGCTGGCAACATCGACTTTGGAATTGATAAAACTTCTAATATTTCATCATCCCATTGGCAAGTAGCTAAATCCATTAATTGGGTCCGACTCGCATTAGTCACGTCAGTAATATGAATGCCTCCTTCGACCCCTCCCGTTAAATTCCAGGCAATAAAAGTATCCATATTGCCAAAAAGCGCCACTCCTTTTTCCGCATCTTCTCGTAATCCTTTGACGTTATTTAGGAGCCATCTTAATTTCAGTCCACTAAAATAGGTGGCTAGAGGCAAACCAGTTTTAGCCCTGAAACGATCCATTCCTCCATCTTTAGCTAATTCGGCCAGCTCAGAACCTACCCGAGTATCTTGCCAAACAAGCGCATTGTAATAGGGTTTTCCAGTGACTTTATTCCATGCGAGGGTGGTTTCTCTTTGATTGGTTATCCCGACGGCCGCTAAATCCTTGGCTGATAAATTAGCTTTTCCTAAAGCCAAGCCAATAACTTCTTGGGTATTTTGCCAAATTTCATCCGAGTCATGCTCGACCCAACCGGCTTGTGGATAAATTTGTTTATGTTCTTTTTGGCCTACCGAAATGATGTCTCCCCCCTTATTAAAAATAATAAAACGAGTGCTTGTCGTGCCTTGGTCAATGGATCCTATGTACATATTTTGTTAATTAAGCGTCAATATAAATGCTCCAATGGCAGCGCCAACAGCCGGCCCTAATACGGGTATCCAAGCGTATCCCCAATCGGAAGTCCCTTTATTTTTAATGGGTAAAATAGCATGCATGATTCTAGGACCTAAATCACGGGCAGGATTAATGGCATAACCTGTTGTTCCGCCCAATCCTAATCCAATCGCCCAAACTAAAATCCCGACTAAAAAGGGTCCAAGACCGTGTTCAATGCTTGAAAAAGTACCTAAAGCAACAATTGCTAAAGCTGAGGCAAAAGCCTCTGAAATAAAATTAAATGGCGTGTTTTTGATGGCAGGATCTGTGCAAAATGAAGCTCTAATTGCTCCCGCATCATCCGTCGCATCATAATGAGGTTTATAGTGTAACCATACCAAAAATTGGCCCAACATGGCGCCGATCAACTGAGCTCCGATATAGGTTGGAAATAAAGACCAATCTTCCGACTTAATGCAGCCGGCAATGGTCACTATGGGATTTAAATGAGCACCAGATGAACCAAAATAAGTAGAAACGAAAACTCCTATAGTTACTGCGAAAGCCCAACATGCGGCTATGGCTAACAATCCCGTTCCATTTCCTTTTGTATTTTTCAAAAGCATATTTGCAACCACACCATTTCCAAGATATAATAACGTAGCTGTACCGGCGAGTTCGCCAATAAAAATTGATGACATAGTTTTAGGTTTTTATTTTGGTTTTCCAAAACTATGAAATCTTCGCAATAAAAAAATTATCTTTGATTTCAAATTTGAATTATTGTCAAATAGATGCGCGAAGATTATTTAACAGGTGAATCAGAATCATTAAATCCTCAAGAAAAGGAATTTGATAAGGCCTTACGTCCTTTAAGCTTCCTAGATTTTTCTGGTCAAGGAAAAATTATTGACAATTTAAAGATCTTTGTAGGTGCTGCAAAAGGCCGCGAAGAGGCTTTAGATCATGTTTTATTGCATGGGCCTCCAGGTTTAGGTAAAACTACCTTGTCGCATATTATTGCGAATGAATTAGGTTCAACTTTGCGAATTTCTTCGGGTCCTGTGTTGGATAAGCCATCAGATTTGGCGGGCTTATTGACTAATTTGCAACCCTTTGACGTCTTGTTTATTGACGAAATACATCGGCTAAATCCCATCGTTGAAGAATACTTATATTCTGCAATGGAAGATTATAAAATTGATATAATGTTGGACTCAGGTCCAAACGCCCGAAGCATTCAAATAGGGTTAAATCCATTTACCTTGATTGGGGCGACCACTCGGGCAGGTTTATTGACCTCCCCATTGCGGGCTCGTTTTGGCATTAATGCCCGACTAGAATATTATGACGCCGCGTTATTGACGAAAATTGTCAAACGTTCTGCCTCCATTTTAAAAATGCCGATTGATGAATCTGGTGCTTTTGAAATTGCTCGAAGGAGTCGGGGCACGCCTCGTATAGCCAATAATTTATTACGTCGTACTAGAGACTTTGCCCAAGTGAAGGGTTCGGGGATTATTGACGTAGAGATTGCTCAAATAGCACTGGATGCCTTGGATGTAGATCAAAATGGCTTGGATGAAATGGATAATCGGATCTTAATGACGATTATTGAAAAATTCAAAGGTGGCCCTGTGGGTTTAACAACCATTGCCACTGCTTGTGGCGAAGAAGCGGAGACGATCGAGGAAGTCTATGAGCCATTTTTAATTCAAGAAGGTTTCTTGAAAAGGACTTCTCGGGGAAGAGAAGCCACTGAAAAAGCGTATAGGCATGTTGGCATAGAACCTAAAGCACAAACTGGTTCTTTATTTTAATTAAATTTCAAATAGCCAAATTTTTCAAATTCATGGAAGGTCCCTTTAACTGGCATCCATGCTGATTTAGCCATTTTTTCGTGGTCGTAATCTAAGCGATAAAAATTAGCACGCCAATAGGTATTTTGTTGTGGGGGTGTGTTCTCCAAGGGGTTAAATAAAGTATAGGGGAAAAACATTTCAGCTGACCATTTTTTCATTTTGCCTTTTTCATTTGTGATGGAAACCGCTTTTTCGACTTTTTTCTCACCATCATAATGCCAAGGAATCCAACCAAAAAACTTTTTGTTGAAATTAGGTACAAGTAAAACAAGCTCCTTGTTTAACGCATTAATCTCATATTCAAAGTATAAGGGTTCTTTGGGATTTGGGTGGAAAAACACCTCAAAAACATCGCCCTTATATAAATCATCAAAGTCCTTTTTGTAATTAGTGGTAATCTTATTGTCTTCGCCTTCCATGAGTACGTAGATTCCTTTTGCGGAATATAAAATTTTAAATTGGCTTGAATAGGGAGCGATTTCAGATGATAAATTTTGCAATGGGACCCAGGGAGTTTTTTTCCAGGCGGCATTTGATCCCTTTCCGTTGACTTTAAAATCGCTCGTTTGTAAAACTTGAAGTGTATCTGACGCAGCAAATATGTTACCTATTACGCCCAAAATTAAAAAAATAAGTAGGACCGATTGTTTCATTTCTCATCAAATTGTTGGTTTGCAATTTGGAAAAAAAAATGGATTCAAAATCATTTTTAGAGGTTTGATTTTTGAAAAAAATCTTAGTTCTTTGGAAAAAATATAGAGTCTGTGCTAAAAAATAAATTTGATGCAATTGTCATTGGCTCAGGGATTTCTGGCGGTTGGGCCGCTAAGGAACTCTGTGAAGCGGGTCTGAAAACATTAGTGCTGGAGCGTGGGCGTGATGTGAAGCATGTGGAGGATTACCCAACAGCCATGAAGGATCCATGGGAATTTAAGCACGGAAATAAGATTCCTAAGCGCGAAGCAAATCCCATCGTTAGTAAATGTTACGCCTACGATGCAGGGACAGAACATTTTTTTGTTAAAGACGAGAAGCATCCTTATGTTCAGGAAAAGCCTTTTGATTGGATACGTGGATACCAAGTAGGAGGAAAGTCTTTGATTTGGGCTCGTCAAACGCAGCGTTGGAGTCAGTATGAATTTGACGCACCTAAGCGAGATGGATATGCCATCGAATGGCCCATTTCATATCAAGAACTCGCCCCTTTTTATACTCATGTCGAAAAGTTTGTGGGCATTAGTGGAAATAAAGATGGGATTTCTAGCTTGCCCGACGGCCATTTTTTGAAACCTTGGGAACTAAATTGTGTCGAAAAACATGTTCAATCCCGTGTGAAAGAATTTTATAAAGGGAATCGCCATGTCATTATTGGCCGCTGCGCGCATTTAACCTCGCCCGAACCTCAGCACATTGAGCAGGGAAGGGGACAATGCCAAGCGCGAAATTTATGTTATCGGGGTTGTCCTTATGGAGCCTATTTTAGTTCTAATTCTTCCACGCTACCCTCGGCAGCTAAAACGGGTAACCTTACGTTAAACCCCTTTTCTACCGTAGAATCCATCTTGTATGATGAGAAAAAACAAAAGGCGATAGGCGTCCGAGTGATCGACACGCAAACGAATGAAGTGAGCGAGTATTTTGCCAAAATTATTTTTGTCAATGCTGCTACCTTAAATACGAATTTGATTTTAATGAATTCAAAATCCAATCGCTTTCCAAATGGTCTTGGAAATGATTCCGGGGTATTGGGTCATTACGTTGCCTTTCATAATTACCGTGGAAATGCGGGGGCTGATTTTGAGGGTTTTGAAGATTCGTACTATAAAGGCAGGAGGCCCACATCTGCATTTATGCCTACTTTCAGGAATTTACACCAACGAGACACTGATTTTTTGGGAGGGTATATGGTTGCATTTTCAGCAGCTAGAGGCGGATGGAATCGGGATCAATCTGGATTGAGTTTTGGGGAAGATTATAAAGAAAAAGTTACTAAGCCAGGACCTTGGCATATTTTTATGATGATGCAAGGGGAGACCGTACCGATATTTGAAAATCATGTCAAATTAGATCCTCTCAAAAAAGATGCTTGGGGCATTCCTCAATTAGTTACTTCCATTGGATATACGGAAAATGATGTTAAAATGTTTACAGATTTTCACCAACAAGCCAGAGAGATGTTAGAAATATCAGGTGGAAAAAATATTTCCACTTGGGATACGCATCAAAATCCGGGCTTAGATATTCATGAAATGGGCGGTGTTAGAATGGGCAAGGATCCCAAAACTTCCATGTTAAATAAATACAACCAAATGCACGCTTGTAAAAATGTTTTTGTGACGGATGGTGCCTGTATGACGACAGTCGGCAATCAAAATCCTTCCCTAACTTTCATGGCCTTAACAGCTCGCGCAGTTAAACATGCCATTTCTGAAAGCAAAAAAGGCCTCCTTGGCTTGCTATTGTTTCTTACTTCTTTTTCTTCTCTTTTTGCCCAGTCGGCCCCCATCATGGACTATGATGTTATTATTTATGGGGGTACATCAGCTGGAGTCATTGCGGGTTATTCCGCTAAAAAGTTAGGGAAGAGTGCGTTAATTATTGAACCATCCAATCACCTAGGAGGCCTAACTTCTGGTGGCTTAGGCTTTACGGATATTGGTAATAAATTTGCCGTGACGGGTTTGGCTAGAGACTATTACCGTCGAATAGGGAAACGATATGGGGCTTTTGAAAAATGGACCTTTGAACCTAGTGTGGCTCGGTCTGTTTTTGAAGATTATGTCAAAGCGGTTAAATTAAATGTTTGGTATCAATCTGTGTTGAAAAAAGTGGTGAAAAAAGGGACAGTCATTCACACTTTGGAAATTCAGACTCCTTCTGGCATCAAAATAGTTCGAGGAAAACAATTCATTGATTGCACGTATGAAGGGGATTTGATGGCGATGGCTGGCGTTAGTTATACTGTTGGCCGCGAATCTAACCAAACTTACGGAGAGACTTGGAATGGGGTTCAGCTGTTAGATAAACACCAATTTCCTGATTTTGTGGATCCATATCGATTGAAGGGAAATCCATCGAGTGGTTTGCTTTGGGGAATTAGCCCTCAGTCATTAGCGGCTAAAGGTTCAGGTGATTCCCATACACAGGCCTATAATTTCCGAATTTGTTTGACCGATAGTGTCGAAAATCAAATTCCCATTACTAGACCTTTAGGGTATGATTCAACTCAGTTTGAGTTATTATTAAGGTATATCGAAGTGAAGAAGCCGCATGAATTAAATTGGTTATTAATGCATTTGCAGCCGATGCCTCACCGCAAAACGGATATTAATAATTCAGGGCCATTTTCTACCGATATGATTGGTGAGAGTGATGATTTTGCTGAGGCTTCTCCAGAAAAACGGAAGCAGATTTTTTTGAAACATCAATTGTATAATCAATCGTTTTTGTATTTTTTAGGGCATGATCCAAGGGTTCCTATTCATTTAAGAAGGGAGATGTTGACCTATGGCTACCCCAAAGACGAATACATAAATAATGGAAATTGGTCACCGCAAATGTATGTCCGCGAAGCCAGACGAATGATTGGCGAAGAAGTCATGACTCAGGCACATTGTGAGGGAAGAACTATTGCCATGAATCCGATTGGTATGGCAGCTTATACGATGGATTCACATAATTGCCAACGCCTTGTTGTCAAAATTAATGGGGTAGATATGGTCAAAAATGAGGGAGATGTTCAGTCAGGTGGATTTGGTCCTTATCCGATCGGATATGGCGCTTTAGTTCCTAAACGTGCTGAATGCACCAATTTGATTGTCCCCGTTTGTTTATCCGCCAGTCACATTGCATATGGTTCCATTCGGATGGAGCCTGTATTTATGGTTTTAGGCCAAACCGCCGCTGTTGCAGCTGTTCAAGCCATTAAAAATGCCGGGGCTGTTCAAGAAGTTAAGGTCAGCGATATCCAACAAATTTTAAATCAAAATCCTTTGTTGGACGGAAGCAAACCTGAAATTTTAGTAGATGATGCACAATTGGCCCAAGTAACTAAAAGTGGAAATTGGACCAAAGAAATTAATAAAAAAGGATGTTATGGATCTTCCTTGTTATTAACAAATCCGACAAATAATGAGGATTCGAAAGTCGTTTTTAAATCTCCTGGACCCTTGGATGGAAAGTATACCCTGTATTTTTACTTGCCAAACTTAGAGAATAATAGCACTATTTTTAACTGGGACATCAAGCAAGGTTCAAAAAAATTGACGGTCCAAATTAAATTGGACGGATCTAAAAGTACTCTAAAAGGGGAATGGATTTCTCTAGGCGATTTTGACTTTAAAACTAAAAATAAGGCGGAGGCCATTTTATATTCAAAAGGAGCAAATGGATTAGTTCCTGCCGATGCGATTTTGTGGGTGCCTGTTAAATAAAAAAAACGTCGGAAAGTTTCCTTCCGACGTTTTAATTTTCAAACCTTTGGCGAATTGAATATTAATCTACTTGAACTCTGCGTACTGCCCCATCATTAGATTGAGTCACTCGGACAAAATATACACCCGCGCCAGATTTCTTTACATCGATCTGTCCAAGGTATAAACCTGAAAAGTCCTTAATTTGTTCAGATGCAATTTCTTTTCCATTCACATCAGTCACCGAAATAGTTACATTTCCCTTGTCAGGAGCCTTAAATCGGATATTTAATTTCCCATTGAAGGGTTTATTTGGGTAGGAAATTAAACCTTTAATTGTTTTTGAGCCATTTTTTTGATCCTTAAACTTCATTTTATTTTTGCCTCCCATTCTTCCAAGCGTCATCCCACCTCTCATTCTTTTTCTGTATCCCATAAATCTTTCAAATGGCGGCGGACCTTGCATGCCAAAATTTCTTCTTGGACCCATTTTAGGGTTGATGGAATCATTATCTCTAAAAATTAATACATCCGCAGGATTTCCACCTTTATTCATTCTTCGGATGATCATTCTTTCTGCACCAGGACCACCGGGTCCTAAATCACCTTTAAAATCTTCTGTAATGATATTTAATTCCTTACCTTCTGGTCCTTTAAATTGAGGTCCATTACCACGTCGATCATCTTTATTGACCTCTATGCGAACAATTTTATTCTTACCACCGCTAGTAGATATTTTCAAATCTAATGAATCTGATAATTTTTTGATCTCAGCATCTGCTTTTTTGATGTCAAAGTATTTTCTTTCAATGACTTTTTCTTTTCCATTCTCAATAACGACAATTTTTATAGTTGCTTCTTTTTTAGCTTCCTGCGCAAAGGAACTGATTTCTAGCAAAGCTATTAGTGCGGTTAACAATACGTTTTTCATACATTTTTGTTTTTGTTGTGCCGCAAACATACGAAATCCTTTTAATTCAAAAATGTTAAGAAATGTTAAGTTGGGGCCCAACTTATTTTTCATATCATTAAAGTTTTAAATTTGTAAACTCGTAAAAACCATGACAAAGAAGAAAATCACCTTGATAATAAGTCTTATGTCCTTTGCCTTGCTTGGCTTAGTGGCATTTCAGGCTTATTGGTTAGGCTTTATGATGGAAACAAAGAAGGAACAATTTTCTTCGGATGTTCGTGGTTCCTTAGAACAGGTGGTTCGTAAACTTGAAAAGCAGGAATTAATTATTTTGGCTCAAAAGCAAAGAGATTTACAAGGCCAACAAGATAAATTGGCTTCGATGGCTTTAGAATTGAAAGCTAAGAGGAAAGCAAAATTACCTAAAAAGGACCGGGTAGAGGCATTGAATTCCGATCAATTAGCGGATAATTTTTCACCAGATCATTTATTAAATCGTGAATTACAAAGGCAATTCCAATTGGAAATTCCTAACGATATTGTCTATGTGCGCAAGTCTTTTGTTTTACCGAACGGTCAAATTGCCGAAATAACGGAAGAATATCAGGTCAATGGGGGACAAAATGAACTTAATCGAAGGTTAAGAGAGGAGCAACAATTAAATGAAATATTTGGTGGCCCAAGACCCAAATCATTAAATGAATTTAATCGGCCAAATAAGAATAGAATGTTAAATCGATTAAATAGAAGGCAATTAGAAAATAAAATAGCCACTGAAAAAACTTTTTCAGATCTAAAAAAACAAAATAAAATTGATTCAAAAAAAGTCGAGGATGAAAAACGGGCCTTGCAAAAAGTCCTTCAGAAAACCGAAATGGCTAAAGAGGTTTTTGCAGATTTCCTTTTTAAAGAACGGCCCATTGAGCAGCGAGTAGCTCCCAAGTACATCGATAGTTTATTGGCCCGTGAGTTGAAAGGTAAAAATATTGACTTAAAATATGTTTTTGGAATAGGCTCGAATCAAAAAAAGAGTCAATATGTGTATGCTTCCTCACCTATTTTAAAAAATCCTGAAATTCAATCCGCGACCTTTTTTACTCCGCTTTTCCCTAATGACTTGAAAAATTCAAATCAGTTGTTACAGGTTTATTTCCCAGGCCAACAGGAGTTTATTTGGCAGACGATGGGTTTTAGTTTTTTAGGTTCAGCATTATTATTAATGATCATGATCGGTTGTTTTTACATCGCTGTAAATACCATTTTAAAACAGAAGAAATTGGCGGAGGTGAAGAATGATTTTATCAATAACATGACGCATGAGTTTAAAACGCCGATTTCTACGATCTCTCTCGCGACCCAATTAATCCAAGAGGAAAGTGCGGTAGCTAAAAACGAAACGATTCTACGTTATTTGGGTATCATTAAGGAGGAAAATATTCGATTAGGAAATCAAGTAGAGCGCGTTTTACAGACAGCTCAAATGGAAAAAGAGGAAATTATTTTAAAGAAAAAAGACGTTGACATTCATACTTTGATTCAGCATGTTGCTGAAAATATCAATCCAATTATACATGCAAATCAGGGAATTTTAAAATTAAATTTGGATGCCAAAAATCCCATTTTGGCATTGGATGAAGTACATATTTCTAATGTAATTCATAATTTAATGGATAATGCCATTAAGTATAGTCCGAATCAATTAGATGTGGAAATTCAAACGGAATCCCATGATGGGCAGTGTGTCATCAAAATAAAAGATCAGGGAATAGGAATGGAAAAAAGTGTTCTTGAATCTGTTTTTGAGCCTTTTTATCGAGTGCCCACGGGTAATATCCATAATGTTAAGGGTTTTGGTTTAGGCCTAAGCTATGTCAAAAAGATTATTGACGCTCATGGAGGAAAAGTTAAAGTAGAAAGTACCTTAGGTGCTGGAAGTACATTCATTATTTCGTTGCCGTATGGAAGTTAATCATCAACCGAGAATTTTGTTGGCCGAAGATGATCCCAATTTAGGATTATTGCTATCAGAATTTTTAAAGAAAAAGGGTTTTTTAGTTACTTGGGCTCAAAATGGGGACCAAGCGCTAGGATATTTTGTCGACGGCCAATTTGATTTATGTTTGTTGGACGTCATGATGCCCAAGAAAGATGGTTTTTCTTTGGCCAAAGATATACGAGCGAATCACCGTCAAGTGGCTATCATTTTTTTAACGGCAAAGGCGATGGAAGCAGACACTTTGCAGGGATTCAAATTAGGTGCCGATGATTATTTAACAAAACCTTTTTCCATGGAAGTTTTGTTGGCCCGCATTCACGCCGTTTTACGTCGATCAGATTCTGATAAAGTTTTGCCAGCCTTGGCTGAACAAATACACCTAGGGCAATATATTTTTTATCCGAATAAAATGCGCTTGTCTCTGGGGGCGGTTGATGTAAAATTAACGCCCAAGGAAAATGATTTAATGAAACTGCTTTGTGAAAATTTGGGCCAGCCGGTTAGTCGGAGTTTTGCCCTAAAATTAATTTGGGGGGATGACACCTATTTTAACGCACGCAGCATGGATGTCTACATGACTAAATTGCGGAAAATTTTAAAGGATGATTCATCTGTCCAGCTCATCAATTTGCATGGAGAAGGTTTCAGGCTGAGTGTAGACGGGATTAATTAATGTGAGTAAATCCAGTATAAGGAACCAGGATTTCGGGAATTTTGATTCCATCCGGACCTTGATTGTTCTCTAATAAAGCAGCTACAATTCTCGGAAGTGCCAACGCTGAACCATTTAGCGTGTGACAAAGAATCGATTTTCCCTCCACTTTAGTACGCAGTTTTAAACGGTTTGCTTGGAACGTTTCAAAGTTGGAGACCGAACTTACCTCAAGCCACCGATTTTGAGCTCCTGACCAAACTTCCATATCATAAGTTAGTGCTGAAGCAAAACCCATGTCGCCCCCGCAAAGTCTTAAAACGCGGTAATGGAGATTGAGTTTTTGCAATAAGCCTTGAACATGCAAGGACATTTCTTCCAATGCTTGGTAAGAAGTTTCAGGTTTATGGATTTGAACAATTTCAATTTTGTCGAATTGATGCAATCGATTAAGCCCGCGTACATGGGCTCCCCAAGATCCTGCTTCACGTCGAAAACAAGGAGTATGGCCTACATTTTTGATAGGTAATTCCTTTTCATTGACGATGACATCCCGGTATAAATTGGTAATGGGGACCTCCGCCGTAGGAATTAAAAAAAGTCCTTCCTCTTTCGTTACGTACATTTGACCTTCCTTGTCGGGCAATTGGCCTGTTCCAAAACCCGAATCTTCATTAATTAAAATGGGGGGTTGGATTTCGTAATAACCTACTTTTATCGCCTCGTCTAAGAAAAAATTAATCAATGCTCTTTGTAACCTTGCTCCCTTTCCCTTGTAAACAGGAAATCCAGCACCCGTAATTTTATTTCCTAAATCAAAATCAATAATGTCATATTTTTTAATTAGGTCCCAATGTGGCTGGGCGTCAGCTTGCATCTCGGGCAATGAGCCCCATGTTAAAACTACTTCGTTTTCTTCTGCCGTTTTTCCTTCTGGAACGGAGCTATGTGGGAGGTTGGGTAGCGTGACTAATAAGTCGAGCATTTGTTTTTCTGCCGCTTTTGCTGCCTCTTCTTTTTCTTTTATGGTTCCTTTTAAAGCGGCTGATTCTGCTCGTTTACCTTCTGCCAATTCTTTTTGGCCTGATTGCATGAGCGTGCCAATTTCCTTTGCCGCCACATTCGATATCTCCAAAGCAGATTCAGCTTGTTGCAATAAGCTTTTACGCTGGTCATCCATAGCAATCAATTGACCGACAATTTCGGATGCATTAGCCACATGCTTTTTTCTCAATCCATGGATAGTGATTTCTGAATTTGCCCGAATGAAAGGAATGGTTAACATAATTTATTTTTTAAAAAGTCCGTCGTTTAATGCATTTAAGGCATCATTTTTATGTTTTGCATCTACAAGTAAAGAAATATTATGTTCGGATGCACCATAAGAGATCATTCGGATTGGAATACTTTTAATGGCATCCAATACTTTAATAGCAATACCTTCTTTATCTGCCCAAAAATTCCCTACGATGCAAATAATCACTTGGTCTTTATCCGGATTTTCCAATTCGGCAAATTCCCTCAAATCACTCATGATGGCGTCTAAATGGGTCGTTTGGTCGATGGTCACAGAAACAGAAACCTCTGAAGTTGTGATCATATCCACGGGTGTTTTGTATTTTTCAAATACTTCAAAAACTCGTTTTAGAAACCCATAGGCATTCAACATTCGGGTGGAATGTATATAAATGGCTGTAATATTATCTTTAGCTGCAATAGCTTTAATTTCAATATCAGTCGATTTTTCAGAAATCAACGTACCAAATGCCGTGGGCTCCATTGTGTTTTTTAATCGCACAGGAACACCCTTCATTTTAGCCGGTGTAATGGTACTTGGATGAAGAATTTTTGCTCCAAAATAAGCTAGCTCTGCTGCTTCAGCAAAAGATAATTCGCGGATTGGAAATGTATTCTTCACAATTCGAGGATCATTGTTGTGCATTCCATCGATGTCGGTCCAAATTTGTACCTCTTCGGCTTGGATAGCTCCGCCAATGAGGGATGCGGTATAATCGGAACCTCCACGCTTTAAATTGTCAACTTCCCCGGCAGGGTTTCTACAAATAAATCCTTGGGTGATAAAAATTTGTTTTCCTTTATGTGGGGCTAATATTTCAGCAATGTTTTTTTCTATTTTCCACATGATGGGCTCATTGTCTTCATCGATCACCATGAAATCAAGCGCTGGCAAAAGCAATGAATCAACACCTTCTTCTTGTAGATAAGCTTCAAAAATTTGGGTCGACAAAAGCTCCCCTAAAGCCACCATTTCCTTTTCTTCTTTGATGGAGTAAGGAGTGGTTTCGATCAACTTATTTATGAAATCAAACTCACGGTTGATAATTTCTTGACCTGCGCTTAGGCCTTTTTCTGTCAGAAATAACGCATGAATAAATGAATGATAATGTTCTTTTAAAAATGTGGCCTTAGCTTCCGCTTCAGCAATGTTATTTGTGATTACTGACTCCGTGATGGATAATAAGGCATTAGTTGTGCCTGATAATGCTGAAAGCACCACAACTTTCGGTTGGCCATCCTCAGTGATGAGTTGGCGTATCGATTTCATTCTCTCGGGCTTCCCAACGGAAGTTCCTCCAAATTTCCAAACTTGCATATCGTAAAAATTAAAAAGCTAACATTTTTATGGCTGTAATAGCCGCTTCATCTCCTTTATTTCCATGTTTTCCTCCCGCTCGGTCCATCGCTTGTTCTTGAGTATTCGGAGTTAATACACCAAAAATGACGGGTTTGTTAAATTTAATGCTCACCTCTGTGATTCCTTGGGCAACGGCCTGACAAATAAAATCAAAATGTTTTGTTTCCCCTTGAATCACACATCCCAAACAAATGACTGCGTCAACCTCTGGTTTTTGAGCCATCTTTTGAGCACCTAATGTCAATTCAAAACTTCCCGGTACCGATTGGCTAATAATATTTTTCTCTTGTGCCCCATGTTTTATTAACGTTTCATAGGCCCCTGCATACAAGGAATTAGTCACCTCTTCGTTCCATTCAGAAACTAAAATGGCAAACTTTTTATGTTGAATTTCGGGTAATTTATTGGTGTGAAATTCGCTCAAATTTTTATTTGCTGATGACATATTAATGGGATTAAAATAATAAGGGATAAAAGCGTTTGCCCTTATCCCTTAAAACATCATTCATATTTTTTTATTCAGAGATAGAGCTTTCTAAAAGCGCTTTGTATTTTTTTGCAGGTACCGATTCAGCTGATTCAGGGAATTTATCCGTGATTTGCGAATAAGCATCTAGCGCTTCTTTTCCTTGTTTATTTGCTTCAAAAGCTAATGCTAATTTTAACAAATAGGTAGGAGTGAAAAACTTATTTGGTTTGTAATCTGCTGCTTTTTGATAATATTCAATAGCTTCTCCAAAAGATTTTTTCTCTGAATAAGCATCTCCAATTAATGAATATGCACGTGCCTGAACTAATAAATCAGAACTGCTGAAGTTCTTTAATTTTTCGATTGCTTGGTCATATTTCCCTTGTTTCAACAAAGTAATTCCCAAATATAAATCAGATAAATTCTGGGTATTGCCTCCAAATTCATCAGAAATTTTGGCCATATCTTTAGCTGCTGCAGACAATGAATCAGATTCAAATGCGTAAACAGCTTTGTATAATTTCTTTTCACCCTCAACATCCTGGGAATTTTTATACCATTGATAACCGAAAAATCCAGCAAAAATTGCGATTAAAATTACACCCGCTCCTAATGTGGTCGATTTATTTTTTTCAAAAAATCCAGTCACTTTAGAAACTTCTTGTTGTAGTGCCTCTGGACTTTCAATCATTTCCATTACATCTTTTTTTTCTTTCTTTGCCATAATAATCCTGTTACAGGAATCTAAATTAACGCTCTTTTATATTTGAATAGCTAATATGTTTTAGGAAGCTAACTCAAAGGACTGCAAAATTATAAAATCTCTTCCATTTTTATCAATATTAATGGAATCTTTTGCGTTTTATTTTATCTGATATTAGTAATTTGCCTATTATTTATTTGAAATTAAATTATTAGATGTCATTCAACCGCCAAGAGCAATTCAAAAAATTAGCCGATTCATATGATATTTGTGTGATCGGTGGCGGGGCTACGGGAGCCGGAGTTGCTTTAGACGCAACTTTACGTGGCTACAAAGTGATTGTCATTGAACGGGGTGATTTCGCCTCGCAAACTTCCTCTAAATCGACTAAATTAGTGCATGGTGGCGTTCGCTATTTGGAGCAGGCCGTTAAAAATTTGGATTGGCAACAATTTAAAATGGTCTATAAAGCGCTTCATGAGCGAAAAATCATGCTTCAAAATGCACCTCATCTAGCTCATCCCTTGGCATTATTAACTCCTTGTTATTCTTGGTTTGACCAAGCCTATTACCGGATTGGCATGTGGCTGTATGACAAAATTGCGGGTGCTACAAATTTAAAGGATTCAAGAGGCTTAAATAAAAAAGAAATTCAAAAGGAGGTTCCTGCTTTAAATTTGAAAAAAATTGTCGGTGGTATTTTATACTACGATGGCCAAATGAATGACGCTCGGTATGCCTTGTCGATTTTGCAGGAGGCAGAAAGGTTAGGGGCCACAGTTTTGAATTACGCAGAATTGTGTTCGTTTATTTCTAGCGATGAAAGTTTAAAAATAAAGGAAGTTCATGGAAAGGATTTAATTGGAAATAAAGAATTTCAATTCAATGTTCGAGCTGTTGTTAATGCTACGGGTCCCTTTACTGATAAAATTAGGAAGTTGGCAAACCCAAATCTGCAAGAAAGAATGAAGGTGAGTCGGGGAGCTCATATTGTTTTAGAAAAGAAATTTTGGCCGGGAGATACAGCTTTATTGATACCAAAAACGGACGATGGCCGTGTTGTATTTTTATTGCCTTGGTGTGGATATGTGTTAGTCGGTACGACAGATGATGCGGATAAATTATCTGAAAATCCCATTATATTCGACGAGGAGAAGACTTATTTGCTTGAATATTTCAATCGGTTTGCCTTGGAAAAAGCAAGCCTATCTGATATAAAAGCGGGGTTTGTGGGCCTTAGACCTTTATTGCAAGTCCAACTTCAGACGGCTCTGCAGACAGATACCAAATCACTTGTTCGTGATCATGAGGTGGAGGTGGACCGCAGAAGTAAATTGGTCAGTATTATGGGCGGCAAGTGGACCACTTATCGAATCATGGCGGAAGACACCATGGATATTTTAGAAACGGAAGTTTTGCATGTCCCCAAATCTCCATGCTTGACTAAAAATCATCCGATCATGGGGGGTGATCAATTTGATGTAGACCTATTTCTTAACTCGTCAATTTTGAATTTGGAAACGCGCAGACATTTATATGAAACCTATGGTTCATTGGCCCCGAAGGTGATTGACTTTTGTCAGAATATACCGAAAGGCACTGAATTAATTGTGGAAGGTCTCCCTTATATGAAAGGCGAAATTGATTATTTGAAAAAACACGAAATGGCAACTTGCTGGGATGATGTGGTCAACCGGCGCTGGGGTATTGGGTTGCGCGATGAGGCATTGGGCAGGAAACTTGAGGACATAAAAAAAGAGGCTTTCGCCTCTATTTCTTAATATTCATCTTCATTAAAGAAGAAATCGTCTTTGGTGGGATAATCAGGCCAAATTTCTTCGATACTTTCGAAAGGTTGTCCGTCATCTTCTAATTCTTGTAGATTTTCAACCACCTCTAAAGGAGATCCTGTACGGATGGCAAAATCAATTAATTCATCTTTTGAAGCAGGCCAAGGGGCATCTTCTAAATAGGAGGCTAGTTCTAGTGTCCAATACATAGGATATAAATTTATGCTTAAAACTTATTATTGAAAATTATTTCTAAATTTTGTACTCCGAATTGAAATTACTTCGCTTCGGTTTGCAAAAGTAAAATAAAAAAATATTTATAAAAGATTTATTTTTTAAATTTTAAATAAATATAAAATAAGTGCCAAATTGGCCCAATTTGAGATATTAATATGGAGAAAAATCCGGGTGTACAAGTAGAAGTTTGTGCCTATTCATACATTTCTTGCTTGGCTGCAGATCGTGCGGGTGCAAATCGTGTCGAATTATGTGCGTCACCTTGGGATGGGGGGACAACTCCTTCAGGGGGCTTATTGAGCCAAGTATTATCGCAAACTAATATAGAGGTTCATGCGATGCTTAGGCCACGCGGGGGGGATTTCTGTTATGACTCCCATGAAAAAGATACGATGGAAGCGGAAGCCATTGCATTAATTGAATCAGGGGTCCACGGTCTTGTTTTGGGTGCTTTGCTTCCAAATGGCGAAATAGATTATGCATTTATAGATCGAATTCGCAAGGCGACGGGAACCATACCTTTAACATTTCACCGTGCGATCGATGTTTCTAAAGAACCAATATTAGTCATGGAGGCGTTGATTTCGTTGGGATTTACACGGATATTAACTTCGGGTCAGCGTGACCAAGCGCTTGATGGTATTTTAAATATTGCCCAAATGGTCCAAGCGTCAAATGCTCGTATTGAAATCATGGCGGGCAGTGGAGTTCATCCTGATAATTGCCAAGAATTCTTGCAAATTGGCGTAGATGCCATTCACTTAAGTGCTAGAGCCATGAAAGATTCCCAAATGGAGTATAGGAGACCCAACATTTCCATGGGTGGAATTCCAGGAATATCCGAATTTGAAATTATGTATGCTAGCGAAGAATTAATCCGCAAAACCGTAAACAAGGTTAGCGAATATTAATCTTCATAAAGCGCTAATTCGATCCAACGATCTTGAGGAACTGTTCTCAAATCATACAATGGGACCTTATTTCTTTGGTAGGCAGGAATGGCAAAATCTTTTTCAGAAGGTCCACCATTTTTGTATAGGTCGACTAGTTTAGCAAATCGAACTACCTCATTTTCTATGTCAACTGTCTGACCTGCAGATCCATAGTCGTCAAAATCAAATTTATCTCCAGCTTGTAAAACGGATGCCTGGGTACCCTGCTTATATCCTTCGGTACTTCCTCGGTGAAACTTATCTAGGTCATCATTTTCGTGTTCAAAACCTGCGGCAATCACAGTTAAGTAAAGATCGTCTTGTAAATCTTCGTCCGTTGATATACCAAACTTGATCATATCGGCTTGCTCACTAATCCTGGCTTGCAAATACTCAACGATGATATCTTGTTCACTCATGACTAAGTCTCTCTTACTACTAGTTGAGACCGTTACTAAAATTCTTTTTGCTCCTTTAATTTCTTGCGAATTAAGCAATGGAGATTCTAACGCATCTGAAATAGCCATTAAAGCCCTTTCTTCTCCTTGGCCTAAGGCTGAACTCATCATCGCTTGACCTGCATTTTTCAATACCTTCTTAACATCCATAAAGTCCGTATTGACATCACCTGGTTTTGCGATCACATCAACTACACTTTTTACTGCCTTTGCAAGCACATCATCCGCCTTGGAGAATGCATCTTTTAAGGCTAAATCTTTATGGATTTCAGCTAATTTATCATTCATGACTACCAATACGGTGTCACAATAAGTTTTAAGTTCTTCAATTCCCTTTAAGGCATAATTTATTTTCTCTTTCCCCTCCCACTTATAAGGTGCTGTTACTATACCGACGGTCAAAAGCCCTTTTTCACGAGCTAATTGCGCTATTACTGGAGCTGCACCCGTTCCTGTACCTCCACCCATTCCAGCTGTTATGAATACCATTTCAGTTTCATCAGTCAAAACTTTACTAAGCTCTTCTTTACTTTCGATGGCAGCTTGTCGGCCTACCTCAGGATCCGTTCCCGCACCTAAACCTTGATTTCCAAGTTTAATTTTTGTTTTGACAGAATTGGATGCCAAGGCTTGTGAATCGGTATTGCAGATAATTAAATCGGCACCTTTAATGTGCAGCTTATCCATGTGGCGTACGGCATTAGAGCCACCTCCTCCAATTCCAATAACTTTGATGATTGACTTAAACGAAGATTCGGGAACTATTTCCATATTATGATCAAAGAAAGAAGGATTCAAGTTATTCATATTTTTAAAAAGCTTGTCATATATATTAAAAAATTATTCATCAATCGTTGCCCCAGCGCCACTCATTGCCTAATTCTAATTCCCTCCTGAGATTTTCTTTGATGAAAAAATCACGTGTAGAATAGAAGTCAAGTCGTTTGGCAGGAAAATTATTTGTGTTTGCCATACCATAGAGTAACATGGCTGTATACTTTACTGTGTTTTCCATTTCTTTTTTATTGACTAAGTCAAACACGTCACAATCGGCGTGATAGCAGTCCAAAACACTTTTCTGTAATTTTCCCATTGGGGCACTAGCAGGAATTCCTTCGAGCAAAAATGATTGATGATCTGAATGTAAACCGGCGGAATTCTCAAGTTCATTCGCGAATTTTTCGTCGATGGATTTAATCTTGTCCCCAATTTCTTTTAATAATGGCATGAGTTCTTTTCTTCCTCCCCCATTAAATCCGTGCACATTATTTGTCATGTCTAAATTGATCATGTAAACAATTTGGTCTATGTCACCCGATTTTTTTGCTCGTTCTATGTAGGCTTTCGAGCCCAACAATCCACCTTCTTCTCCCATAAACGCAACAAATTCAATGGTGCGCTTACTTTTTAAACCCAATGCTTTGAAGGTTCTGGCGATATCAATCACCGAAAATGAACCAATTCCATTGTCGATGGCCCCTGTCGCTAAATCCCATGAATCTAAATGGCCGCCGATAATAATTTTTTCATGTTTGTATTTTCGATTATCCCCCTTTAATGTAGCTACTACATTTCTAGCTTTAATCGGTTGGCTGACATTGTGCATCTCAATTAACCCCAATAAACCAGGTTGGTCTTTTAGCCATTTTCTGATTTCAATCCCGCTTTCATAAGATACACAAACAGCAGGAATGGAAATCAAATTCCCAGTTACTGATGCTGTTCCCGTCAATAAAACTTGGCCTTTCACGCTGTTGGAAAATATAACGCCAATCGCACCATATTGTATGGCAAGAGCTGTTTTTTCGGATCGATGTAAATTTTTTGTTCCTGGCGCGGCATCTAATAAACCGATATTAGCTAAAACGACCTTGCCTTTTATCCATTCCTTTTTGGATTCAAAATCGGCATCTAGTCCATTGCCCACATCCACGATGGTTCCTTGAATGTTCGCCTCTACGGGAGTCATTGCAAGTGAAACTACTTGGATTTCCCTGAAGTCATCTGATTTTGGGGGTGCGACGGATAAGGTTACGGTGTCTCTAGCCCATGCTTCAACTTGAAATCCTTGATATTTTACGTCGCGAAATCCATAATCTTTGAACATTTTGTAGACGTACTCTTCTGCTTTTTTACCTTGAGGACTTCCCGTTAATCGATGGCCTATTTTTGCACATGCATCACCTAATGTTGTATAGGCCTTTGAGTTATTTTCAACCTCCTCTTTAATTCGTTTGAATACATCCTCAAGACTTTCTTCCCCACCTAAAGGGGTCGAACTTGTGGAAACTAACAAAACAGAAAGTGAGAGAAATAAAGTAAAAATTCTTTTCATAGGTTGATGGATAGAACCGGGTTAGAAACCTTTTAGAAAATTAGTTTTTTTTCAGTAAAATACCAAAGGTAAAAGCGATAAGATGGATATAATTTATCTTATTGGGTTAAAGGACAAGGCATTTCCGCTTTTTGATTTCTCTTTAATTGCGTGCACCAAAATTCCATTTCTTTTTCAGGAATGGGTTTGCCTTGATAATAGTTTTTGATTTTCCCCGTTGCATCCTGAATATTTTGTTGGCCTAAGTCAATTAACACCTCCAAAACAATGCAGCGTGTAGCAATTTGATTTTCGGGCACACCTAATAACCTAAGTCCACTTTTTATTTGATCAATTTTGCTTGGGGAATATTTTCTAGCCCTACTGCAATATAAACTAGACATTAGAACATTTTCGGCCGTTTGTTTTACCTCCAAGGAATCAAATTTTTTCTTGTAGGCCGGAAGATTTTGAATGAAAAATTGGAATAGCTTATTATCCGTATCCAACATTACTCGCTGCATTAATAAAAAAGACATTTTATCCAGATACTGTTCAGGCTTTACGGAATTGGCAAGTTTATTAACAACTTCCATATTTTTTACCGTATCCATCGTATATCGTGCGAATAGCGCCACGGATAACATATTGTCAAAATCCTGATCTCCAGCATCAAACTTCTTAAGGCTAGCGACCATATTTTTATTCATATCTTTCGCCTTATTTAAAATCAACTGAATCCCATCGATGGTATTTGTTTCATCTCCCACAGGTTCGACATTGATCACTTTACCTTCAGGTGAAAAAATGATAAAGGAGGGAGTTGAAGGAACAAATATTTTATTTTTTCTTAGAAATAATCCATTCTCTCTTTTGCTCAAATCCAATTGGTAAGCTAAAAAATTAGTTGACAAGTATGATTTTATTTTTGGGTCGCGTAATGTCTTATCATAGGCCATGCAATGAGAACATGTTGGCAGATATGCTTCGAAAAACACAGGCTTTTTTTCTTTAATAGCTTTGGCAAATATTTGCTCAAAACTCTCTAAAGGCCTAAATGAAGGATTTTCTGTTTTGCTTTGTCCTAAAGCAATTTGTTGAATGAAGAGGAATAGAATTGAAATTTTCTTTAGCATAAACCTATTTTTTTTCAAAAATACATTATCCTGCCCAATTTTCTCTATCTAAATTTCGATAGGTAATGGCCTCAGCTACATGTGCTAAGTCAATTTTATTCATTTGACTTAAATCTGCAATCGTTCTTGCCAACTTCAAAATTCGGTCATAAGCTCTGGCGGAAAGTTGCAAATTATCCATGGCTCGTTTAAGTAATTGTTGGGACGCAGTATCTAATTGGCAAATTTCTTTAACCATTTGTGAAGACATGGTTGCGTTTGAATAGGTATTCTGTGATCTTTCAAAACGTTTTTTCTGCATATCAACGGCCTTTATCACTCTTTGGCGGATTGTTTCGCTATTTTCCGTCGGCTTTTCTGAAGTCATTTCTTCAAAATATATAGGAGTAATTTCTACGTGCATGTCGATTCGATCTAATAATGGACCCGAAATTTTATTTAAATATTTACGAACATTTTCCGACCCACACGTACATGTCTTGATGGGATGATTGTAAAACCCACAGGGACATGGGTTCATGCTCGCTATCAACATGAAGTTGGCCGGAAATTCGACCACCCACCTTGCCCTAGAAATGTGAATGCTTCGATCTTCAAGCGGTTGGCGCAACACCTCTAACACATGTCTTGAAAATTCCGGCAATTCATCCAAAAAAAGAACGCCATGATGTGCAAGTGAAATTTCCCCTGGTTGGGGAACGGATCCACCGCCAATCAAAGCTACGGCTGAAATAGAATGATGAGGCGATCGAAATGGCCTAGTTGCAATGAGTGCTTTTTTATCACTTAATTTCCCAGCCACTGAATGTATTTTGGTCGTTTCGAGTGCTTCTTGGAGCGTCATTGGCGGTAATATGCTTGAGATTCTTTTGGCTAACATTGTTTTGCCAGCACCTGGCGGACCTATCATAAGGAGGTTATGTGCACCAGCAGCGGCAATTTCCATGGCTCTTTTAGCGTGTGCCTGACCTTGAACATTCGAAAAATCAACTTCAAAATCGTGGCTTTGATGAGTAAACAAATCTTCAATACTGATTAAAGTTTTATGGTGTATCGTTTTGCCTCGCAAAAACTGGACGGTTTCTTGGAGTGTTTCCATCCCAAAGACCTCCACTTCACTGACAATGGCGGCCTCGTTGGCATTTTGTTTGGGTAAAATGATTTTAAAAATACCCTGTTTTTTAGCCTCTAAAACCATCGGCAATGCCCCTTTTATCGGCCTTAAATCTCCATTTAACCCTAGCTCGCCCATGATGACGTAGCGATCTAAATCAGGAAAACTAATTTGTTCAGAGGCATGTAAAATGGAAAGTGCTATGGGTAAATCGTAAGCCGAACCCTCTTTTCGAATATCGGCTGGGGCTAAATTAATAATCACTTTTCTACGCGGGAAGAAGAATCCCAATTGTTTTAAGGAGGATTCTACTCGAAGGATGGATTCTTTGATGGTTGAATCGGGGAGGCCCACTAAAAAGCATTTGGTGCCTTGGCCGACATTGGTTTCAATGGTTATTAAAGAAGCGGATACTCCAAAAACAGAGCTTCCAAAAGTTTTTGCGAGCATTTTGGCGAATTGATTGACTCAAATCTAGCCCTTATTACACCAAATGAATCTTAAAGCTGAACAGTTAGTTGGACTTTTTCAGAACTTATCAGTAAGTTGGTCTTCACTCCAAAAACCACCGGATGGTTTGCCGGGACATGTCCTAATGGAAAATCAAAGGCAATGGGAAATTGATAATCTTCGGTGTGTTCTAAAATTAATTCCTGCGCAGATTTTCCAATGGTTAATGGAGCTTCATTGCAATCAGTAAATCCACCAATAATCATTCCGGTAAGTCCCTCAAAATATCCTGATCGTTTTAATTGGACCAACATGCGATCTACGTGATATAGTCTTTCGCCTATTTCCTCAATCACTAAAATTTTTCCATCAGGCTTATTAAAGCTCGGCGTGCCCATTAAATGTGTTAATAAGGACAGATTTCCGCCGATTAATTCTCCTTGAACCTCTCCTAAGATATTGTATGGACTTGGTTTACATGTGTACATGACGCTACCATTAAACAGTAATCTGTTCAATGCCTGCAGAGAATATTCTCCTCCTTTTTGGCAAAAATTATTGGGCATAGGGCCATGAATTCCGGCAACACCTAATGAATCAATGTGCGTTAATAATGCGGTTATATCTGAAAAGCCAACAATCCATTTCGGATTTTGCAAAAAATGGGAAAAATCTAAATCGTCTAATAAGCGACTAGAGCCATAACCCCCTCTGATTGGAAAAATGGCTTTAATTTCAGGATTATCTAGTGCTTTTTGTAAGTCGCTTAAGCGCTCTGCATCGGTGCCTCCAAAACCAAAATGTTGAGATAAATAATGTTCACTTCGGTCCACACGCAATCCCCATTTTTCAAGTACTTCTATTCCTTTTTCCCAGGCATTGGAGTTGGTATGTGATGCCGGGGATAAAACCGAAACTAGGTCGCCAGAATTTAATAATGGGGGAATTGACATAGATTTTTTTATTTGGTAAATATCTGCGTTTTTTTATTCATACCCAAGGTATTAATTTCGGATTATTTCAAAAAAATAGAGTTTGAAAGTTCATAAATCTCTTGACCTAGTTCATTCATGTTACAATCCGCACCTACATTGGGACAGGATTTGGTGCATTACTATGGGCAATGGGTCAAGATGTTACCGAAAGAACTTCAAATTGAGGTTTATGCCTTGAATGATGGTAATTCTAAAGGGATTATTGAATAAAATATTCAGTTTATAACCGCTGAAATTCTCCATTTTCATTTTAATGATTTGTGGATCGATGATTCAAATAATTTCATTAAAGAAAAATCACTTCCTTAACTACCTCGCTTTCAGCTGATTTGTTGATTAACTCGATCATTTTTTGTTTGGCCATCATCAGTTCTTTCTTGAGTGGCGCGGAATCGATTTGTAGAAATAATTTATGATTCGTCACGTACACCTTTTGCGTTCTGGCAGCGATCGGTTTGCCCATAATGGATTCCCAGTTGGCCGTAACATACGTCTCATCAAATTTCCCTTGTAATTTATATATTTTAAGTAGAGATTCAATGGCTTCTTTAAGAGAGGAGCTATCACTTTTTCTAGATGATGCTTTTGGGCTTTTTTTGTAAAAAGGAGAATCCATGTGCTGTTTAATTGGAGTCTAAATTAATAATTAGACGATAAATTATACCAATTAGAGGTTTTTTTAATTTTTTTTTAATTTTTTTTCAAATTCTTAATCCCAAAAAAGTACCCTATTATTGATGCTATTTCGGGGAAAATATTAAGATAGTACAATAGGCTTCTTGGGCATGAAAAAAAAATCATCTTAATATAACCTAAACCATGTTAAAATTAAATTAGAATTACATTACTTTTGCTTTCACTGAAAATACCAAGGAAGCGCTAACTATGAAAACTACGTGACTTGTGTTTTTTGAAAGTGTTATGTAAACTATTAATTTTTTAACCCCAAATTTACCAAACTAATGAGTACACAACAACCAAAGCCAGCTGCTAAGCCAGCTGCAACTGAAAAAAAATCTGGCGGTATTTCTGCAGGTTTAATTTTAATTATTCTATTTGTTATTTCCATTGCTATTTTCACATTTGTGATGGGAGATGGTTCACACTTTGAGGGTGGAACAAATGAAGGTCACCCACTTCCAGGCGATTACTTTGGTATCGTTTATAAGGGTGGTGTCATTGTACCAGTTTTGATAACGTGTTTCTTAACGGCATTAACATTTTCAATTGAGCGTTTATTGACTATTGGAAAAGCAAAAGGAACGGGTGATGTAAATGCATTTGTTCGTTCGATTCAAGCATCTTTGGATAAGGATGATACTGAAGCTGCAATCGCTGCATGTAACAAGCAAAAAGGATCTGTTGGAAACGTAACACTTTCTGCAGTGAAAAAGTACAAGCAATTAACGGGTGACAAGTCCTTAGATAAGGAGCAAAAATTAGCTTCTTTAAGTAAAGAAGTTGAGGAAGCTACTTCATTAGAGTTACCTATGTTAGAGAAAAACTTAACGATCATCGCTACTTTAGCATCGGTGTCTACGTTAATTGGTCTTTTAGGAACGGTAATCGGTATGATTAAGGCGTTCTCTGCTTTAGGAAATTCAGGTGGATCTACAGATTCAACAGCATTAGCGAATGGTATCTCTGAGGCGCTTGTAAATACAGCGTTAGGAATTGGTACTTCTGCGATCTGTATCATTGCGTATAACTTATTTACATCTAAAATTGATGAATTGACTTATTGCATTGATGAGATTGGTTTGAGCGTTAACCAAAATTATGCTACGCATCATAATTAATATTTGAACCTTTTGGGCGAAAGCCTATTTTAAATTATTTTTCACAGTTCAAATTATTAATTGTTATGCCAAAAGTTAAAGCCAAACGACAAAGTGTATCACTCGATATGACAGCGATGTGTGACGTGGCTTTCCTTTTGTTGACGTTCTTCATGTTAACCGCGAAGTTTCGTCCTGAGGAGGCAGTTACCATAGTGCCACCATCATCTATTTCAGAGAAACCTTTGAATGCGAAAGATGGTATGCTGACGATAAGTGTATCGAATGAGGGTGGTGTTTATTTGGCATCTGACGATCAATTAGGTAGGGAGTTTATGTTAGAGCGCATGGCTAATCGCTATGGAGTTGCTATAACAGCTGAAATGAAGAAGAATTATATGGCTTCTGAAATTGTAGGCTACCCGGCTGGTGCGATGCGTCAAGTGTTGAATATGAAACCAGCAGATGCGAAAAAATTGATAAAAGGTATTCCGATCGATTCAGCTAATAATGAGCTGTCATATTGGGTAGGATATGCCAAATTATCAAATCCGAATCTGAAGATTGCGATCAAGGGAGATCAGAATTCTAATTATGAAATTTTCAGTGATATCATTGGTACTTTGCAAGCGCAAAATATCAATATATTTCAGTTGATTACATCTCCTGAAGGAAAACCTAAATAAGTATTCATTATTAATTAGATTAAGAAATGGCAGAAATAGATAGCTCCGGTGGGGGTAAGAAAGGCGGAGGGAAGAAGCGAAGTAAAAAAATGTCAACCAAAATTGACATGACACCGATGGTGGACTTAGGCTTCTTGCTAATCACTTTCTTTATGTTAACGACTACGTTAGCTAAACCCGTGACCATGCAATTAAACATGCCTGATAAGACGGATACAAAGGAAACGTCACCAGTTAAATTGTCTGAGACCTTAACGGTCATTCCAGATGAGTTCAAGGTGTATTATTACCAAGGTATCCCGACTGATGCAGGTACTAAAATAGATGTGACTGATTATTCTGATACAGGTATTCGTAAGGTAATTGCGGATTTGAAGAAGAAAATTGGGAACAACTTTACGCTCGTTATTAAACCAACGAAAAAAGCAAAATACCGTAATATGGTGGATATGCTTGATGAATGTGCGATTACTGGAAATAAGCGTTATGCCTTATTAGAGATTGATCCAGCTTCGGAGGATTTAATTAAACGTTCAAAAAAATAAAATGGCGACAGCCTATTTAATAAATTTTTAAATTAAGAAATACTATGTCACAAGTAATAAGCCAAGATGCTACATTGGATGACATTATCTTTAAAGAGAAGAACCGAGAATTTGGGGCTTTCTTGCTAAGGACAACCTATCCAAAGGTTATCAAACGGTCGGTATTACTAGGCTCTGCTCTCTTCGTAGGTGCATTGTTGATTGCAGCATTCTGGAAACAGTTGACAGCAAACCTCACTACCAAGGAAGAAATCACAGCTGAAGTAATGAAATTAGATGCGCCACCTCCACCTAAGAAGGTTGAGTTGCCGCCGCCGCCACCGCCGCCACCACCCAAAGAAATCCCTAAGGTAACAACGACTAAGTTTTTACCTCCTGAGATTAAACGTGATGAGGAAGTTACAAAGCCTGAGCCGCCACCAGAGGAGGTAAAAGGAAATACAGCTTCTGAAACTGTGAAGGGTGAAACGGAAAATTTCGAACCACCTGTTGATCCAGATGCGAAAGGTTCAGCTCCCGTAGAGCCACCTAAGCCTGCTGAAGATGAAATCTTTACTGCGGTGGAACAACAAGCTGAATTCCCTGGTGGACCACGTGCCTTTGGTGCGTTCCTTCAGAGAAATTTGAAATACCCATCAGCTGCTCAGCGTGCAAATGTAGGCGGTAAAGTATATGTTCAATTCGTTGTTAATACAGATGGAACGATACAAGATGTTCAGGTTTTGAAATCAGTAGGATTTGGATGCGATGAAGAAGCGATTCGCGTGATTAAATCAGTACCTAAATGGAATCCAGGCAAGCAGTCTGGCCGTGCAGTACGTTCAAGATTTACTCAGCCAATTACCTTTGTATTATCTGAATAATATATAATTTATTTCCTTCAGACCTGCTAAATTTGTTTTTGGCAGGTCTGATTGTTTTTAAAATTCAAGATGAAATTGTCTGCTGCAGAAATAATTAATGTTTTGTTTCGCTTAATCGCTGCCCTAGCTTATTGTTTGTTAGGAGTTTATGTGGCGTTTTGGTCGGAGGCCCAACTCGGTATTTGGTTTGGTTTATCCATTAATTATTACCTTGGGTTCTTGTTTTTAGCCTATGGATTTTTTAGATTTTATAGAGCATATTTATATTATAAAGAATTAAATGAAGATGAATATGGCGAATACGGCTCGTAATTTATGTGGAGTGTTTTTCCTTTCTGGCATCTTATTTTCATGTTCTTTGTTCAGTAAGAAAGAGGATATCAAGGACGGTCCAGCGCAAGGAGAAATTTCAATCGCGGTGGATGAGTCTTTTCAGCTTTTATTAAAATCTGAAAAAACAGCTTTTGAAAACAATTATCATTTTGCTCACATTAATTTAAAATTCACCCCAGAAAATGAAGCGGTTGCCGATTTGCTGAATGAAAAAGTTCGGTCTATTGTAGTTTCCCGCGACCTTACCTCGAAAGAAAAAGAAATTTTTACGCGTGAAAAAATAACCTACCGCAGCTTCCCATTTGCTGCGGACGGAATAGCTCTTTTAACTAATAAGAAAAATACGGATACCTTAATTAGCTTACCCCTTTTGAAAGAATTATTGCAAGGAAAGATTTCCAATTGGAATAAATTGGGAGCCCATTCTGTTTCCGGAGAAATTTTATTGGTGGTGGATAAAGCAAATTCAAGTAATATTAAATTTTTAATCGACAAATTAGGTATTCCGGCCACTCAGAAATTGGCCGTCTTTGCTGCAGGTTCTAATCCGGCTGTTATTGAGTATGTTAAAAATCATTCGAATGCTTTGGGAATTATTGGATCAAACTGGATTAGTGATGGAGATAACCCTACTTCGTTAGGATTCATTAAATCGGTTCATGTGATGTCAGTCGCTGAAAAAGATGGATTGACACAAGATAAATATTTGCAACCTTTTGGATATAATTTGGCCTTAAAAACGTATCCTTTGCGTAGGGAAATTAAGTTGATTTTAAAAGAATCACATCTAGGTTTAGGAACAGGTTTTGTCAATTACGTTTGTGGCGAGATGGGTCAACTCATTGTATTAAAGGCGGGCTTGATTCCGCTGACCCGACCTATCACGATTAGAACGTACCAAATTAACCAATAGTAAAGAATTTGTTTTTTTAATTGACAAAATCTAAATTTTTATAATTAATTTTGTCATTCGATTTTAATGAAACTTTTAGATTATATTGTTGAACATTTTGATGTTCTAAGCCTTAGAAAAAAATTATTTTAGCAAAAAATTAAAACTTACAATGATGAAATTTAAAGCATGGATATTAGGTATAGGATTATTAATATCCAACGTAGCATTTAGTCAAACGGTACAAGACGGTTTTCGTTTTTTAGATCGACATCAGCCAAGTAGGGCTAAACAAGTTTTTGAAGGACTTGTGGCTTCTGCTCCTACGGGTGAGAATTACTTCAATTTAGGTTTATACTATTTGCATTTACGCGATTGGGATAATGCCAAAATTAGTTTTGAAAAAGGGAAAGCTGCAGATCCTAAAAACCCTTTAAATCAAGTCGGTTTAGCTTCTATTTTAGTAGGACAAAATAATGTTTCTGCTGCTAAAGTCGAGTTTAATAAAATTATTGCAGACACAAAATCAAAAAATATTGATGTTTTATATCGCATAGCTGAGGCTTACTCCATGTATTATATTTTAGGAAAAGAGGAAAGCTTTAACGCGAATAATAATGACCCAGGTGAGGCCATACGTTTAATTGATGTGATTCAAGAGCGTATGTTAAAGGATAAAAAATTGCCTGCGCCTGAGCATTACATTGTAAAAGGAGACGCGTTTTTAATTAAGAACGATGGAGGAAATGCGGTGACAGCTTATGAAGCTGCTATTGCTCAAGATCCACGCAATGTAAAAGCTAAGGTTAAAATTGGTACTGTTTATTTAAGAGGAAAAAATTATAAAGAAACGCAAGCACGTTATAAGGAGGCTTTGGATTTAGATTCAAATTATGCTCCTGGACATCGTCGTTATGGTGAGTACTTGATCATCGGTGGTCAGTATAAAAATGCTTCTCGGTATTTTAGAAAGTACATTGAAAAAGCAGAAGCCACTCCAGAGGTTACGATGGAAACAGCCAAATTGCTTTTCCTTTCTAAGGATTATGATGGAGCGATGAAATATACGGATGAGGCTGATAAGCGTGGAGTTCGTGATAATGATATTTACCGTATGCGTGGGTATTCACGCGTTGAAATGGGTAATTTCCAACAAGGTATCGACAATTTAGATGAGATGGTAAAAAAAGGAGTTAAGCCTTACTTTATGGATGATTTATACTTCGGTAAAGGATATCAGGGTTTAGGTAAGGATTCTTTAGCCATTGCTTACATGGAAAAAGCGGCACCTTTAGATACCAATAACAATGTGTATACTTTGATTCATGACATTCGATATAAGCAAAAAAGATATTTAGAGGCTTCTATTGCTGGGACTAAATCGATTGAATGGAAAGTGAAAAGAGCTCAAACGGTAGGATCAGGAGATTATTTTAAAGTGGCTATGGATTTATATTTAACAGCTGCCTACATCAATAAAGCAGATACGATTGGCCGACCAGCCATGGCGATGCGTGCTGATTCAATGTTTGCTAAGTCCATTTCAGTGAATGATAAATGGCCTCCATTTTATATCAATCGTGCACGTGCCAACAACTTTATCGATTATGATGGAACGAAATGGTTAGGTGCTCCTTACTATGAAAAATTCATCGCGGTAGTGGATCAGTTAAAAGCTGAAAAAAGTACTCAATACAAAGAAGATAAGAATCAATTATTTGAGGCATATAAGTTTTTAGGTGGATATCATTTATCTGTAACAAAAGATGAGGCTAAAGTGAAAGAATTGTTCACAAAAGCGCAGGAGATTAAAGCAGATGACCCTGATATAAAAGCATATTTTAACCCTGCACCACCAGCTGCTGCTGCCCCTGGTGCTGTTGCTCCCAAGAAATAAGATTAAAGCTGCTCATTGAGCAGATTTTTTTCATCATAAAGAAAATTATTTATGTCTTACGCATTAATTACTGGAGCTAGTAAAGGGATTGGAAAAGAAATAGCCAATGAACTGGCTTCGCGTGGCTATGATTTATTGATCGTCGCTCGGAATTCCTATGAGCTCCAACAAGTTAAAGAGGCGATTGAAAAAAAATATGCCAATACGGTTGACTACTTAGTAGCAGATTTAAGTGATCAAGGGTCCGTGACACGTATATATCAGTGGGTTTTGGAAAAGCAAGTTGACCTGCGTATTCTGGTCAATAATGCTGGCTATGGTTTAGTGGGGGAATTTGAATCATACTCATTTGTTGAAAACCAACAAATGATGCAGGTTAATATGAATGCATTGGTAGAAGCTTGCCATACATTTTATCCCATGCTTACTGGAAAGGGTCAGGCTTATGTGCTAAATATTGCTAGTTCATCTGCTTATCAAGCAATCCCATTGATGTGTTTATATGCTGCATCTAAAGCATTTGTTTTACATTTTTCTCGTGGTTTGTTTCATGAATGGAAGGAGAAAGGGATTTCAGTGACGGCTATCAGTCCAGGTGCAACGACAAGTTCATTTAATGATCGGGCCAATTTACCAGACAAAGCCAGAAATGCAGCCAAAAAAGTGACCATGACTGCGGAGTCCGTGGCCAAAATTGCTGTAGATGGGATGTTTGCAAAAAAACCAGAAGTTATCACCGGATTCATTAATAAGTTAGGTGCATTTTTAGCATGGGTGGCTCCAAAATCAATCAGTGAAAAAATAGCCAAAGGAATATATGAATAGGTATTGCCTATGGAAATTACAAGGCTTGCATTATTTTCTGAGTTTGTAGGTCAATTGCATCCACTATTGATTCACTTCCCCATTGGAATTCTTCTAATGGCTATTGCTCTACAATTTTCTCAAATTTTTTCTAAAAAGGATTTTAATTCTTCCATTTCCATACTCGTATTGATTGGAAGTATTTTGGCAGGGATTTCTTGCCTAGCTGGTTGGCTTTTAGCTTCAAGCGGCGAATATAATGATGAAATTGTTTTTTTTCACCGCTGGTCTGGGATGTCCACCTTTATCCTAGCTCTCGCCTCCTATTTTTGGATTCGATATCGGAATTATCTGTTCGCGGGTTTATTGATTTTAATTATTGTCACTGGTCATTATGGATCCATTTTAACGTACGGAGAAGGTTACTTTTTAAAGCCGGCTGTTGACTCTTCAGTCACCATTCAAACGAAAAACAGGCGATCGTTAAAAATTGAAAATCCTCAAGGAGAAACAAAAGCCTATTTCTATCCCTATGAGGATCAAATTGTCCCTATATTAAAGTCGAAGTGCTACTCGTGTCATTCCATTCAAAAAAAGAAAGGTGGGCTGCGTTTAGATTCTGAATTTTTTATTCGCAAGGGTGGTAAAAATGGTCGAATATTGATTCCAGGAAATTCCCTAAAAAGTCATTTATATGCTTATTTAGTAAAACCTGAAGATGATGATCTTCATATGCCGCCAACAGGCAAAAAGCAATTGACTTTATTGGAAATACAATTCATTGAAAAATGGATTTCAACGGGCGCACCTTTTGGGGAGGTTGAACAAAAAATGGTTCTAGCATCTAGTGAATTAAGTAGCCAGGCCATTGATTTACCCAATTCAGATAAAATTCTTGTAGAAAATGAAATTGATGTGGAACCTTTTGGCCCAACTGAAAATCTAGTTTTAGATAAATTAAAGGAAGCTAAAATTAGTGTCGTTTCCTCGGGAGCAAAAAACCAATGGATTAGTTTAAATTTCATTAATGTCAAATCCGATTTTAATGCTTTATTGGCCCAATCGAAATCTATTAAAACACAAGTGACAGAATTTAAATTAAATAATTCTGACCAAATTGATTTTTCTGCACTTCGAGATTTTTCAAACCTAAGGGTTTTAAATTTAGGTCATACTAATTTGAAAGATGATGATTTGGAAATTTTCAAAGACTTAGGCCAACTCGAACAATTGAACCTTTATGGGACTAAAATTACGGATGTTGGTTTAATGAAGTTGGCGGAATGCCAACATCTAAAAGTTTTATATCTTTGGGATACAAAGGTTTCTGAAAGCGGAATAAATGCGTTAAAAAAGATGAGGCCAAAATTAAAGATTGAATCAGGCCAATTTATTTTTAAATTAGCAGATACAATTTCACCTAAACGTCTAGATCCAAATAAATGAAGCTCCCAATAGTGCAAATTTTATGTGCTTGTTTATTCCTGTCCTTTGGCTTCAAGGAAAAAGATGCGATGCCCAAAGGGGTGGCGTTAGAATTAAAAAATTTACCTAATGAAATTGACATTAATATTCATGTCAAGCCTATTTTATCTGATAAATGCTTTGCTTGCCATGGTCCAGATAAAGCAAAACAGAAAGCAGAATTTTGCTTAATTTTGCCTCTAGGTACATTTCTAATTTGTCTGAAATCTCAAATCAATTTGCCATTGTACGTTGAAATCTTGTTATAAAAGTGACCAATAATGGTTGTTTCGTAGATTGCGTTTTCAAACAATTATCTTAACAAAATTGAAACCTTAAAACATATCGGATTGAACTATGAGAATATATTAACAGCAAATGAATGCACAGAAAAAAAGAAAATTCAAATTAAAAAATTCATTAAGAAAAAGTTCCCTTTAGACTGATGACGTATATATAAGCACGTTATTTAAATTGTTAATTGAGAATAACTTATAATTATATCAAATTATATTTTAATCCGGATTCATTAATATTTAAAAACTCAAACGAGTGTTGGGATTGAATAAACAAATTACCTATCGATAATGGTATCATTTAAATTAGTTTCAATAAAAATATATTTAAAAAAAATGAATGTGGCGCATATTTCAAGAAATAATATTAATATTTGAAAGCAAATTGATAATAAGTTAACAAATAGATACTAGAAAAATATTTAGTCTCGATTTGGAAAATTCTTTATTTTGGAAAAAATCAGGTCAAATATTAACAAATTTAGTGATTCTAACCTTTGGAATAAGTTAAGGTCGGGCGACGAAGAAGCATTTTCCTCGTTATTTGAAAGGTATTACAGTATGCTTGTCTATTACGGAAAAACGTTAATGACTGGAGAAGATAGGGTAAAAGATTGCGTGCAAGATGTATTTGTTGATATTTGGACGTATCGCTATAAACTAAATGAGGCCATGGTGGTTAAAGCGTATTTACTATCAAGTGTACGAAAGCGAATAGCTAGGCTTCATCATCGTGAACATATTTTTTCAAATATCAAAAACACTGATTCGCTAGAATTTTTATTTGATTTTTCAATCGAAGACCGCTTGATTGCAGATGAGACTACAGCTAAAAAAGTGGAGCAATTAAATAAAAGTATTAATAAGCTTTCTGATCGACAAAAAGAAGCCATTTATTTGCGTTACCACCAAGGGCTTACGGTCGATCAAGTGGCTGATGTGCTAAACTTAAATTACCAGTCTACAAAAAATCTTCTTCATCGGGCAATTCTTCAACTCCGTAGAGATTTCCCAATTTCAGCTTTATTTCTACTCTTGAACTTTTCACCAAATTAATTTTAAAAAAAAAGTTCAATTTAGTGGGTACCAAATGTAATTCTTAGCCTCTCCGTATTTGAAATCAAAATTCAAATGCAAAATCGGAATTCTTACAATAAGATAGAAGACTTTCTATCAGATGAGTCTTTTCAAAAATGGGTTAAAGGAAATGATGATCCTTTAAATTGGAGCGAATGGACTGTGGAAAATCCATATCGTGCCAAATTGGTAGAGGAAGCTCGACTATGGATTATTGGAATGAAAGTCGAGCAGACACCCTTAACTAATCAAGAAACACAAAAGGCACTCCAAAAAGTTTGGAAAAAAATCGGTAGGTCTAATGAGGAGCTCCCTTTTAGAGCGATTTGGCATCATACATGGTTTAGAACTGCAGCTGCCGTTTTTGTTGTGGGTTTGGCTACATTTTTATATTATGCTAATTTATCAAGTCCTCAAAATACAACCATTACCTATCAAGAGTTGGTCAAAAGTGATTTAAATGGATTAATTGAACAAACCAATAATTCGGATAAACCCCAACTCATTACATTATCTGATGCAAGTTCTGTTTTACTTCAGCCCAATAGTAAACTTAGTTATCCTAAAATATTTACAGGAAATGAACGCAAAGTTTATCTTTCTGGTGAAGGCTTTTTTGAAATTAGTAAAGATCCAAATAGAGCCTTTTATGTCTATGCTAATGAAACTGTCACGAAAGTATATGGAACAAGTTTTAGGGTTATTGCATATGCGAATCAACCAAACGTTGAAGTATTGGTACGTACGGGTAAAGTAAAAGTTAGTTCAAATCAAAATATTCGCAATGCCACTTTAGAAGAAGTCATGCTTTTACCTAACCAAGCGGCCAGGTTTGTTAGAAAAGAACAACTTTTTGAAAAAATATTAGATATCACACAAGATAAACCTTTACTAGCTGCGACAAATACGATGGAGCAATTAAGCTTCGATTTTAAGGATATCCCTGTTCATCAAATATTTAAAACCTTAGAGCAAGGTTATTTGATTACCATCGACTTTCCGGAAGATAAATTAAAAGAATGTTATTTGACTACATCGCTAAGCGATGTACCATTACCTGAAAAGTTGAAAATTATATGTGAAAGTTTGGGCAGTAATAGCCGATACGAAATGAATGGCAACTATATTAAAATAATTTCAAATGGATGCAAATAATAACATATGGAAAAATAAGAAATAAAAAAAGCGCCGAAATGCTGTAACATTTCAGACGCTCTAAAGAATTTCCAAAAGCCTCTGTAAAGGTTTGGAAATTAGTCGAAACCCGTAAAAAAGTATCAACCTTAACAATCAAAATTATGAAAAAATGTTTTAGTAAACGATGGGACCTCTATAAAATCGTGAAAATATCCTTAACCCAATTAGCCATTTTACTTATATTTTCTAGCATAGCATTTGCCGTGCCCGTAAGAGCTCAAGAAATACTTGATACCAAAGTGTCAATAACTCTTAACAACGTGAGCTTAGAAAATTCCTTGATAGAACTTGAAAAATCGGCTCAAGTGAAGTTTTCCTATAATTCACGTGCATTGAAACTTAGTCAAAAAGTAAATGTAATTGCGAATAATGAAGCCTTATCCAGTGTGTTAAATAGGCTATTAATACCCCTAAATATTCAATACTTTCAAGTTAGCAATAGAATCGTTTTGCGTAAAAATGATGAGCAATCAATTGGTATAAATTCAGAAAATGAATCATTATTGAAAGGTGACAATAATGCTCTCGCTGACATTACCATCACCGGTAAAGTTACCGATGAAAAAGGAGAGGCCTTAGTGGGTGTTAACATCATCCTAAAGGAAACCAGTAGAGGAACAAGTACAAACATTGATGGAAAGTACACCATCTCGGTTCCTGGCGCAAGTAGCCAATTAACATTCACTTCAGTGGGTTATGACAGCAAAACCATCACTGTAGGAAGTCAGACATTGATCAATGTTGTTTTGGCAGCAAATGCTCAGAACTTATCTGAAGTAGTCGTGATCGGTTACGGTACTCAACGTAAATCTGATTTAACGGGTGCTGTAAGTTCAATAAAGACGGATCAATTGTTAGAGCGTCCAGCATCTTCATTAAACCAAGCTTTGGCTGGTCGTATGGCAGGTGTTCAAGTGAACAACAACTCTGGTCGTCCAGGTGGTCGTACTACGGTTCGTGTTCGTGGATTTAGTTCAATCAACTCATCAAACAATCCTTTATATGTAGTGGATGGAGTAATGCTTCCTCAAGGAACATTGAATCAATTTTCCAATGCGATTGACTATTTGAATCCAAATGATATCGTTTCAGTTGAGGTGTTGAAAGATGCATCTTCAACAGCCATTTATGGTGCTCGTGGAGCGAATGGAGTAATTTTGGTGACAACCAAAAAAGGTCAGTCAGGCGAAGGAACCGTTACTTATAATTCTGATTTCAGTGTTAACGTAACAGGACCGAACAAGCCAGAGGTGTTAA
>SXXW01000026.1 GCA_005791165.1 Cytophagaceae bacterium
ATTATATTTTGACGTTTTTGTCCGATTTGAGTTCAGTCAGATTTGTTTCATTCCCACCGTCCGGACCGCCAACAAAAATTTAAGTCTCTGATTTTCAGGGACTTTTTTTATGCTTAGATTTGAAAAATAAAACAAAATTGAACATGAAAATGAACCAAGAAATCATCCAGTTATTTGATGAATATACCCATAAGCCACTTACTCGAGAGGTATTTTTGAATCGCTTGACAAAATTAGTCGGCGGAGTGGCAGCCTTAAATACGATTCTGCCTGCCTTGGAAGGGAGTTATGCGGCTAGCGCAATGGTCGCGGAAGATGATGCAGAATTAAATTTTTCTACTGCTGAATTTCCGTCACCCAATGGAGTCATCAAAGGATATTTGGTACAACCCAAAAACGCGAAGGAATCTTTAGGTGCTGTCTTAGTGATTCATGAAAATAGGGGTTTGACGCCACATATTAAAGATGTGACGAGGCGAATCGCCAAGGAGGGTTTTATTGCTTTAGGAATTGATGGCCTAAGCCAATTTGGGGGTACACCCGCGAATGAAGATGAGGGACGAACGTTGATTGGGAAATTGGATACCAAGCAAAATCTTGAAAATATGATGAGTGGCTTAAGCTACCTTCGAACCTTAAAAAATAGTAATCAAAAAACGGCTTGCATAGGTTTTTGTTGGGGTGGAGGTATCGTGAACGATTTGGCAGCTAAGGATCCCAAATTGACCTTGGGCGTTCCTTATTATGGTCGACAAATTGACTCAAATTTGGTGCCCAACATCAAAGCCAAATTAATGTTGCATTATGCGGGTTTAGATGAAAGGATTAATGCGGGCATCCCAGCCTATGAAAACGCGTTGAAAAACAACCACATCGATTATCAATTGTTTATTTACGAAGGGGCCCAACATGCCTTTAATAATGATTCGTCACCCGCGCGCTATCAAGAATCAACTGCTAAGTTGGCCTGGGAGAGAACCATCAACTTCTTTAAAAAGCATTTAAAGAGCTAGCTTATTCCTTCTCCTTAAATAAATTTAAGTGCTTATTATTGACCAGGGGTTTGGCCCAAAAACCGATACTGAAAATATATAGTAGCGTGATAAACAAAACACTCATGCCTATTTTTAAGCCAAAAATATCGCCAACTCCTCCAATGATAAAGGGTAAAATGGCGCCTCCCACGATCCCAGTAACCAAAATTCCAGAAAAGGAACCATGATTCTCTTTGAACGAATTTAAGGCTAGGGAAAATATGATGGGAAACATCACAGAAAGAAACAAACCCAATAATGGAAAGGCTAATAATGCCATGGATTTTGTGCCTAAAAGCGCAAGAGCTAAAGATGCAATGGCTAAAAAAGAGAAGGTGACAAGCACAATTCTGCTATCTAAAATTTTCAATAATATTAATCCAAGGATACCCCCAGCGGTCATAAGTCCCCAAAAATAGGCTATTGTATCAGCGCCAGTGGTCTGCGGATCTACCCCGTGATAGGTGGATAAAAATTGCGAAATCCAATTTGATATTCCTTGTTCTGTGCCAACGTAGCAAAGCATGGCGATGAAATATAAAATCACATATTTATTTTTAAATAGAGTTAAATGAATCTCTAATGGACCCGGTTTTTCACTTTCATCCAATTCGACTTTTGGGAATTTAGATGCATAAATAATGACGACCATCAACAAACTAACGGCAATAAATAAAACGTAAAGGGAAAGCCATGGGAATGCGTCTGGTATTTCTCGGAAAAATGCCGCTGACCAACCGGCCTGACTGCCGGATAATTTTTTTTGTAAAATAAAGGTTTGATAGACGAATGGACTTAGGTAAGAAGCAGACCCGAAAATCAGTTGGGCCCAAACGGAAAAATTAGCATAATTTTCTTCTCCCCCTGCCGTTCTAAGAAGTGGATTCACTACGACTTGCAACATGGCCATTCCGCAGCCAATCATAAATAACGATACGATCGCGGAAATATAATTGGGTGAAATAACGATCAAAAGAGAGCCTAAACTGGAGAGCAAAAACGCAAACATCATGACTTTCTTTTCTTTGAAAACCTCTAGCATTATGCCTGCCGGAATGGACATAAATCCATAGGCAATGAAAAAAGCGAAGGGCAACAGGGAAACCATCGTTAGGCTTAAATGAAAACTGGTGATGAGGTCAGGAATGATCGGGCCTATGATGTTGGATAGAAATGAAATGACGAAAAAAGTCAGCAAAATGATGAATACGATATAGGGACTTTTTTTCATTGTTTTTGGTTTAGAATTTTCAAATTTAGCCGATTTTTTCATTTATCGACTCATTTAAATTATTTGAATAAGGTTTGTAAATAAAATGAAAGTCGCCAAATTTAATTTTACTCTTTAACGCGTATTTTTTTTATACATTTACAATTCTTTTAACTGATTTTACGGTAAACGATTGCGATGGAAACCTACGGAAATATTTTAGTCATTGTGACTCCTTTATTCTTATTTCTTGTGCTATTTGAAAAATGGTACGGTTGGTATAAAGGATTTGAAACGGTGGAAACCTTGGACATGATTTCAAGTTTAAGCTCTGGGGTTACAAATTCGACGAAAGATGTTTTAGGGCTCAGCGTGGGGATTTTATCCTATCCATGGATCGTAGAACATTTTAATTTATTTCAAGTTCAGTCAAGTGTCTTGTTATATTTGATCGCTTTCATGGCTCTTGATTTTTCAGGATATTGGGTTCACCGCTTAAATCATACCATTAATATTTTTTGGAACAATCACTTAGTTCATCATAGTAGTGAGGAATTTAATTTAGCCTGCGCCTTGAGACAAAGCATTTCGGTTTTTGTACGAATTTTCACTTTTTTACTATTACCAGCAGCGGTTTTTGGAGTCCCTCAAAATGTCATTGCTGTGGTGGCTCCGCTTCATTTATTTGCCCAATTGTGGTACCACACTCGCCATATTAAAACGATGGGATGGCTTGAATATGTCATTGTAACTCCAGCTCATCACCGAGTTCATCACGCGATAAATCCTGAATACCTGGATAAAAATTATGGTCAAATATTTATTTTTTGGGATCGAATGTTTGGTACATTCCAAGAAGAAAGAGATGATATTCCAGCCGTTTACGGAATAACTAGGCCGGTAAGAACTTGGAACCCAATCAAAATTAATTTTCTGCACCTTTGGCTACTAATTCAAGATGCTTGGCATGCAAATTCCTGGAAAGACAAATTGCGAATCTGGTTCATGCCCCTAGGCTGGCGCCCCGAAAATGTCATTAAGGAGTATCCTGTTTACAAAATTGAAGATGTCTATGATTTTGAACATTATAAAAAAGAGGCTTCCCCTTCTCTTAGGTACTATTTATGGGGCCAACTCTTTAGCCTTCTTTTGATTGTTTCCTATTTATACAGCCATATTGCAAGCATAGGGACACCTGATATTTTTATTTACGGGGCCTTTATATTTGTACATATTTATGCACTGACCGATCTAATGGATGGAAATTCAAAAGTTTGGATTCTTGAGACGATCAAAAATGTGGCTTGCGTTTTATGGATTGTTCAAACGGGCGACTGGTTTGGCTCGAGCCAAGTATCTAATTGGATCACCCCAGCATTAGTCGTCTATTTTGCAATAACTACTTTTTTTGTTTTTTCCTTTTGTCGAACAAGCTTACTTTCGAGCCCGTCAAAATAACTTTTTAGCTTACATTTTTTCGGATGATTTCTAAAACATTTCGTGACTCTTAGCTCCAGCTTTACTAACTTTTGAAAAGTTAGTAAAGCTTAGCTAAGTTATTAATATTCAAACAAACACCTTCTTTTTTCGCATAAGTAAATTGATTAAATAAACTTAATATCAATAGGTTGAATTTTTAAAATCAAATGGCCTGGCTGAATGATTTTTCTAAATGTTCCGAGCTTAGTAGTTTTAAGTCGAAGGCCTTACAGACATTGCGTGTAAAATGCTTACCTAATTCAGTGAGTTCAACTCCATATTTCCCGAAATGCAATAATCCATCTTTGGCTAAATCTGCTAATTCTCCAAAAGTGTATTCCTGTAAAATGGCTAAATCATTTTCATTAAAATACGTTCTTCCTTGACAGGCAATATCGAGTATATATTGCCTCATTTTTTGGTCAGTCTTTGTTAAGAAATATCCTTTACAAATGGCCAATTCTTGACGTGAAATTTGTTCGAAATATTCGCTAATGGATTTTTTATTTTGGGCAAATCCATAATAGATATCACTGATGCTTGACACACCTAATCCAAGCAGTAATCCAGTTTTTTGAATGGTATATCCCATGAAATTTCGGTGTAGATTTCCCTCCGTATGAGCCAATGCCATTGGATCATTAGGTAGGGCAAAGTGATCCATGCCTATGTCAATATATCCCGCCTTGCTAAACATGTTTTTACCTTGTTGGTACAGCGCCATTTTTTGATTCGCACTAGGCAAATCGTGTTCATCAAATAGGCGTTGGGCCCTGC
>SXXW01000027.1 GCA_005791165.1 Cytophagaceae bacterium
CCAGCATAGATTGGTCGAAAACCCAACCGGTGACTAAGCATGTAGACGGTACGGTGTTTCCTTATCTGGACGCGAGTTCGACTCTCGCCAGCTCCACTTTTAACTCGATCCCTGAGTTAGTATTCCGCCCCTCAGCATAAAGCGCTGAGGGGCTTTTTCTTTCCCCCACCCTCTCAAAAAGGGCTCAGATGCTTGTCTGACATGGATTTTATGAATTTTTAAGCTAGTTAGAATAGCGAAATTTTTAGGACAATAGGTGTGGATTTGTTTTAAGGGTTTTCTGATGGTTTAAATCAAAAGGAGAATAAACTAATGCTTTATCGGTGACTTAACCTCTTCATTGGCTTGTTTCCATTCCCCTTTTTTGCATTGGTCTCTTGTAACTTACTCTACATCATAGATTTGAACTAAAATTTAAATCTATAAGCATCAATCTTTCTTCGCTCAATCAAAGCCAGTTTCCCACTTTAAAACAAGAAGTTAATTGCAATCATGAATGAAATTATTTAACTTTAAATGTAGCTATTCAGGGTAAGAAGCATTGGCTCTGTCACAATTTCATCTTGGGCTAAGTGAAAATCTATTCCTTCTGTAGAATCGTTAATCAAATTCTGTGAATTATTAAATTTTATCCTCTATGATCACGTAATTATTGAAAAGACGATTTTGAGACCCCCATGACACTGAAGAGCGGGTTGTTGATCGAAAGAGGTATCCTGTGAATCGGCATCACCTTGGCCATCACTGGAGGGTTAGTTTACCTTTTCTAGCATTTCATCAAAAAAATCTTTAAATAAATCGCAATGAAAGAAAACATCTACTACAGCATCGCGTGTATTGCAGGCGCAGGTATTGCCTACTACTATCGGGTACAAAAGCACAAGAAAGCTTTGGCTCAAGCCAGTTTCCCGACCGTCCTTGGAAAAATCAACAGTTCTACAGTGGTTGAAAAGGAACATACGACAAGTAACGAAGACGGCAGCACAGACACCAGCGTGAGTTATGTTCCTAGGGTCACTTACGATTACCAGGTCAATGGTGTAGATTACCAAAACAACCGCATTGAAGTACTGGATGAAGAAACCTTTTCGAGGAAAGAACTGGCAGATGCATTTATCTCCGCCTATCCAGAAGGGCAAAAAGTTCCAGTTTTCTATGACCCTTCAGAGCCTAAGGTGTCTTTTCTAAACAACCAGGTAAGCAGCAAAAAAATCGACTTCAATACCTGGCTTTTGATCTTGTTGCTAGTGTGTGGCGCGATCTATTTACTCTTCGCTTAATTGTAGATCTGCTTCAATTGCTCAATGAAGGCTTTACGAAGATCCAGTGCTTCCCCATTGGTATCTTTGATGGATTCTACTTTGATGATGTCCGGATTGCTGGCATTAAAATATTCCAGTTTCTGTTCTTTTCCGGAGATAAGGAATTCCGTGGTACGCACCTTATACAATTTGCCTGACTCGAGTTGTTGGCCATTGAGATAGGCCTTGCCGTTACTAGTAGCCACCCGCTTGTCAATTTGCAAAAATCCCCCTGATCCTTTGCGCTGGTCGTTAGTGGTGATGATCTTCTCCAGCAACGAACCTTTCATGGTCACTTCAAAAACCTTGTTTCCAAAAGGCATGATCCGGATCACATCAAGTTCGGTGATCTCACCAGTGACATGATCATCGATACGGATCGATCCTGAATTGATCATGCCCATGTCGGCACTGGATTGCAGGGTCAGGGCACTGGCGACCGCCGCTCCCATGTTGTTCTGTACATAGCGTATGGAAGCTTCTGTGCCGTTCAGCACATCCTTTACCGTACACACCTTACGGGAGGGCTCCAGCCCTGCTTGGCGAAAGGAATTATACACTTCCTCTTCCCATTGGGAAACGAGCCGCGCAACAGATTCCTTGTAAGGAATGTTCTCATCCATCTTCACCAATTCACTTTTTACAGTAAGCTTCTTGTTTTCGTTGCGGTAGATCAGATGTTTATAGATGGTCTTTCCATTTGCATCGGCCTTGGCCAAATGGGCACTTCCATGGGTGAGGAACATATTTTCATGTTCGTGCCCTCCCATGATCAAGCTGACCTGAGGATATTTTTTAAGCAGTGCCAAATCCTCGGCAGCAGACAGGTGCGTTAAGCCCATGATGATCTTTTTGCGATTTGGCTTTTCAGCTTTCCAGCTTTTCATGGCCTGGTCATAATCAATATATTTTGTATACGGCGGTGTATTGGAGGGCAGGGTCAGTGAAAATAATTTAACTGCAAATTGCCTGTTGGGAGAACTGATTTCCAGGGTGGTTGGAAAGGGTTGATGCGTTCCACCGGCATATTTAACAAAAGGTGTCATATCGCTCCTGAAAACATTGCCGCTGAACCAGGTGAATTTGGATTCATTGATCCTTTTCTGCAAGGGCTCCTCACCCATATCGAATTCATGGTTACCGAAGGTCACATAGTCCACACCGGTCGCATTCATGCAATCTACCATTTGCTTGCCGTTTAACCGCTCATTGTTCACGGTGGCGGTACCCATCACAGAAGGGCTGAGAAAATCACCTGCAACAAAGGTATAGGTGGTGTAACGTTTCTTGCATTCATCGATATAACTAGCGATCCTTGCAATACCTCCGGCTTTACCTCCCTGTAATGGTGAGATCTCATAGATATCGTTGATCTGGATAAAGCAGAGTGTGTCTCGTTGCTGTGCAGTCAGCTGGAAATTAAAGCACAAGCACAAGAGCATCAAATGCATTGTTCTCTTTTTCATGTGACGATTTTGGGTGTGCAACCCATCAATAAATTAATAGATTTGGATTTGGATTTTACTAAAACCCATTAATTACATTAATACCAATACTTAAAAAAAATAATTTTTTTTATTGATTCCTCGGATTTTAGTTATTTTTTTTTGGACCCGTATCAATACACCTATGGATTCTCTGATTCCTACCATCGGTAATTTATAATCTGGATGTGAATCAAGCCAATTAATACAGCTAATTGGGCAATTTCCAGATGCTCAAACCACTTTTTAAATATTGGGTGCTTTTTGAAAATTGTTTTTTGCTCCGCTGTTTGGATCTTGATAAAAGCCCTTCTCCTAGCAGATCAATCAGGTAGTTAAAATTGTCAATGTTGGATCATTTCTTTCCAATGAAGCTTGGAGGATCCTTTTCGATCAGTTTTTCAATATCAACAGAAGACGGAATTCTCTAAAACAAATTAGTTGACATACCTCAAAGACAATTCTAAATCAATATAATAATACCAAACCTTTGGTTCAAGCCCAATCAGACCATTTCTTGAACTGCCAATCCAGAATCTTTATCTGAAAAACCTACAATAAAACAGATTCACCTGTCATTGCGAATCGAACCTTGGTACTTGATTAAAAAATGGATCTTTGATGTAGGTGGTAAGGATTTGGTTCTGAAAAGGGAAATTGAATAGATTCGCAAATAAGTTATCCTGTAAGAAAAAAAAGGCTTAGGCCAATGGGTACAATAGGCCATGGCCTCCACTTTTAACTCGATCCCTGAGTTAGTATTCCGCCCCTCAGCATGAAGCGCTGAGGGGCTTTTTCTTTCCCCCACATTCTCAAAAAAAGCTCAGATGCTTGTCTGACATGGATTTTATGAATTTATAAGCTAGTTAGAATAGCGAAATTTTTAGGACAATAGATGTGGATTTGTTTTAAGAGTTTTCTGATGGTTTTTGTAAAAAAGGGAATAAACTGGTGCGTTATCGGTGACTAAACCTTTGCAAATGGTTAAATCCATTCCCCTTTTTTGCACAAGTTTATTGTAACTATCTCTACATCAAATATTTAATCTAAAATTTAAATCAATGAGCGTAAAATTTTCCATCTGGATTAGACCTAGCCAGAAAAATGGCGAAAACAAAACCCCAACCTTTCTCAGAATCCAACTCAACATGGTGAAAACCGAGCATTCAATTGGTTAGAAATAGAGCAGGATTAACTAGTCCGATAATAGCAAGTGATGTGGCTAGCTTACGAACTTTGATCGCCAAAGAAAGAAAAACCGAATTTTGTTATGAAAATCAAAGATGGTATGATTTAAAAAGAACAGGCAAAGCGATCGAAGTAATGCCCGCTCATGGAAAATGAGAAAAAGCTGCCAAATTGTTTTTGTATCGTGAACCTTATACCTTAAATTCAAATAAATTATTAGCACCTATGCCTGTTAGTAAGCTGTCTATTAATAAATTAGACCAAAACCTAGGCGACTAAACCTATTTATATGAATCAGATAAAATGCTTTTCTAAAAGTCTTTTTTTACTATTTTTTTTTTGTGCACCTAGCTTTCTTTCGGTAGCACAAAAAAACGTAAAACCCAATATCCTGTACATCTTAGTAGACCAGTGGAGAGCACAGTCGACTGGATATTCGGGTGATAAAAATGTAATGACGCCTAATTTAGATAAATTGGCCAGCAAGAGTATTAATTTGACACATGCAGTTTCAGGAATGCCCGTATGCTCTCCGCATCGGGCTTCTTTTTTAACTGGCCAATATCCCTTGACCCATGGTGTTTTCATGAACGATGTTTTATTAGATACTAATCGCATGACCATAGGTAAAGTATTTAAAGAAAATGGCTATCAAACAGGTTATTTGGGGAAATGGCATGTAGATGGTCATGGTAGGAGTTCCTATATTCCCGCAAGTCGCCAACAAGGTTTTGATTATTGGAAAGCACTTGAATGCACGCACGATTATAATAATTCGGCTTATTATGAAGGGAATTCTCCCGTCAAGAAGGTTTGGGAAACCTATGATGCCATCGCTCAAACTCAAGATGTTTGTCAATACCTGAAAAGTCAGACGAAAAAAGATGATCCATTCTTTTTAGTACTTTCCATCGGTTCTCCGCATGATCCCTACCAAACAGCTCCCGAAAAATATCGTAAAATGTATGAAAATAAAATCTTTACGATTCGCGATAATGTGCCTGCTGATAAAGTAGAAAAGGTTCAAAATGATCTTCGAGGATATTATGCGCACATGACGGCAATTGATGATTGCATAGGCCAACTGCGTAATACGCTTAAGGAACAAGGTTTAGACGAGAATACCATTATTGTATTTACAGCAGATCATGGTGATCTAATGGGTTCTCATGGCGCTTGGAATAAGCAACAACCCTATGACGAAAGTATTCGAGTGCCATTTTTGATTCATTATCCGAAGGCTTTTGGGCCTAATGGTAAGAAATCTAAGGCATTGATTAATTCCCCCGATATTATGCCTACGCTGTTGGGTCTAACGGGCATAAAGGTCCCCAAATCCGTTGAGGGCAAAGATTTTTCTCCTATTTTATTAGGCAAAAAGAAAAACGATGTCACCCATACCTTGATTTCGTGTGTCCAACCCTTTGGCCAATGGATGCGCTCTAAAGGCGGTAAGGAATATAGAGGTCTAATGACGGAAAATTACACCTATGTACGTGATTTAAAAGGACCTTGGTTATTGTTTGATCGGACAAACGACCCATTCCAAATGAATAACTTGGTCGGCCAGCCGTCAGTTGCAGCTATTCAAAACAAGCTGGACCGTGATTTATTGAAAGAATTAAAAATTCGTAAAGATGAATTTTTACCTGGTCTAGACTATATTAAAAAATGGAATTATGTCATCGATGCGAATGAAACAGTTCCTTATGTTAAAATAAATTATCGAGGCCTGCCTATTTTAGATACCTCATCTGGTTACCCTAATTCAAAATAATCACTTGTGAAGTATAGGACAAATTCAATTAATATTCAATCGTTTAAATTTTGGCTTAAACTCTTTGGATTTTTATAAGTAATAGGAAGCGTTTTTTTGCAATCCCATTATTTGAAAAACCAAAGCGAATAATCGTCGATAGGCGACAGCTCATCTTAATGAACTTCAAACCTTATTTTTCTTTGGTTATTGGTGACAAAGCGTATAATCAAAAATTCTAAAAACCCGGCACTATGCGCGGGTACTGAAAAATCCAGGAATAATTTAATTCCCGTTTTCATCATCATAAATTCTCAAGGTTAGAACTTCTACTTTTAAGATGCTTCTTTCCTGCAATTCAAAATTAAATCCTAGTTTTGCTTAACCACTATGAGTTCAGAGACAGGATTTTTTCGCAGATTCAAATTTATTGTAGACCGTTTCCCAGCTGAATGGAAAGGCTATGATGTGCTGACTACCCTGTACCGATTAGCTTTCTTTTACCTCCGCGGAATGATTCAACGCCTGTATTTCAAACGTTCAAGCGGATGGGTATTAGTTGGCAAAGGAGCATCCATACGCTATGCCAGGCATCTGAGTGTTGGTAGAGATTTCATAGTTGAGGATTATGCGGA
>SXXW01000028.1 GCA_005791165.1 Cytophagaceae bacterium
GTGGTCAACGTGTCCCATGATGGTGACAATCGGCGCACGCGGCAATAAATCTTCTGGCGAATCTTCCACCTCTACTTCAACCGCATCAATCTCCTCTTCCGCAGATACAAAACTTACCTCAAAACTAAATTCATCCGCAATGACCGTTATGGCCTCCGCATCCAAACGCTGGTTGATCGACACAAACATACCCAAACTCATACACGTCGAAATCACCTCATTAACAGACACATCCATCAATGACGCCAAGTCACTTGCCGAAATAAATTCAGTTACTTTTAAAACTTTGGCTTCTTCATCCTCAGCCATCAAACGCGCTTCCTCTGCCTCTGCACGACCTTTACGTTTCTCTTTTCTCTTCTCAGCACCAAAACTTTGCTTCGCCGACGCACCTTGTAAACGCGCCATCGTAGCCTTAATTTGCTCCTGAATATCTTTATCGGACAACTCCTCTTTAGAAAGAGGCTTAGCTCCCGGAGCAGCTACTGCTGGTTTTTTACCAAAATCTTTTCCCTTATTCTGAGTGTTTCCACCTGCAGGTGCAGGACGATTTCCGCCTTCATTAGCCAAAGGTTTTTTCTCCTCCTTAATGATTCGCTTACGCTTATGCTTATGCCCACCTCCTGAACGATCATTTTCAACTGGCAATTCGATTTTACCTAAAACAGTTAAACCACGTAAAGTCTCTCCCTTCGCTTCAATCAATTGAAGTAATTCTGGCTCCGCTATGATGGGGTCAACCGTTGGGATAACTTCTTTTACAGGATCCTCAATCACCTTTTCAACCGCTACTGCCGGATTATCAACCGGGATAGCCTCAGCTTTCTTCACCTCAGCCACTGGCTTTGGTGCCGGCTTTGGTGCCACCTGATGTCCCTTTTTATCTAATTCTATTTTGCCTAAAACCTTTAATCCTATTGGTTTATCTTCCTCTTTTGATTCCTCCACAACAGGAGCCTCTACCTTAGGAACCTCAACAACAGTAGGAATTTCCACAACGGCTTCCACTACAACAGGAGCAGGAGCCGGTTCAGGCTTTTTCTCCTCAACAATAGGCTCAGGAACCTTTTCTGTAATCGGTTCTGCTACCGGAATTTCGGCAACAACCTCCAAAGGCTTTACTACCTCTTGAGTTTCCAAAAGTTGGTTAGCGCCAAATTCATTGGCCAATAAAGTCAAAAGCTCGAAATTTAATTTCGCGTTCGGATTATTATCGACTTTATGGCCCTTAGCAGAAAGAAACTGAAGGATCGTAGACGTTCCCACGTTTATTTGTTTTGCTACAAGGCTTAACCGCATTGTCTTTTCTTCTGCCATAAAAAATTAAAATACTATGTAATAAATCTAATTTAATCTAAAACCTATTCAAACTCAGAACGCAAAATAGATAAAATATCCTCAATCGTCTCTTCCTCTAATTCTGTTCTACGCTCTAACTCTTCTTTAGATAAAGCTAATACCTGTTTTGCTGTATCCAAACCAATTTTATGAAGCTCCGCCAATACCCAAGCCTCAATCTCATTTGAGAATTCAGACAATTCAACATCCTCATCATCCAACTCATCTTTAGGCACATCACGGAAGACATCGATTTCATAACCGACTAATTTACCAGCCAACTTAATATTTTGTCCTCCTCGACCAATCGCCATAGACACTTGGTCAGAATTCAAAAATACGGAAATACGTCGTCGCTCCTTGTCGATCGTCATCGAATTCAACTTCGCAGGACTTAAGGTACGGGCAACCAACAACTCCAAATTTTCCGTAAAATTAATTACATCTATATTTTCATTTTGTAATTCACGAACAATTCCGTGAATACGAGATCCTTTCATCCCCACACAAGCTCCAACTGGATCAATTCGGTCATCATAAGATTCAACAGCTACTTTAGCACGCTCGCCCGGCTCACGCACAATCTTGCGAATCGAGATCGTTCCATCATAAATTTCAGGAATCTCTTGCTCAAATAAACGCTCCAAAAATACAGGAGAAATTCTAGATAATATAATTCTAGGTGTTCCATTCGCCATTTCCACTTTGTGAATAATCGCGCGAATCGTCTCACCCTTTTTAAAACGATCTTTTGAAATCATCTCAGTTTTAGGCAAAATCAATTCATTGTCATCATTGTCCAATAAAATCAATTCGCGACCTAAAATTTGATATACTTCGGAAGTCACTAATTCGCCAACCAAATCCTTGTATTTGTCATACAAACTCTCCTTCTCAATATCTTTAATTTTCTGAATCAAAGTTTGACGTGCCGTTTGAACCACCCGACGACCAAAGTCCTCCAGCTTAATCAACTCAGCTACCTCTTCTCCAATTTCAAAATCTGGCTCGATTAATTTAGCCTCAGCCAATGGAATTTTATCAAAATCCCAGATGTCTTCCGAGTTATCGTCAACAATCTCCCGAGTTCGCCACATCTCCAAATCTCCACTCTCAGGATTTATAATGACATTAAAATTCTCATCTGATCCAAATTTCTTACGAATCATCGTTCTGAAAACTTCCTCCAAAACAGAAATCATCGTCGGTTTGTCAATGTTCTTATCTCGAGCAAAGTCCGAAAATGACGAAATTAATTCAACACTGTTCATTGCTATCTTTACGTTTTTTTATTGAAATGTTACCTGTACTTTTATTTTATCTACCGCCGCCAACTGAATCCATGAAGATTCTTTGGCAACTACTTTTTTATGCTTCACCATTTTTTCTAATAAAACTTCCACCGCCAAATCCGTATAACCCATTAAAACTCCTATCACCGGATCCTCCCCTACTAACCATACTTTAATTTGTCGGCCTACATTCTTCTTAAACTGCCAGCCATGGGTCAATGGATAATCCAACCCCGGCGAAGAAACCTCTAAATTATAAGCCTCCTCAATCCACTCATTTTCCTCCATGTGATGACCTAATTTCCTGCTCAATAAAGCGCATTCTTCAATCGTCACCCCCTCCTCAGTATCCAGTAATATCGAAATTAACGTTCTCCTAGCGCCTATTGTTACTTGTAAGTCAACCAAAAAAATAGGCCCTTTACCCACATAATCTTCAATCCAAACTTTAATTTTTTGATTCAAATCACTCATCTCTCTAGGGCTAGAAAACAAAAAGAGGGATTAAAACCCCTCTTCATTTCTCAAATTACAAATGCAAAGATACGTAAATATTTCAAAATACCAACAAATTATCCAATATCACCCCTTTTGCGCACAAAATGTTGATCATTTTTTAAGAAAAAATTCGTTAATTGCATGTCAAAATCACAAGATTACACAAGAAAATTTTTACACTATGGCGTACGGCTTATTAAAAGGGAAACGAGGTATTATTTCAGGAGCATTAAACGAAGATTCGATTGCTTGGAAAATTGCTCAAAGAGCACACGAAGAAGGCGCAACCTTCACATTAACAAATGCTCCCCTAGCCATGCGTATGGGCGAAATCAATAAATTAGCAGAAGAAACCGGTGCCAAGATCATCGGCGCAGACGCTACGTCCATTGAAGAATTAGAAAACTTATATGACGAATCCATGGAATTCTTGGGAGGTCCCGTTGACTTTGTTTTGCATTCCATCGGCATGAGTACAAACATCCGAAAAGGCCGTGAATACAGCGATTTGAACTACGAATGGTTCCTAAAATCACTCGACGTTTCAGCTTTATCTTTTCACAAAATGATGCAAGTCGCTCAGAAAAAAGATGCCATCGCCCAAGGAGGTTCTGTGGTAGCTCTTTCTTACATCGCAGCCCAACGATCATTCCCCGATTATACCGATATGGCGCAAGCAAAAGCCATGTTAGAATCTATTGCGCGCTCTTACGGATATCATTACGGAAAAGCCAAAGGAGTTCGCGTTAATACCGTTTCTCAATCGCCAACCAAAACTACGGCTGGAACCGGAATTAGTGGTTTCAATGCTTTTTATGAATATGCAAACCAAATGTCACCATTAGGAAATGCAACCGCAGATGATTGTGCCGATTATGTGATTACCTTATTTTCTGATTTAACTAAAAAAATTACGATGCAAAATCTGTTCCATGATGGAGGATTTTCTTGTGTAGGTATTTCAGAAGAAATCGTAGAAAAAATGGAACAAGGCCTAAAATAATTCCTCATGATACGTTCGTTCTTGATTATGTTTTCTTGCCTTTGGTTTCTCCAAAGCGCAGTTGCATTTCCGACAGAACGTTTTCCAATCCCACCAGCATCGGCTAATCGCCTCTTTTACATACAAAGAAGCTCGAACGCCAATACCGTTGTTTATGACGCGAATATTTTACCTAACAAATCCCTAAATCCCAACCAGCCCGTTCATACCTATTGGATTCGCTATGCTGATAAAGGCCAAAAAGAAGAATTGAATCTCATTCAAAGAACCCTGGCCTACGGCTTATATACCCATAAAATCAAAGATGAAATCAATAGCTTTGAGGGGTATTTTTTAGCCTACCGAAAGCGGAAATTTGTTGTCAAATTAAACGCTAAAAATCAAGCGATCGCCCTGTTTCCGATCAACGGGAAACTTCAGATTTTAGAACGAGTTTTTGTTAGTGTGGATGAGTCTGGCTTTACCCCTGCTGTGAATTATATCGAATTGTTTGGGAAGGACGAATTGACCAACAAGGACGTTTATGAACGTTTTAAGCCTTAATTTCTATTCTAAAATTTCATTATTGTCATCAAATGAATTGGGGAGGAAATTAAATCACCCCCCATCATCATTAAAACTTCCAGAACAAACTCGCTTGAATATTCCTCCCTTGTCCTGTATAACCATATAATTCAACGATTTCTTGGTCCAGGAGATTTTTAGCCATCAGCGATGCATTCAAGTTTTTACTAATTTGATACCCTACTTGCCATTCCGTCCAAAGATAATTTTTCAAGACCTTAGGAACAGTTGAGTAAGTCGATTCATCATAAAAATAATCCTTGCGCTCGCCAACAAACTGTGCCATGAATGAAAAATTTAATTTTGAATTAGCATTGAAAATAACTCGAGCTTGCAATTGATTCGTAGGTCGCCTGATTAAAGAAGAATAAGTAGAATCTTTCCCATCCACTTTATTGAACATCGTCCCACTTAAATACGTGTAAGAGACATTTCCCGTCCATTTATTTTTTGTAAAACTAAACTCCGCTTCAATGCCCCGAGTATTTTGCTGGGATACATTTCCATATTTCCCATAAGGCTCCACCGAGATTGATTGAAATACGATTCCATCTTTTACCTCATTTTGAAACCCGACTAATCGAGCATGGAAATCACCCATGTTTTGCTCAAGCCCTAATTCAAAGGTTTTTCCTTGCTCCGGCCTTAAAGTTAAATTTCCATAAGGAGAAAATAATTGATACAAAGATGGAGTTTTAAAGCTCGTATAATAATTAAAAAAGGCTTTGCCAGATTTCGTAAATTTCCAATATGGATTTATGTTGACCGTAGAAAAATCCCCAAAAGTTGATTGACGATTCCACCGGCCACCAATTTCCACTCCTACATTCGAATTCCACTCTTTTTGAATGGTCAAATAAGCACCAAAAATGGATTGATTTGCAATGCTTTCAGCTAATTTGGGAGAATCATACCGACCATATCCGCTAACGGAAAAGTCAGATTGTTGGGTCGCTTGATTTTTGTATTCAGCCCCAAAAACATATTCGATTTGCGATAAAAATGTTCCCTTCAAATAGGCCTCAGCCCCTTGATTAACTCCCTTATACGTAGATTCACTATAATTCGACCAGGCATTTAACGGAATATAGGTAGAATCATTTCGAAAAACTCGATCAATTAAATCTTGAAAACCTCGAACAAAAAGGTCACCATGCTTTAGTTGATATTGCCATTGCAATCGAATGGAATTAGATTTAGCATTTGATGTATAGTCTCGATCATCCATAAAAGGTCCCGCGTCTAAATTTCCTTGATAAAATAAGGCTTGATAATTTACGTCGATCAACGACCTTTTTCCGATGGGCCTAGACCAAGTCGCCGAAAGGGATTGTTGGCGAATCCCATCATTTTCCCCTTTTTTAAGACTATCCTTCGCCGCAGAAAAACCCTCGGTCGAATAATTTTGCAAAGAAATCCCAAACCTATTTTTTGCCAAACGTGTATTGACTTGAACCTGTGCCGCATGCGTCCCAAATCCGCCTCCCTGAACCAATAATGACCCATGGGTCACGTCCTTATCAGACTTTTTGGTGACTAAGTTAATGACGGCCGACATCGCATCGGAACCGTACAAAGTAGATTGTCCCCCTTTAATAATTTCAATTTTTTGGATGTTGGCCAAATTAATCAAATTCCAATCCATCACTTGGCTTATATGCGAAGGGTCATTTAATGGGAATCCATCCATCAACAATAACACATGGCCAGTATTGGCACCTCTAACGTAAATTTCTTGGTTTGAACCCGGCGCGCTGCGCGCGCCTACGACCGAGATCCCCACCTGCTCCTGCAATAATTCACCCAAACTTTTGCCCAAACTCGCACGTATCTGTTCCTTGGTAATGAGCGTTAGGACTTTGCCCGTGCGGGCCAACTTCCCCGCCAATTTAGGCGCGGAGACTTCCACTTCCTCTAAAATCGTCACCGTGTCTCTTCCTGATTTAAGTGTTAGATCAGTTAAGGGAGCCGAATCGGGATCCCTCAAAGAAGCATTAATAGGCTTTAACAGAAACGTGTTTGCCAATACAGAACCAGAATGTAGCATAAACGCAACAGCCAACATAGAACTATACTGTTGCAAAAACACAACGGTCATCCGTGCAAAACCTTGCACTTTTTTAACAGAAAACATACATCATGCCCATTTCAGGGCCATAAAAAATGGAAATAAATCGAACGCTCAACCTTAGCCCATCCTCCGTAGTCCAAGATTAAGTATTATTTAAGGCAGGTCTCCTGACTCATTTTTATTACCTTTCTTACCTTCCCAGTTGCCCAGTGGTCTATTAGAAAAGCATTACAAAAATTTACAGTTGCGGGGACAGTGCTAGATTTTAACTAGCTTCCCTATTATGTGTTTACTACTTTTTGAAAAGAAGCACACACCCTAAACTGTTGCAAAGCTAAACGAATTATTACGCATAAAAAAACCGTATTTATATTTAATCAACATCCCGATAAAATTTAAAATGATCCATCAAAAAGTTCCATTTCTCGAAAAATCTAAGCTAATTGCCTCATCAATAAAAAAGCAAATGCCTGATCAAATAAGATGTGCCTGGTGTTCAAATGACACCCTTTACCAAGATTACCATGATACGGAGTGGGGAAAAGAAATGCACGACGATCGTTCACTTTTTGAACTTCTAAGCCTTGAAGGATTTCAATCGGGATTAAGTTGGATTACGATTTTAAGAAAAAGAACCCATTTTAGAACGCAATTCGAAAATTTCGACTACACCAAACTGGCCCACTGGACTGAGGAAAAGCAAAACGAAGCGCTCTTAAACCCAAACATTATTCGAAATAGACTCAAAATACAATCCGTAAAAACGAATGCAATCGCCTTCATGAAAATTCAGGAAAAATTTGGTAGCTTTGATCGATATATTTGGGAATTTGTGGACTTTAATCCCATCCTAAACCATTTCCATAGCCTAAAGGATTTACCTGTCAGTACCGAAATTTCCGAGAACATGAGTAAATCACTAAAGAAACATGGTTTCCGATTTGTCGGCCCGACCATCTGTTATTCTTTTATGCAAGCCTCTGGAATGACCATAGATCACACATTAGATTGCTTTTGCCACCCAAAAAACAACCATGAATAACAGGATAGTCATTATCCCGACCTACAACGAAATCGAAAACATCACAGCCATCATCGAAAAGGTGTTGAGCCTGAAACCGCATTTCAATGTTTTGATCGTCGACGATGGTTCCCCTGATGGTACGGCCAATGCTGTCAAATTAGCCAAAAAAGAAAACCCTTCCCGTATTTTTATCATCGAAAGAAAAGGGAAAATGGGACTCGGAACCGCCTATATCGCAGGATTCAAATGGTCCATTGAAAACAATTACGATTTCATTTTTGAAATGGATGCCGATTTTTCACATAATCCTGAAGACCTTATCCGATTGTTTTACGCCTGCGCAAGTCCCGAAGATTTAAAATCCGAAAAAATTGATCCCGCACACGCCTTATCCGCTGACATGTCCATCGGATCTCGCTATATCAATGGGGTCAATGTGGTGAATTGGCCCATGGGCCGAGTATTAATGTCCTATTTCGCCGGATTCTATGTTCGATTCATCACCGGAATGCCCATTCAAGACGCTACCGCAGGTTTTGTTTGCTACCGAAAAAAGGTGCTAGAAACAATCCCCCTAGATCAAATAAAATTTATTGGCTACGCATTCCAAGTAGAAATGAAATTCACAACGTGGAAATACAAGTTCAACATCATGGAAGTACCTATTATCTTTACCGATCGAACAAAAGGTACAAGCAAAATGTCCGCCAACATATTCAAAGAAGCGATTTTTGGTGTAATCCAACTCAAAATAAATAGCTTATTTAACCGATATCACCGAGCATCATGAGCGACGCAGCACTCTACCAAACGATAAAGTCGGTGCACATCATTCTTGTCACCTCCTGGTTTGCCGGACTTTTCTACCTACCCCGTTTACTCGTTTACCATGCTGAAGCTCAGGATAAACCCGAATTAGAAAAAACCATTCTTTCCAAACAGTTCGAGAAAATGGAGAAAATTCTTTTCAATGCCATCATGATACCTGCCCTTTGGCTCACCTGGATTTCAGGGATTTCTCTCATCTATTTGGTTTGGTGGGATACTTTTGGCCAGCAACCCTGGTTGCATCTGAAATTAACTTTTGTCGTTTGTGTCACGATCTATCACTTCTATTGTAGACACCTTATTATTTCCTTCAGAAATCAAAATTTCATTCTTTCTGGAAACCAACTAAGACTATTTAATGAAATTGCGACGATACTGCTTGTCGCAGTCGTATTTATCGTAGTAGCCAAAAATACGTTCGATTGGGTATATGGTCTTTTAGGCTTTGTTGCCTTCGCCATCGCCATCATGTCAGCCGTGAAAATCGTGAAAAAAATTAGAGAAAAATCTAACTGAGGGAACGATCCATTTCACGCTTCACATCTTTTTCCTTGATGTCATCCCGCTTATCAAAAGACTTCTTTCCTTTAGCCAAAGCAAAATTCAATTTTGCATAGCCATTGTCCGAAATAAATAAACGAGTAGGAATAATGGTCAAACCCACATTCTTTAACTCCTTCTGCAACTTCCCTAATTCCCTTTTTGATAATAATAATTTTCGATCTCGAAGTGGGTCGTGATTAAAATGAGTTCCCTCATCATATTTAGAAATATGCATGTTGCGAACAAACAACTCCCCTTGAAAAAATAAGCAATAAGAATCCGTCAAATTAGCTTTTCCTTGACGGATACACTTAATCTCAGTGCCCATCAAAACCATGCCCGCCGTAAACGTATCAATGAATGTATATTCAAAGGAAGCCCGTCGGTTTTTAATTTCAATCGTCTTAAGAATCTTATCCTTTCCCATTTTCTCTTACATAAAAAAAGCCACACAGTCGAACTGCGTGGCCTCCTCTAAAAATTAAAATCTATTTATCGCCTTTCTTAGCAGCGTATTCTTTATTCAATCCCTCAATCATTTTTTGAGTTACGTCAACTGACTCATCCGCAAATAAAATCCCACCACCAATTTTCGAATATCCTAATACAAATTCGTACTTATTCTCCTTGTTTACTTTGCCCACATACTCACGAATGTTATTGTATAGTTCTTCATTTTTCTTAGCCTGCTCTTGCCCTAATTCAGCTTGCTTTTGTTGGCTATATTGTTGCAACTCAGATCCCTTTTTCTTCAATGTCATGTCTGCCGCTTGTAACTCAGCTTGCGTCATCGCAGAAGCACGTTGCTGAATAGCCTGCAACTCAGATTGAAGAGCACGCTCTTTTTGACCTAGGTCAACTTGCAAGCGGTATCCTTTATTTTCAAACTCTTTTTGAGCATCTTTATAAAACTGATAATTATTTAATAATGAATCAGAATTAACAAAAACGATCCTTTTTCCATCAGCTGTAGAAGCACCTAAACCTGAACCAACAGATCCTGCAGGCTTCAAAAACAAAAATGCAATGGCAACTGTTAAAATGCCCAGCCAAACATAAGGTAAATTTTTCACGTGTATTCGTTTTTTAAATGGTAACGGGGACAAATATACAAGGTCTATTTTGATTGTCCTAAAAATTTATTTATTCAATCTTAAATTCGCACCAGCCCATGCCCACAAACCGCCTGTCAATCCTCCTAAAACACCTGTAACGATGTAAAGACCTACGACACTTCCACCCAATGGAAACAAATGTGCCATTCTTTCAGGCAAAGAACTCGGATGTTGGCCATCAATCCAAAAAGCCGAAACAGCCCATAATAAAAAGCCAGACACTAAGCCTAAAGCAAACGCACGTCCCGTTGGGATTCGTAAAATATAAGCCAACAATGCAAACAAAATACCTAATGTATACCAAGGTAAATATAGGCCTGAAATAGCCCCAATAACAACCATAACTAATACGATGGCTACTTGATACGAAAAACTTAACGAATTATTCATCCCTATTTTTTTATTGATAATATAATTTTCTTACGCAAACGCCCCGTTGCATCCTCAGGTTTTTCTAAATACAACAAGGACCTAAGTTCACCCTTAGCCCATGTGTCAATCAAATCATCATAATGAGCACTGCCCGGATTTCCAGACTGACCCCCTGGATATACTCCATGCGCTTTAGGTCTTCCTTCCTTCGAAAGCTCTACAATCATGCGCCAAGAAGGACCTGTCTTCGTTGTGGTTGCATTCACGATTGTTCCACCCCCACCCGTAGGAATATTCAATCTACTTAATGCATCCATTCCCGGAATTAAGTGCCTAACCCCTGTTTGCTTATGCTTATACCAAACCCATTCAGAACCAAATGGGCCATGTTTTTTAACCAACGTATCAATAGAAGCCTTGAATGAACCTGAAATAATTTCGTCCATACTCTCCTTTTTGTTCTTTGTTTTTACGTTGTCCCACCAGGCCGACTGCGGTTCATCTTGGATCATTTTAATCGTTCGATCCATGGAAGGACTATTCATCGGCACATTTTCATCGGCAGAAAAATCATCTGCCCAAATAGCTTCGTGTAATAACAAAACCCAATTTTCAAATATGGTAGCGCCCTTTGAATCCGCAGCGTTTTGTAAATTCCAACGCTGTAATTCATTCACCGCTTGGCCATAAACTCCTCCCGCAGGTGACCTTAATTTAGCCAATAAAAGAGGCAATAAAGTTCTAGCTCTAATATTGAAATTGTCATTTTGTAAACCTCGCAACGAATCCATCGTAATTTTAGACATCGCTTCTAAACGTTCATTGATTCGACGGCCACGCTCACTGGGTGCATATTGCCAACCCATGTAATAAGGATAAGTAGGATCCACAGAACTTTGGTTAGCAGAACTTAAAAACCCACGAACAGGATTTTTAGCATGCGGATTGTGTGATTGTGGAATAAAACCAGTCCAATCAGCCTTTGGATCCGTTCCATCTAAAAGATATTTTCCCTGAGTATACGATTTCAATGGAAACTTTCCATTCACCCACAAAGCAATATCCCCCTCATTACTAGCAAAAATAAAGTTTTGTGCGGGCGCGGAATAATAGGTCAACGCCTGTGTATAATCGGCATAATTTGCCGCACGGTTCAACTTATAAAAGGTGGTCAACTCCTGTGATTTTTCATGTGCGATCCAACGCAATGCATGACCCACCGGAATATTAGATTTAAATGGCTTTTCATGACTTAAATAAACCACAGGTCCGTGATGTGTAAAAAATATGGTGTCTACAAAACTTGCCTTCCCTTTGATGTTGAATTTTTCAATGCGCATCGTTGTTTTCTTCCATTTCCCGTCATGCCAATATTCTGCTTTCGATGCATCCTTAAATTTAACCTGATACCAATCCAAAATATCAGAACCTACATTGGTCACACCCCAAGCCACGTTTTTATTGAAACCTACAATAACATTTGGCGTTCCCGGCATCGTAGAACCATAGACATTTACTCCCGGCGCCACTAATTGCATTTGGTACCAAATAGAAGGCAACGACAAGGTTAAGTGGGGATCATTAGCCAGTATAGGCAATCCTGAAACTGTTTTGTTTCCTGAGACTGCCCAGTTATTAGAACCAATATTGGGATCTTTTTCAGGGGTTTTCATCGCACTGCCTAGGCCAATAAAATCACTGGGACTTTCTGGAATAGGCACTGGCTTAAAATCTTTAGGCGTACCCACCGGAATAATGGGACTTTCCACAAATGGATAATTGGGAAATAAATCTTCGGCAACCGCCTTTCCATATTTTCGAAGAATGTTCGTCATCTTTAAATCATCCGTGCCCGAAGCAAGCACAAAAGACATATTCTTTAAGAAAAGTGCGCTTTTGATGGGTGTCCATTTTTCAGGCGCATAATTCAATAATTTATATTCCAACGGATAATTCCGTTCCGTCAAACTTTCAATATAGGCATTGACCCCATCAGAATATGCTTGCAACGTTTCAGTCGCTTTCGGATCTTCTTTCATTCCCTCAAATGATTTTTCCGCACCATAAACAGCTCCCATCCTTCGTTGGAACTGATCTGAAACCATCCCCTTCTCTCCCACAATCTCAGAAATTCTACCTCCCGCAAAATGCGTTTGAAACTCCATTTGCCACAAACGATCTTTGGCGGTCAAATACCCCTGAGCTACATATAAATCATGATCATTTTCCGCAAATACATGAGGAATACCCATTTCATCATAAACTACAGTCACTGTTTTCTCCAAACCTGGGATTTGCAAATTTTCTTCGGATAATTCACCAGATTCTGGAGCTTCCGCATTCACCCAAAATCCATGAAAGGGACTCATTAATTTACCTAAAGGCGGAAGGGTTCCCCATGAATTATGCAAGGCATAAGTCCAAATAATAGCCAAGGCGAGTGTGAAAATAGATTTAATGTATTTCATGAAAAATAATGCAAAAGATTTAAATAAAAATTCGAAGATTTTATTTTATTTTAAAAAGACAATTTTACACATTTGTGACATAATGCCCAAATAATTTATATTTTTAATCCCTAAAAGATTTTAAAACTTGAAAAGAAGAACGTTCCTCCAAACATCCGGATTTATTGGCTCCGCAACAATCTTAAAAAGCCCATCCTTAGATAACACCAAAGTAGCCACCGAGCCCATCATTATAGCCACTTGGAAAAATGAAAAAGGGACGAAATCCGGTTGGGATAAAATGATGCAAACGGGTCGTGCCTTAGATGGAGTAGAAGCTGGAGCATGGATTCCAGAAGCTGATCCCAACGAAACATCCGTGGGTTATGGAGGACTTCCAGACCGAGATGGCCACGTAACTTTAGATGCTTGCATCATGGATCACTTGGGTAATGCGGGGGCTGTCACATTTTTAGAAGGCATCATGCATCCCATTTCAGTGGCAAGAGCCGTAATGGAAAAAACACCCCATGTGATGCTTTCGGGTGCAGGCGCATTGAAATTTGCCTTAGACCAAGGATTCAAAAAACAAAATCTCCTGACACCCGCCTCAAAAAAAGCCTGGGAAGAATGGAAAAAAGAATCAAAATATAAGCCCATCGTCAACATTGAAAATCATGACACCATTGGTCTTTTAGGCATTGGAAAAGCGGGTGAAATAGCAGGAGCTTGTTCCACCAGTGGATTAGCTTATAAAATGCATGGGCGTGTCGGCGACTCCCCCATCATCGGTGGAGCTGTGTTTTGTGATGACGAAGTTGGCGGCGCCTGCGCCACAGGTTTAGGCGAATTTGTCATGAAAACCTTGGGTTCATTTTTGATTGTCGAGTTTATGAGGCAAGGAATGTCTCCACAAAAAGCCTGCGAAGAAGCCATCATGCGAATAGTCAAGCGATATAAATACCAGGATTTCCAAGTAGGATATTTGGCCTTAAATAAAAAAGGAGAATATGGCGCTTATTCTATTCAAAAAGGATTTAATTTCACCATTACAAAGAACGGTATCACTCAAGTCATTGAAAGTGCTTCCTACATGTCCTAGAAAACTCAAAAATTTTACGTGGAAAAAATCGTTAAAAAATCGGCTAGTAAAAAGCAATTCCTCTTTGAGGTAGCCTGGGAAACTTGTAACCAAGTAGGTGGAATTTACACCGTTATTCGAACCAAAGTTCCCTCCATGGTAGAAAAATGGGGCGAAGACTATGCCTTATTAGGCCCATATTTCACCCATACAGCCGCTGCAGAATTTGAGCCACTCGAATTACCTGAGGAAGATTCGCCACTCATCAATTCCATCCGTACCTTAAGATCGCAAGGCCTAAAAGTACATTATGGCCATTGGCTCATCACGGGAAAGCCAAAAATTATTTTATTCGATATTGATTCTGTTTACACCCAAATCGACACAATCAAAGGGAGAATTTGGGAAAATCATAAAATATCAACGTTAGGAGTTGAAGAATTAGTGAATCAAACAATCGCTTTTGGCGAAATGGTCCGACTATTCATCACGGAATTAGCCCTCGAAAATAAATCAAAAAAAGACATCATCGTTCATTTTCATGAATGGATGGCCTCTACTTGTTTACCCGATTTACGAAAAGATAAAGTAAAAATATCAACCGTCTTTACGACTCATGCAACCATGCTAGGGCGTTATTTAGCCGGAAATGTCCCTAATTTTTACGACGTAATCGATCAGTTCGACTGGTTAAAAGAATCCAAGCATTATGGCATAGAAGCCCAAGTTAGTTTCGAAAGAGCAGCTGCTCAAAAAGCAAATGTATTGACGACGGTTTCCGATATTACCGCCAAAGAATGCCAATACTTTTTAGGCCGAATTCCAGAATTAATACTGCCCAATGGCTTAAATATTCAGCGATTTGCTGCGCTGCATGAACATCAAAACCTACATTCTAAATACAAAGAAAGTATTTCAGATTTTGTCATGGGGCATTTTTTCCAAAATCAGCCCTTCGATTTAGAACAAACTTTATACTTATTTACTTCGGGGAGGTTTGAGTATACCAACAAAGGATACGACCTGACCTTGGATGCCCTAAAAATATTAAATCAGAAATTGAAAGACGCCGGTTCTAAAAAAACAGTGGTCATGTTTTTCATTACCAAACAGCCATACCATACCATAGACCCAGAAGTATTGCAATCAAGGGCCGTCTTAAACGAGATTAGGGAAAATTGTTTGGCGATAGAAAAGTCGGTGGGCGAGAAATTATTTCAAGCCTCCGCAGCATCCAAAGACTTACAAATTCCCGATCTAAATAATTTTGTGGACGAATATTGGCGGATGCGTTTACGCAGGACCGTTCAAACTTGGAAGACAAATACTAAACCCAAAGTGGTCACTCATTTATTGAAAAATGAGGACGACATCATTCGCAATTTGGCTCGAACAGGATTAACCAATAACCCGGACGACAAAGTAAAAATTGTCTATCACCCTGATTTTATTGTCTCGACAAATCCATTATTTGGTTTGGATTATGGCCAATTCGTTCGCGGTTGCCACCTAGGTGTTTTCCCTAGCTATTATGAACCTTGGGGTTACACTCCTTTAGAATGTATGGCCAGAGGCGTTCCTACGATCACTTCAGATTTATCTGGTTTTGGGGATTATATGATGCAAATTATGCGTGATTATGATCAGTGGGGCGTCAGTGTGGTCAATAGAAAATCTCAGACCTATCAGGAATCAGCTGAACATTTAGCTACCCTATTATTTAAATTTGCGCAGCAATCCCAGCGAGATCGTATTCTTCAGAGAAACCGGGTAGAAAGTATTGCAGATACTTTTGACTGGTCTAATTTAAGGGGCTGCTACGATACCGCACACGAACTTGCTGTTTTGAAAAAGTAAACAATCGCTTATAAATGCTTTAAAGCCTCCCGCTTTGAGAGGGGCATTAATGGGTGATGGTCGACAAAATTCAACACCCATTCGGGATCTGTTCTGGCGTATTGGCGCAAAGACCAACCAATCGCCTTTTGAATAAAAAATTCTTTGGATGTGGTTAAAGATAAAATGATGGTGGACAATCGTGTCAAATCTGTCTGTTTTTTGTAGGCCAACTGGTACAAAATGCATAAACGTTGATGCCAAAAATTATTCGATTTCATCCATATTGGAATCCATTCGGATAACTCCTGAGGAAAGCGTTGAAAATACAAACCCAAAACTTTGGGCCCCAAGACATCCACCACATCCCACCATGAATTTTCATCCACCCAACGATGGACCAACAAAGGAACGCGTGAGTCCCACGACTTTTTTGCCTTCAATAAATACTCCATCGCCACATATTGAAATTCGCGTTCAGGCATTGCAAACAACTCTGAACTGACCTCATACCAATCCTCAGTCTTGCCATATTTTTTATAAATATCCTTAAAGACCAAAGCCTGTTCAGGCTTTTTGATTCCAATAAAGAGATATTTATTGCGCATATATTGGCGCATCCAATGCGCATTTTCCGCATTTTCTAATGAATAAAAAGCATCCCTAATGGCGCCAATAAAACTCATCGATTTGAAAAATAAAGCTCGCCTTTCAATCCACTCTCAGTAACCCCCCATTTCGAAGCGTCAAATGGCTTGTATTGAATATCCACAAAGTTGATTTCATAAAAATTCTTCCATGTTGTCTTTTCTCTATCTAACTTTCTAATTCGATTGGCCGAAACATTCATTACCTCTAACTCAATATGATTCTTATTCTTCAAAACTCCTTTGGGTATATTTAATTGATACGGCAAAGACCAAACGATACCCAAATCTTGCCCATTTATTTTTATCCGAACCCAATCACGAACCTGATCCAAATGCAATATTTGACACGCCTTTATTTGTTCAGGCAACAAGTCAAAATCAAAGGCATAGGTGGCCTTACCCCAATAATCATGCGTGGAAGAATCCATCGTCCAAAATGACATGGAATCTAATTGCTGGGATTTGAATAATTGCTTTGGAAAAGAGAGCGAAATTTTTTCGTTTTGCTCCAAGGGTACAAATACCTTGGGAATTGCCGATTTTGCCAAAGCTCTTTTATCGGCCTTAGCAGACCGAACAATCACACTTTGTCCAGGCGCTAAAGACATGAAAAATTGCTTTTGTTTATTTAAGTGCTCCTTCAAAATTTTACCAGTCAATGGGTCTTCTATTTCCACATCTGAACCTGTTTTCGAAAGATTAATCATTCCCTCAGAAAAGTTTTTAGATAGGTTGGCGATGAAATATTTTGCCCCTTCAGGAGACCTCTTCCGTAAAAATGATAAATTCAAATCCGCTATACTTTCACGGTTAATTTTAAAACGTTCCAACACATTGATCGGATCCGAAACCCAGTGCATTAATACCGTTTGTTTGGCTGTATCCCAACGCGCTTTTTCCTCTTCTGTAAGACCAAAAGAATTTGGATTCAATGGCATATGTTCCAAGAAATAAACAGGCAGCCCTTGCTTCACCCATTTTGCCCATAACTCCATCGTTTCTAAGGATACATAATGAGGTGCCGGAATAAGTAAAATTTTATACTCATTTCCCGACACTGATTTCCAAGTTCTTCTGGAGGTAACTTGCAAAGACTTCATTAAATCATCCGAGATATAGTCCAATTGGTATCCCTTATTTTGCATGTGCTCCGACCATTTTCCAAATGATGTATTGATCATCCAGTCTCGACTATTTGCATGTAAATCGAGCAAATGAATTTTACCCTTTCCATTTCTTTCATGCCAAATATCTTCCATCGGGAAGTACATCAATACATCAGAATCCGTCGGATCCTTTTGCAACATGGCTTGACATTTGTCAATGTACTTATTTAGTTCTGGCAAGGCTTCCCAAAAATGACTTTGGGGATTAAAATTAGTACTCGCATAAAATAACCAACCCGGCCAAGCAATTTCTGGGGGAGAATAAGTCGCCCCGTGGAAAAACAGGTGATTGACACCTCCAATAAACACTTGGTCTACGACAGGTTTTATCTGGGCCAATGAAACCTTAAAATGATTTCCGAGCCAAGTAGCCGTCTCCGCAGAAACCAATTTCTTACCCATTAAATTAGCCGCCGATGAAGCCAATTTCAAATTGCGAACATCGGGTATTCCATATCGCACCGTATCATAATCAGGATCTACCCGATAACCCGGGATATCAAACGGTTTACTTCCAAAAAACTCAGTTTCAGGTATATCAACAGCCGCATAGATATCAATGAGATTCCCCGGTGAACCATGCGCTTGATTTCTACTTTGAAAACCCATCATTTTAATCCAATCAGCAAATGGATTTGAAAACTGGCTCAGCAATAACTGAGATATCGTCCGATGATAATCCGCCCAAATCAAATTTTCACTTTCCGTTTCAGCTTTTGGCTTAGCCAACACATCCAAATGTTTTCTTAAGTCATAATGATTTAAACGGATGAATTCCGCAAAAAGTCCAGCGGTATAATTTGCCCCATACACCTCGTATGAATCGTTATATAAAGCCCTTAAAGGAGCATGAGACTTTTTCAATAAGGGCACAAACGTTTCTCGATAATGCTCAAAAGCCGACTTAGAAAAATGGTCTATCACTAGACCTTCACCTCCTGGCGCAGCGCGTTTAACCTTTTGATTGGTTAAATTTTGACTCAATATATACAATTTAGCCCCCGAACTTCCTGCTTGGAATTGAGTCTTTTTTTGACTGATGAGCTCTTGAGTGAATTGACCCGCCACATAGACAGAAACAGCTTGGATGTCGCCTGTTGGGGCTTGCCACGATTGATTCGGACCTAACACAATTTCATCAATTTTATAGGCTTTAGCTGCTTCGGTCTTCGTGATTTGCGGACCACCTAATGGCCAACCCGTTCCTAAGGTCATATCGATGCCCAAGTGCAATCGCTTCGCTTCCTTTAAAACGAAGGCGAATTTTTGCTGCCAACCTACGCCCAAATAATTCTGAAAAGATGATTCAAAGCCTTTGGCACCATAAATTGGGATGATATGCAAACCGCCAAAACCCGCTTTTGCAAATGCTTCCAAATTGTGTGTGATCCCCTTTTCTGTCACTGCACTTCCAGGCCACCACCAATAAACCCAAGGCTTAGTGGTAGAAAAAACGACAGGATCCGAAGATCCTGCTGTTTTCAAAGAAATAAATATGACAAAAATGAGGATGAATCTTAATGATTTCATGCCTCTGTATTGATTTTTATTAAACAAAACGACCTAATAAATTTTCTAAATATTCTTGTTTGCCAGATATCATGGCAGGTTCGCCTAGCTCTACTGCAATTTGGTATAAGTCCTCTAATTTCAGCTTACCCGCTTCATAGTCCGCTCCTTTACCCGAATCAAAACTAGCATAACGAGCTGCTTTTAAGCGATCCAATTCACCATGCTTGGCTAATTTATCCGCAATAATTAAAGCTCTTGCAATCGTATCCATTCCGCCAATATGTGCATAAAATAAATCAGCTGCATCCGTAGAATTTCTTCTGCGCTTCGCATCAAAATTTATTCCTCCTCCTGCTAATCCCCCTTGCTTTAAAATAATAGCCATTGCTTCTGCCCACTCATAAATATCAATTGGGAACTGATCGGTATCCCAGCCATTTTGATAATCGCCACGATTTGCGTCTATAGAAGCAAGCATTCCAGCATCAGATGCCACTTGGCATTCATGTGCAAACGTATGTCCAGCCAATGTAGCGTGATTAACCTCTAAATTTAAACCGAATTCAGAAAGCAAATTAAACTCCCTCAAAAACCCGATCACAGTAGCCGCATCATAATCATATTGATGTTTCGTGGGCTCACATGGCTTAGGCTCGATGAAAAACTTTCCTTTAAATCCATTTTTTCTAGCATAATCCACACAGGTATGAAGCATTTGAGCAAAATGCTCACGCTCACGTTTCATGTCTGTATTTAATAAAGTCATGTAACCTTCTCTACCTCCCCAAAACACATATCCATCACCGCCTAATTTGATTGTTGCATCGATCGCACCTTTTAATTGGGCCCCGGCGTGCGCGACAACCTCAAAATTTGGATTCGTAGAAGCACCATTCATATAACGTTCATTCGAAAATAAGTTGGCCGTCCCCCACAATAATTTAACTCCGGATTCAGCTTGTTTTTTAGCAAAGATGTCAGAAATAAATGCTACTCGACTTGTAAATTCTTTGGGATCATTACTTTGATCTATCGCATCCACATCATGGAAACAATAAAAAGGAGCACCTATTTTAGTGATAAATTCAAAAGCCGCGTCTGCTTTATCGGAGGCTCTTTGACGTACATCGTTTGCGACATCCCACGGATAATGATGGGTTCCTGGTCCAAATGGATCAGCACCATTTCCACAAAACGAATGCCAATATGCAATGGCAAAACGCAAATGCTCTTTCATGCTTTTTCCGGCAATGACCCTATTTTCATCGTAATAACGAAAAGCAAACGGATTGTCCGATTCTGCACCTTCAAATTTAATTTGACCAATGCCTTTGAAATATTCTTTTTGACCTAATATGATACCCATAATGATTAATGCGTTAATGTTATTTGTAATCTCAAAACTACAAATTCTACCCAAAAAAATAACAAAACCATTATATATTTAGTTGGCAAGTTTGAATTCCCATCCTATGATTCAACACCAATGCTAAAGTCCAAGACAGCTAAATCATATTTTTTTCTTATTTTTGAAAATATTACACCCAATAAATATATGCTAAAAAGAATAATAGCCATCGCATTCGTTGTCTCATCCGTTTTGCAATTAAATGCCCAAGGTCCGTCGAGCGTCACTTACAATGCAAATAATCGCTTCGAGCAATTAGAGTCCACCTTGCCCACTCCTAATTCGTATCGAACTGCGAGTGGTTCACCAGGAAAGGATTACTGGCAACAACGTGCAGATTATGACATTAAAGTGGAATTAGATGATATCAACCGCAAAATCATTGGTACTGAAACGATTACCTATTTCAACAATTCGCCTGATGAATTACCTTACATTTGGATCCAATTAGACCAAAATATTTTCGAGAAAGGAACCATTAAGAAAACCTCTGCCACGGGAGATATAAATAAGGGAATCAGTGCCAGTATGTTTGAGGAATTAACGGACCCAAGAGAATACGGATATAAAATTACTTCAGTAAAGGATATCAAAGGTAACCCTCTAAAGCATACGATTAATCAAACGATGATGCGCATTGACTTGCCTGCGCCTTTAAAATCAGGTGGAAATATAAGTTTTTCGATCGACTGGAATTATTTAATTACTGAGTATTACGGCCGCTCGGGCTATGAACTTTTTCCGAAAGATGGAAATGCTAATTACTTCATTGCCCATTGGTTTCCTCGCTTAGCTGTATATAACGATGTATGCGGTTGGCAGCACAAACAATTCATAGGCCAAGGAGAATTCACCTTGAATTTTGGTAATTATAAAGTAGCCATTACGGTGCCAAATGACCATGTGGTCGGTGCTTCAGGCGAATTGCAAAATGCATCGCAGTTAATGACGGCGGCCCAATTAAAACGTTGGGAGCAAGCCAAAACAGCGGTTAGACCTGTGGTCATTGTAACTCAAGCAGAAGCGGAAAAAGCTGAAAAAAACAAGCCAACGGGTAAAAAGACATGGATATACAAAGCTGACAATGTACGTGATTTCGCATTTGCGAGCTCACGTAAATTCATTTGGGACGCGATGCAGGTCGACGTGGAGGGTAAAAAAGTATGGGCCATGTCATATTATTCTAAAGAAGGAAATCCACTTTGGGAAAAATACTCCACGATGGCGGTAGCTCATACGCTAAAATCTTATTCGAAAAGAACCATTGCCTATCCGTATCCCGTGGCTATTTCTTGCCATGCTACTTTAGGAGGCGGAATGGAATATCCGATGATTTCATTTAATGGGGGCCGACCAGAAACGGATGGAACATATACAGAAAATACAAAAAATGGGATGATTGGCGTGATCATTCATGAGGTTGGACATAATTTTTTCCCCATGATTATCAATTCGGATGAGCGCCAATGGTCATGGATGGATGAGGGTTTAAATACGTTTTGTCAGTATTTAGCAGAAATGGAATGGGATCGCAACTTCCCTGCGCGCCGTGGAGAGCCGCAAGACATTGTTCCTTACATGCGTTTAGATGCCAAAAACCAAGTGCCTATTATGGCCAACTCGGAAAACATTATGGATTTTGGAAACAATGCCTATGCAAAACCTGCCACTGCTTTAAATATCCTTCGTGAGACGGTTATGGGGAGAGAATTATTTGATTATGCCTTCAAAGAATATGCGCGCAGATGGGCTTTTAAACAACCCTATCCTGCAGATTTCTTTAGAACGTTAGAAGATGCTTCTGGCGTGGATTTGGATTGGTTTTGGAAAGGTTGGTTTTATGGCACTGAGCCGGTGAACCAATCCATTGAAACTGTGGAGTGGTTTGGTATAGACACACAAGATCCAGTAGCTAAAAAAGCGGGAGATAAAGCAGCGGCTGAAGCCAAGCGTCAAACGATTTCCAAAATCCGAAATAAAACAGACATTAAATCAACGGTAGTAGAAGAGAATCCAGACCTTACTGATTTCTATAATACGTATGATCGTTTTGCGCCCACGGATGCCGACAAGAAAAAGTATGAAGATTATATAGCTTCTTTAAATGACGATGAAAAAAAATTAGTGGCACAAGGAAAGAACTTTTACGTGGTTAATTTCAAAAATAAGGGAGGTTTGCCTATGCCAGTCATCATAAAATTGAATTATGAAGATGGTACCGAAGAGGTCTTGAGATTTCCAGCTGAAGTATGGAGATTGAACGATGTTGAGGCTAAAAAAATAATTCCCACGAGCAAAAAAGTGGTTAAGTGGACCTTGGATCCTTATTATGAAATTGCCGATATTGACACCGATGATAATGCATTCCCAAGGGAACCGGCTAAACCGACCAAAGTTCAATTATTTAAAGAACAAAAGAGATCTTACTCACTTGACAGAAATCCCATGCAGGATGCGAAAAAAGCTAAAGAAGCAGCTGGAGCGGTGACAGGGTCAAAGAATTAAAATAAATTTGCGTGCAAAAAGCGTCTGAAATGATATCGATTTCAGACGCTTTTTTATTTATACAAACCAAAGTTTCAAAGATGCGATCACTAAAACCAAAGCTAAAATCCATTTTACTTTTTGATTTGAAGCAATTTTGGAGCCCCAACTCGCACCGATGAATCCGCCAATTAATGAGGCGATGAGCCAATACAGCATTTGAGATTGATCGAGTGGAATCCAGCTTTTCAGACCAGCTAAACCAGAGACGGAATTTACAAAAATAAATAAAGCAGATACGGCCGCGGCTTCTTTAAGGGTAGCCCAACGAAATAGCAATAACAATGGGCTTAAAATTATTCCCCCACCGATGCCAATCATGCCGGATAACAATCCGATGATTCCTCCGATAAATACCCCAAAAACAGGAATTAATGGGTTTAATTTTTGTTCTTTTAGTTGGTTTACCATTCGAATCACCGCCATCAACAAGCAAAATCCTAATATCTGTTTATAAGTAGAATCTGTTAATGGAATTTTTGCCCCAAAAAATGCAGCCGGAATGGATCCTAGTGCAAATGGCCAAAAAAGCTTCCATTTAAAAAAACCTTGTCGGAAAAATGCAATAAAAGACATCAGGGAAACACCAAGATTTAAAAGCAAAGCTGTCTGTTTCATGATGGAAGGAGCAATGGCAAAAATAGCCATCACGGCTAAATAACCGCTCGCACCTCCGTGTCCAACTGATGCATATAAAAAGGCCATAATGGCCAATAACAGAATTAGCGACTCTGATTGAAACGCGAAATCAAACAATAATGGGGGCATGATGTATTATTTACGCAACAATAATTTGACATAAATATAAAATTTTTCCCAGTCGGGAACACGAATTCTCTCTTCTTTGATTCTTCCGGCAGGTAAGGCTTTTATTCTTTCAAATAAACGAATGTAATATTCAAAGGCCAGTAGAACTCCCTTCTTTGCGACTTCGGGAAGGCCATTGATTCCTCGTAAACCGGCATCAAAATCCAGCTGAATGTCGTCTTCTATTTCGCGCTTTTCCTCATCGGTAAACGTATTAAAATCGATATTTGGGAAATATACACGTCCCCGCTCTTCATAATCTGAACGAATGTCACGAAGGAAATTTATTTTTTGAAATGCGGAACCTAGGGCACAAGCATCTGATTTCAGTGCTTCATATTCGGATGGATTTCCAGCACAAAAAACACGTAGGCACATTAACCCAACGACCTCGGCTGATCCATAAATATAGCGTTTATATTCCTCAGGATTATAATGAGTTTCTGTTAAATCCATTTCCATGGAATACAAAAAAGCCTCGATGAGATCATGCTCCATGTTGAATTCATTGACAACCCACTGGAATGAGTGCAAAATGGGATTTAGACTGATTTTCTCCTCGATCGATTGATATGTATCCGCTTTAAATCGGGCTAATAATTCCTTTTTATCATGTGTGTGAAAAGTATCCACAATCTCGTCGGCCAATCGTACAAAGCCATAAATGGCATAAATGGCATCATGAACTTTCGTATCCAAGGTCCGTATTCCCAATGAAAAGGAAGTGGAGTATGCCCGAGTTAATAATTTACTAGAAGCAAGCGATACTTTTAAATATAAATCCATATTCGCTAATTTAATTCTTTATGCACTTCTGAGGCAACCACCAATCCTGAAATAAGTGATGGAGGAACCCCAGGTCCGGGAACGGTCAGTTGGCCCGTGTAATACAAATTTTTAAGATTTTTATTTTTCAAAGAGGGCTTCAAAATCGCTGTTTGCATGAGCGTATTAGCCAAACCATAGGCATTTCCTTTGAAAGCATGGTAATCATTTTTAAAGTCCTTGTGTGCATAAGAGCGCTTATAGACGATTGAATCTCGAATGCTAACGCCACAATATTCCTCTAGTCGGTCCATCAATTGGCCAAAATATTTTTCTCTCACCTCCTCATTATCCGCTAAATCTGGCGCAACGGGAATTAATAAAAATATGTTTTCACAACCTTCCGGAGCCACAGAAGGATCCGTCACGGAAGGGGCTGAAACATAAAATAAGGGGTCGGAAGGCCATTGAGGATCTGTATAAATTTCGTGTGAGTGAATTTTAAAATCGCGGTCAAAAAATAAATTATGGTGTTTTAATCGAGGAATACGTTTAGAAATACCTAAATAAAACAATAAAGAAGACGGTGCCATCACTCTTTTATCCCAATAACTTTCATCATAATTGCGATAGTTTTCGCCTAACACTTCTTCTACATGGTGGTAATCTGCACTGGCCACGACAGCATCGGCTTCATGAAATCCTGATTTTGTGTAAACCCCTTTGACCTTGGACCCATCCATCTCAAATGAACTGACTTCAGCATTATAGGTAATTTTAACTCCCATTTCTTCCGCTAGGGAAACCATGCCTTTGACAATTAAATGCATTCCGCCCATTGGGTACCAAGTTCCTAATTTAATTTCGGCAAAATTCATTAAGCTATACATCGCCGGTGTATTTTGAGAAATCGCACCTAAAAATAAGATGGGGAATTCCATTAATTTTAAAAGCGTAGACGACTTAAAGAATTTTCTGATGTGTGTATAGAACGATTGAAAAACGTCTAATCTTAACACATCGATCAACAAGCCAATGCTTAAGAATTCGGTGATTTTACGAGATGGTTTCCAAACAAACTTCTGAATACCCACTTTATATTTGTAAGAGGCTTGATCTAAAAACTGATCTAATGAATGAGCTGCACCCTTTTCATACGATTCAAAAAGATCACGTAAATCTGAATAATTGGCAGGCAAGTCGATTACCTCGTCTTTGGATAAAATAACTGAATAGGACGGATCAAGTCGAATTAAATCATAATAATCCGATGGTTTTTTCCCAAAGCGTGCAAAATAAGTTTCAAAAATATCGGGCATCCAATACCAACTTGGCCCCATATCGAACATGAATCCTTTTTCAGAAAACACGCGCGCGCGGCCACCCGCCATTTCATTTTTTTCTAAAATTTCAACTTGATAGCCTAAATCAGCTAAGGCTGTGGCGGTAGATAGTCCGGAAAATCCGGCGCCAATGACAATTATTTTTTTGCTCTTATTCATCAAAAAAGGATTAGACAAATATATTAAATTTTAACGTTTCAATTTTGATAAAAAGAAAAAGTCAGACAATATCTGACTTTTTACTATTCTAATCTGTTAACCAAAAAACTATAAAACTCTATGCGTACATTTTAAGCGAACTTTTAAGAAGTTTTCTTGCAATGTGTATTCTATTTTTAACGGTTCCAATCGGTAAATCAAGCTCTTCAGCAATTTCATGGTATTTAAATCCCTGAAAATACATCAAGAAAGGAACTCGGTAAATTTCTTCTGTAAGGCAAAGTGCCTTATCTATATCTTCCTTAATAAAATGGTTGACCGCATTATTTTCTTGTAAAGAATCACTTGAATTTATAAAATGTAAATTTTCAGTGGTATCGATAAAAGTATTTCTTCGGACCATTCGTTGGTATTGTGTGATAAACGTATTTTTCATGATGGTAAATAACCATGCTTTCAGGTTTGTTCCATCCGAATATTTTTCACGATTGGTATAGGCTTTTACCAAAGTGTCCTGAACCAAATCATTTGCATCATCTGAATCCCTAGTCAAACGCAAAGCAAATGGCTTCAAAAACTTAGAAAAATTACCTACTTGGTAAGAAAATTCTAGCGCAGTCATAAACGTGTTTTTTTTTGTTTAACAAATATATAAAAAGATTAAACAAAAAATATATTTTCCAAAAAAAATTTAATCTAGCTATTTCGATCATTTAACATCGAATTTGCCCGATAAATCCATTTGATTCCAATAAATGCTCTTTTTTGACACTTTATTTATATTTTTACTCTCTTATTTATTTTTGTTTCTGTTTAATGATATCACCCAAAAATCTTTTTTTTATTTTTTTAATCTTAGCGTATCAGGGCATCTCTCAAACGGCATGCAATTGTACATTAAGGGGGAAAGTGATTTCTAAAGAGAGTGGCGAGGTAATTTCAGGTTCCTATATTTATCTGAAAGGCCAAAAAATAAATGCACAAACGGATGAAAAGGGAAATTTCAGATTAGAAAAAATATGCCCGGGTACGTATACCTTGGTTTGCGAAATGAGCAGTTTCAACAAAATAGAAACATCTATTACGTTAAAAGACCACGATGAACTAACTGAAAATTTAAGCTTAGAGACGCACGATGAGCATCTCATGGAGGTATTGGTCACCGGAAAAAAAACGGTAAATACCGCCCAACTAAAAGGAGAATTAAGCGCTGAAGAACGTTCCCAAAGAAATGGGTTAAGCCTGGGCGAAATGCTAAAAGGAATATCAGGCGTTCAGAGTTTGCAAACAGGAAGCAGTATTTCAAAGCCCATCATTCATGGGATGCACTCTTCTCGGGTCATCATTTTAAATCAAGGCGTCAGGCAGGAGGGCCAACAATGGGGAAGTGAACATGCGCCGGAAGTAGATCCATTTGTTTCAAAAAACATACAAGTAATTAAGGGGCCTGCAGGGCTTCGATATGGAGGCGATGCGATCGGAGGTATTATTTTAATGGAACCCAATACCTTACCTGACACTAGTGGAATCAAGGGCGAGGCTCAAACCATATTCTTTACCAACGGAAGACAATTCGTCACTTCAGGCATGCTTGAGGGGGGAATTAAAAATACTAATGGCTGGGGCTGGAGAGTTCAAGGAACCTTAAAAAATGGGGGAAACACAAAAACAGCTAATTACTATTTAGCCAATACGGGGGTCGAAGAACAAAATTTTTCTACAGCACTTGGCTATAAAAATCAAAAAATGGGCACCGATTTGTTTATCAGTCGCTTCCACTCTGTCGTAGGCATTTATGCTGGATCCCACATTGGAAATATCAATGACCTCAAAACAGCTATCGCCAGCGAACGGCCATTTGAAATTTATACGCCAACAAATTTTATTAGAGAAGTGGAGCGTCCCAACCAAGACATCACGCATTCCTTGGCCAAACTCAAAGCCCACCTTAATCTGATAAATAAAACATTCAGAATGAACCTGGCGTATCAAGATAATGAACGACTAGAATTTGATGTAATGCGATTAGGGAAAAATATCAACACATTAAGATTTAATCTTGAAACATTAAGTTCAGAAATATTAATGGATGAAACTAACTCCTCAAAATTATGGAAAGGACAATTTGGCCTAACATTTTTAACTCAAGGAAATCGAACATCGGGAACTCGTGTAAATCAACCCACGCTAACATCTAGTTTGCTTCCAAATTATTTCCTGACCAATGTAGGAATTTTTGCTTTAGAAAGGTATGTGAATCAAGAGATGGAAATCGATATGGGGCTCAGATTAGATTCAAAAGACATTGAAACTCATCGACCTACACAAAATTACTCCCCTATTATAAAAAGTGAATTGAATAATTACTTAGGCCTCTCGGGAAGTTTGGGTTTAAAATACCATTGGACTCAAAATTTTGAAAACCACTTGATCATCGCTAGAGCATTTAGAGCGCCAAGTCCTAACGAATTATTTTCTAATGGGGTTCATCACGGCGCAGGTGCATACGAAATAGGAGATCCACTCTTGAAAGGTGAAACCGCCTACAATGTAAGCCTAAACTCGGTATACAGAACTGGTAAATTAGAAGTAGAATTTGGCTTGTATAACAACAACATTCAACATTTTATTTATCTGAAGCCTTTAATGGAACAAGGTAATCCCGTGTTTATTACCACAGTACGGGGCAGTTTCCCTTCATTTACCTATGAACAAATTGACGCTAGTTTTAAAGGAATTGACGGACAAGTGTCCTACATTATTTCTGATGCGTGGAGTCTTCAGCAAAAAACGAGTATTGTTCGGGCTTACGATGAATTAAATAAAGCCTACTTGGTCAATATTCCACCTGACCGATTTGAATACCTAATTCGTTATCAATTCAAAAAACACAATCAGTATGTAAGTTGGGGCCTGACCCAAATCTCCACTCAAAAAAGGGTTGAAAAAAATTCTGATTTTACCCCACCACCAAAAGGATATGTGTTGGGACAAGTTCATTGGGGAATCTCATTAAATAAATTTGACTTCGGGGTTTCAGTCACCAATGCATTCAACCAAGCATATCGGGATTACTTAAATCGATTCCGGTATTTTGCTGATGACCAAGGACAAAATATAAGTTTCAGAGCCATATATCGCTTAAGCTAATTATCTCTTAAGCCAAGATTCAGGATTTTGCCGAACCGTATTCTTCCATACTTGGAAATTAATTTCTGCGGTCCCATCTTCATCTGATGCCACAGTTCCTATTCGTTGCCCCGTGCGTACACGTTGCCCCATGGAAACGGACACATTATCTAACTTGCTATATACGGTAAAATAATCACCATGTTGGATGGCAACCACCGTATTAATCCCAGGAATATTAACCACCGACTGTACAATCCCGTCATATACCGTATGAACAGCAGAACCAGCGGAAGTTTGAATATCAATTCCATTGTTATTAATCATCACCCCCTTTAAAATGGGATGTTTATGAACGCCAAAATGATCTGAGATAAATCCCGATGGTACAGGGAAAGGCATTCTGCCGCGCAAAGCTGCAAATGAACCAGCTAACTTAGCCTCATCAGCATTCATATAATACGTATTTTTCTCTAAGACCGGTTCTGCAACCACTTGCTTGGCAACAGGCTTTTCTTTGGCAATTTCCTTTTTGGATTCAGGTTTCGAAATTTCTTCTTCCTTATCTGCTGGCTTTTCATATTTTTTAACGAGCCCCTCTTCAAGCTTAGGCTTGGGTAGCTCCGGCTTATTGACTTCTAATTTCTTAGCCTGCGCCGCCATTCGTAATCGGCGCTCCCGCTCCATACTTTTTTGAATCTCACGCTGAACAATGCCCGCAATTAAATTATCTAACTTTCGGATCGCTAATTTTTTACGCTCCAACTCAATCTTCAATTTTTTCTCTTGTTGGGTTAATACCGTCACCACCTTTGCCTCTTTCGTTTTCATGACTTCCAACTTCACCTTTTCTTTTTCCTTGACAACCAACACTTTTTTCTCTTCATTTTTTTTGAAAATCACTTGCTGTTTTTTAGTCATCAAGTCTTGGCGAGTCTCAAAAATCTTTTTAGCCTGCCCTTTCCGATTGGTGGTATATTGTTTTAAATAATCAAACCGACGAACAAACTCTCCCAAATCGGATGATAAAAGTAAAAAACTTAATTTGTTATTGACCGTCGACACTTTCTCCGCCTCATATAGCATCTGTGCATAAGCTTTTTTTAATCGCTCTAATTTGACCGCTAGCTTATCACTTTCTTGCGTTAATATTTTGGCTTCAGACGCCAATAAATTTTGATTTTCATTCAGTATATTAATTTGCTTTTTCTGAACAACAATCTGCTCCTTGAGTACATTTAATTTACCAATTGATACCTTTTTCTTTTTTGATGTTTTTGAAATAATGGAATTCAGCTCTTTTATTTTGACCAAATTATCATTCTTTTGCTGCTCTAATTGAGTTTTTTTATCCACTTGAGCATAAGTTTCAAAACCAATAAAAAGAGCAATCAATAAACTTATAGTGTATAATTTCATTTACGTGAAGGATTCAATAATTTTTCCGGAACCTTAAATGGGAATTCCAAAGGTGTATCTAAAAGCTCTACTTTAGAGTATTTAATGGTAATTAGTGTATTCACATTTTTATTATCCTTATCCTTAACATCCAAATTAATTTGGCTAGAAAAAGGAAAAAGTACTTGATTCAACATAGTGAACTCCTCAAAATCCATGGTCATCTTGTTGCTCGTAGGAACGTCATTAACTAACAATTTTTTTAACTTTCGATTAGGACCCACCATGTTATCAATATTAATCCGGCCCTCTTGCTGCTTTAAAATTATATTTTCATTCTCCCGAATAACTCTTGAATTGTTCTTTTTATAAGGCTGATTCCCGACAATGAGCGATTGGAGAATCAAATAATCTACCTTAAAACCCATTAAAACACTGACACTATCATAGGTTAAATTAAAATATTCTCCATTGATTTTTTGATAAAATTGAACCTTACTTTTAGAAAATAAACCTGTTGCTCCTGTAATCCCTGTTTGAGAAATATTAACCCAAATCAAGCTATCCTTTTTCATGCGAATATCAACGGTATATGTATCTTGATTCTGCTGAGTCTTCCACACGATTTTAGACTTCGCTTTCAAATAATTAAAATTTAAATCTTCCGTGACTAATTTTAATTCAGCATCGTCTATTTTCTGAGGCTCCATGACTTTCTTCGCCATTGTGTCAATGGACGGAACTTCCTTTTTAGCTAGGGTATCAATGTTTGATGTAATTAATGTCGCAGGTATTTTAGAAATGACCACCTTTTTTCCGCAAGAAAAAATACTAATTGCCAAGAATAAAAAAAGGATGGATAGGCGCATCGTAAAATTAAAGGGGTAAGCTTTTACAAAATTATCTCAATTTTCGATAATTCGTTTATTTTCAATCTTTTTATCCAATTTATTACTAGCTCCTTCCAGTGAATTAGCTGTTTTCCAAGCCTTAACGGCATCATCTATGCGTCCATTTTTGTATAGAACGTCTCCATAATGTTCCCAAACCGTTGCGCTATTTTGCTTTTCATCCTTCAAGGCTTTTTCAATATAGAGCAATGATTCGAGGTAATCACCCTTTTGAAACAAGACCCATGCATACGTATCTAAATAAGTTCCATTAGTAGGAAATTTATCCACCAATTTCTTCGACATTAAAGCAGCTTTATCCAAACGATCACGCCTCAAAGACAAATAATAACTGTAATTATTTAAGACATGCTCCTCCATGGGATTTACAACTAAAACCTTTTCAAAACTGGCATCGGATTGCTTATAGAGGCCTTTCGAATGGTAGGCATCCCCCATTAAACCATACAATTGCGTGTACCAGCCATCCCGACTATTAGCCATGGGGACTGCGCCCTCAAATGAGCGAATGGATTCACTTATTTTTCCATTCAAATATTCCGCAAAGCCTTTTTGAAACCATAAATATCCTTGATTTGGAAAGAGAACTAGTGCCTCTTCTGCATGTATCGTTGCGCTATCTAATAAGTTCATCTCGTAATCCAATTGAATAATTCGAGCCCAAACTTCAAACTTAGAATTACCCATTCTTGCCGCATATAAATACGAAACTTGTGCTTCTTTGAACTTGGATATATTCGCCCATAAATCTCCTTCAAGTGCTGAAAACCTTGGATCTACAGGATATAAGCCCTTTAATTCTAAAACCATTTCATAGACCGTTTGCCAGTCTTCTTTGGTCTGAATTAATGCTAAAATTTGAATGGTTAATTGGCCCAAAATCTCCGAACTCATTCGTGAATCTGAAGCAGCATGCAAAATTTCAATGCAGGTAGAATCCAAATTTTTAGCTTCCAAAAACAATTTAGCGCTCATTAAATTCAATTGGCCCTGACTCGGATATTTTGATTTTAAAGGATGAAGCTCTCCTTGCATGGTCTTCCCAGTCACCAAATCCCAAACCGTTTCCATCTGATCCCACGTAAATAATAACTCATCCGGCGAATTTTCAATTAAACTAAAGCCTGCCCCCATAGCACCTAAAACATCCTTTTCCTTTAAATAAATAAATTGTTTTGTTCGAACAATTTCCGGAAAATCTTCTAACCACACTTCAACCTTCTTCAATGCATTTAAAGCTTCCTTTCCATTTTCTTTCCATAAATAGGCCTGAGCTAAACGCAATCCAATTTCGGGCTGAATCGCATCAAATTCGGACATTTTATGTAGCGCTTCTAAAGCCTCATCGATTTTTCGTAAATCCAAAGCAATATCCACATAGAATAACCCATAATCCATTGAATGAGGGGATAGCCTCCAAGCTTCCGCCGCATTTTGAAAAGCCAAAGAATTCTTATTTTGAGCCAAATAGGCCTTTCCAAGATAATAATAAATAGATGGCTCATTAGGAACTTCAAGAATCAAATGTTCCCAAATTAGAATAGCTTCGTCAAAATCATCTTTGATATAATGCCTCATCCCCTCGGTCATCAACTCTTCCGACTGAGCACTTGTCAAAGTAGAAATTTCCTTCTTTTTCTTTTGACCAAAGATTGGACTCAAAGAGAAGCAAACCAAGAAAAAGATATAAACCCGAATTTTCATAAATAGAGCGAATATACCATTTTGAATTATCAATTTTAAAATATATTCAATAGATTCGCTGAATTAACCCAATAAGCACATGATAAAATACTTGCTATCACTCTGCATCCTGCTAAGTTTGCCTTCATTCGCTCAAGAAAAAACCATGGAATTCGAAGAGTATGATCCTATATCAACACTCGTTGTCCCCGAAAATCTCGTTAAAAAGGCAAAATACCCATTCATCGACATCCACAATCATCAAAATAATATGCCAACTCAAAATTTAGGCTACTTAGTGAAACAGATGGATAGTCTAAATATGAAATTCATGATCAACTTAAGTGGGAAAGGATCCTATAGAAGTGGTGCAAGAGAACAAGGAACTGATTTTTTAATTCGGTCCGTCAATGCAGGAAAAGAAAAAGCTGATGGTCGGGTAATCGTTTTTACCAACTTGAATTTTAGTGATATCGATAACCCAAATTGGTCTGCCGAAACAGTCAGGGCTTTAGAAAAAGAAGTGAAAGCCGGTGCTATGGGACTGAAAATATTTAAAGACTTAGGCTTAGAGGTAAAAGATTCAAAAGGAAATAGACTGAGCACCAATGACCCAAGACTTGATCCTATTTGGGCTAAATGTGGTGAATTAAATATTCCTATTTTGATTCATACAGGAGAACCCATCGCATTTTTCGATGTACACGATAAAACCAATGAGCGCTGGCTTGAACTTAAACAATTTCCAAGCCGAGCAAGACCTTCGTCCAAATACCCCTCTTGGAAAACAATCATGGATGAGCAATTTGATATTATCAAAAGACATCCTAATACCAAATTTATCAGTGCGCATTTAGCTTGGCTCGGAAATAATTTATCAGAATTAGGCCGATTAATGGATCTTTACCCCAATATGTACACGGAGATCGGAGCGGTGATTCATGAACTCGGACGCCAACCAAAAAATGCCCGCGCTTTCATGATGAAATATCAAGACCGAGTCCTTTTTGGAAAAGATATATGGACTACTTCTGAATACTATACCTATTTCCGTTTACTGGAAACCGCCGACGAATACTTTCCATACTACCGAAAAAGACATGCATTCTGGAGAATTTATGGATTAGAACTTCCGGATGAAGTACTCAAAAAAGTGTATTATAAAAATGCTTTACACCTTTTACCTAAGCTAGATAAAACTCAATTTCCTAAATAAACAAAACGATTAAGCTGAGTATTAAACTGGTCTAACCAAATTTTTGCACCTCTTTGATTCCAATGTGAGTCAGAGGTGAAGAAATTAGATGATGCATTTTTTGACAAGCCCTCCGTCGCATCCATTAATTTTCCCTTAAAATCAGGATGCAATTTAATCCTCTGAATAAGTTGATTGTCAGGTTTATTCTCGGTCTTCAGCACCGATACAGGATTCGGTATAATAGAAAAGATGACTTCATTAAAGCCCCTTGCTTTGTAATAATCTTGGATGGCATTTAATTGACTGACTTGAGTATTTATTTGTGCCTCACTTATGTCCGAAAATGAGCTACCCGCATGAGCAGGGTTAATCGTTTCAGCTAAGTACAAAAAGTTTTGATCCTTCGATATCGCAACTTCCTTATCAACTCTTCCAAAGAAATTTAAATTAAAATCAGCTTTAAATTCCTTCAATGATTCCCAAAAACCAAAATTAAACCAAGCAAATTCAATATTGGCCTCAAGAGATTGATGATATAAATTTTCCTTGATAACCCGGTCTATTTCGGAAGTAAAAAATGCTATTTTCTGACGTTTATTTAACATAGTGTTTACAGCCTCCGCCCTATCCAAGCGAGCCTTCACGGAATTTAAATTAAATAGACCCAACATATTTCGCTCAACCGATTCGATCAATAAGATATTTTTTTTGTTTTTATAAGGATTGATTTCTACGGGATTGGCGACAGACCAACGAATAAACTGGACTTGATTTATCCCCACATAATACCGAGGATCCTCTTTGAAATAACTGTACAAATAACTATCCCCCAGAATAAAAAGCTTAGCCGTATCGCTATTTGCTTTTTGATCTATCGCCGGCATTGAAACAAAATTAGTGTCTTTTACCTTTTTAAATTTACTCAAATACGTCAATCCATACAGATCGCCATACAGGTATTTATCTGCTCCAAAAGCTCCTACTCGGCTGTAACGATCACGTGCAATCCACTTCATACCCATATTTGAACTAGTCAAATACAAGGTGAGTGCACAAAAAATAAACACGAGAAATGCGAATAATTTTTGCATTGATTAAAACTGAAAATAAATAAACTGTTTCAAATTAAAGACACCAAAAAAGTAAATCAAAAACATCAATCCCACCATAATAGGCCAAAATAATTGAACCGAATCCAACTTTATTTTGTCCCTTTTTAAATCAAACAGATATAAAACTACAATCAACAAAATAGAAAATAATAATTCATTGGCATTAAAAGCTAATGATATCGGGTCAGAAAATGTGCCTTGAGTTAGTTGGCGGAAATAAATCTGTATATCCCCGAATTTTGGAATTCTAAAAAATACCCAGGCAAACGTAACGAATAGAAATGTGAATAGTCGGTACAGCCAAATTCCAGCCACTGAGTTGCGCCGATCAGCCGCCAAATTAGGGAAAATCCGATTAAGCGTTAAACCAATTAATTGGAACAGTCCATGCAAAGCTCCCCAAATAACAAAGTTCCAACTAGCTCCATGCCAAAAGCCAGATAATATAAAGACAATCATAATGTTGATATACCAACGAGGAACGGAAACGCGGTTACCCCCCAAAGAAAAATACACATAATCTTTAAACCAAGTGGAGAGGGAAATATGCCAACGGCGCCAAAAATCTGGAATAGATGTGGCTGAATAGGGCGCATTAAAATTATTCATCAATTTGAAACCCATCACCTTGGATGCACCAATGGCGATATCTGAATATCCTGAAAAATCGCAATAGATTTGAAATGAATAAAAGATACTGGCAATAATTAAATTCAAGCTACTTTGGCCTGACAGATTAGCATAGGCTGGGTCAACCACCATCGCTAGTCGGTCCGCAATGACTACTTTTTTGAAAAAACCTTGCATCATTTGCAATAAGCCTGATTTTACTCGGTCCGTATCCCAAACATGCTTTTCGTAAAACTGATGAATCAAATTTTGAGGTCTTTCGATAGGGCCGGCCACCAACTGTGGATAAAACATCACATAAAGACTATAAATTCCAAAATTCCGTTCTGCCTTTTGGTTCCCACGATACACTTCAATCGTATAGCTCATGGCCTGAAACGTATGGAACGACAAGCCGATAGGCAGTAAAAAATTAAAAACCGGGAATTGAACAGGAACGGAGAAATAATTGGCTAGGAAATTAAAGTTGTCCGTGAAAAAAAAGTAATATTTAAAAATGGCCAAAACTCCTAAGTTGGCCAACAAACTAAATCCCAAAAATATTTTTTTCGCACCCCCCTGAAACCGTTCCAAATAGATTCCAGCAAAATAATCGATCACTATAGTCAGGCCTAATATCCCTAAATAAATAGGAACAAAAGCCATATAAAAATAACAAGAAGCTAAGAGCAATAAGGCCCACCTGTACTTGTGAGCCAATAAAAAATAAGCACTGGTCACAATTCCAAAAAACACCAAAAACTGCAATGAATTGAAAACCATGTCTACCTTGTTTTATGCAACGGTCAAACGGACATTTAAATTTATATCATCAATGCTCACTTCAGAATAATCATCCCCTATTTCCTTCACCCAATCGATCGAAAGAGCCTGAACTTCTTGGGATATGTAACCTTTAAATTCTGTCAAACTTTCTTTCCATTCACTGGTATTTTCTTGAATCGAAATATGAATTTTATCAATCACATCAAAACCTAAGTCTTTCCTTAAATTTTGGACACGGTTTACAAACTCACGAGCCATCCCTTCGCGAATCAATTCCGGACTCAGTGTATTGTCTAATGCAATGGTTAATCCCCCTTCACTAGCAGTCAAATAACCTGGCATATCTTCCGTCATCACTTCTATGTCACCCATTCCTATCTCAAATCCTTGTAGATTAACCATGCCATTAGATTCCACCATGAACAAATCCTCTGTTGACATTCCCGTAATAAGATCAGCAACCACTTTCATATCCTTTCCAAACTTAGGACCCAAAGCTTTGAAATTCGGTTTCACGCGCTTACTCAAAACGCCAGAAGCATCGTTTAAATAATTCACCTGCTTAACATTGACTTCAGATTTTATTAAATCCTCAACACGTCTAATTTGCTCGCGCACATTTTCTTGTAATACCGGTACTAAAACTTGGGCAAGCGGTTGACGCACCTTTAATTTATGCACCTTACGAATCGAGTGTACCAAAGAGCAAATTCGCTGAGCTAATTCCATCGAAGTCTCCAGATTTTCGTTTTTCCAAGCTGAATTTACCTGAACAAAATCAGTTAAATGAACCGATTCCTTTTGAGTCAAATTTTTATACAACCACTCTCCATAAAACGGTGCGATGGGAGACATCAGTTGGGCCACCGTTTCTAAACAAGTATACAAGGTCTGATAAGCCGCTTTTTTATCTGTACTTAAGCCTAATTCTTTCGCTTCAGGGTTCCAAAAACGACGTCTAGATAAACGAACATACCAGTTTGACAAATGATCGCACACAAAATCTTGTATCGCCCGACCCGCTTTTGTGGGCTCATAGGTTTCAAAAGACTCATCCACCTCAGCAATTAAATTCATCAATTTAGATAAAATCCAGCGGTCTAATTCAGATAAATTTTCCTCTACGACACGAACATTTGAGGCATCAAAACCATCTAAATTGGCATAAAGTGCAAAGAAATTATAGGTATTCGTTAGCGTTCCAAAGAACTTATTTCGTACTTCAGTAATTCCGGCTAAATCAAATTTTAAATTATCCCAAGGCTGAGCGTTGGTAATCATATACCAGCGCGTAGGATCAGCGCCATACTTCAATAAAGTGTCGAAAGGATCGATCGCATTACCGAGTCTTTTGGACATTTTGTTTCCATTTTTATCCAGCACTAAACCGGTGGAAACAACATGTTTAAAGGCGACCGAATCCTCCACCATGGCTGAAATTGCATGTAAAGTGAAGAACCAACCACGCGTTTGGTCCACTCCTTCCGATATAAAATCAGCAGGATACGATTTTTTAAATATTTCTTGATTCTCAAATGGATAGTGCCATTGAGCAAAAGGCATTGCACCAGAATCAAACCAAACATCGATCAAATCTAACTCTCGAGAAAGCAACTGGCCTGAAGGACTCAACAAATAAATCTCATCCACAAAAGGTCGGTGTAAATCAGCTTGCCCATTTTCAAGCGCAATTTGAAATGCCGAATTTCCAGCTAATTGTTTCTCGGATAATTTCCCTGATGCATTTGCGAGCTTGATCTCATCGGCCAACTGTGCCAATGAGCCAATGCAAATTTCTTCAGATCCATCTTCTGTTCTCCAGATGGGCAGTGGGGTTCCCCAATACCGTGAGCGAGACAAATTCCAGTCCACTAAATTCTCCAACCAGTTTCCAAAACGACCCGTTCCAGTGGATTCAGGCTTCCATTCAATCGTCTTGTTTAAGGCAATTAATTTATCTTTAGCGGCCGTCGTTTTAATGAACCATGAGTCCAAAGGATAATATAAAATGGGTTTATCCGTACGCCAACAATGGGGATAGGGGTGATCAAATTTCTGAACATTAAACGCTTTATTTTCGGTTTTTAATTGGATCGCAATTCGTTCATCCACCGATAAATACTTATCTCTTCCTTGTTTAATTCTGGCCTCTTCTTTTTCTTCGTCTGTCAAATAAGCTTCTTTTACGGGCTCCAACGCATAATCCGTCACTTCTTTGACAAAGCGTCCCTGACGATTTACTAAGGGTACATCTTTCCCGTTTTCATCCTGAACTAAAATGGCTGGAATTCCATTTTGTTGGGCTACCCGAAAGTCATCCGCTCCGAAAGTTGGCGCAGTGTGAACCATCCCAGTACCATCTTCCGTCGTAACAAAATCCCCTAAAATAACTCGGAAAGCTGGTTCCTTGGGCGAAACATAGGACATCAAAGCTTCATATTCAACCCCTTCTAAATCAGAACCTTTACACGAAGCCACAATCTGATAAGGAATTGCACTAGGCTTTTTGTCCGCGTCGACATACGCTTGAAAATCACCATTTTCAGCAGCAGCTTGGAAATAATTTTTCACTAAATCCTTGGCTAAAACCACATGGACAGGTAAAAAAGTATAGGGATTAAACGTCTTGACCAAAACATAGGTAATATTTTTTCCTGCCGTAAGGGCTGCATTGGAAGGCAAAGTCCATGGAGTAGTGGTCCAGGCAAGTAAATAAACAGGCCCCTGATTTGAATGATCAAACAAAAATGCGGATTTACTCGTTTTTTTTGCTTTAAACTGAGCAGTCAATGAAGTATCTTTTACATCTTTATAACAACCGGGCTGATTTAACTCATGGGAGGATAAACCCGTTCCGGCTGCGGGGGAATAAGGCTGAATCGTATAGCCTTTATACAATAATCCTTGGTCATAAAGGCGTTTTAATAAGTTCCAAACGCTTTCAATATAAGGTGTCTGATAGGTCACATACGGGGAAGAAAGGTCTACCCAATACCCCATTTTCTCTGTTAAATCATTCCACTGATCTGTGAATTTCATCACAGTTTCACGGCAACGCTGGTTATATTCTTCGACGGAAATTGTTTTTCCGATATCTTCTTTGGTGATTCCTAACTCTTTTTCTACTTGTAATTCGACTGGAAGACCATGGGTATCCCACCCCCCTTTTCGCTTCACTTGCTTCCCTTTCAGCGTTTGGTAACGGCAAAAAATATCTTTAATTGCCCTTGCCATCACGTGATGGATGCCTGGAGTTCCGTTGGCAGAAGGTGGCCCTTCATAAAAAGTATAGCTTGGTTTTCCTTCCCGACTAGAAATTGATTTTTCGAAAATGTCGTTATTTTTCCAGAAGTTTAAAATTTCTTCTGCTAATACAGCATAATCTAAATTTTTATATTCTTTGAAGGCCACAGTGTTTTTGTTTTTTATGAAATAATCGGCAAAATTGAGGCAAAAATAAGAAAAAATAATGGAAAGGCGACGATGCACCTCTTCTGTAATCGTGTAAATGTTGAGACAAGCCAATTAATAAAATGAACATTGAGTTACATCTGATCAAGCAATTATCCTTCCTATGAAAAAATCTGAAATTAGAGAAAAGGCCTTGTCGGAAAGAAAAAGTTGGTCTCAAGAAAAATTTGAATGGATGAATTCAGAATTATTGAATCAAATCCAAGCGTTTATACAGCCTCTGCCCAGAAATTTGATGCTTATGAGTTTTCATAGTATGGAACAACATCGAGAAATCATGACGGCCCAACTACATGAAATATTGATACATGAACCCTTTTATCATCAATTGATTTTTCCGAAAGTTGAGAAAAATACGAGCCAATTAATCCCATTTTTGACAGATAAAAAATCAATATTTGTGCGATCTGACTGGGGGATTTTAGAACCGACAAATGATACCTCGGTCCAATTAAACCCTAAAGATATCGACTTAATATTCATTCCTTTATTGGCTATAGACACACAGGGACATCGAGTAGGATATGGTAAAGGGTTTTATGATCGATTTTTAGCGAACACTAAACCGGACCTGATTAAAATTGGTTTAGGTCTCGAGGAACCCATTGAACCGATTGAAGACTTGAATCCCTTTGATATTGCTTTGGATTTTGCGATCACGCCTAAATCGGTCTATCGTTTTCGTTGATTTATTTACAAAAAAGATTTCGAATCAAAATTTAAGCCCTAATTTTACAGGATTAAATAATTTCCATCTGGTGAAAGCGAAGCTATTGTTATTCTTTATTGTAATTTCTGGGCCTATTTTAGGTCAAAAAGAATTGAAAAAAGAATTATTTCCAATCGGCGAAACTCAAACTGGATTTAGAAAACAATTTGTTTATAAACGGCAATTGATCGACAACCCATTGGCCTTGCAAATCCCACTTTTGGAGGCACAAGATCCCGTGGTGAGTCGGGAATTTTTAATTTACAAAAGACAGCAAAGCAACATAAGATGGATTTCGGGATTAACCGCATTGCTATCATTTTATACTTTGCTAAATAAAGACGCTGTTTCGGATGGTTTTTATTGGTCCGTAGTGGGAGGAAGTGCGGTGGCTAATTTGTATTTTGGATCAGTTAGTGTTCGTCATTTTAGACGAGCGTTAAATCGATATAACGAATTAGCGAATGATGGATCAAAAATGAGTTTTAAATATTCAACGGATGATCGTTTTGGTTCATCGGTAGGTTTAGTTTGGCATTATAAATTTTAATAAAACAAAAAATGAAAGTTGCGATTGTAGGCGCCACGGGATTAGTAGGTGGTGAAATTTTAAAAGTATTAGCGGAAAGAAATTTTTCTGTCACTGAGATAATTCCCGTTGCCTCTGAGCGGTCGATTGGAAAAAAAATAAACTTCAAGGGGGTTGATTATTCCGTTGTTAGTTACGAAACAGCCATCGCCATGAAACCTAATGTGGCCATTTTTTCAGCGGGCGGGGGTACTTCCTTAGAGGTGGCACCTAAATTTGCCGCGGCAGGAATAACGGTTGTTGACAATTCATCTGCATGGCGTATGGATCCCACCAAAAAATTAGTGGTGCCTGAAATTAATGCCTATACCTTGACCAAGGAGGATAAAATTATTGCTAATCCAAATTGCTCGACGATTCAAATGGTCGTTATTTTAAATCCATTGCATAAAAAATATAAAATTAAGCGTGTGGTGGTTTCGACGTATCAATCGGTTACTGGAACTGGAAAAGCTGCCGTAGACCAATTGTTTGATGAGCGAGCAGGAAAAGAAAATATAGCGCGTGTATATCCGCACAAGATTGATCTAAACGTATTGCCTCATATTGATGTTTTCTTGGACAACGGATATACCAAAGAAGAGATGAAAATGATTTTGGAAACTAAGAAAATTATGATGGATGATTCGATTCAAGTTACGGCCACGACTGTACGTATACCTACGATTGGTGGCCATTCGGAAGCGGTAAATATTGAATTTGAACATGATTTTGATTTGGCAGAAGTACGAAAAATTTTGGAACATGAGGAAGGGGTAATCGTCCAAGATGATCCTAAGAATTTTTTATATCCAATGCCGATCACTGCGCACGGAAAAGATGAAGTTTTTGTTGGGAGAATTCGCAGGGATGAGAGTCAAAAAAATACGCTAAACTTGTGGATTGTAGCTGATAATTTACGTAAAGGAGCAGCGACCAATGCCATTCAAATAGCGGAATATTTAGCAAAAAATCAGTTGATTTAATAATAAGCATTCTCGTTTCAGGCTATGACAAGACTTAGTGTCAATATCAATAAAATTGCCACTTTGCGAAATTCGCGCGGAGGGGATAATCCAAATTTATTGGACGTCGCTAAAGATTGTGAGCGATATGGAGCTGATGGCATTACGGTCCATCCGAGGCCCGATGAGCGACATATTCGATATGCGGATGTCTATGCCTTAAAAAAAATAGTTACTTCGGAATTTAATATTGAGGGAAATCCGCTTGAGGCATCATTTGTCGACCTTGTTTTGTCGGTAAAACCAGAACAAGTGACCTTAGTTCCTGATGCCTTGGACCAACTCACTTCGAATCATGGTTGGAATACCATAGAGCATCAAGCCTTATTAATCAAAATAATTCGTCCTTTCCGGAAGGCAGGTATACGCGTATCAATTTTTGTAGATCCGGTTTTGGAAATGATTGAGGCGGCGGTGACCACAGGAGCGGACCGAGTGGAACTGTATACGGAACCTTATGCAACCAACTTTGAAAGTAATGCCGTGGATGCGGTGTCAAATTACCGAAAAGCAGCCTTTAGAGCACACCAATTAGGCCTAGGGGTTAATGCGGGGCATGATTTGAGTTTGGAGAATTTAGCGTATTTCAAAGCAAATGTCACCCCCTTAGATGAGGTGTCGATCGGCCATGCGCTTATATGCGATGCTTTGTATTATGGATTGGAAAATACAATCCAGTTGTATAAGCGCCAACTAAAATAACAAGCTTTAAGCAAACAAAAAGAGACACCATTTAAGTATCTCTTTTATTTTTAACTAATCTGATAAAATAATGATTATTCTTTTTCGCCAGTCAATACTACTTGGCCTCCCGCTACTGAGATTTTTACTGAACTGATTTTTCCACCAGAACGAGAAAAAATGATGTCTGCATCATATCCTTGAATAGCCGTTGTAAATACGTCAGGAGTATTTGATGCTTTCAAAACTGCCCCTTCTGTTGGGTTTGTATCCGAAGAAATTAATAATTTTCCTTCTTTGACATTCACCATCATTTTTTTAACATACTCATTATCAGCCATCTTGAAAGTAGCTGCATATTCGTCAATAGAAGCAGCCGAACTTGCACCTTCTTTCTCTCCCAATAATGCATTGCCTTGAGCTTCGATTTTCAATCCTTTTACTTTACCTCCTTCACGCGTAAAAGTAATCGTCGCGCTCATTGATTCTAGTAAAAACTCATCTGCCGTTTTTCCTTTTGCCAACTCAGAATCAGGTAAACCTTCCGCAGAAATAATAACTTTGCCTTCTTTCACATTTACTTTTAACACTTTTACGTATGGATTTTCCTGCATTTTATATGAACCAGAAAATTCATCATTAGAGGCTACTTGAGCAAAAGTCTTGATAGACAATAAAACTACCGTTAACAAAACGGCTAAAAAACGTAGATTTTTCATTTTAAATTATTTTAAGATTTTGACAAAACTAATTGTTTTTTAATTATTTCTAATATAATAATTAGCTAAAATTGAAATATAAAAATATCATTTTATTGTTATTTTTTGTTAAGCCATTTTGAATTTAAATTGTTTTACTTAATTTGGCACTCCCAAATAAAATAAAAGTCAATTCGCCCAAAATAAAATCGATAGGAGACGCAATATGGAATAAAACTCTACGTTAACAATAATTAGAATTTATGATTAAAATTCATGTTAGCGATGCAGCGTTAATTTCAGCGTACATCCAAGGGGAAGACAAAGCGTTTGAGACATTAGTCAAGCGTAGTAAATCAAAGGTATTTACCAGTATATACTTGATCGTAAAAGACCGTTATGTAGCGGAAGATTTACTTCAAGAAACTTATATAAAAGCGATCGATGTGATTAAATCGGGGCGCTACAACGAAGAGGGAAAATTTTTACCTTGGGTTGCCCGCATCGCTCACAATTTAGCCATTGATTATTTTCGTAAGGAAAAAAGATATCCTACGATTGTATTAGAAGATGGTTCTAAGGTGTTTAACAGTTTTGATTTTGCGGAAGACTCAGCTGAGGATTTGCAAATGAAATCAGATCAAATCGCTAATGTTAGGGAGATGATCAAAAAACTACCAGAAGAGCAAAGAGAAGTTTTAGTTTTGAGGCATTATGAGGAATTAAGTTTCCAAGAAATTGCCGAACAAACGGGAGTTAGTATAAATACGGCCTTAGGGAGAATGAGGTATGCCTTGATCAACCTAAGAAAAATGATAGAAAAACAAGAGAGTGCCTATGACGCAAAACTTTACCCCAAATGACCTTATTAAAATCTTATATGAGCCTAAAGCAGGGCTCGATCAGCTTTTAAATTCTGAAGAATGCTCGGAGCTAGCATCCTTTCAAAAGGTAAAAGATAAATTGGAAGAGGCACTAACGGAGCCTTCTAATCAATCTGTAGAGGCTATTTTAGCTTATTCTAAAATTAAGTCGGCCCTACATTCCTGAGCGGAAAAACAATCTTAAATTAATTCTTACCTTTGTTCAAAGCACATTTGATGCAAAAGAAAGAGCGATTTCAAGCATTTATTTCCCACTTTTCGACCCGTTTTCCTACGGCCGAAACGGAACTTCATTATTCAAATCCATTTGAACTTTTAGTGGCTGTGGTTTTGTCGGCTCAATGTACGGACAAGCGAATCAACCAAATTACTCCTACCCTATTTAAGCGATTTCCTGATGCAAAGGCGCTTTCAGAATCTAGTGTCGACGAGATTTTTTCCTATATCAGGTCGGTTTCTTATCCTAATAATAAAGCGAAACACTTATTTGGTTTGGGCCAACGAATGGTCGATTCGTTCCAAGGGCAAGTTCCTGAGACGATGGAAGATTTACAAAGTTTACCAGGTGTGGGCCGTAAAACAGCGAATGTGATTGCTTCCGTCATTTACAACCAGCCTACCATGGCCGTGGACACCCATGTATTTAGAGTTTCACGCCGATTAGGACTTGTTCCAAAAACAGCAAATACACCCTTAAAAGTAGAACTATCCATTATCAAACATTTACCGGACGACATCATTCCAGTAGCTCACCATTGGTTAATTTTACACGGAAGGTATGTATGCTTGGCCAGAACGCCCAAATGCCAAGTTTGTGAAATCAGTCATTTTTGTGCTCATTTTGAAAAAATAAAATGATCGAATTCATCCAATTACATGGTTTAGAATATGCAGGAATAATCACGGCACTTTTGGGTGTTTTTTATTCCACAAAACAGCATAAAATTGCCTGGATTTGGAATTTCATCGCTTCCTTTATCTATGGGATTCTTTTTTATCAGGTAGGTCTTTATTCCGACATGGAATTACAGGGAGTATTTATGGCCATGGCTATTTATGGATATATGCAATGGAATCAACCCACTCAGTTGTTTGAAGTCAGTCAATCGAGTGGAACGAACCTTATAATCGGCATCGGAGGATCTGTTCTTTTTGGAATAATCTCAGGCTACTTGCATCATGACCTATCCTATGTTTCCTTCCCATATTTAGATGCGACATTGACAGGTTTTAGTATTTGGGGTACTTATTTGGCCGCTAAAATGAAAATTGAAAACTGGCTAGTATGGATTTTTGTGAATATTATTTACATCGGAATATATATTTATAAGGGGATGAATGGAACAGCCATACTTTACGTCATCTTCTTAATCTTTGCATTTAGAGGATTTTATACTTGGAAAAAAAAATTGTCATAGATTTTATATCAATAATTACCTAAATCAATCATATAAAATTATCTTTGTAGAAATGTTAACTAAAAATATTTAAAGGTTTGATCTTCAAGCGTTTTGGGTAAAATCTTTAATATTTACCATTCTTAATCATTCGATATTTATTATGGGAAACGAAGAAAAACAACGCTATTCGGCGGAGGAGTTAAAAGAATTTGAACAAATTATTTTAGAAAAATTAGCAGACTCAAGATCCGAATTAACTTATTTAAGAGAAACACTTTCAAAAAAGAACGACAGCGGAACGGATAAAACCTCGGGTAATTCAAAAGTCATGGAAGATGGGGCTGAAACTGCCGAAAAAGAAAACATGAACCAATTGGCCGTTCGATTGCAAAAATTCATTGGAAGCCTTGAAAAAGCATTAATGAGAATTAAGAATGGAACATATGGCGTATGCGTAGAATCCGGAAAATTAATTTCCAAAGAGCGCTTGCGTTTAGTACCACATACGCAACATTCCATTGAGGCAAAATTAAAACAACGATAAATGGGGATTTTTGATAATTCTAAACTTGTAGACTTGGTCACCAAATACATCAAAACTCAATTGGAGTTGGTGAAATTGGACATCCAAGAACGCTTAGAAGAATTATTATCCAGAATTTTTAAATTTATATTAGCTGCATTTGCGGTTGGGATTACCCTTTTATTTTTACTCTTGGGACTAGCAAATTTACTGAATGACTACTTTGAAAGTTCCTTTATTGGGTATTTGAGTATTTCAGGTTTAGCCCTAATTATTAGCCTCTTTATTATTTATTCCTTGAATAAAAAAACTCCAGATACTCCTTTGAATGATTTGGAGGAAGTTGACGAATTTACAAATGCCCACGAGAACGATCATGACTGAATTAGAGAATAAGCGTAAAGCATTAGAAGTGCAAGCAAATGAAGTGAAATCAAATATTTCGTTAGAAATGGACGATTTGAAAAAAATTGCTAAGGAACGCTGCAATCAAATATTAATTGCCGGAGGAATTGTTGCTGGAAGTTATTTGATTTATTCTCTTTTCTCAGGAGGAAGCGAGTCTAAAAAGGAGGATAAAAACGAATCGTCGTTTTTAGGGTCAGCCATTAAATCCTATTTATTAGCCGTCGCGCTATCGATGGCAAAAGATAAGTTAGTTGAATATCTTAGAAATCTCGAGGAAGAATCGGTATCAAAAGAACAATAAAAGGCTAATTTTCCATTAAATAAGCCTTAATAAATTCATTGATTTCTCCATCTAAAACTGCATCTGTATTAGAAGTTTGATGGTTTGTCCGATGGTCCTTCACACGTCGGTCATCTAATACGTAAGATCTAATTTGAGAACCCCATTCAATTTTCTTTTTACCAGCCTCCACTTCAGCACGAGCAGCATTGCGCTTATCAATTTCGATTTGGTATAGTTTAGACTTCAATAATCGAAGGGCCACTTCCTTATTCATCAACTGCGAACGTTCTTGTTGGCACGCAATGATAATCCCAGAAGGTTTGTGGGTTAAACGAACGGCTGTTTCTACTTTATTGACATTTTGGCCTCCAGCACCGCCAGAGCGAAAAGTATCCCAATCAATATCCGCAGGATTAATGTCAATTTCAATCGTATCATCTGCTAAAGGGCATACATACACAGAGGCAAATGAGGTATGCCGACGTGCATTTGAATCAAAAGGTGAGATACGAACGAGGCGATGAACCCCATTTTCAGATTTTAAATTACCATAGGCAAACTCACCATCCACCTCGATGGTCACTGATTTTATACCCGCAACATCTCCATCATTTTGGTCAACCAAGCGAATCTTAAAACCATTTTTTTCGGACCACATTTGATACATTCGTAACAACATGGACGCCCAATCTTGAGATTCCGTACCTCCCGCGCCCGCATTAATTTCGAGTACAGCGCTCATATTATCCCCCTCATCCGACATCATTTTTCGGAATTCCAATGCCTCTAACTTGGCCTCTAATTTTTCACCTTCCGCATCTACCTCGGCTTCGGAGGCTTCTTGCATTTCGTAAAATTCCCAGATGGTTTCTAAATCGCCTTGCGCATTGGCTAATTGGTCAAAGCCGTCGGTCCAAAACTTCAGTCCCCGCATCTCCCTCATGGTGGTTTCAGCCTTTGTAGGATTATCCCAAAATGCCGGATCCAACGTGACCGTTTCTAATTCTGAAATTAAATATTTTTTGTGATCGTAGTCAAAGATACCTCCTTAAAGCCTCTATTCTGGCTTTCAGGTCATTGAACCTGTCCTTAGTCATGTGATTTTCTTCTTTATAAAGTGCAAATATACCCGATTTTGTGCTAAATTGCGGCCTCATTCATATAAATCATTAATAAAATGGCGCAATCTTACGATTTGATCGTGGTAGGCTCAGGCCCTGGAGGTTATGTAGCAGCTATCCGAGCTTCTCAATTAGGTTTAAAATGTGCGGTAATCGAAAAGGAATCCTTAGGGGGAATATGCCTAAACTGGGGATGTATACCGACTAAAGCACTTTTGAAATCTGCCCAAGTTTTTGAATACATCAAACATGCCTCTGACTATGGAATTACAGTCAAAGGAGCCGAAGCTGATTTCTCAGCTGTCATTTCACGTTCACGTGGGGTAGCTGATAACATGAGCAAAGGCGTGCAATTTTTGATGAAAAAAAATAAAATTGACGTCATCATGGGAACTGGGAAAATCAAACCCGGTAAAAAAGTTGAGGTGATAGATTCAGAAGGTAAGTCAGTCATTTACGACGGAAAATACATCATGATTGCGACGGGTGCACGTGCTCGTGCCTTACCAAATATCCCCATAGACGGAGAAAAAGTGATTGAATACCGTAAAGCAATGAGTTTGGCAAAACGTCCAGATTCGATGGTCATCATCGGCTCAGGAGCCATAGGCGTAGAATTTGCGTATGTATATGCTGCGATGGGCACCAAGGTGACTATTGTTGAATTTCTTCCGAATGTTGTGCCCGTAGAAGATGAAGATGTTTCAAAAGAGCTGGCCAAGCAATACAAAAAAATGGGTATCGATATCTTGACCAATTCAAGTGTTGAGAAAGTAGATACCAAAGGAAAAGGTTGCAAAGTAAGTATTAAAACGCCGACAGGAAATCAAGAAATATCTTGTGATATTGTTTTATCCGCGGCAGGTGTCATTTCAAATCTTGAAAACATCGGCCTTGAGGAAGTGGGTATTATTGTGGATAAAGGCAAAATCCCTGTAAATGCATGGTACGAAACCAATATTCCAGGATATTATGCCATAGGTGATGTAACACCGGGACCTGCTTTGGCTCACGTTGCCTCAGCGGAAGGCATTATTTGTGTGGAGAAAATCGCGGGTCACAAGACAGAAGCTTTGGATTATAGTAACATACCGGGTTGTACCTATTGTACCCCAGAAATCGCTTCCGTGGGAATGACGGAGAAAAAAGCGATCGAAGCTGGATATGAAATTAAAGTGGGGAAATTCCCTTTTGTAGCCTCTGGTAAAGCGACAGCTGCCGGAGCTAGGGAAGGATTTGTTAAAGTCATTTATGATGCCAAATATGGTGAATTACTTGGCGCCCACATGATTGGATATAACGTTACTGAATTAATTGCCGAAGCCGTGGTGGTCAGAAAATTAGAAAGTACTGCATATGAAATCATGAAATCCATTCATCCACATCCTACGATGTCTGAGGCATTTAAAGGTGCCACAGAAGCGGCTTATGGAGAGGCAGTCGATTTATAATCAAATACTTATATAAATCAAAAGAGGAGCAAATGCTCCTCTTTTTTTATGCCTAAAAAATCAACCTCAATTACAGAGATCTCACTTTAATGCTCTTGTAAGCTACTTTACTTTTGGGATCATGTGCCTGAAGGGCAATTGTTCCAGCTTTGATTAAGCGTTGTTCTTGGCCTTTGCTACGTAATGGGCTTTCTGGTTGGGTGTAATCTACTACCGTAACCCCATTTATTTTAGTAACGATTCGATTTCCTTTAACGGTCACATTCAAATCAAACCACTCTTCATCTTTGACAAAACGCTCCGATGTATCTACGATATTATACAAAGAAGCCGTTCTGCGCCAATCCGTATGTGAGTTGTTTACTTGAACCTCATACCCTACTGAAGGAAAACCAACAGGTAAAAAATCCGTACATACATACAAACCTGAATTTGATCCAGGGAAAGTCATTACGGTTGCTTGAACTTCAAAATCTTTGAAATTATGATCACCCACTGGGCCATCATAAAACAAGTGACCACGAGGTCCTTCAATAATAATAGAACCATTTTCCACTCTAAATGAAGCTGGACTTTCATTAATTTTCCAATTATTTAACGATTTACCGTCAAACAATTCAACCCATTTTTTTCCTTGAGCTGATACTTGCAAAGTCATTAAAACCAAGAATACTACAATTACATTTTTCATTATTTATTAAGTTTAGATTTGATTTAAAGTTTAATTCCCCATTGAGCATTCATTTTTCTACCTAGTAAAGCATTTGCCGCGGCATCATTGAATTTCTCGGATTTGGGATTCCAAGTTAATGATTTGTTTAAGGCATATGCAATATTTCCTATGTTGCATACAGAGGCCGTTCTGTGACCAATCTCCACGTCACAAATAGGCATTGACCGATTTCGAATTGCGTTTAAGAAATCTTTATAATGGTTGTCACTCGCATACACATGCTTCTCATTAGCTCCAATAACACGATCTTTTAACTCCGGTTTTGAAGTTTCTAGTTTCTTTCTTTGAACACGTAAAGTACCTTCGGTACCTACAAATTCAATTCCATTATTCCACTCCCATGGCTGATGCGTCATGGTGATACCATTGGCATAAGTGTAGGTTAAAAATTCATTGCCGTTTGTTTTAGGAGCGTCTACTTTTACTGGACCACTTCCATCCATGTCAAGTGCCCATTGGACGATATCAAACATGTGCGCGCCCCAATCCGTCATACCGCCTCCACCAAATTCTTTGTATTTACGCCAATTTGGGAATACATCTTTGGATAATGGGGGAGCCAATTCTGAATTAAATGGGACCGCACTATTAGGTCCTAGCCACTTTTCAAAATCGAGTCCCATGGGCATTTCTTCAGCAGCTAAATCATAGGCGATGGGAGGTGGACCCACATTCACCTTAATTGATTTCACTTCTCCTATATATCCATTGCGAATTAATTCGGCAGCTTGTCTAAATTCAGGCCAAGAACGTTGCATCGATCCGGTTTGGAACACACGTTTATTTTTTCTAGTAGCATCCACCATCGCGCGTCCCTCTTTTACCGTTAATGAAAGAGGTTTTTCGCAATAGATATCTTTTCCTGCTGCTGCTGCACGAACCGACATAGCTGCATGCCAATGATCAGGGCTTGCGATGACCACTGCATCCACATTTTTAAGCGCTAACAATTCCCTAAAATCTTGATAGTTAGGTATTTCAGAATAGTTACCCAAAGAAGGCGTTTTCGCATAGATATCTTTTACACGGTCAACAAACTGTTTAGCTTTTGCTTGGTATACCTCTGAAATAGCTGTGATTCGAACTTCACCCGTATTCAAAAATGAATTGGATAGGCCTTTTCCTTGTTTTCCAGTGCCAATAAACCCTAAGTTCATAACGTCACTTGGCGCTAAATAAAGCGATCCATCTGGACGTTTACCTCCTAATACATGGCGAGGAACAATTAAAAAAGAACCGAAGGCAAGACTAGCTTGGGCTAGGAAATCACGTCTTTTAACGGATTGTGGTAATGAATTTTTCATATTTAATAGGTTAATTATTTTGTAAAAATATACTTTTTCTTTAAAAATCCTATTCAGCTATATCAGGTAAATATTGATTTACGTCGATCTGCTCTCCAAAAATTAAAGTAATAGAAGGAGAGTGCACTGCTTGAATAGTTTGGGAGATTTTCTGTGATAAAAAAAATGAATGCCAACTATGGGTAAAATAAAAAATAAGAGTCTTATTGATAATGTAAATTTAAAATAGTAACATTCGAAGATTTACTATATTTTAAACGAGAACTATGGCTCAAAAATTGTCTCGCAATTTTCAAGAAAAAAAGGAATTTAAGTTTTCGTATATAGCTGAAAACCAGGAAGTAAACATTCCTGAGGTTGAAGAAAAACAAATAGATGATGAAATATTTATCAAAAAAGCACTTCAATCAAATCCTAAATATGGTTGCGAATTATTATTCAGAAAATATTATAAGCCATTGTGTAATCATGCTATCAGGTATGTTTATTCCAAAGAAATAGCTGAAGATTTAGTTAGTGATGTGTTTTATAAATTCTGGAAAAACGAGTCTTATAAAAATATCACCACTTCTTTTCGCTTCTATTTATTTAGAAGTGTACGTAACACAGCTTTTACCTATTTGCGATCTGAATTTAATGCAACAGAAAAATTCGATAACATCAATTTCGTCGAAGTATCCGAAAATCTTAAAGCAGATAGTATTTGTATGTATGAAGAAACATTGCATCGAGTAAAGTTGCTCGTGGATTCAATGCCACCTCAATGCAAAAAAATATTTTTATTGAGTCGCTTCGAATCTAAAGGGAATAAAGAAATAGCTGCAGAGTTAAATCTTTCTTTAAAAACCATTGAAGCCCATATGGGAAAAGCGTTGGGAATCATGAGAAAAGGCCTAAAGGATTACCTAACGCTAATTTTTATTTATTGGTGTTTATAGGAATCCACATTTGAAATATATCACAATAACAGTGAAATAAGGAATGAAAACAGATATTAATAAAATAATGGTTTTTGATTATTTCGCAGGCAATTTAACGCCATTGCAGCGAAAAAAAATCGAAAACTGGCTACAAAGCCCGCAGAATGAAGAGCTTTTTTATTTATACTTAGAGGAATGGGAAAATAACAATTCTGAGTATGAGCCAGACGGAGACATAGCATTAGAACAATATGTTAATTATTTAAATTCCGAAGAAAAAGAGTTTTCGACTTCATTTTTAGCGAAAGAAAAAAAAGGAAAATTCAAGCCATTGACATTTAGAAATATAGCAGCCTCTTTACTATTGTTTGCTTTGATCGGATTATTAGCAACAAACGAATTATTCTATTTCAAAACTTATAAAAATACAAATAATGAAATTCAATCTCTGACTTTGGATGATGGGACGAAAGTCATATTAAATCAAAATTCATCCTTAAAAATTCATCGGTGGGGATTAACCAAAAATACAAGGGAAGTATATCTAATAGGTGAGGCTAAGTTTTTTGTCACACATACAAAAAGCAATGATCGCTTTGTAGTAAAAACCGATAAAAATTTCGAGGTGGTGGTGTTGGGAACAGAGTTTGCTGTTTCTTCTCGCACAAGGGGAGCGAAAGTCATTTTAAATAAAGGAAAAGTGCTTTTAAACTATGAGGAAGGTAAAAAAACAAAACATTTATTCATGAAACCCGGCGACTATGTTTTGTTTAATAAACAAAACAAGGCTAGTTTAAATACCTTTTCTGAGAAGCAATACCTGTCGATTTGGCAAGAAAAAAAGTTTGTTTTCAACAAAACTTCTTTAAAAGACGTGGCAATTATGTTGGAAGAAACGTATGGACTAAAAGTAAAGGTTTTTGGAACGGACCTAGCTAATAGAAAATTAATGGGCTCATTTCAAGCTGAGAATTTAGACGAATTATTAAATACGATATCTGAATTATTGAGAATAAATGTAATAAGACAAAACAATGAAGTGGAACTCATTGAGAAGTAACCAAATGAAATACAATACATCAAAATTTAACCTTAATTTACTATGAAAAAAAAACAACCAATTAACACAACCTATGGAATATTACTATTCCTATTGCTTTCGTGGCAGCCGAGTCACTCCCAAATTTTGGCCATGGTTCAGCAAACTAAACAAACTGAAACGTCCAAAAATGATTCAAAAAAGGCACTAGGATCAATTTTAGTTGACCTTGAGGGGATTTACCGAGCCAATATATTTTTTGAACTCAATACGGTTGAAAATATATTTGTAAATCCTAAAATCATCAGCACGGGATTAAGCCTTGAGGAAAATTTAGAAAATATTTTGAAGCCTTTGGGTTTAACGTATAAGAAGAATAACAAAACATCTTATTCCATTACCATTGACAATATTTATAAAAAAACGAGTACGATAAATTTTACTCCGGCAATTATTAATGAATCAGACCAGAAATTAGGGCCTCAAGTAAAAGGTAGAGTTCTTGATGAAAATGGAAGTGGCTTGCCTGGCCTTAGTATTTTAATTAAGGGTACAACTCGGGGAACATCGACGGACATCAATGGTTCATTTCAACTAGAAGTGCCAACTTCTGAAACCGTTTTAGTTTTTAAATATTTAGGTTACGAGACGAAAGAGGTTATCGTTGGCAATCAAACTAATTTAGAAATTTCATTAAAGCCTGAAAATAAGTCTTTGACAGAAGTAGTTGTCACAGCTTTAGGTATAAAAAAGCAATCTAAAAGTGTGGGATATGCAACAGCTACTGTTGGAACAGATGAAATGACTTTAAATAGAACTCCCAATTTCATGAATGCCCTTCAGGGAAAAATGGCGGGTGTCAATATAACCCCTTTAGGTTCAGGACCTGCTGGAACAAGTAAAATTAGAATAAGGGGTCAATCTTCTTTTGGCGGAAATAATTCCCCATTAATTGTCGTAAATGGCGTACCTATAGACAATACAAATAATGGAGCAAGGGGGGACGTTTCGGAAAGAGGATCCAATAGAACTTCAGATGGAGGAGATGGTTTAAGTAGTATTAACCCTGACGACATCGAAGCAATGACCGTTTTAAAGGGAGCGGCCGCTTCAGCCTTATATGGATCTCGTGCTAAGGATGGTGTTATTATGATTACAACAAAAACGAGAAGTAAGGGAAATGGCATTGCATTAGCATACAATTCTAATTTCACTTCGGAAACACCTTTAGATTATACAGATTACCAATACGAATATGGACAGGGTGAAAATGGAATAAGACCTACAACGCCATTTCCAACTTCTGGGCAATGGAGTTTTGGAGAGAAATTTCAACCTGGTATGACGCAGATGTTATTTAATGGAGTCACATTACCCTATGAGCCACAAAGAAACCAAATATCCCAATTTTATAGACAAGGCTACACTTGGACAAATACCTTAACATTAACTTCAGGTGGGGAAAATGGTGGATTTAGTCTTTCCGTAGCGAATTTAGATAATCGCACAATTTTGCAAAATTCAGGATATGATAGGAAAACTATAAATCTAGGATTTACTCAAACATTATCTAAAAGATTAACGATATCTGGAAATATTAATTACTCCAACGAATACAGAAAAAACCCTCCCAATATTGCAGAGCAGGATTATAGTCCTGTAATTATATTTAATATGGCGAATTCAATGCCATTAAGTGCATTAGAACAATATGCGGAGGATGCGAATGGAAATGAAACCGTTTGGTCACGTTTTACAAATAGAACCAATCCATACTTTGCATTAAAAAGGTTTGATAACATTACGAATGATCGAATTTTTGGAAATCTAACGGCTAAATTCAATTTTACTGATTGGCTATTTATTCAGGGACGATTGGGACAAGATTATTATTCAAGAGAGCAAGATTATAATTTACCCACGGGAACACAAAGACAAGTTGCAGCACCTGCAGGATTTGTTAATGGCCAATTTGTGCAAGATTCCAGAAATGTCAGAGAGTTAAATATGGACTTTTTGTTAGGAGCTAATAAAACCTTTGGTTCATTTGGGGTTAATTTAAATGTTGGTGGTAATCAAATGTATAGAAGAATAAGTCGTCACAATGTATTTATTCAAGATTTTTATACACGAGATTTATATACGATTGGAAATGGCAGACAGAGAGATGCGACATATGATTTTTCTGAGCGCCAAGTAAATTCCTTGTATGGTTCGGCAGAAGTCTCATTTAAGGATTATTTATTCTTAAGTGGAACGGTTAGAAATGACTGGTTTTCAACATTATCTCCCGAAAATCGCAGTATACTATATCCATCGATTACCTCCAGTTTTGTATTTTCTCAAGCATTTGCAAGCGCTCTTCCAGAGTGGATAACTTTCGGGAAAATCAGAGCGGCATATGCTGAGGTGGGTAGTGATACTGATGTTTCGCCATATGCAAATAACCTATTTTACGGGATAAATGCGCAACAATTTCCATCACCAGGCGGCGCGTCCCAACCATTGGCTAATATTAATGGATCTACGGTGCCCAATGCAAATTTAAGGCCCATGCGTGTGTCTGAAAAAGAAATTGGATTAGAGTTGAAATTATTTAATAATTCTCTTGGCCTGGATTTGACTTATTATGATAAGCTTTCCTCAGATCAAATTTTAAGAGCACAAACTTCAAATGCTGGTGGTTACTTATCTCAATTAATCAATGTGGGACAAAGTAGAAACCAAGGAATTGAAATGCTCGTGTCGATAAATCCAATCAAATCTCAAAATTTTAATTGGAATCTAATTTTAAACGCTGCTTACAATAAAACAGAGGTATTAAACTTAGGGAACAATGTAACTAATAATATGATTACCGTTGGTACAGCAGATTTCTCAGGCGAATTAAGACAGGTTGTTGGGAAACCGATGGGCCAACTTTATGGATTTGGTTATATGCGTGATGCTCAAGGAAGACAAATATTTGATATTGGTAACGGTAGGCCTTTGAGAACAACTGATCAAATAGCCTTTGGATCTGCCATTCCATTATGGGTGGGAGGTATAACCAATAGTTTTTCAATTAAAGGAGTGGAAGTTTCATTTTTAATCGATTTAAAATTTGGTCATAAAATGATTTCGGGTACAAATCATAATGCTTGGAGACATGGTTTATCAAAGGAAACACTTGTCGGAAGAGATGTTAATTATGTCATTGGGAATGGGGTGAATCTTAATGGTCAAGTTAATGCAACTAAATCAGGAGTACAAGCATATTACGAAACCGTACGATCCCAAAATATTGCAGAACAATTTGTGTATGATGCGGGACTTTGGCAATTACGTCAAATTATGATTGGATATGATTTGTCTAAATTTTTATCTAAAAAAACTCCATTCATAAAAGGACTTAGAATAAATGCGGTGGCAAACAATGTGGCTGTTATAAAAAAATGGGTCCCTAATTTACATCCTGAGCAATTTGGTTTCCCATCTGACAATTTAGTTGGCTTAGAAGCTACAGGTTTACCCATCACGAGAAATATCGGTTTTAACCTTAATTTGAAATTTTAAACGATACCTTCTTTACTTAAATTCAATATTTAAACTTCAATAAAATGAAAAATATACTAATTAGTTCTTTGATTCTTCTAGGCACAATCGGTCTAGCAAGTTGTGATGAAGGATTTGACAAAATGAATGTAAATCCAATAGCACTTACTGCGGTAGAACCAGCGTATCAATTAAATACTACGATTGTTAATACGGCACCTAGCTATGGTAATTTAAGCTATGAAACTACTATAGTTAAACAAATGATAACTCCGTTTAGTGGACAAGGATCTGCTGCAAACTTTAATCAAGATAATAGATCTGTAGCCTCTGGAAATTGGAATTCTTTGTACCAAAATAACATAAAAGAGTTAACAGACGTGATCGCAAAAACAAAAGATATTCCTGCTAAATCTAATCTATATAATATGGCCAGAATTTGGAAGGCCTATTCATTTATGATTTTAACGGATACCTATGGAGATGTTCCCTATTCACAAGCTGGTAAAAATTATTTAGAAGGCATTAGTGATCCTATTTACGATACACAAGAGTCTATTTATTCGGCTATTTTAACTGAATTGGAATCTGCGTCTGCGGCACTCGACGCATCTAAAGCAAAAGTAAGTACTGACTTACTATATGATGGTGATGTTACAAAATGGAAAAGACTAGGTTTCTCATTATTACTAAGAGCTTCTATGCGATTATCAAAAGTTAATCCTGCTAAATCTGCTGAATACGTTGCTAAAGCAGTAGCTGGAGGCCTAATGCAGTCCAATGCGGACAACGCCATTATACGCCATAATTCAAATTTTGCGAATCCCATTGGCTCCCAACTAAATGGAGGTCAATCTGCATTTTTTTACTTAGCTGAAGATTTTGTCGAATTTTTGAAGAAGGCAAATGATCCTAGATTAGAAGCTATTGCGGTTCGATATGTAGGTGCAACCAGTGGAGCCCAACAAATTGAGTCAAGAGCGAACAGAACAAAAGATATACAAGTGGGTGCTCCGTTAGGATATGATAATACGACTATTACAGTAGCCGTAAAAGAAAAGAAATTAGCTAGTTTATGGGATTATAGCCAATTAGATCGTACTAGGGTAGGTGGATTAAATGCCCCAAGTTTTTTAGTTACCTATTCTCAGACGCAACTTTTATTAGCAGAAGCTGTTCACAGAAAGTGGGCTACAGGAACTGCGTCAACTTTATATTCAAACGGAATTAAAGCCCATATGCAACAATTTGCATCTTATGGTGCTTCTTCAACAATATCTGATGCTGCAATCAATGGCTATTTACTTGCAAATACGCTGACGCCAGGAAAAGAATTGGAAGAGATCAATACTCAATATTGGGTTTCATCATTTTTAGTAGGTCCTGAGTCATGGGCTAATTTTAGAAGAAGTGGTTTTCCAGTATTAAAACCAAATTCTTTCCCAGGCAGTGACTTGAAAACTGAGCCTTTCATTCGCAGGTTAACTTACGTAGACGCAGAACTTAATGTGAACAAAGCCAATGTCCAAAAGGCTATTGAGCGACAAGGGGCAAATACTATGGATACCAGAATTTGGTGGGATAAAAAATAGTTTTGATTCCTACTATGCAAAGTCTTAAAAAACGAGTATTGAATGGGGAAACCCTTCACGGTTGTTGGTTAAATTTAGGGAGCCCATTGACCGCAGAAATTGTTGGTTTATCAGGTTTTGATTGGGTACTTATTGACTTAGAGCATGGCGCTGGAACTGAAATGACCACCCTGGCACAACTCCAATCCTTAAAAAGCACGCCGGCTGTTCCTATCGTCCGAGTGGAAAGCAATGAAGCCCCTAGAATTGGGCGGGTGTTGGATATGGGCGCCATGGGCGTGATGTGTCCCAAAATAAACGATGCTCAAGAAGCTCAAAAGGCAGTAAATGGTCTTTTATATCCACCCAATGGAAACAGAGGTGTGGCAAAAATGGTCAGAGCCACTGAATTTGGACTAAAATTTCAATCCTACTATGATTCTTCGACCGAGGAATTATTGGGAATTGTACAAATTGAAACCTCAGCAGCATTAGAAAATGTGGAAGAAATTGCAGCTGTCAATGGAGTAGATGTGCTATTTATAGGGCCTGCTGATTTAACCATGGAAATGGAGATTTTTGGACAATTCGACCATCCCAAATTTTTAGATGCGATCCATTTAATTACTAGTGCTGCGAAAAAATTTGGTAAGGCCACTGGAATTTTATTCTTCAACATTTCTGAGTATGAAAAATATCATGCGATGGGAATTCGATTTTTAGCATGCGGCGCCGATGCAACTTTTGTTGCCGAAGGGGCTAGAAATATGTCGAAAAACTTAGATGAATTGAGAAAAAATAAATAGATTTTTATACAAATCAATACGATATGACAAGCTTAGATCCATTAATTATTTTATTTATTGGCATTATTATGGTTGTTGGAGGCATCATTGGACTCAAATTACATCCATTTTTAGCTTTGTTATTAGGAGCCTTTTCCGTAGCGATTTTAACATCTCCTGAAGCGATTCAGCAGTTTGCCATCGACAAAGGACTATCCCCAACTGCGGCCTTATCTTTAGCAAAAAAGAGTGTAGGTGAACGCATTGCTACAGAATTTGGAAATACATGCGCTAAAATCGGGATATTAATAGCTATGGCCGCCATCATAGGCAAATGCATGTTGGAAAGTGGGGCGGCAGAACGCATCATCAGATCGATCCTTAAATTTACAGGAATAGATAAGGCTCCCATTGCGTTTTTAGTCAGTAGTTTCTTTCTAGGGATCCCTGTATTTTTTGATACGGTTTTATTCTTAATGATTCCATTAGCCAAAGCAATGACCTTTAGGATTGGCAAAAACTACCTATTACTAATACTGTGTATTATGGCGGGAGCCGCTATGGCAAATTCTCTGGTACCACCAGCGCCAGGGCCTCTTTTCCTGATCGGAGAAATGCACATCCCCATAGGTCTCATGATGATTGCGGGAACTATTGTCGGGCTGTTCACGATAACCTCAGGCTATTTTTTCGCAAAATGGGCCAATTTAAAATGGCCCATCGAATTAAGGGATTCGCTTGATGCCAAGTTAGAAGACATAAAAGTTATTTCAGCCAAGGAGACTGTCAAATTACCAAGTTTAGGAATTTCCCTCTTACCCATATTATTCCCATTACTATTCATTTGTTTGGATACGTTCATCAATGCATTTGTAACCAAAGGAGACACTTCAGGCAATTCTTCCTTATTGACATATACCCTTGCCCTTTTTAAATTTTTTGGGGATAAGAACGTGGCCATCATTTGTGGTGGAATTATTGCTCTACTGGTTTTAGTAAAAGAAAAAGGAAAAGATGAAAATTTGACATCGTTTGTGCAGGCAGCCTTAATGAGTGGGGGGGGAATCATTTTAATTACAGCTGCTGGAGGTGCTTTTGGGGGGATGCTCCAACAAACCGGAATAAGTAATAGGATTGCAGAAATGACAAAGGATTATCAAATAGCGCTCATTCCATTAGCATTCTTTATTGCTGCAATCGTTCGTACGGCACAAGGCTCAGCGACGGTCGCGTTAATAACCGCTTCAGGTATATTATCAGGTATGGCTAATAATGCAAACCTTGAATTTCACCCCGTCTACTTAGGTTTAGCCATTGGATGTGGATCTAAATTAGTTCCTTGGATGAATGATGCAGGATTTTGGATTATATGTAAGCTTAGTAATTTAACAGAGAAAGAAGCATTAAAAACGATAACACCCATGTTAGCCATCATGGGATTTACCGGACTTATCATCATCATTATTGGCGCAAAACTATTTCCATTGGTTTAAAAATTAGTTAAAAATGAAAAAAATTGGATTTATCGGCCTGGGAATCATGGGGAAACCGATGGCATTAAATCTATTAAAATCAGGGTTTGATGTAAGCGTTCTTAATACAAGTAAAGCTTCCTTTGAATTGGAAAAAGCGGGAGCGCATGTGTGCGCCAACCTTGAAGATTTAAGTGCAAAAAGTGAGGTGATCATTACGATGCTGCCGGATTCACCAGAAGTATTAGAAGTCGTAAACCAACTTGTTCACTCGATAAAACCTGGGACATTATTTATTGACATGTCCAGTATTGCTCCGGCGGCAACAAAAAATATCGATGAATTATTAAAGAAAAAGGGGGTAGAGGCTTTAGACGCCCCTGTTTCCGGTGGCCAAGTAGGTGCCATTGCTGGTAGTTTATCCATTATGGTGGGTGGGTGTGAAATGGCATTTAGAAATGCTTTACCTATTTTCGAAGCCATGGGAAAAAACATTGTACATATTGGAGAGTCGGGTGCGGGCCAAATAACAAAAATATGTAATCAAATGATTGTTGGAATAACGATACAGGCCGTATCTGAAGCAATAACTTTGGCAAAATCAGCAGGAGTACATGTTGAAAAAGTAAGAGACGTGTTGTTAGGCGGTTTTGCCCAAAGTAAAATATTAGACCTTCATGGAAAAAGAATGATTGACGAAAATTTTGTTCCTGGATTTACCGTTAATTTGCATAACAAAGATTTAGGAATTGCCTTGAAAACAAGTCAAGAATTAGGTTTAAACTTACCTGGGACTGAAATGGCTGCCTCCTCAATGGGAAAAGCAATAAAAAAAGGAAATGGGCATTTAGACCACAGTTCACTTATATTAAATTTAGAATCATAAAAATTAAACTATTTAAACACTAGAACTATGAAACGCAATAATTTCTTAAAAGCTATAACAGCAAGTTCTGTAGGAGCAACCCTTTTAAATTCCACAGATGCAAAAGCATCGGTAGAAGCGATAGCGGCCCCTAAGAAAACATTAATGACCGTAGGCTGCCAATCGGGTGGAACAACAATTGAGAATTTAGAATTTAAAGCTCGGCATGGCGTTTTCAATATTGATGGAGGAAGTCCCAAAACAATTGTAGGCAAAGGCTGGGACCTAGAAGATTCATTAGCTAAAAAAGAAGCTTGCGAAAAATATGGTATCAAATTAGACGCCTACCATTTTCCATTGACATCTGCCGGCATTGACAAAGTAGAATATCCGAATATCATGTTAGGAAAAAGCCCTGAAAGGGATCGGGAGATAGAGATACTCCAACAAATGATTCAGGTAGCTTCAAAGACTGGCATTAAAGTTTTGAATTACAATACGACTATTTTACCCGTTTTAAGGACAGGCCGAGTGGTAGATCCCAAAAGAGGAAATGTTGAATATAATGTTTGGAACTATCAAGATGCTTTAAAAAGGAATGACCCAAAAACAATTGCAGGCGATGTGAGTGTTGAGCAAATGTTTGAAAGAATTACGTATTTATTAGATAGAATTTTACCGGTTGCCAAAGAATACAAAGTCAAATTAGCGAATCACATAGCTGATCCGCCAACGCCCGTTGGATACAGAGGAATTACTAGATGGAATAGCCCTGACGTTTTTAAAGGCATTCAACGATTTGCTAAACTATACGACAATGAATACCATGGATTTAATTTTTGCATCGGATCCATCGCAGAGGGATTAAATGATCCAGCAAGCGAAATTTTTCCGATCATAAAATGGGTAGGTGAGCGCAATCAGATTTTCAACGTCCATTTAAGAAATATAAAGGGAGGATTTAATAACTTCCAAGAAGTATATCCAGATAATGGTGATATGAATTTTCTTAAGGTCGTACGGGCATTAAGAGATGTAGGATTTTCAGGCATGGTTATGCCGGATCACGTGCCTCACCATCATGATGATTTAAAAGGTAATCAAGCGTTTTCATTTTGCTATGGATATATCAAAGGCTTAATTCAAGCTGTAAGCGAAGAAAAATAAAAACATAAAAAAGGAGATCAAATTTGATCTCCTTTTTATGTTCGCTGTCAGCCCGCAGGGCATCTAGCACAAAGCCTAACACCATTCGCTTGATACTCCAAGTTCGGGAGTGACAGCTCCACTCTGTTTCGCTGTCAGCCCGCAGGGCATCTAGCACAAAGCCTGCCACTGTTCGCGCTGCGAACCGTGGCTTTTTTAATGGGCGTTCGTTCAATCTCGCTAGCGGAATTCACTTCCGCCCAATAAAAAAGCCTCCCAGCTTACGCTGGGAGGCTTTGTAGAGGGGAAGGGATTCGAACCCTCGGTCAGCTTGAGACCTA
>SXXW01000029.1 GCA_005791165.1 Cytophagaceae bacterium
CCTTACCAAGGAAGTGCTCTACCACTGAGCTACAAAGGCATTACCTTGCGGCCTTTTGTGAATCTCTTTCGATTCACTAAATAAAAATTAGATATGAAGCGTTTTACTTCATACCCTATTTTATTCGAGCGGGAGACGGGGCTCGAACCCGCCACCTATAGCTTGGAAGGCTATCGCTCTACCAAATGAGCTACTCCCGCTTAATTTACAATCAATTATAAAACAGGCAGTTACGGCTATTTTATGGTGGGGACAGATGGATTCGAACCACCGTAGGCATTCAACAGCAGATTTACAGTCTGCCCCATTTGGCCGCTCTGGTATATCCCCATTTTCTTGGTTTTCAGCGAAACGTTTTGCTGAAATAGTTTGCAAAAGTACCTCATTTTTTTATTTCTGCAAACACCTGACCGAAAAATTTCTGATAAATTTTTATAATAGGATAATACCAAAACTAAATCCAGCTATATTAGGACTTGAATTTTTTTCAAATAAAGGGCTTAGATCGTAGTTGAAAAATAAACTCGGCAATTTCTTAAATGCGAATTCTGCCCTCAATCCGTAACGGAATTGATTTAAATTAAAATTGGAAGAAACCCTATTTAAATTTTCAGTTTTTTCTTCGATGGATTTAGTCCAACTATCTATTCGATAGCCTACATAACCCCCTAAACCAATCATTTGTACCCCCGAATTTTTGGTAAATACCACATGTGGCATGAAGGGGATGTTGATATAGGAAACGGTCAATTTATTTTTGCTAAAAGCTATATCTTTGCCTTGAGCGTCGAACTTGGGTTGGAATATAGCCCCTTGGTTTGCTTTTTGTACTAATCGATTATGGTCAAACATGAAGTTATACCAATCAAAACTTATCCCCAAGCCTAACCTAAAAGCACTTTTTTTACCCTTTACAAGGGTCAATGACTCAGAAAATTCTAAACTAACGTACCTGGAACTGAATGGCTTTAATTCAGTGTCTGTCTGTAAATAGTTCATTGGATATATCGTTGTATTAATCTGCGGAACTTCTCCCGATAATCCATTTAATCCTAAATAGAGATTCATGCCATCTCGACTGAAGAAATTGGCATTCTCCTTTTTTTGTTTGGCCTTTAGTGAATCGGGACCCCAATAAACACGCGTCTCCTCTCCATTTGATTCTTTTACTCGAACTCCATTCCAGTCGACATGAACCTCTTCCTTTCCATCTTTTACATGAATTCCATTAAGTCCAATATCAATGACCTCTTTTTTATTTGTTCCAATTTCTATAATTCGATCCATGGGTTTATTGCGTGCGGCAATGGATTGTTGGCCCAATAAGTATCTATCTGATCGAATAATGGCTATTTTTACTTGGCTATTGCCAATTCTGACATTAACACTGCTATCTAAATCCGTATTAGACTGAATCGTTTTTCGGATGTTTTGCCATAAACTATCCGACAAGACCAATCCCTTTTTTTCAAACACCTGGGTCAACTCCTCCTTCAAGGTTTTGGTCTTATCTCCTTGGGTGCCCAACAAGGTCTGATTCCGTTTATCTATTTTTAATAAAATCGAGTCTTGGCCTGTATGCGCCGCTTGCGCCGAAAAACTTAGCCACATACATGTTATTATGATGATTGCTTTCATATGCTATTGAAATTGAATTTTTTGCTTTATTGTTTCTTCAGTTTGTATATATTTGTTGGCGACCAAATGAAAATTTTCTTTGATCTCACTCCACTCCCCCGGATTACCCTTAATTACTTGTTTGATTTTTTTCAATAATTGACCAAAATTCCGTTTTTTCTGTATCGGATTCTCAGTCAAAGTTGGCCTTTCCTCATCTACCGGTACTACTGGATCAATCTTCACTTGGACCCAAATAACCTCTTCCTTTTCCGCCCCTTTTTCTTCGGCTAAATTTGATGGGGAAGGGGGATTTTGTTGAACGACCATATTTTCTGTTGCTGGTGCCTCAGAGGCCGATTTTTCAAATTTAGGCAGGATTTGAACGCTCTTTTTATCCGACTTTTGAATGATGATACCCGCGACCTCAATGGACTTATCAGGCATGGTTTTCGATATACGTTCTCTTTGAATATTTAAAGTTGGCGCATTAGAGGCATTCATCGTGGACTTCGTCTTCTGCGCCACTTCTTCTTTCCGCGGCAAAAACCATTGCCAGCCTATCCCAATAGCCACAGCCAATATCGCCGCCCATTGCCACGTTTTAATAAAAAACACCTTTGGCTTTTCCTCGGCATCTAATCGTGCCGATAGCTTTTCCCAAAGCTCCTCCGAAACGGGGGCATTTTCCTCATGCATCCTTCCTCTCCATTCCGATTCAATGGATTCCCAGTCCTTATCTGATCGATTTTTCATTATGTAATTCGTTTAATTTTTGTTGAAGTAAGCCACGAGCTCTAGACAACTGAGATTTCGACGTCCCCTCTTGAATCCCTAACATCTCAGCAATCTCTTGATGACTATACCCTTCAATCGCATATAAATTAAATACTGTTTTGTAGCCTATTGGGAGTCCTTCGATTAATTTATTCAGTTCCTCCACATGTAAATTCACAAATACTTCTTCCGCCTGGCCTATTTCAAATCCAAAATCCGTATCCTGAAATTTCATTTTCCCCTCCTTGCGTAAGGCCATTAAGGACTCATTAACCATAATTCTTCGTATCCATCCCTCAAAACTTCCTTGATCTTGAAACAGGTCAATCTTCGTAAAGACTTTCATGAATCCCTCCATCAATACATCTTCAGCCAGAGGACCTACCCCTAAATATCTCTTGCAAATAGCATTCATTTTCCCAGCAAAGCGTTTAAATACCGCCTCTTGAGCCTTTCGATCCCGCCTTTTGCAGGCTTGGACTAATTCACGCTCGATGGTTTGGGAAGATAATATGGGTGTCAATGGGCTAATTTTGGAATACGAATACAAAGATGGGCATTTTGTAGAAATGGTTGCGCGGGTTTGAAAACAATTCCAAATTCACGTTCTTTGTACGCAATATATTCTCTATGCCAAACAGCTCGCCCATCGGAATTTTTGATAGCGGAATTGGGGGTCTTACCCTCGCTCATGCCATCACTGAGTTAATGCCTAATGAACCCATCATCTATTTTGGGGATACTGCGCACCTTCCTTATGGCGATAAATCTGCCACTGCGATTCAAGCTTATTCGGTGAAAATCTGTAACCTTTTGCTGGAGAAAAACTGTAAACTAATTCTAATCGCATGTAATTCTGCTTCCGCGGCGGCCTATGATTTAGTCAAAGCCTATGTAGGTACCAAGGCAATTGTTGTTAATGTAATCGACCCTGTGATTCAATTTTTAGATCAACAATGGTCAGGAAAAACCCTGGGATTAATTGGCACGAAGCAAACGGTTAACTCTGGCATATATTCTCATAAAGCGGAGGCCTTGGGAAAGAATATACATATTAAATCATTAGCTACGCCTTTATTAGCCCCGATGATCGAGGAAGGTTTTTTCAATCATACGATTTCAGAGCAAATTATTAAAGAGTATTTGCTGCAGCCTGTTTTACAAAATATTGATGGTTTGATTTTGGGGTGTACACATTATCCACTGATAAAAAAACAGATTGATCAATTTTATCAAGGTTCCGTAGAAGTTATCGATACCTCTCTCATTGTGGCCAATGAGATTAAAAGAATCTTACAGGAGGAGGACTTGATGAATGAAGGGAGAGCGGTAGGCCGACAGTTTTTTGTGTCTGACTTTACGGATTCTTTTGAAAAATCAACTCAAATTTTCTTTGGAGAAACGATTAAATTAACTCAATATCCTATTTGGGATTGATCTTACTTCCCTAATAATTGAGATACCTTTTGGCGCAATTGCCATCTTGAAATTCGTTCTTGCTGTACTTTCTTGCTTTGACGGAACCATAAAAAAGCAACCGCTGCTACGGCTAAATAGGGGGCACTCAATAAATATAAAATACCCGTATTTAATCCTGTGGCTATATTTGAACGCCCATTTGAAATGGTACTCTCAATCGTTGTTCTACACATCGCACATTGTGCATTGGCATCAATGCCAACCAACATTAGGCCAATGATCAATAATATGACAAGCGACTTATACATAATAAGGGGAAATTAAAAAATAAACAGCTACTCCAGAAAGAGACACATAAAGCCAAATTGGGAAAGCCCAACGAACTGCTTTTTTGTGAGATGCAATATCTCCACTCAGCGCATGATATATTGCGAATAATACTAGTCGAACTACGCCTATGGACAAACCGATATGGCTAAAAAGTAATGTATAATAAATGGGTCTTATTAATCCTTGACCTCCAAAAGAAGTCGAAGGGTTAGAAATGTGATATAATATATACAAAATCAAGAATAGGCCACCCTGGGCAAATGCGATTCCCATCGCTTTTCGATGGCCAGCAATGTTTTTGTTTTTGATGGCAATAAAGCCAATGATTAAACTTAAGGCTGTTGTGCTATTAATCAAACCAATCACATGTGGAAGTATTTTAGTCCAGGCACCTAAAGGCAATTTTGTTTGAATTCCAATTAATAAAGCTACAGCGATCGGAATAACCAATGAAATCAAATTGATTAATTTGTCATTTTTCGCGTTTTTTTCGATGGCAAATTGGCTCATAATGTTTTTTCGCTTGAATAAATTGTTTTTAATACTTTAATCTCAACCAATAATCGGTCTACTTCTTTTTTATCTGTACCTACATAAAATCCTCTGATAACTCCTTCTTTATCTACAAGTACTAACCTTTCAGAGTGGATAAATGTTTCGTCAGGATTTTTTATGGCCGCATCATATTCAGACGCATCGGCTAATGGAACATGAAATCCTTTTAAAATAAGCGGATAAATTACTTTTTTTTCTCCTGTCAAAAAGGTCCATTGACCCTCATTGGCATCAAATCTTTTGGAATAAGCCTTTAGTTTTTCTGGATGATCATAGGCGGGATCAACCGAAATAGAGATCAATTTCAGTTCAGGATCCTGGTTGAACGTATCTTGCACGCGAGATAATTGGCCTGTGATTTTAGGGCAAATAGTTCCACATCTGGTAAAGAAAAAGCTAGCCACATAAATTTTTCCTTTTAAATTCGACGAGGAAAATCTTTGACCTTTTTCGTTTAGTAGATTAAAGGTGGGAATGGTTTGAAAAATGGTGTCTAGTTCTGATTCATTCCAACGCGGATTTAGGCGTTTGCCCATTTTGATTTCCCCTGTGGTGGAATCGATGGCTGGAATGTAGCGGGGTAAGGTAAAATGATTCGTTCCCCAGGTCTTTAGGCCTAAATAAATAAAGACAGGCAGTATTAATACAATAAATAATATGCCCATCTTTTTATTCATAACCCAATAAAGAATTGAAATCTAAATTCAATAAAGGTGTCCACCTTCATACATTAAGGCTGCTAAAAGCCATACGACAAATAATGTTGGAATTAATACCATCCATATCAATGTCTTAACCTCATGCTTAAGGTGCATGAATTCTCCCACGATATAAAATGCCTTAACGATCGTCATTCCAGAGAAAATAGCTACACGTAGTGTGTTAGCAGGCAATGTAAATGCAATGACAAACTCTATGGCGGTTAAGACCAAAAGTATCCAAAAAGTTTTCCAAATAGCCGCCGTTTGTGGAGCTGGAATTTCTTTTTCTGAGGTTTCGTGTGAAACGTGCGAAGCCATAATATGATTAATTTTAAATTAAACTAAATAGAAAAATGTAAATACAAATACCCAAACCAAGTCAACAAAGTGCCAATATAGACCTACTTTTTCGACCATTTCATAATGTCCGCGTCTTTGGTAAACTCCAGTCGCCGCATTAAAAAATATAAGCACATTTAAGATAACACCCGAAAACACGTGTGTACCATGAAATCCAGTGATAAAGAAAAATAAATCTGCAAATGCAGGTGGCCCATATGGATTACGAACTAAGTTCGCTCCTTCAATAGGTGTCATGACCCCATCTACTAATTGCTTAGCCGCAAATGATAAATCTTCTGGTCCATGAATGAAGTGACCCCACTCCCATGCTTGCGAACCCAAGAATGTAAATCCTCCTACGATTGTCCATAACATCCATTTTTCTACGTCTTTTTTATCACCACGGTGACCAGCTTCTACAGCTAATACCATCGTTACGGAAGAGGCAATCAAAATAAAAGTCATTATACCAACGAAAACGAGTGGCAACGATATTCCATGCAAAAATGGAACCGCTTCAAATACCTTTTCTGGAATTGGCCAGTGTGTCGTAGAAAAATAAAAATCTTCTGGCGTTCCCTTCCAAGCAGGTTGGCTGAAACGAATCATGCCATAAGTAACCAAAAGGGCCGAGAAAGTAAATGTATCAGATAGTAAGAAAAACCACATCATTAGTTTTCCATAACTAGCTTTAAGTGGTTCAGAACCACCTAACCATGATAATTTTTCCGGAACGGCAGGGGCAGCGTGAGCAACTGACATAGATAATAGCTTAATTGTTAATCAATAAAAATACAAATAAATAAAGCCACAATGCATCTAAAAAATGCCAATATGTGGAACAAATTTTAATTTGGGTCAACGACTTTGCATTTATTTTAAATCGAAATGCTGCGACTAGCGCAAATGTCAAAACGATTAGTCCAGAAACAAGGTGTAAACCATGTAAGCCAGAAAATACATATACGAATGATCCCGACGGATTGCCAACAAAAAATACGTTCATTTCAACTAATTGGATCCAACCGTAAAATTGCATGATTAAAAATAACAATCCGAGTACAAAAGTAATAGAAATACTTATTCGAAGGGCATTAAATTGGTCTTTTTTTGCTGAAATTAATGCAAAATGCATACTTATGCTACTTAATATTAAAACAACCGTGCTGTAACTAAATAGGGTAGGTAATTTGAATTCTACCCAATTCCCTTCTGCCTTGCGGACAAGGTAGGCGCTAGTGAATGCGGCAAATAGCATTAGAATAGAAACAATGAATAACCACATGGTAAATACCTTGGGATTAATCGACCTGGTTTCAGCAGGTTCAAGGGTCATTTTTTCAGTGTTCATGTGTTAAATTTTATCAAGAATTAAGGCAATTTGAATTATAATTAAATAAAAAAAAGAACCAAACATCATCCACCTGGCGGCTTTGTCTGTGGGTCGCATCATTAAATAAAAGGTTTGGCATAAAAATAAAGTTCCAGCTATGACTGTAATAATCGCTGAGGTGATTCCGGCCATGTGTAGTAAATAGGGGATGAAGCCTAAAGGCACTAAAAACAAGGTGTAAATCATAATGGTAAAAGCCGTTTTTATATCTTTCTTCCCATCATTGGGTAACATTTTAAATCCAGCTCTTTGATAATCTTCGTCAGCTACCCAAGCAATGGCCCAAAAATGAGGAAATTGCCAGAAAAATTGAATAGCAAATAATATCCCTGGCTCCCAGCCGAAATGTCCCGTGGCGGCGACCCAACCGATCATCGGCGGAAATGCGCCTGGGAAAGCGCCCACAAATACCGAAATAGGTCCAACCCTTTTTAATGGGGTGTATACATATCCATATAATAGGTATGAAAGAAATCCTAATGCAGCTGATTTCCAAGAAAAATAAAAGAGGAGTGCCAAGGCTGCTGCGACTAATATGTAGCCAAAAATGGATGCTTGTTTCGAATTTAAAGTTTCAGTAGGCAAAGGCCGATTAGCTGTGCGCTTCATCAATTTATCATAAGGGATCTCCTTTAATTGATTAACGATATTGGCCGCGCCCGTTAATAAAAAGCCTGCTAATGAAATTAAAATTAGTCCTAATGGCTCATGTTTAATAGGAGCTAGTATATACCCAAAAGTACCCGAGAAGGCTACGGTAATCGAAAGCCTTGATTTTAATAGGGCAATATAGGGCTTGATGTTAGACATGAATGGACTTGGTTCTGATGTAATTGTTCATATGTAGGCCAATTAACACCAGCGAAATGAATAAATGAATCGCTTGACTTCCTAATGGGAACGCAAAATAAGCCATCATAATTCCTGTTAAAAATGAAATTCCGATCAATGCCATCATTCCGTGTCGATAGCGTTGTAAAATCGAGTCTTTAAGTTTATTCCAGAGGATAAAGTGACTAAGCACTAAAAACCATGAGAATGTTCTGTGCGATATAAACATAATACCCAATTGGCCTATCCACTCCGATTTAGCCGAATCGCCCAACTCCAAAATAACATGATCCACGTTTTCCCTAACTTGAGTTCCTAACAATATTTGAAGAAACACAATGCATAAATTGATCATGATCCATTTGCGGTTTTCTAGAGTATAAACTTCTGAAATGGAATGAATGTTTAATGCTTTAATTAAAAAATAAATAACACCTATCGACAACAGCATGTGCGCGGTAACCACTCCTGGTAAGAGAAATGAATCAACCACATATTTTCCCAGGATGGCATTTAGGATGACTAATATTAGCGCGGCCAAGGTGTGTAGGAATATTTTTCTATTCTGTTTGAAAGCTAAGAATGTGGTGATGACCACGAATATACCTGTTAATGCACCTAATAGTCTATTCAAATATTCGATCCATGTTTTGGTAGGATTAAATAGTACTTGGCCATGCAACTTCTCTTTGTAAATTTCTTGGTAATTGAAAGGTAATTCGGATGCCTGAGTAGGGGGAATCATTCTGCCAAAGCATTTTGGCCAGTCGGGGCAACCCATTCCTGATCCCGTACTACGCACGATTCCACCCGCTAAAATAAGCAAGTAAACACTAACTAAGGAAATTATTCCAAATGTTCTAAACACGTCGATAAGGATAAAAAAAAGATGCATCCAAATGATAATCATTTCGATGCATCTTGTATGAATGAGATTTTATTAATGGGTATAACTCTCGTTCTGAGCACCTAATAAACCTTCAATATCTTTTTCACGAGCTATTTCAGCATTTTCCTCAGGTAAGTTGGATTCAAGTGTAGCTGAATGTGGTACGTTTTGAGGAATAAAATCCTCTGGAGCGCCCGGTTTGCTATAATCATAAGGCCAACGATACACCGCCGGAATTTCTCCAGGCCAGTTGCCATGCTCAGGATTAATAGGTGTCGTCCACTCCAATGTATTTGAATTCCATGGGTTAGCCGGAGCAATTTTACCTTTGAATATTGAATAAAAGAAATTCCAAGCAAAGATTGCCTGAGCACTGAATGTAATGATCGCAGCAATTGAGATGAACATATTCATATCAGTAAATGCCGCCATACTATCATTTCCTAAAGCAGTAAACGTATAATATCTACGTGGGAAACCGGCGATTCCAATGTAGTGCATTGGGAAAAATACCATATAAACACCTACAAATGTGAACCAGAAGTGAATATATCCTAATGACTTATTCATCATACGGCCAAACATTTTAGGGAACCAATGATATACTCCAGCCATCAATCCAAAGAATGATGCCGCTCCCATTACTAAGTGGAAGTGAGCTACTACGAAATAAGTATCATGTAAATTAATATCCAAAGCGGAGTTTCCTAGAATGATACCTGTTACTCCTCCCGAAATAAACAAGGACACAAGACCAATGGAGAACAACATCGCTGGGGTAAACACTAAATTACCTTTCCATAATGTAGTGATGTAATTAAACGCTTTTACAGCAGAAGGCACCGCAATAATTAAAGTTAGGAACATAAATACAGATCCAAGGAATGGATTCATACCTGTCACGAACATGTGATGCGCCCAAACAATAAAGGCTAACGCGGTAATTCCCATCATGGAACCAATCATCGCTCTGTATCCAAAAATTGGCTTACGTGAATTAGTCGCGATAATTTCTGAAGTCATACCTAAGGCCGGAAGTAAAACGATGTAAACTTCAGGGTGACCTAAGAACCAGAATAGATGTTGATATAAAATAGCCGAACCACCTACGTTTGGTAATGCCTGACCTTGAATATAAATTTCAGACAAGTAGAATGAGGTTCCAAACGAACGGTCAAAAATCAATAATAAAGCAGCGGATAATAAAACTGGGAACGATAATAATCCCAAAACAGCCGTAAAGAAGAAAGACCAAATGGTTAATGGCATACGTGTAAATGTCATTCCTCTGGTACGTAAATTAATGATGGTACAGATGTAATTGATACCTCCCATTAAAGACGACACAATAAAGAAGGTCATGCTGGTTAACCACAACGTCATACCTAATCCTGAACCTGGCATCGCTTGAGGTAATGCACTTAGTGGAGGATAGATTACCCATCCACCTGAAGCTGGACCTGTTTCGATGAAAAGGGATGAGAACATAATGACCGAAGACAAGAAGAAGAACCAATAAGATAACATATTGATAAATCCTGAAGCCATATCACGAGCACCTACTTGAAGCGGAATTAAGAAATTTGAGAAGGTTCCTGATAAACCTGCTGTCAATACAAAGAATACCATGATGGTTCCATGCATGGTCACCATAGCTAAATAAAATTCCTTATCCAGTTTACCGGAGTCATCGATCCAGCCACCTAATATAGGTCTTAACCATTCCATCGACATTTCAGGGAATCCTAATTGAAGTCTAAATAAAATGGAAAGGGATCCGCCAAGAAATGCCCATAAGATACCAGATATTAGGTATTGCTTAGCAATAGTCTTGTGATCCTCTGAAAAGATGTACGTACGAATAAATCCTAATTCATGATGCTCATGATCATGATCGTGATCGTGGTCATGTGTGTGAACTTCTTCGGCTGTGGATATGGCTGTTGACATATTATATTAAATTTTTCTTATTTCTTTAATGATTAATTTACACTTACCGCTTCAGTGCTATCTGTTGCGATGGGTTCAATGGGAATATATTTACTAGCTTTTGCTTTTAAATTAGTTGGCACTTTGTCTAAATAAGCTGGGTTTGTTGCTAGGAATGGTTTTTGTTCTGCTACCCATTTTTTGTAATCTTCTGGCTCGTCAACAAACACAGTGATTGACATACCAAAATGACCACGGCCACAAACCTCTGTACAGTTTACCTTGAAGTTAAAATCAGGCTTACCTAATTTAGCACGCATTTCGTCTGTTGATATAGTAGGAATAAACCAAAATTTGGTCGGCATTCCTGGAACTGCATCCATTTTAACCCTGTGAAAAGGCAAATAAACAGAATGTAAAACATCTTGTGCTCTGATTTTCAAAAGAACCGGTTGGCCTTTAGGCAAGTGCAATTCCGTCGCTGTAAAATCGTCAAATGAATTTTTATCGGTAAAATCAATTCCCAAACTATTGGTATCATCAATTAACTTATAATTCACATTACCTAATTCACCATCTTCAACTCCAGCATATCTGACAAACCAGCCAAATTGGTGACCTGTTAGCTCAATTACAGCTGCATTGCTTGGTGCTTGAGATGTGATATCCCTCCATGTTCTCCAGCCAGTAAATACTAAGACCGCCATAACAATCGCAGGAATAACCGTCCATATTAACTCCAATTTATGGTTGACCGGATAAAAAGTTGCCTTTCTATTTTTGTTAAATCGATATTTATAAGCAAAATAAAATAACAAGGTATTGCTAATAAAGAAAGCAAAAGTCACAACGGCCATAGATGACCAAAACATGTTATCTGTTTTTACTCCGTGCTCTGATGCAGCGATAGGTAAAAAATCTGGTCTAGCATTCAGAAATGACCATGATCCCAAAATAACAAATAAAAGCCAAAAAATGAGCATTCCTATGCCATTGGCATTGTTGAAATTGTCAACAGTAGAATCATCCTCCTCCGTGCCACTCAACTTATTATTTAACTTGACACTCTTAGCAATAACGGAAACCGCTAAGAAAAAGAATACTATGGCTAAAAGACCTATTAGGTAATTCATAAATTATAAATTTAAATCTTTAAAATTAAATATCGTGATGTAATGCTTCAGGTAAGAATGGGTGGTTTTTAGCAACCAAACTTGCCTTCGTTAATTCATCCGAAACTATATAAATAAATGCACATGAAAATGCAGTTAACATTCCAAATTCAACTAAACCATATCCTCCATGTGGGCCTAAAACTCCTGGCATAATCATCTGATAAAAATCAATATAATGTCCACTAATAATGAAGAAACATGCAATCTTTAAGAAGATTCTAGTCCGTTTCGCATCTCTTGTCATTAAAACTAAGAAAGGGAAGAAAAAGTTAAATAAAATGTTTAAAATTTCTGAAGTTTTATAAATTTTATTATGTCCTTCCCATCTTTCTAAGAAATAAATAGTCTCTTCAGGGAAATTCGCATAGTAAATCAATAAGAATTGGGAGAACCATACATAAGACCAAAAGATCGAAAACGCAAACATGAATTTACCCAAATCATGTAAGTGATTTTCATTTACATAAGACATATATCCTTTATCCTTCAGTAATAATACAGTCAAGGTAATGATCGCTAAACCTGTAACATGCCATGAAGAGAACATGTACCAACCGAACATCGTTGAAAACCAGTGAGTGTCAATCGACATCACCCAATCCCAAGCAAACATAGAGCTTGACAATCCAAAGATGACAATGAAAGCAACTCCAATACGAACTAATTTGGTAAATATTTCAGTTCCTCCTACCAAATCTTCCTCTAAAGATTTCTTACGTAACATGTTCCAAAGAATCAACCAAATGGCTCCAAAGCCAATTAGACGTGCGATAAAAAATGTTTTATTTAAATAGCCTGATTTCCCAGCGATGATCTTATCATAGTTTTCACTGCCTACTTCAGTAACTCCATGGTGCATCCAGTGAAAAATCACATCTCCTTTGAAGAAAAATACAGCTAATAAAATAGGGAGTGTAACATATAAAAACTTTGGAAAAGCTTCAGGTACACGTTTTAAAACAGAAGACCAACCAGCCTTAGCCAAGTATTGCAACGAAACAAAGAACATACCAATTACTGAAATACCAGTAAAAAATACGGCATTCAACCAAACGTTGGCCCAGATACGATTAGTCCAATCGTAATGCTCCTCGGCAGCAGGTTGGTGAGATGCGGCACCTCCAGATAAATGTCCAGCAGCCTCATGGCCAGTATTTGCGGCTTCGTGTCCAGCTTTTACAGCTTCGTGGCCGGCAGCAGCTACCTCATGTCCTCCAGACTCACCTTTTGAAAGTAAGTAAATACCGATAATTAAAGCTACTATTCCTGCAATGAAACCATAAATGATTCTTTTCTTTCCTTCCGAGCTGAATTCAAAATGCTCTTCTACGTTTGCTGGGGAAAAATGTGAATGTCCCGCCATTTTGTTCTCTATTTTAATTTAAATGAATGAGTTCTTATTGTTTTTGCAATTCGTGTACATAAAGCACAATTTTCCATCTATTTTGAGATGAAATTTGTGATCCATGTGGCCACATACGTCCTTTTCCATGTGTAATCACATGGTAAATATGTCCGTCATTAACTGCTTTTAATGCGTCGCTTGAGTAAACCGGTACTCCTTTATATGCTTTAGCTACGAGACCATCCCCTTTACCTGTTTCGCCATGGCAATGTTGGCAAAAGCGCTCATACTGTAATTTACCTTCTTCGATATTTTCAGGTGTAGCTACTAATGGGTTACTTAGTAAAGCTTCTGAATAAGAAATGCTATCATTCGGGATCGTTTTTGAAACTAATTCCTGAGATAAAAATGACTTCTTCAAGCTATCAACGCCTGAATACATTTTTCTTGAAACAGTCCCTGCTACTGGCAAACGCATATTCATTCCTAATGGATTGATTTTGTTGGTGTCACCTTGTAATTGGGTCATAGGCTCATAGCCTACGGAATTATACATATTAGGAGCGAATTCAGTTCCAGTATCATTTGGGTCTTTGCCACATGATAATAATCCAAGGACCATTCCTGCTAGTAAAATAATTGATTTGCTTGGGTTCAACATATTTTTATGCTTCTTGAACAATGTTCGTATTAAATTATTTAACATTTACTTCTACAGCTCCAGAATCCTTCAAGGCCTTCTTAATATCCGCTGCACTTTTTTTGTTTTTGTCTACATTGATAGCCATCACAAAACGATCATCTGTAATTCTAAGATCTAAAATTTCAGGTTTCTTGCCTGGATATAAATCATTTGAAATACAGAACGTGGTGACTAAACCAAAAGCTGTAAACAAAACAGTTCCTTCGAATGTAATTGGAATCCAATCGGGTAATGCAAAGAAATCTTTACCACCAATGATCATAGGCCAATCAAAAACCATCGTGTAATTAATTAATGCCTGTGCACAAACTAGTCCCAAGCAACCAAACATAAATGCTGCAATAGGTAAACGAGTGCGCGCATGACCCAATGCTGTATCAAGCCCGTGAATTGGAAATGGGGTATATACTTCTTCAATCTTGATGCCTTTGGATTTTACTTCGCTTACGGCATGTAAAACCTCATCCTCATCATCATATACTCCCAGAATGTAATTATTAGTCGAACTCATAGTTTTAATATTTCCTATTTCAATTATTCATCTGTCTTTGTAGAAGCTTTCACTTTTTTCGCAGGATAACTTGTAGATACCCCTTTCATAACCGATTTTACTTCCGCCATGTTAACAACAGGCAAGAATTTCGCAAACAAAAAGAATAGGGTAAAGAACAATCCAAACGAGAATATATAATCACCTATATCGTACATCGTTGGCGAGAACATAGCCCATGAAGATGGGATATAATCACGGTGTAACGAAGTAACAATGATCACAAAACGCTCAAACCACATCCCCACATTTACCACGATAGATAAAAAGAAACTTACCATTAAATTGGTACGGATGCTTTTTGCCCAGAATAACTGCGGTGAGATTACATTACAAGTCATCATCATCCAATAAGCCCACCAATATGGACCCGTGGCACGGTTGATAAATGCATAACTTTCATATTCAACCCCTGAATACCAAGCGATGAAAAACTCAGTTAGATACGCGATACCTACAATGGAACCTGTGATCGTGATGACAATGTTCATCATTTCAATATGTTCAATCGTGATATAATCCTCTAAATGGAATACTACACGGGTAATTAATAACAAAGTTTGAACCATCGCAAACCCAGAGAAAATCGCACCTGCCACAAAGTATGGAGGGAAAATCGTGGTGTGCCAACCCGGAATAACGGAAGTGGCAAAGTCCATGGATACAATCGTATGTACTGAAAGTACTAAGGGTGTTGAAATACCAGCTAAAATCAATGACATGTATTCATAACGAGCCCAAGTTTTTGCTGAACCAGTCCAACCTAAACTAAATAAGCCATACCAGAATTTACTTGCTTTCGTTGTTGCACGATCGCGGATAGTAGCCAAATCTGGCACTAAACCCATGTACCAAAACAATAAGGATACAGATAAATAAGTTGAAATCGCGAATACGTCCCAAACCAATGGGGAGTTAAAGTTAACCCATAGCGAACCAAAAGCATTAGGTAAAGGCAAAGCCCAGTGAGCTAACCAAGGACGCCCCATGTGCGCTAAAATAAAGGAAGCTGCGCATAAAACGGCAAATATAGTCATCGCTTCCGCTGAACGGTTGATTGATGTTCTCCACTTTTGACGGAATAATAATAATACTGCTGAAATCAATGTACCCGCGTGACCAATACCAACCCACCATACAAAGTTTGTGATATCCCAAGCCCAACCAACGGTCTTATTCAACCCCCAAACTCCGATTCCTTGCCACCAAGTGTAAAATAAGCAGTAAGCTCCGTATGCGAAAATGATACATGAGATACCAAAGGCCCATTTCCATTCTTTTGTGGGTTCCCCTTCTACTTGTTTGCAGATATCGTGGGTAACATCGTGATAAGATTTTCCACCAGTAACTAGTTTCTCTCTTATGGGTGATACAACGTGCGACATATTTTATTTAATTTTTATTTTATTTAAGTTTTAAGCTTCTTTTTTTGAGTCCTTGTTACGCACTTTCATCAAATAAGAAACATTTGGCTTCACATTAATCTCTTCAATTACGTGGTATGCACGTCCTTCTTTTTCTACTTCTAACAACTTAGAAATTTCAGAGCTAGGATCATTCATATCACCAAAAGTGATGGCATTCGTCGGACAAGATTGCGCACAAGCCATTTGGATTTCTCCATCAACTGGACGACGTTTCTCTTTCTTTGCTTCTAATTTACCTGCTTGAATTCTTTGAACACACATCGAGCATTTTTCCATTACCCCACGTGAACGAACTGTTACGTCAGGATTGATGACCATACGTCCCAAATCATTATTGAAATGGAAATCAAAATCATCTGTTTGGAAATAACGGAACCAGTTGAATCGACGTACTTTATAAGGACAGTTGTTGGCACAATAGCGAGTTCCGATACAACGGTTATAAGTCATTTGGTTTAATCCTTCTGAAGAGTGTGTGGTCGCTAATACTGGGCAAACCGTTTCACAAGGAGCATTGTTGCAATGTTGACATAACATCGGTTGGAATACCACCTCTGGATTATCAGAAGCTATTTCCAATCCTTTTAAATCTTCAACCTCCGCATCTGATGAATAATATCTATCGATTCTCATCCAGTGCATTTCGCGTCGATTAATTACTTCTTGGCGGCCGACAACCGGAACATTATTTTCTGCGGAGCATGAAATAACACAGGCCGAACAACCCGTACATGTATTTAGGTCGATGACCATTCCCCAGGCATGATTATTATATTTATGTCCATTCCATAATGAAATGTCAGTTGCATCTTTCTTTCCTTCAGCCGTAGAAATTTGTGGATTATAACGTCCTGAAAGTGGATCTTTAACAAAACTTCCCAAAACAGTTTCCTGAACAACCGCTTGGCGTGCCATCACGGTATGGTGAGTTTGTGTTTGCGCAATGTCTTTTGTCTCGCCAGTTGGCGTAATCGTTACACCCTGTGTATTAATCCCTACACACGCTCCATTAATTTCAGAAATGAATGGATATGCATTTACTCCAACTCCATCCGCTGATTTACCAGCTTTAGCTCGGCCGTATCCGATGGCAATGGCAATCGTATCTTGAGCTTGACCTGGTTGAACTAACACAGGAAGTGTTACTTTATATCCTTTTGCACTTACCTCAACTAAATCGCCTTGCGCTAATTTTAATTTAGTAGCTGTAGGTTGTGAAATGGCAGCGTAATTATCCCAACAAGCCTTTGAAACTGGCTCAGGGAATTCTTGTAACCAAGGGTTATTTGCTTGGGAACCTGTTCCTAAGCCGACTTTTTCGTATACTGCTATTTCTAAATTTGTAGAAGAAGCCGAATACGATTTGTTAATGGCAGCTGCTGAAGCGGCTACATCTACGGAAGGAGACGCTGCAGAAATGTTAACTGCATTAGGCTCAAATACGCCATCATGCAATGCATTTTTCCACGCTACGGCACCACCTTTTAAAATATTTTTCTCCCAATTGCTTTCTAAGTAAGAAGCAAAATCAGACGCTAAGCCAGCCCAAGTCAAGAAACTTGATTGTGCTTGACGCGTTTTGAAAATGGTTGAGATCGTCGGTTGGGTCAATGAATAAAAACCAGCTTTAGGTTCTGCATCATTCCATGATTCTAAGTAATGCGAATCTGGAGCAATGAATTGACATAAAGACGCGGTTTCATCCGCACGATCATTCGTCGCTAAACTTAATCCTATTTTGGGTAAAGCTGCTGCAAGCGCTGCTCCCATCGGATGGTTATAAACTGGATTTGCATTGTAGAAGATAACGGCAGCGATTGAACCCGCAGCTGCTTCTTTAATGAATGAGGACATCGCCATATCATTTCCTTGACGGTAATGAACAGCTAGGCCAGTGTTGATGGTGGTTCCGTATGCGCCAACTAAACTATTGGTCGCGGCAATAATCTTTTGTACTTCCGGGTCATTTGAACCAGATACGATAATCGATGCACCTTTAGAAGCAACAAGATCAGTAGCTGCTTTGTCTAAGTGATCTAATTTAATGTTTGCACCAGAAATCGATGCCGCTCCTGATAATTTAGCCACTGCATTATGTAAGGATAGGGCAACTAAACCTTCTTGAGATGGCTTGTAAGTTGAACGATAATCTGCATTGGCACCTGTATTCGATAAAATTGATTCAAACTGGAAATGACGAGACATGGTCTTTTTGCCATCTTTTGCTGAACCCACTTTACGCGTTACGGCCCATTGAGCTGCAAATTCTGCTGGAGCAATCCATGATCCTAAGAAATCTGCGCCTATAGAAACAATTGTTTTTGCTTGGCTAAAATCGATATTAGGTAAAATGCCACCATGCGCCTGCGTTAATCCATATGCAGGGTTTGCATCGTAAACAACATGCTGTGTCGTTGGATATTTAGCTGTAAATTCTGCAATCACTTTTTTAGTAGTAGGAGAGAGAATTGAATTAGAAACAATTCTAATTTGTCCTCCTTTAGCAGCAGCTGCAGCTAATTTAGCTGTAAATTCTTTGTCTAATTGGGCCCAGTCTGCAGATTTTCCACCTACCTGAGGTCCTTTTAATTTCTCGTTATCATATAGACTTAATACAGATGCTTGTGCACGTCCGGATAAAACTCCTTTAGAAACGGATGATGATTTATTTCCTTCAATTTTAATTGGCCTTCCTTCTCTGGTTTTAACCAAGATAGATGCATATTCTCCACCATCTGAATACGTTGACGCATACCAGTTCGCGATAGTCGGCTCTACATCTTCTGGCTTATTTAAATAGGGTATTGTGTTTTTCACTGGGGATTCACATGCAGCTAAAGACACTGCAGCTACTCCAAAACCTAACATTTTCAGAAAATCGCGGCGATGAGTTGCTGAACCATCTACAAGGGATTCTCCCTTTGAATCATTTTCAGTTGGCATATTGCCAAACTCATTGTGAATGTTTTTTACAAACGATGGTTCATTGGTTAACTCCTCAATCCCTTTCCAATACCTCTTGTTCGAATTTTCCATATAATCTTTCTTATTCAGACTAAAATTGAATCTATTTTTCTACTATTAATAATGACACTTAGAACATTCTAAGCCACCGATGTTTTGAACTTTTAATGGAGTTTTGCTATCCTTATTATGTACCTCAACTAATTTATCATAATAGGCATTGCCTTTCGCATTAACGTCTGTTTGACGGTGGCAATCAATACACCAGCCCATCGTTAAAGATGAACGTTGCTCCACCACTTCCATTTTTTCCACTTCACCATGGCAGCTCTTACATTCCAAAGCTCCTACATTCGTATGTTGTGAGTGATTGAAATATGCTAAATCAGGCAGGTTGTGAACGCGAACCCATTGAATAGGTTCGTTTTTTTCCAAAGCGGAATAGATTTTTTGAATCTCAGGTGATTCTCTTTTAATCGCATTGTGGCAGTTCATACAAATATTGGCCGATGGTACATTGGCTCCTTTTCCTTCATAAACTCCCGTATGGCAATAGTTGCAATTGATTTGATATTCGCCTGCGTGTAATTTGTGTGAAAATTTAATTGGTTGCTCAGGCGCATATCCTTGATGAATACCCACTCCGTAAGCTGCATCAATGGTTGCTTTTCCTCCTAATAATAAGGCTAAAACAATTACACCAGTTTTGACGGCTGAATTGGCTGCTAATGATTTTGCATTTTCAGATAATGATTGGAAAAATGGTTTTCCAGATGCATTAGCCTCAGAACCTGATAGCTTGCTTAACGTATTAACAATCGACAATAAGGCAATTAAAACCAAAACCATGATGATTAATAGTCCTACTAACAAAAGTTCCATCATACCGCCAGAGCTTGGAGCCGTTGCTGGAGCCGCACCTGCCGCCGGAGCTGCACCTGCAGCCGGAGCCGCTGGAGCTGCATTCGCTGCATCGATATAAGCAACAATTCCCTTGATCTGCCCTTCTGTGAAGTTGGGATATGGGGTCATCGCCGCTTTGTTAAACTTGTTATACAAATCATTGGCATATTTATCGCCAGAAGCGATCATAGCTTGAGGATTGTGTACCCAAGAAACAATCCATTCGATTGGACGTCGCTCAGAAATACCTTTTAGGCCTGGGCCTACTAACGTCTCATCTGAGGTGTTGTGGCATGCCGCACAATTGTTTTTAAATAATGATTCTCCTTCGGCCGCATCTTGTGAATAGGATGCACTTGCTGTCGCAAATAATAAGGCTATTGAAAAAAGAAAGGTAACGAGAGTTGATTTTTTACAAAACATAAGCTTGGAATTCTCTTTTTAATTCAGAGGCCAAAATTACTATCTGAAATAATAAGAAACAATTAATTGGTCATTCAATTTCAGGATTTTTTAAGGATTGAGCCCTTATTTAGAAATTTTTAAAATAAGCATAAAAGATTATTGAATTATTTTTAGCATAAGTATTAAAATTTCAACACAAACAAAAAAACCTTCACTAGGAAGGTTTTTTGAGGTTTCGAGCGGATTCGAACCGCTGTAGAAGGTTTTGCAGACCTCTGCCTAGCCGCTCGGCCACGAAACCAATTAACTGGGACGCAAAAATAGCACTTTTTTGCTAATGGGCAAACGAATTAATCAAAATTCAGATTTTATTGATTGAATCTTGGGCCTGCCTGTTTGGCTATCAAATTTAAGCTAATGTAAAAACGGTAATTTCTGGTGGCATACCCACTCGGCCAGGATATCCTAAATACCCGTATCCCCGATTCACATAAATTTGCTGATCTCCTTCTTTATATAAACCTGCCCATTGCTTATATACATGTTGCGCTGGGGACCATTTAAAGTTTCCAATTTTCACACCAAATTGTGTTCCATGTGTATGACCGGCAAAAGCGACATCTATGTCCTTAAATTTCTTGGTCACTTCGGCATTCCAATGCGTTGGGTCGTGTGAAAGAAGCAATTTAGTAGAAGCTTCTTCCGTACCAGCATAGGCTTTTCCTAAGTTGCCATACCAAGGAAACCTACCGACACCAATATTTTGTACTCCAATAATCGCTAATTTTTCACCAGACTCTTCGATGAAACGATGTTCATCCATTAATAAGTCATAACCCATTAGCTCATGAGCTTTCATTAAATCTTTTAAATTTTGCTTTTTTGCTGCTGGGGAATTCCAGCGAACATAATCGCCATAATCGTGGTTGCCTAAGGTGCTGAAAACGCCTAAGGGAGCTTTTAATTTTGAGAATATTTCAAAATAATCTTTAACCTCTTTTGCTTCATTATTAACCAAATCACCTGTAAAAAAGATGACATCTGCCTTCTCTTGCATCATCATTTCGACTCCTCCTTTGACTGCTGTTTTATTGAAAAAGCTACCTGTGTGAATGTCAGATACTTGTGCAATGCGCATGCCTTTGAAAGCTTTGGGTAGATTTGGGATTTTTAAAGATATTTTTTCAACTCGGTAATCATGCGCTCCTGAAATAATTCCAAAAGCAAATGTTGCTGCAGGAACAGCGCCAACGGCCAAAGCTGCTTTGGATAAGAATTCGTTTCTGCTAATGTTACCAGGCGCATATTCGTCGGGGCTAATGCGCATTTTGACATTTTGGAAGGACCAACGAATGATTCGGGTAATATCTTCAATGAGTAAAAATATGATGATGAATAATTTGGTGATCACACTAATCATCACCAAGGCCATAAAGGTTATCCGAATCTCATTTTTCCAAAAATGCAAGGGCATGAAATTATACGCCCAAATTCCGGCAATGATCAAACTCGTAAATCCCCAATATCCATATCGAGTAAATAACTGGATTTGAGCTGACGAATGTTGTGTTGCCGTGCGAAATGCCTGCCAAACGTAATAATCAATCGCAAAAATTAGGAGAGACAAAAAAGGTACAAAATACATTTTATTCATAGGTTGGTGCCCGCTAATGTGATTTACAACTAAATTTGTTGTTCATTTGTTCCAAAGGTGCAAAAAATTATGAAAAAAAACATCAGTATTTACGGGGGCGGTTGGGTAGGAGCACCTTTAGCATTTAAATTAGCGTTAGCGGAATTCGAAGTAATCGTATCAGCATCCTCTGCTCACAAACAAGCTAAACACCCTAATATTAAAGTAGTGGAATTTAGGGCTGAGCCCAATATGGAGAAGGGCCTTTGGGATGAAATGAATCAGTCTGAAGTGCAAATCTGGGCCATACCTCCGCGTCGTAAAAAGAATTCAGAGGAATTTTACTTACAAATATTGCAAGATTGGCTGAGTGTTTTGGATGAAAAGATTGTGAAAAAAATCATTTTTCTTTCGTCTACATCCATTTATCAAAACGTTTCTGATGTCGTGGATGAAAAATCTGCTATTGTTGAAACTTCTCTAATGGCCCAAGCTGAGTCACTCATACAGGCGTCTAAAATACCTAGTGTAACTTTGCGCTTAGGTGGATTAATGGGCGGCGACCGATTTGTTGCTAAGTATTTTTCTGGCCGTAGAAACGATGGGGCAAATTGCCCTGTCAATTATGTACATAAAGATGATGTGGTTGCTCTCTGTGCGTTAACGGTTGAAAAAATAAATAAAGGTATTTATAATATAGTCGCACCGATTCACCCGACAAAAGGCGAAGTTGGAGAAAATGATATTGAAAAACGCAATATGCCTGCTGGGACTTGGGATTATTCACAACCTTGTTTAGGTGGCAAAATTGTTTCAGGTGAAAAAATAACGAAGGAGTTAAAATATCAATTTAAGCATCCTGATCCTATGGAGTTTTGATCAAACTATTAGCTTTTGTAGAGTCGTGATAATCGAGTCTAATTCTTACAATAAACTTTACTATTGATTATCAATAGTAAAATGATTCAGCTCAGTAATGGCCAGCCATGCCATCAGTCCCGGTCCGATTTCCAAAGCCTCTTCGTCGATATCAAACGTAGGTGTATGTACGCCACTAATGATTCCACGCGCTTCATTCCGAGTACCTAATCGGTAAAAACAAGCGTCTACGTGATGTGTATACCAAGCGAAATCCTCCGCCGCCATCCAAATATCGAGGTCGATGACCTGCTCTTTCCCCATGTATTCAATTGCCGCTTCTTTCATCCGACGGGTTAACGCTGGATTGTTTTGTAAAAAGGGATATCCTTTTAATACCTCGAATTCGCAAGTGCCACCCATCGCCTCCGCCATTCCTTCGGCTAATTTCTTCATTTTCGCCAAACCATCCGCGCGCCATTCTTCATCCATCGCTCGGAAAGTCCCTTGAATTTTAACCTCATCTGGAATAATATTAGTTGCCCCAAGGCCTTCAATTTTTCCAAAGGTCAATACGGATGGTAATCTTGGGTTTTTATTTCGAGAAATGATTTGTTGCATCGCCACAATGATGTGCGAAGCAATCAATATGGGATCTACGCAGATATCGGGCATGGCCCCATGTCCACCTTTTCCTTTCACCGTCAGGTATAACTCATCCGCACTGGCCATGTACATACCTTCCCGAAAACCGATTTTTCCCACGGGGATATTTGGCGCAACATGTTGGCCCAAAATCCCTACCGGAACCGGATTTTGCAAAGCACCATGCTGGATCATAACACTGGCTCCCCCAGGTGCTTTTTCCTCCGCAGGTTGAAACAATAATTTAATGGTCCCCTCAAATTCCCCTCGTATTTCTTGTAATATTTTCGCTGTACCCAGTAAAGATGAAGTATGCACATCATGCCCACAAGCATGCATGACACCTTCTTTTTGAGATTTATAGGGCACTTCATTTGCTTCAAAAATGGGTAACGCGTCCATGTCGGCGCGTAATGCAATCACACGTTTCGTTGGATTTTTGCCTTCTATCATCGCGATTAGACCTGTATTAGCGATTCGCTCTGCTTGAATTCCCATGGAATTGAGTTGGGCTAACACAAAAGCCTGAGTCTCTACTTCGTGGTAAGAAAGTTCAGGATTTTGATGCAAATGATGGCGATTGCCGATCACTTCCAATGTATTTTTTTTGGCTATTTCCTTAATCTTTTCAATCAGTTGCGACATGACAATTTTCTCTTTTTTTGCAAATCTACAAAGAATGAACAATACCCTCGAACCCTGTGGACAAAAGCGATTAAAAAATTATTATTTTTCTGGTTAAATAATGCCAATGATTTGATAATTTTCTTACCTTTAAAACGAGTAGAGGATTTGCGAAAAAAGCGAAAAATAATTTTTGTCTATGAGTCAGAAAGTGTTAGTTCTCAATCAAGATTATAGTGCACTCACTATATGTTCGATGCCCAAAGCATTCTTGTTGGTCTACCTTAATAAGGCCGAATTAGTGGCCGAATCTACCACCGCAAAACTTCATTCCATCTCGCAAACTTTTCCTTTTCCCTCCGTCATTCGCCTACATCGATATGTTTATTTTCCGTACAAGGGAGTTGTATTAACCCGACAAAATATTTTTAAGCGTGATGCGAATACATGTCAATATTGTGGATCGAAAGATCATTTGACATTAGACCATGTGATGCCAAAATCTAGGCAGGGAAGGACTTCTTGGGATAATTTAACAACTGCTTGTAAATACTGTAATTCGAAGAAAGGAGATCTCACTCCTGAGGAAGCGGGGATGCATTTAGCACGCCATCCTTTCAAACCATCTTTTGTTATGTTTTTGCGAAATTTTTCCGGAATTTTGGACCAACAATGGATTCCGTTTGTGGGATCTAAAAGAGAACCCATCTATTAAATATGAAAATTTCATTTATTGGCGCAGGAAATGTGGCTTGGCATCTATCTCAGGCATTTGAAAATGCAGGAAATTCTGTTCAAGAAGTTTTCAGTAGAGACCCTAAAAAGGCAAAAGAATTAAGTAGCTTTTTATATAATGCACGTGTTCAGGAACATTTAGATTTTTCCGAATCTACTTCAGAAGTATTTTTTATGTGCATTCCTGAATCTGCCTATCCTCAAGTTTTACCCGAATTATTATTGCCCAAATATGGGATTCTAGTATTGGTTTCAGGTACGGCCCAATTGGCAGAATCGATGCTTTTGTACGATCCACTACGAGAAAGTATGAATCAGATTGGGGTGTTTTTCCCGGTCCAACATGTCCTCAGCGGTCGAAAATTAAACCTTTCAAACACCCCAATATGTGTTGAGGTGTTGGTGGAGGAAACGGAAACTATTTTATTGGCTCTTGCCAAAGACGTGTCCGATGCCATTTATTTAGTCAATGGAGACGAACGAAAAAAGATTCATTTGGCGATGCTGATGGCCGGTACATTTACTCAGCAACTATGGAACCAAGCGAAAGAATTGTTGACTTCGATCGAATTAGAACCCCAATTAATTCAAGGGGTTGTCGAAAATTACATGAAGTCTTTTTTCTCCAATCACCCCATTTCCCCAGCCCAAGAAGCCGCAAAATTACAAGATGGCCGAATGGTGATGGACCAACAATCACTCATTGATCGTTCGGAAATGCAGGAAATCTATAAACAGATGCTGGCTTTAATTAAATCCCAATCACTTGATTAACGGTCGGTCCATCTCCTGAATGACGCGGACTTTACTGAATCCCAAAATAATCGTGTGAGCCACTGGATGTGTGAAAATGTAAAAAAGGCTATCACCATTTGCATTTTTTTGTATGCTTGGAGGAATCTCTTGGTGAATGGATTGACTATAATCCAATGCATCCAAAATTTCTTTAATTTTTTGGTCACGCACTTGAGCGTTTAGTTCGCTAGGTTTTCCTACAAGAATGGAAATTCCATATTTTTTGGAAAGGGCTGCCAAGTCTAAGGCTGATTTTTCGCTTAGCTTTTTTTCTATTTCTTTTTGAACACCTAAACCCCATGTGTCTACCTGGTTTACAATTTGTTCTGGTAGGACGCGTTTAACCTGCTTGGCTTTCATTTCTTTGACTGCAGCCGTAGTATCTATGCGTGTTGAAAAGTCGCACGAGCTTAAACCTAAGATTAAAAAGAGCAAGAAGAGTTTGGATAGCGACATAATAAAAAAGCGTTGCGCAAAGGTATTCAACTAATTGTTATCTTTGCAAAAATTTTTAAAATAGAAAATCATGCTTGAGCAGTTGGAGGCCATTAGAGAACGTTTTTTAGAAGTGGAGCAACAGATCGCCATGCCGGAAGTCGTATCAGATTTAAAGAAATTCAAAACATTGAGTAAGGAATACAAGGATTTGCAAAAAATTGTCGATCAGTATACCACCTATTTGAATTTGTTGAAGTCCATCGAGGAGGCAAAGGATGTTATTGCCACGGAAAAAGATGAAGATTTTAGGGATATGGCTAAGGCGGAGTTGGATGAATTAATTCCAGCTGAGAAAGACATGAATGAGGTGTTAAAGGAGATGCTTATTCCTAGGGATCCTAATGATTCCAAGGATTGTATTTTGGAAGTTCGAGGTGGAACAGGAGGGGATGAAGCAAGTATTTTTGCAGGTGATTTATTTAGAATGTATCAGCGATATGCTGAAAAGATGGGCTGGACTTTCCAAATTATGGATTTTACAGAAGGCTCGGCCGGTGGATATAAGGAGATTATTGCCTCGGTTCAAGGGGAAGATGTTTATGCTAAAATGAAATTTGAATCGGGTGTTCATCGAGTTCAACGGGTGCCTGCGACAGAATCAGCTGGAAGAATACATACGTCAGCTGCTTCGGTAGCGGTCATGCCAGAGGCTGATGAGGTAGATGTTCAAATTAATATGAACGATGTCAGAAAGGATACTTTCTGTTCTTCCGGAGCGGGCGGCCAGTCAGTAAATACAACGTATTCAGCTGTACGTGTGACGCACATTCCTTCCGGACTTGTAGTTCAGTGTCAAGATGAGCGGTCTCAAATTAAGAATTTTGATAAGGCCATGACCGTGTTGCGTTCAAGGCTTTATGAAATTGAGTTGGCCAAACGTAATGCCGAAATTGCAGGTAATCGTAAATCGATGGTGGGCTCTGGAGACCGTTCTGACAAAATTAGAACGTATAATTATCCACAAGGCCGAGTTACGGATCATCGCATCGGATTGACTGTTTATAATTTGCCGACCGTCATGGATGGTGAAATAGCTGAATTTATTGAGCAATTGAGGATTGCGGAAAATGCGGAAAGGCTTACCGAAGGAGCTGTTTAAGTTTTTGTACGATTAAGCCTTTTCAAGTTTAAAGCTGAAGTTAGTTCCTTTGTCAACTTTAGAGATAACCGTGATTTGGCTTCCATGAGCTTTAACGATGTGTTTGACGATCGATAAGCCTAAGCCTGAACCACCACTCATTTTAGCCCTACTTTTATCCACTCGATAAAAGCGTTCAAATAATCTGGGTAGATGTTCCGCAGGAATTCCTGGTCCATTATCTTTCACCGAAATTTGAAGATTTTTCTTTCGTTCTTCGATCAACACATTCACCTTGCCTTCCTGATTTCCATATTTGATCCCATTCTCAATTAAATTGACCAATACCTGTTCCATACGTTGGCTATCTGCTTTGACTAAAAGGGGACCTTCCTTGCCGGTCAACTTCAACGATACTTTTTTTGATTTGGCTTTGGCTTCTAATTGTTCAAAAATATCTAAAATGATGGGGCGCAAATCGATCGATTTTTTATCGATTTTAATGGCACCCGTTTCTATTTGAGAAACAGTTAATAAGTCTTTCACTAAAACATCTAATCCATCGAGACTCTTTGCCGCTTTTTCTAAAAATTTGGTTCTAATTTCGATGCCTTCTTCGGGATTATCTAGCAGGGTATGTACAAAGCCTTGAGCGGCAAAAATAGGGGTCTTTAATTCATGTGAGACATCGGCTAAAAATTCTTGTCGGTATTTAGCTGATTTCCTCAATTCCTTGACCTCATCCTCTTTGGTCGTAACATAGGAGTTTAATTCATCTGTTAATAAGGCAATGGGATTATCTTTTTCGATTAATTGAGATCGTGGGATGACAGAAAAATTCTTCTTTTTTATTTGTTTGATGCGGTCATACAACAAATTCACCTCTTTGAAAACTAAATAATCCAAGGCAAAATAAATTAAAACAGCGCCAAAAATCAGGCAACTAGTAAAACACACAAATAGGGTGCTTATATCTGATGTGGGTAAAAATGAAATGAATGCTGTCGTCACTCCAGCGATGACAATAGCTAGAATAAGGGATAGGTATTTTGGACTTAGCATATCAGGTATTTTGCTAAATTTCATAAAAAATTAGGAAAATCCCTACCTAAATCACTCAAAATCTTCTGATTAAACCCTCTTCCAAGACAAATTTTGTACCTTTACACTTTGATAGGAATCACATGGAATTAAATTTATTAAGTGCTATTTCTCCCGTGGACGGGAGGTATCGTCGACAAACAGCTGTTTTGGTGCCTTATTTTTCTGAATTTGGTTTAATTCAATACCGCGTTCGAGTTGAAATAGAATATTTTATTGCGCTTTGTGAAATTCCATTAAAACCGCTTTCCAGTTTCCCGGCAGGCGCTTTTGTTGATCTGCGAAATTTGTATCTTCAATTTTCTGAGGCGGATGCGCAATGGATTAAGGACAAAGAAAAAGTGACCAACCATGACGTTAAGGCGGTTGAGTATTTTATCAAAGAAAAAATGCTGAATTTTTCTGGTAAGCATGGGGACTTATCAAGCTATGTGGAATTTATTCATTTTGGATTGACTTCTCAAGACATCAATAATTCAGCTATTCCGATGTCCATCGCGGAGGCACATAAAAACGTTATTTTACCTGCTTATACATCCGTTATTGAAATTCTTTTCAGCTATGCAAAGGATTGGAAAGACATTCCTTTACTTGCGCATACACATGGTCAGCCTGCTTCACCTACTCGGCTTGGCAAGGAAGTGATGGTTTTTGTTGAGAGGTTGAATCGCCAATTAGATCTTTTGTCTCAAATTCCTTTTTCAGGAAAATTTGGGGGTGCCACAGGAAATTTTAACGCACACCAAGTGGCTTATCCGGACATTAATTGGCCTCAATTTGCCGCGAAATTGCACAGTAATCTAGGGATTGTGCGATCAAAGTATACGACACAGATTGAACATTATGATAATTTGGCGGCCTATTTTGATGGCTTAAAAAGATTAAATACGATTTTAATTGACCTTTCAAGGGATATTTGGCAATACATTTCCATGGGATACTTTAAACAAAAAATTAAAGAAGGGGAAATTGGGTCATCTGCCATGCCTCATAAAGTAAACCCAATTGATTTTGAAAATGCGGAAGGTAATTTGGCATTTTCAAATGCCACATTTGAGTTCTTGTCGGCGAAATTACCAATCTCCAGATTGCAACGTGATTTAACCGATTCTACAGTTTTAAGGAATGTCGGCATGCCTTTAGCGCACACATTGATTGCATTAAATTCTTTGCAAAAAGGATTAGGGAAGTTAGAATTAAATGAATCAAAAATCACGCATGATTTAGAGGAAAACTGGGTTGTTATCGCGGAAGCCATTCAAACGGTACTTCGACGTGAGTCTTATCCAAAACCATATGAGGCGCTAAAGGATTTAACGCGTCATCATGGAAAAATAGACCAAACCGTTTTTCATCAATTTATTGATGGTTTAGCAGTGAGTGAAGCGATAAAAATTGAATTGAAACTTATCTCACCGTTCAACTTTTTTGGCCGAGACGAAAATTAAGATATGAACCAACGATTAATGCATATTGCTTTAGTGGTGGCTGATTATGACGAGGCGATTCATTGGTATACCCAAAAATTAAACTTCAAATTAATCGAGGACACTACGTTGAGCGACATAAAGCGTTGGGTTTTAATTCAACCTCCTGGAGAGGGGAGTTGCCAATTGCTTTTAGCAAAGGCTGCGACAGAGGAACAAAAATCGAGAGTAGGAAATCAAACAGGAGGGCGTGTATTTTTATTTTTACACACGGATGATTTTGAGAGGGATCATGATAATTTGCTCCAAAAAGGAATCACAATCGTACGGGGACCGTCTGAGGAGGAATATGGTAAAGTCCTTGTTTTCGAGGACTTGTATGGAAATTTATGGGATTTAATAGGTTAAAGTTTTGATTTAATAGATTTCATTTTACATTTGTAAAAATTATAACAAAATGATAAAAGCAGCATACAACAAAAACGGTTGGCAAGGGTAATAAACCCTTGAACAGTTTTGCTGTGTGCACATATGATATGTTTTACAAAGGCTTGCTGTTCTCAGTAAGCCTTTTTTATTAATTTGTATTCAATTTATAAACATGTCTACGACACAAAATATACATATAAAAACGAGTAGAAAGACGCTTTTGGCCGATACGATGACGCCCATAGGCTTGTTTCTTAAAATTCGGAAGAATTTCAAAAACTCGGTCATATTGGAATCCGCTGATTACCATGGCCGCGAGCATGGTTTTTCCCACATTGCTTTTGAGCCCATCGCTAGTTTTACCTTAGATCAGTCGGTGGTGGTTCAAAAATTTCCTGACGGAAATGAAGAGACGTTTGTGTTGGCATCGCGCCAGCAAGCCATTATGGCTTTGAAAAACTTTTCGGATCGTTTTGCTTTTACAAAGGAGGCGGGGGATTCGCCCATGGCCAACGGACTTTTTGGTCATATATCGTATGATGCGGTTCAATATTTTGAAGACATCGAGATGAGGGGCAAAAGTAAGGAAACGGAGATCCCGTCCATTCGCTATTTTGTTTACCGCTATGTGTTGGCATTTAATCACTTTAACAACCAGTTGGCCTACTATTCGCATACCTATGATGGAAGCGAACCTAGTTTTGATGCCATTTTGAATGCGATAGATCAGCCTGCGGAAACCTTGGGGAAATTTCAACGCCAAGGGGAAGAAGTGAGTAACTTGACCGAGGAGCAAACTCGGGAAATAGTTCACACGTGTATAAAACATTGTTTACGGGGGGATGTATTTCAAATTGTACCTTCTCGTAGATTTAGTCAAAATTATCAAGGAGATGATTTTCAGGTGTATAGGGCTTTGCGTTCCGTGAATCCATCGCCTTATTTATTTTACTTTGATTATGAAGATTACCGTATTTTCGGTGCTTCGCCAGAGAAACAAATTAAAATTGACGGTGATTTAGCTGAAATTCATCCCATTGCCGGAACATTTAGGCGTTCTGGGGATGATGCGCGTGATGCGGAATTAGCGCAGGCATTGATTGCTGATCCCAAAGAATCCGCCGAACATGTCATGTTGGTGGATTTGGCTAGAAATGATTTAAGTAGGAGTGCTGAAAATGTGAAGGTTGAAACTTTCAAGGAGGTTCAGTTTTTCTCCCATGTTATTCACTTGGTTTCAAAAGTAACAGGACGCATGCAAAAAGGGGTTAATTCGCTTCAATTAGTAGCCGATACTTTTCCAGCGGGGACTTTAAGTGGAGCGCCAAAACACAATGCGATGACGATCATTAATCGTTTGGAGCCTACCAACCGTGCCATTTATGGAGGGGCGATTGGCTTCATGGATTTTGAAGGCAATTTTAATCATGCCATTGCGATAAGAACATTTTTAAGCAAAGATGAAACCTTGTTTTTTCAAGCGGGAATGGGAGTGGTAGCTAAATCAGTGGTAGCTAGTGAAATGCAGGAAATACATAATAAATTGGCCGCTTTGCGAAGAGCATTAGAAGTGGCGGAAACTTTATCTTAAGGAAATATGAATGTATTAGTGATTGATAATTATGATTCATTTGTCTATAATCTAGTTTACCTTTTGAAGGAGCTGGGGGCCAAAGTAGATGTGTTTCGCAACGATAAAATTTCGTTGGAGGAAGTGGCTGCATATGATCAGATTTTACTTTCGCCGGGTCCTGGAATTCCCTCTGAAGCAGGAATCATGTTGGATTTATTGAAGGAATATAAGTCGAGCAAAAAAATATTAGGCGTTTGTTTGGGGCATCAGGCGATTGGCGAGGCCTTTGGGTCTCAATTGCAAAACATGGGGGAGGTGTTGCATGGCGTAACTACAGAATGCATAGTGACGGATCCTAGCGAAAAATTATTCCAAGGTATCCCAGCGCGCTTTGAGGTATGTCGGTATCATTCCTGGACGGTTGTACCAGAAACAATGCCAGCAGATTTAAAAATTACGGCATTGGATGATAAGGGATTTGTGATGGCTGAGGCACATCAAAAGTATGATGTACGGGGGGTTCAATTTCACCCTGAGGCCTATTTGACCCAACATGGTTTACAAATGATTAAAAATTGGTTGAAATAAAAATGAAAAAAATATTAGAGAGACGTGTAGAAGGTGAGGCACTTAGCGAACAAGAAGCTAGGGATATTATGTTGAAAATAGGGCAAGGCGAGATAAATCCAAGTCAAATTGCTTCATTTTTATCATCTTATTGGTATCATCCGATTCAGGTAGCAGAACTAAAAGGGTTTGTATCGGCGATGATGGAATTGGCTGTAACGGTTGATTTATCTGAATTTGATGCCATGGATGTTTGTGGAACGGGGGGTGATGGGAAGGATACGTTCAATATTAGCACCACTTCATCGTTTATTATTGTGGGTGCTGGCCAGAAAATTGCGAAGCATGGAAATCATGGCGTCTCGTCGTCCGTGGGCTCGTCGACTGTCTTGGAATTTTTGGGTTTGAAGTTCAATAGTGACGCTAAAATATTAAAACGTAAAATGGATTCTGCGGGCATGTGTTTTTTGCATGCGCCCTTGTTTCATCCTGCGATGAGGTTTGTGGGTCCTATTCGTAAGGAGTTGGGGATGAAGACGTTTTTTAATTTATTGGGACCTTTGTTGAACCCCGCGCGTGTTCATAAGCAATTGACCGGTGTCTATGCGCCTTCAGCTTTTGAATTATATGCTGGCTTTTTTAAGGAGAGCCAAAATAAATATGGAATTGTTTATTCTGAAGATGGATATGATGAAATTTCGTTGACCTCTTCGTTTCGTTTGACGACTCATGCTGGAGAAAAAGTGTATCAACCGTCCGATTTAGGGTGTTCATTGGTACAGCAATCGGAATTGCATGGGGGTGCAAATGTCGAGGAATCAGCTAAAATGTTATATAAGATTTTACAAAGAGAGGGAACGGTTCCGCAAACACAAGCTGTTTTGGCGAATGCCGGTGCCGCATTATGGGTGGCTGAAAAGTCGGCAAGCTTTCAAGATGGGTATTTAATGGCGAAGGAATCGCTGGAAAGTGGTAGAGCTTTTCAGGCGTTTAAGAAATTTATTATGGATTAAAGAGACGGACAAGATAGACGCGAGGTATCGCGTCTCTACAAAAACAAATATAGCGATGTGATAATTGCGTCGTGAGTTAGGGAAAAAAATGAGCATTTTAGATCAAATTATTGTTAAAAAAAGGGAGGAGGTTGCGTCAAGCAAAAAGGCTAAATCTGTTGCTCAATTAGAGAAGCAAGGCTATTTTGCGCGTTCTTGTCATTCCTTATCGATGTCATTAATTGCTCCCGCATCTACGGGAATAATTGCTGAATTTAAACGCAAGTCGCCATCCAAAGGAATTATAAATGACCGAATGGGAGTGGATGAGGTGACGAGGGGATATGTAGAGGCTGGCGCTGCTTGTTTATCTGTCCTGACGGATGAGTATTTTTTTGGAGGTACTTATGCAGATTTTGAATTAGCTAGAAAGACGAATCCAGGGACACCCTTGTTGCGCAAGGATTTTATGATTGACGAGTATCAAATTATTGAAGCGAAATCAATGGGTGCAGATGTAGTTTTGCTGATAGCTGCAGCGTTGAGTCCTTTGGAAATTAAAACATTAGCAACGTTAGCGCGTTCTTTAGGCATGGAGACTTTGTTAGAAGTTCATGACCAAGAAGAATTAGATCGGAGCGTGGGGGATTACATTTCGGTTGTGGGTGTAAACAATCGAAATTTGAAGAATTTTTCGGAGCAAAATGTGGAGGCCTCAAAGGTATTGGCGGATAAAATTCCGGCTCAATTTGTGAAAGTTTCTGAAAGTTGTATATCGAGTGCAGAGATCATTAAGGAGTTGAAAACATATGGATATCGCGGGTTTTTGATTGGCGAAAGTTTTATGAAAACGACGAATCCTGGGGAAGCTTTAACTGAATTTTTAAAATAGGAAAGATGAAGTGGAAGGTATGTGGCATGCGAGATTTAGAAAATATTGAGGATGTTGCCGCATTTGAGCCCGACTTTATGGGATTTATTTGGGTCCTAAAATCGCCCAGGTATGTGGGAGAAGAGTTTAAAATTCCAGTATTGCCAAAAAAAACGAAGGCCGTAGGGGTTTTTGTTGACGCATCCGTAGAGAAAATGGCTGATTTGGCAAGAAAAGCTAGTTTTGAATGGGTTCAATTGCATGGTCAGGAAACAGCCAATGACATATTGAAATTAAAGTCTTTGGGACTTAAGGTGATCAAGGCTATTTCTGTGAGCAATGAAAATGATTTGTTGGATTGTGTGGGGGAGCCGGATTTATTCTTATTTGATACTAAAAAAGGGGAACAAGTGGGTGGAACGGGAATGGCATTTGATTGGACGATGCTGCAGGCATATAAAAAGTCAATTCCATTTATATTGGCAGGCGGATTAGGGGAGGAAAATGTGGCGGAAGCGGTATCTTTGTCGGCGCAATTTCCTATCTATGCGCTTGATTTTAACAGTAAATTAGAGTCAATGCCAGGAGTTAAGGATATAGAAAAAGTTAAAAATATTTCAAAAATAATTGAAAGATGATCGATGCAGGAATATCTTTTCATGTCAGTGAAAAGGGTTATTATGGTGATTTTGGGGGTGCTTTTATCCCTGAAATGTTGTATCCCAATGTAGAGGAGTTGCGTTTACATTATTTGGAATACATGATGGAAACTAGCTTTCAAAAGGAATTTCATTTCTTGTTGAAGGATTTTGTGGGCCGACCGACCCCCTTGTTTAAGGCGGAGCGATTGTCGGCTAAATACAACACCCAAATCTATTTGAAGAGGGAAGACCTGTGCCATACGGGGGCTCATAAAGTAAATAATACGATAGGTCAGATTTTGATGGCCAAGAGATTGGGCAAGCATAAAATAGTGGCAGAAACGGGTGCTGGACAGCATGGAGTGGCAACTGCCACGGTTTGTGCTTTGATGGGTATGGAATGTATCATTTATATGGGAGCTATTGATATTGAGCGTCAAGCGCCTAATGTGGCTCGTATGAAAATGCTTGGGGCTTCTGTTGTTGCCGCGCAATCCGGGTCAAAGACTTTGAAAGATGCGACCAATGAGGCGATGCGTCATTGGATTAATCATCCGGTCGATACACATTATATTATTGGTTCCGTGGTGGGGCCGCATCCTTATCCTGATATGGTTGCCAAATTTCAATCCGTTATTTCGGAGGAAATCAAATGGCAATTACAAGAGAAAGAGGGTCGTGATTACCCAGATTACATATTAGCTTGTGTAGGAGGGGGGTCAAATGCGGCTGGGGCATTTTATCATTATTTGGATGAACCACGAACAGCCTTAATTGCAGCGGAGGCGGCGGGTCAGGGAGTATCGAGTGGACATTCAGCTGCTACTACTTTTTTAGGAAAACCGGGTGTTTTACATGGATCCAAAAGCTTATTGATGCAAACGGAAGATGGCCAAGTGATTGAGCCCTATTCGATTTCGGCCGGTTTGGATTATCCAGGAATTGGGCCTTTGCATGCTCATTTAGCAACTTCTGGCCGAGCGAAGTTTTTTGATATTACAGATGATGAAGCTTTGGAGGCTGCCCTAGAATGCTCGATGCTTGAGGGGATCATCCCTGCATTGGAAACGGCGCATGCGCTTGCGGTGTTTGGAAAATTAGGAGCTAAACCTGATGAGGTTTCTGTTGTAAATTTATCAGGAAGAGGCGATAAGGATTTGGCGACATACCAAGAAAAATTAAAATTGAACTCGTAATATGAATCGTATATCAACTTTATTTAATTCAACACAAGAGCCTATTTTAAATGTCTATGCGACCGCAGGTTATCCTAATTTTGGAGATACTATGCTTGTTTTAAATGCATTGCAAGAAGGCGGAGTTGATATAATTGAAATTGGGATGCCTTATTCCGATCCGGTAGCAGATGGGGAGACGATCCAGCAATCGAACCAAGTTTCTTTAGATCAAGGAATGACGGTTACACATTTGTTTGATCAGCTTATAAATATGCGCCAAAGCATTTCGGTTCCTGTGTTATTGATGGGGTATATAAACCCCGTATTGCAATTTGGAGTAGAACGTTTTTGTCAAAAATGCCAGGAAGTGGGTGTTGATGGATTGATTTTACCCGATTTGCCTTTGGCAGAATATCAGCAAAGTTATCAAACGATTTTTGAGCAATACGGCTTGTTAAATATCTTTTTAATTACCCCTCAAACATCAGATGAACGGATAAAGCAAATCGATTCCGTTAGTGAAGGATTTATTTATATGGTGTCATCTGCTAGTACTACGGGTGCTAAAACGGGTATTTCGTCAGATCAAGAAGCTTATTTCAAACGTATTGATGGCATGAAATTAAAAAATCCGAGGCTTGTTGGCTTTGGAATTTCTGACCGAGAGAGTTTTTTGAAGGCTTCAAATGGAGCATCAGGAGCAATTATAGGAAGTGCATTTGTGAAACTTCTCGGGAATGCTAAAAATCTAAGAGAGGAAATTGTGGGATTCGTGAAAAGTATCAAAGGATTAAAATAAATTTTAGGAATAATTTTAATCATTCTTTTTAAAAAGATTTTATTTTTCTATCTTTGCAACCCGAATCAGCTCGGCTTATGTACAATTGGACCGCTAAGCGCTGATAATCATCCAAAATTTAAGAAAGATGAGTGAATTAATTAAGTTTGTTGAAGCAGAAAGTGCACCACGTAGAGCGGAGCATCCAGAGTTTGGAGCTGGCGATACAGTTAATGTACACGTAAAAATTCGTGAAGGAAACAAGGAGCGTATCCAGGTATTCCAAGGGTTAGTTATTCAGCGCAAGAATTCAGGTGCTGGTGAAACATTTACCGTTCGTAAGATTTCAAATGGTATTGGAGTGGAACGTATTTTCCCAATCTTGTCACCAAATGTTGACAAAATCGAGGTGACTCGTCATGGTAAAGTTCGTCGTGCTCGTTTATACTACATGAGAGGTAAGCAAGGAAAAGCGGCTCGTGTAAAAGAGAAGAAAAAATAGGTTTGAGATTTTTATAAATGAAAAGCTGTTCAGAAATGAACAGCTTTTTTTGTTTAATTAGTTCCTGACAGTTTAGTTATTTAATTTAGGCTTATGGCTTCCCTAGCCATATTTAAATCATAGTTCATTTGTAGTCTTAGCCAATATTCTGCAGGGATGCCTAAGGCTTTTTCTAATGATATGGCAAAGTGTGCGTGAATACTTCGTTTGCCTTTGATAATCTCATTTAAAAATGAAGCTTTAACTCCCGTTTGGGTTGCAATTTTAATTTGAGATATCTTTCGCTCTTTCATTTCATCTAATAGAAGTTCGCCGGGATGAGTTGAAAAGAAAGGCTTTAATTCAGGTTTATTTTTCATGATTATTTGAATGTGTCAAAGATATAACATTTATTCACTTTTTTGTGAATAAATGTTATATCTAATCAATAAAAATACATGGATATTGAGTTTTAAAAATATTTAAAACTGATCATTAAAATAAATAATCAATAGACTGATTATTACCCTTTCTCTACTTTCCTGACATTGGTGTTGATGGTATCTGACTCGATCAAACCATCGCGTAAACGAATGATCCGGTGTGCATATTGAGCTATGTCATCCTCGTGGGTCACCATGACAATCGTATTTCCTTTTTTATGTAATTGGTCAAAAAGATCCATAATCTCATAGGAGGTCTTTGAATCTAGGTTACCTGTAGGCTCATCCGCTAATAAAATAGAAGGGTCATTTACCAGGGCGCGCGCCACTGCGACACGTTGCCTTTGACCCCCCGAAAGTTCGTTAGGCTTGTGCAGTGCACGATTATCTAAACCTACTCCGCGTAAAGTTTCCATCGCAATTTCAGTTCTTCTCGCTTTAGAGTACCCTGCATAAATTAATGGCAGAGCTACATTTTCGAGTGCGGATTGACGGGGAAGTAAATTGAACGTTTGAAAAACAAATCCAATTTCTTTATTTCTTACAGCGGCTAACTCGTTTTCCGACATTTCAGAAACATCCTGTCCGTTAAGAATATATTTTCCGGTGCTAGGCGTGTCTAAACAGCCTACAATATTCATCAGTGTTGATTTACCAGAGCCTGAGGGTCCCATAAAAGCCACATATTCGCCTTTGTTGACGGAGATATTGATGTTCTTTAACGCATCGATTACCTCTTCGCCCATTACGTAGCGTTTAGAAATATTTTGGGTCTCAATTATTTTAGTCATGTGTAAATCTATAATTCATTCAAAAATACATCCAAAGTTTGAAAGTATCTTGAGTTTTAGACAAAAGATACAAGCGGGGGATAAAGTGGGATATAGGTGGATAAGAGGTTTGATTCCTGCGCACGTTTTTTTAGCTTTGTCGGAATGAAATATATTCCTGCCTTAGATGGGGTTCGAGCCATCGCTATTTTATTGGTCTTGGTTTTCCATTGGTTTCCGGAGGGAGTTGGAATTAATATTCTGCCAAATGGCCCAATCGGTGTCACCTTATTTTTTGTGTTGTCAGGCTATTTGATTTCCAATATCTTAATGGAGCAACAAACCAAAGCGCAATTTTTTCGTTCGTTTAAGAACTTTGTTATCCGCAGAGCCCTGCGTATTTTCCCCATTTACTTTTTAGTGTTGGCTGGTTTACTGATTTTAAAAAGAGTTTCTATTGTTATAAATACCGACTTTTATGAGCATCCATGGTATTATTGGGGATATATGTACAATCATTGGTTGGAGCAGCGGGCCAACTGGGCAGATACCTTGTCCCCGTATTGGTCGTTGTCTGTAGAGGAGCAGTTTTATGTCCTATGGCCTTTTTGTATTTTGTTAATTTCGAGTCGCTTTCGGGCCTATTTTTTATGGTTCTGCGTGCTTTTTGGTATTGCTTTCAGGTATTATTCGGTGCATCTCCAACAAGGAATCGGGGTTTATATGTTGACCTGCGTGGATACCTTCGCTTGGGGTGCTTTATTAGCACATTACATCCGCGAAGGAAGATCTGTAGACATATCAGTATGGATTCGGCGATTGATTATTCCCGTCGTATTTTGTTTTTTGATGATTTGCTTAAAGCACACGGATGCCGATTTAGTCAAACAATTATTTTTTAGGACGTTCACTTCCTTGGTTTCAGTAGCTGTGCTTTTTTATGCGATGCAACCTGGAAATTTTGCCAAAATCCTGTCGATCAGTCCTTTGCGACTCATCGGCCAAATGTCGTACGGCATTTATTTATACCACATGCTAGTCCCTGATTTATTTTTCAAAATAGCTGGGAAATTACATATTCCAATACCCGAATTGCCTTTTAACATAATACCATTTATTGTATTGTTTACCTTTTCTTTTCTCTCACTTAATTTGATTGAAAAGCCAATACAAAGTTTTAAAAGGTTTTTTGTTTCCTAAGCCCCTGGCTCAATCCCATAAAAAAAGCCCGAACATGACGCTCGGGCTTTTAATGATCTTAAAAGAATTTTACAATCCTTTTGCTTTCTTAACGACTTCTTCCGCAAGGTTTTGTGGAACAAATTCGTAGTGAGAGAACGTTAATGATGCTGTAGCACGTCCTGAAGACATGGTACGTAAATCAGTTACGTAACCAAATAATTCAGAAAGAGGCACATCAGCCTTTAAGATTACAGCTCCTTGACGGGAATCCATACCCTTCATGATTCCACGGCGACGGTTTAAATCGCCTGTGATTGGACCTGTATACTCATCAGGAGTAACAACATCTACGGCCATGATTGGTTCCATCAATTTAGCACCCGCTTGTTTCGCTGATTCTTTGTAACCCATACGGGCTGCTAATTCAAATGATAATGAATCTGAATCGACATCGTGGAAAGATCCGTGGAATAAACGAACTCTCATGGAATCCATTGGATATCCTGCTAAAGCTCCCGTTTTCATCGCTTCTTCAAATCCTTTTTGAACCGCTGGAATGAATTCACGAGGAATCACACCACCCACAATATTATTAACAAACTCTAAACCTGGTTTTTCATCTTCTCTTGGCCCGATTTCAAATACGATATCAGCAAACTTACCACGACCACCAGATTGTTTCTTGTAAACCTCACGGTGTTCAGTTGTCTTAGTTAAAGACTCCTTGTAAGCAACTTGAGGAGCACCTTGGTTTACTTCTACATTGAATTCACGACGCATACGGTCGATGATAATTTCTAAGTGAAGCTCACCCATTCCTTTGATGATGGTTTGACCTGTTTCCTCGTTAGATTCCACTTGTAACGTTGGATCTTCTTCGATCAACTTAGTGATCGCTTTAGAGAAGTTGTCAGCATCAGCCGCTTTCTTAGGCTCAATCGCATAACCAATTACCGGCTCTGGAAAATCCATCGCTTCTAATACAATTGGGTGTTTCTCGTCTGAAAGGGTATCACCCGTTTTAATATCTTTAAATCCTACTACTGCACCAATATCTCCAGCACCTAAACGAGGAATCGCATTTTGCTTATTCGCGTGCATTTGGAAAATACGAGAGATACGCTCCTTATTTCCTGAACGGTTGTTCAATACATAAGAACCTGAATCTAAACCTCCTGAATAGGCACGGATGAAACATAAGCGACCTACGTATGGATCCGTAGCAATTTTAAATGCCAAAGCTGCAAATGGCTCTGATTCACTTGGTTTTCTTAAGATTTCAGCACCAGTATCTGGGTGAATTCCTTTGACACCTTCTTTGTCCATCGGTGAAGGCAAAATAGCCATCACATAATCCAACATCGTTTGAACACCTTTGTTTTTGAAAGATGAACCACAAAGCATTGGAACGATTTTCATTGATATAGTCGCCGCACGTAATGCCGCTAAAATCTCATCTTCTGTGATTGACGCAGGATCTTCGAAGTATTTCTCCATCAAAGTCTCGTCAAATTCAGCTACTGCTTCTAATAATTTCTCACGGTATTCAGTCGCCTCTTCCAACATATCATCTGGAATGGGAACTTCCACAAATGTCATTCCTTTATCTGCTTCATTCCACTTAATTCCACGGAAGTTAACTAAGTCAACTACCCCTTCGAAACCATCTTCGGCTCCGATTGGCAATTGAAGTGGCACCGCATAACTACCTAACATTTCTTTCACTTGCTTACACACGTTTAAGAAATCAGCACCCGAACGGTCCATCTTATTGACAAATCCAATACGAGCTACATTGTAGTTATTCGCCAAACGCCAGTTGGTCTCCGACTGAGGCTCAACGCCATCAACAGCCGAAAACAAAAATACTAGACCATCTAATACACGTAAAGAACGATTTACCTCAACGGTAAAATCTACGTGACCCGGAGTGTCGATAATGTTGATGTGGTAATCTTGATCGCGGTATTTCCAACCTACTGTGGTTGCCGCCGAAGTGATCGTGATCCCACGTTCCTGCTCTTGCTCCATCC
>SXXW01000030.1 GCA_005791165.1 Cytophagaceae bacterium
ATTATGCTACGAGCAAATAACTTGGTTTGATATGGTTCGCTTGAAAAAAGCATTCAATCAGAATACAAAAACCTTTGAGGAATTTGTAGGTCATACAAACCTTAGTTCAAATCAAAAGTTGCAAGCGAAGCATTTATTACTCCCTTTGCCAACGGCTGAATTATTGAACAATCCAAAATTAGGAAAGCAAAATACAGGATATTAATATTTTTTGCTTAATTGATTTAGAATCCCCTTTCATGAAAATGTAAAGGGGATTTTTTTTATCTTGTCGCTACGTTTTTTTAATAATAATCTATGAGAAAATATATGCTAAGCCTTGTGATATTAATTTGTGCTTTTTCTACTTTGGCCCAATCCCCCTTTTCAATTGTTTATACCTCAGGTCAAGAAGGACATAAAACCTATCGCATTCCTGCCATGATCAAAAACAAGCAAGGACATTTGCTCGCTTTCGCGGAAGGTCGTGTAAATGGTTCAGGGGATTTTGGTGATATAAATATCGTTCTTAAAATTTCCCGCGACCAAGGTAACACCTGGTCAGATCTTGCTACTTTGGTTGATTATCAAGATTTACAAGCAGGGAATCCAACACCTATTTTAGATACCACCGACCCACGTTTTCCCAAAGGCCGTATATTTCTGTTTTACAATACGGGAAATAATCATGAAAATGAGATCCGAGAAGGGGAGGGTTTACGCGAGGTTTGGTACATTACTTCGACTGATGGCGGTTTGACCTGGACTAAACCAGTGAATATTACGAGCCAAGTACATCGACCGAATCAGCCTTCCCGTAATTCTGCTTATACGTTCAAAGAAGATTGGCGGCATTATGCCAACGGCCCTGGCCACGGAATGCAATTTACCCAAGGTCCTCATGCAGGTCGAATGCTTATCGCAGCTAACCATTCTGAAGGTCCTCGAGGTGAACGAGGATCCGATTACCGCGCACATACCTTTTACACGGATGATCATGGAGACACATTTCATTTAGGGGCATCCATTTCTATTCCAGGTAGTAACGAATCTTCAGCTACTGAAATTTCGGGTGGCAAACTTCTCATGAACATTAGAAACCAACGAGGCGATATACGCCAACGAATCATTGGTCTTAGCGAGGATGGCAGCGCAACTTGGAAAGAAACTTATTTCGATCCACAATTGCCGGATCCTATTTGCCAAGGAAGTATTCTAACCATCGCACAAAATAAAAAGGCATTTACCTTAGCTTTTAGCAATGCGGCCGATACAAAAAATCGAGATAATTTGACCATTCGGATCAGTCAAGATGATGGTCGTACTTGGCCTATATCGATTCCGATAGACAATGGAGCAGCCGCAGGGGAATCACCTAAAGACTTTACTGCCTATTCGGATTTAGTTTTAGTAGATTCAAAAAACATTGGGATTGTCTACGAACGAAAAGATTATTCCCAAATCGTTTTCAAAAAAATTAAATGGAAATAGTCGAATAATTTCGTAATCTTTACCCTATCTTTTTAACCTATTTAAATGAAAAATACACGTAGAACCTTTATTAAAAAGGCATCCTCAGGAGCCTTTGCATTAAGTTTAGGTGGAATGCTTCCCGCATTTTCAGCCAAAAGTTATCAAAATATTCTAGGGGCCAACGAGAAAATTAGGGTGGCCTGTATGGGAGTGAATAGCCGCGGTTTGGCCGTTGGCAAAAATTTTGCCCATCAAAAAAACTGCGAAGTCCTTCACGTTTGCGATGTAGATTCTCGTGCGGCTGATATTTGCATCGATGCCATAGGTAAAATTCAATCAAATAAACCCCAAGCAACTCCTGATTTCAGGAATGCGCTTGAAGATAAAAATTTGGATGCGCTCATCGTGACCGCACCTGATCATTGGCATGCCCCGGCGGCTTTGTTGGCCTGCTCAGCTGGCAAACATGTCTACCTAGAAAAGCCTTGTAGCCACAATCCCAACGAAGGTGAAATGCTGGTTAAATCAGCCGAAAAACATAAGCGTGTTTTGCAAATGGGAAACCAGCGCCGCTCTTGGCCTAATGTGGCCGGAGCAATTGCGGAGCTTCATGCGGGGGTTATTGGCCGACCCTATTTTGCGAAAACGTGGTATACGAATAACCGCGCTTCCATTGGAATAGGGAAAGAGACCGCCGTACCGGAATGGCTAAATTATGATTTATGGCAAGGACCTGCGCCTAGAAAAGCATACAAGGATAATTTGATTCACTACAATTGGCATTGGTTTTGGCACTGGGGAACAGGTGAAGCATTGAATAACGGTACTCACATGATAGATTTAGCTCGTTGGGGTTTGAATGTGGAATACCCGACAAAAGTGAACTCTACCGGCGGTCGATATATGTATCAAGATGATTGGCAGACACCAGATACCCAAGTGATTAATTTGGAATTTGAGAATAAATCCATGATATCTTGGGAAGGTCGTAGTTGCAACGGAAAGTCCATTGAGGCCAACAGCGTAGGCATTATTTTCTATGCAGAACAAGGAAGTATGGTCATCGAAAGTGGCAACTCCTATAAAATTTATGACCTTAAAAATAACCTAGTAAAAGAGGTGAAAAATAATTTTACTGTGGATGCGCGCAACTTATCTGATCCCTCACAGAATTTAGATGCTTTGCATATCCTTAACTTTTTCGATGGAATTCGCTTAGGTACGCGCTTGAATTCAGATATTGTATCTGGTCATCAAAGTACGCTTTTGGTCCAATTAGGCAATATTTCCCAGCGAGTAGGCCGATCTTTAGACATTAACCCTAAAAATGGACATATTTTGAATGATAAGGGTGCAATGAAATTTTGGTCACGTGAATACGAAAAAGGTTGGGAACCCAAAATTTAACTCATGGCGCAATCAGCAGATTTACTGGAAAATCAAGAGAAGTTTTTGAACAATCGATTGTACTCATTGGATGCCTTACGCGGTTTTGACATGTTTTGGATCATTGGTGCGGAGGATATTGTTCATGGTCTAGCCAAGGTCACTCATTCACCTTTTTGGGAAAGTTTTTCTGTTCAGCTTATACATCCTCAATGGAATGGGTTCACGATGTATGATCTTATTTTTCCATTATTTATATTTTTAGCGGGAGTTTCTACTCCATTTTCTGTCGGCAAGGCCTTGGACGAGAGAGTTTCTAAAAATGTCTTATTGAAACGAGTGATCAAACGAGGTCTCATCTTATTTATTTTAGGCGTTATTTACAACAATGGGCTTACGCTCAGGCCTTTAGCTGAGATCCGTTTTTCATCCGTTTTAGGCCGAATTGGGATAGCGTATATGTTGGCCAATATCATTTACCTCTATGCCAAACAACGCTGGCTCATTATCTGGTTTTCTGCACTCTTAATTGGGTATTATTTGATTTTAAAATTTATGTCGGCTCCAGGATTTGCTCCTGGTGACTTGACGATTGAAGGCAACTTTGCATCGTATGTAGACCGAGTGGTTTTGCCTGGCAAGTTAAGTATGGGCATACACGATACGGTCGGTTTTTTCAATAACATTCCTGCGATTGGAAATGCACTTGCCGGGATTATGGTTGGCATATTTTTAAAACGAACAAATATCAGCGGAAAAGAAAAGGCCTTGTATTTATTAGCCACTGGGGTTATTTCTTTGGTGATAGCCCAACTATGGAACTTGGATTTTCCGATCAATAAGAATTTGTGGTCTAGTTCATTTGTCATGCAAACTGTGGGATGTAGCTTGCTATTTTTTGCGCTATTCTATTATATTATTGATGTTTTAGGCTATAAAAAATGGGCGTTTGCTTTTCAAGTAATAGGTGTTAATTCCATATTAATTTATCTTTCTGAAAAGTTCATTGAATGGGAATACACCGCAAAAAAGTTCTTTGATTGGGTATACCAATGGGCTGGGGACCCTACTTCCATCATTTTTGTAGCCATCACAATTTTATTCATTAAATGGCTTTCTCTTAAATTTTTGTTTGATAAAAAAGTATTTTTACGCGTTTAAATTTTAATTATTTTGAAGGTACACATAAGTAATAATGCAAAAGAATTAGGCATTTCGGCAGGTTTGAAAGCCGCTGAATTAATCAAAGAAACGATCGATCAAAAGGGTTTTGCTAATATCATTTTAGCGACGGGGACTAGCCAGTTTGAAACCATTCAGCAATTGATCAGTGACTCCGAAATCCAATGGGACCGAGTTCAAATGTTTCATTTAGATGAATATATTGGCTTGTCCATTACGCACAAAGCTAGTTTCCGCCATTATTTAAATGAGCGTTTTATCTATTTGGTGCCAACCTTGAAAATGGGACATTTGATTAACGGCGAGCTTGATCCAGTTCAAGAATGTGCCCGACTAGCCGATTTAATTCAACAAAATCCCATCGATGTGGCATTGGTTGGCATCGGTGAAAATGGCCATCTGGCTTTTAATGATCCTCCGGCTGATTTTGATACGGAAAAACCTTATATCGTAGTGGATTTAGATGAGGCTTGCAGAGCCCAACAAATGGGAGAGGGTTGGTTTGAAAGCATGAATGATGTACCTAAGCAGGCAATTAGTATGTCGATTAAACAAATCATGAAATCAGATCATATCGTTTGTTCGGTTCCTGATGCGCGCAAGGCTCAGGCGGTGACTGATTGTTTAACAAAACCTGTTTCCAATGTATATCCTGCTAGTATTTTGCAGAATCATGCCCATTGTGATTTGTTTTTAGATGTTAGCTCTGCTTCGCTTTTACCAAAGAATTTTTAAGGAATGTCGGAAAGAATTAAAATCTTTAATGGCCAAATCATTCATCAGAATCGTATTCAATCAGGCGGCTGTCTTTTGATTGAAAACGGAAAGATTGTTGCTGTTTCTGCTAGTGATGTCGACTTTCCTGATGCTGAATTAATAGACGCCAATGGAAATTATATTTCACCTGGATTTATTGACATTCACATTCATGGGGGAGGAGGTTCTGATTTTATGGATGGGACCGTAGATGGATTTTTACAAATAGCTCAAACACATGCTAAACATGGAACGACCTCTATGCTTCCCACCACGCTAACGTGTGAAAAGGAGGATTTAATTCAGACTCTTGAAGCTTATCAAACCGCATGTGTATCTAATAAGCTAGGAGCTGATTTTATTGGAATGCATTTAGAAGGACCTTATTTTGCGGTAAGCCAGCGAGGCGCACAGGACCCGAAATTTATTCGAGATCCTGATCCAGCCGAGTATAGAGAAGTTCTTTCTTCTTTTGATTTTATCAAACGTTGGTCTGCGGCTCCCGAGCTAAAAGGTGCGGTGGAATTTGGGAAGTATGTAACATCAAAAGGAGTTTTAGCTGCAATCGCGCATACTGATGCCATTTATGAGGAAGTTTTAGAGGCCTATCATCATGGGGGATTTACCTTAGCTACCCATTTTTATTCAGCTATGTCGGGGGTGACACGTCGTAATGCTTTTCGATATGCCGGTGTTATCGAATCAGCCTATTTATTGGATGATATGGATGTGGAAATTATAGCGGATGGCGTTCATTTACCCGCTCCATTGTTGAAATTAATTTATAAAATTAAAGGTCCGGACCGAATTGCTTTAATTACCGATGCGATGCGTGCTGCGGATATGCCAGAGGGAGAGTCTGTTTTAGGTTCATTCAAAAATGGGTTAAAAGTAATCGTCGAAGATGGCGTGGCAAAATTACCAGATAGAACCTCTTTTGCAGGAAGTGTGGCTACAGCAGATCGATTAGTTAGAACTATGTTGAATTTGGCGGAGGTTCCATTAGTGGAAACAATCCAAATGATCACGGAAACTCCTGCTCGAATCATGGGGGTTTCAGATCGAAAAGGATCTTTGGCTAAAGGCAAAGATGCGGATGTCGTTATATTTAATGATCAGATCGAAATCCAAAAAACCTTCGTTAAAGGCCGTTTAGTCTACCAAAAAAACTAATCCAATTCCTTTATTTTGATGTTTTTGAATGCTACATTGTGTCCATGATCTTGCAATAAAATATAGCCTTCTTTACGTTTATCGTATCCCGTTATCGATTTGAATTTACTTTGTAAGAATCCATTTTTGAATTCATTCGAATTCCGATTGACCGATATGATCATTTTGTTGTCCAACCAATGTTCAATTTGTTCACCTTTGACCACGATGCGTGAGGTATGCCATTGGCCAATTTTAACATCAGGTTTGTCGGGTGGAATGATATTGTATAGGGCACCTGTTTTATGATCTTCGGGCAAGTGCTTATCGTTATAAATAAAATCGGGGTCGTCTATTAATTGATATTCATAGCCGATCAATGAGCTTGAATTCGCTGGTTTTTCAGGGAGTTCTTCCACAAAATACTTAACTCCTGAATTACCTAATTTCCCTAATTTCCAATCAAAACTCAAATCAAAATTTTTGTATTTTTTTAACGTAATGATATCACCTCCATCACCGGATTCTTTTCCAGAGGATAGTTGGCCTAATAGCTGCTGGTTTTTAATTACCCATCCATGAGTAGGGAATTGGTTTTGATAGGCACCGCGCCAACCGGCATTTGATTTTCCATCAAAAAGCAAAGTATAGCCATTGGTTTTTTCGATGCGACTTAATTTATTGTTTTGGCATGAGCCAAACACTATGCCTAGTAATAGGATACTAATTATTTTTCTCATGATATTAATTAATGTTGGCAATTTTTACTCGGGCCCCTTTTTTCTTTTTGCTTTTGTCTGCTGCTTCCATGAACGCAAATATTTCTAACGTTTCTGCTTTTTCTACAGGAGGAATACCCGTTTTAAAAAAATCAATAATTTTAACTAAAAGGGGGTCATATCCATTGTATGGACCTAAGTGCATGATTCCCGTTTTTCCATAAGCGGTTCCACCGTAATCTTGTTTACCCGTTTTTATGCCTCTAAATGTGCCGATTCTTCCATCCGCCCAAACGCCAGTGCAAACTTCTTGGTCTTCTGAAATCGTTCTTTGGACTGAAACACAACCCGTTCCCATGACGGTAAATAGCATTTCAACGCCATGGATTCCGTACCAAAAAAGATCAGGATGTGTTTTTTCGAATTTCATTGGGCTATAGGTGTCAGCACCTACCACTGGGCCAATTTTACCCTGCCTTATCTCTTGCATCCCCGTGGAAAAGCGTAAGGATGAAGCAGAGAATATGGGCACTTTGTATTTTTCAGCTTCATTGAAAATCGCTTTGGCATCGGCTAAAGATGCGGCTATGGGCTTGTCAATAAATGTCGTTTTACCCGCTTTAAATACTTCAATGGCCTGCTCTAAATGCAGTCTTCCATCATTTGTTTCAAGCAAAACAAAATCTACTTTCTTTAATAATTCTTGGATCGACCCCACAATTTCAACGCCCAATTTCTTGACATCTTCGGTATATCCAGGGATTCGTTCGGTACTGGAAACGATGTCCTTACTTCCCTGTGGATGTGCTGCAACAATTCGAAATCCATCATACATTGGGTTTTGAACATTTGCATTTAATGATTTTGTGAAGGCAACACTATGGGATGTATCGAGTCCAATGATCCCAATTCTTTTGCCCTCGGCCTTTCCTGGCATGAATTTAAGCTTAGAAAATGGCAGACTTAATCCTGCCAAAGCCATGGGTCCCATAAAATTCCTTCTTGTCATTTTTCCTTTCATCTTCATTTTAATTAAGCGTCCATTGTCTGATTTTATGTCCTCTGATGGCATAAAATATTAAATATAAGTAGCAGGGAATTAATACGGCATAGGCCAACTTCAAGTCATACAGATCTGCGAAATAGCCGTAAAAAAGGGGTAGGATTGCATTTCCACAAAGGCCCATAATTAAAATGGATGCACCTATTTTAGTAAATTTTCCTAAACCATCTAGAGCTAAGGGCCATATCCCTGCCCAAATTAGCGAGTTGGCCAAACCTAATAAAACAACAAAACAAATACTGATGTCAACTTTTAATCCTGCCAGTTCAACGTTGCCAGAGGTCATTAATATTCCAATAGCGAATAGCAAGCCAAGAATCGTACATGTCCGAAGCGCATTGACTTGGCTGATGTATTTTGGGATGCATATTATTCCGATGATGTATCCAAAAATAGTAGCAGCGAGCGTAAATGAAGGTAAAATTTTTGCTTCCATGAGTTGGATATTCATGGACCCCGCGTAGCCAATAACCGTGTCGATGGCAATTACTTGGGTACCTACGTGTAGAAAAATGGCAACGGCCCCTAAAATTAAATGAGGAAATTGGAATATGCTCGTTTTCTGCGAATTGATCTGTGTTACTATATCATTTTCTTGATCCGTGTCGATCTCAGGTAATGGAGAAAATCGAACAGCCAAACCCAGTAAAAACAATAAAATACCGACACAAAAATAAGGGACAATTACTCGTTGGATTAATTCATTCAGCGCTAAATTCCGGTCGGCCCCCGTCATGTGTTCCAAATTCTTAAACAGGTCACTATCTGTGGCCTTTAGAATCACTGCAGCAAATACCAAAGGTGCTAAAATCCCCGCACCTTTATTGCAGATCCCCATGATGCTGATTCTTTGGGCTGCACTTTCTTTGGGGCCTAAAAGGGTAATATATGGATTTGCGGCAGTTTGTAGGATGGCTAAACCCGTACCTAACGTAAATAATCCTAATAAGAAAATAGGATAGGCCCGGTTCATGGCTGCCGGGATAAAGATGAATGCCCCGATGGACATAATCCAAAATCCTAACATCATTCCTTTTTTAAATCCAATGGATTTAAGTACATAGGATGCGGGAACTGACATGATGAAATAGGAAATATAAAATGCAAATGTGACTAAATAGGCTTTGAAGTTAGTTAGTTCGCAGGCAATTTTAAAGTAGGGGATTAAAATGGAATTGGCCCAAGAAACAAAACCAAAAATGAAAAACATCATTCCAATCAGCATGATGGAAATTTGAGTATCTCTTTGGGTTAAAGAGCTTACTGATACTGGATTTTTCATTATTTTAAATAGGTTTTTTTAAGCAGGTTTAATTTATGTTGATTTTCTTAAAGAAGCAATATATTTTTAACCAAGTAGGTTAAAATGATCAGTTTTATGGAAACGAAAATGTAGTTTTTTAATCTCTTTTCTTATAGCTTTACTAAATTCAAAAAGTCAGTAAAGCCTAAAAAATAAATATTTTTTTAAATAATTTAGTATTAAAAACCTGTTAAGTCATTGAAAAAATTGACGGTCCTTATTTATTGGAGTGAAGTTTTTTGTTATTATGTAAGCCTTTATATCAAGGTATTGTTACTCAGAATGAGCTCTCCTAAAAAAGTCTTTTTGTGCATCGCCATGGACGGAGATTTGGGTGACATGGTTGCCTCGGAGCCTATATTGCCTCGCTTGAATCAAAAATTTGGGAACACATACATCACTTGGATCACAAGTAAAAAGCACTTCCCCATCTTTGAAAATCATCCACTTGTCGACCAGCTTGTGGATCAAAAGTATACTCTACTCAGTTATTTACTTCAAAAATCGAATCCATTCCATCAATATTATAATTTACACTTAAGTGGTTTTAGAAAAGATGAGAAGACAGGAGTTTCAATTTCGAATGCTAAGGCAGATGAATTAGGCATCGATTTGTCGAATTACTACGATCAAAATAATTTATTGGAAATAGCCTTAAAGCTTTGTGATTTGCCTATTGAAGATGTACAACCATATATTTATTTAGATGAAATACCCTATAAAGTCCCCTTCCAAAAACCCTATTGGGTTATTCATGCTAAATCCAATGCAGGATTTCGAGATTGGACGGATGAAAATTGGTGTTATTTATTGACGAAAATAATCGCGAAGTGGAATGTAAAGATCATTGAAATAGGTCATGTAAACCCATTGAATTTTACCCATGAAAATTTCATTAGTTTAGTTGGAAAAACCAGCCTTCAAGAAACAATGAAGATTATGAAAGGGGCCTCATTTTTTATCGGATTGGATTCAGGACCAACCCATTTGGCGAATGCTTTTATGTTGCCAGGTTTAATTTTAAATGGTGAATTTTTGAAATTTAAAACTTATATGTCATATTCGGGGATGTATAAAAATAGTCAAAAAGTCAAAGTACTTTTTAACGAAAGCGGTATGGCTAAAGATTTGCCATTTGACGTAGTTTGGGAAGAACTTATTAAATTAAATGATTCAAATATTCAGCATTTTGCCAATAAAAATGGCTCAAAATAACTAGAAATTGATAAAAAATAAAAAAATAAAAAAACCTAAAATTATGGATATAACTAGACGAAGTTTTTTGGAAAAAAGTGCCCTAGCAGGTAGCTTTTACATTGTTCCTAGGCATGTGTTAGGAAAAGGCTTTCGCGCTCCCAGTGATCAATTGAATATCGCTGGCGTGGGGATTAATGGTAAAGGGATGTCGGACGTAAATAATGCCTATAACGAGGGTGTTAATAATATTACAGCTCTTTGCGACGTGGATTTGACTCGTGCAAAACCATTGTTTGAGAAGTTTTCAAAGGCGGGTCGCTATCAAGACTGGCGCGTTATGCTTGAAAAAGAAAAGAATATAGATGCGGTGACCATTTCAACGCCAGACCATAACCATGCGGCTATCGCCATGGCTGCGATGCAATTAGGCAAACACGTATATGTTCAAAAGCCGATGGCTCATAATATTTTTGAGGTACGCACCATGACTGAAGCGGCTAGAAAATATAAAGTAGTTTCTCAAATGGGAAATCAAGGGGCTTCTAGTCCGGGGACCCAACAAGTTGTCAAATGGTTTGAGGAAGGTTTAATTGGCAAAGTTCACACGGTCAATATCTGGACGAATCGCCCTATTTGGCCTCAGGGAATTCCCGTTCCTACTGGCAAGCATGAAAAACCTTCGGACATCGATTGGGATGTTTGGTTGGGACCTGCTTCATTAATCGATTATAATCCAGCTTATCATCCATTTAAGTGGAGAGGTTGGTGGAATTTTGGTACAGGTGCTTTGGGTGATATGGGTTGTCATTTAATCGACGGGCCATTTAGAGCACTTGGGTTAGGGTATCCTACGGAAGTTGAAGCGAGTGTAGGCTCCGTTTTTGTTGCAGGAAACCAACCTGAATATATACCAGAAGGTTGCCCGCCATCTGCCGCAATCCAATTGAAATTTCCAGAGTCAAAGAAGAATAAATCAGCCGTTACGATGAATTGGACGGATGGCGGTATTCGTGGATTCCACCCAGATTTGATACCTGCAGATGATTCGATAGGAACCGCTGATAATAGTAATGGAGTAATCATGATGGGTTCTAAAGGAGTTTTGGTCCATGCAACCTATGGGTTAGAACCTCGTATTTACCTAAATAATGGAACGAAAATAGAGATGCCAAAGCAAGAGCCAAACAACTTAAAAGAGTATGGCCATCAAGCGATGTGGGCGGAAGCTTGCAAGGCAGGATTTAATAGTGCAGCGCATGAAAGTTTATCTTCGAAGTTTGATTTTGCGGGTCCATTATCAGAAACTGTATTGATGGGAAATTTAGCTATTCGTAGTTTCAACGTGCGCACGCCGATTCCAAACACAAATAGATTCACATATCCAGGTCGCAAGAAATTGCTTTGGGATGGTAAAAACATGAAGATTACTAATTTTGAAGATGCCAATCAATTTGTTAAGCGCGAGTATCGTGCCGGTTGGAAATTGTAATTTCAATGAAAAAAATCGTTTTTATTTTATTGATTTTGCCTTTGATTTCTTTGGGCCAACAAGCATCCCTGAAGGGTGCTTGGGGCCTAGAGAACTCGTTCGGTCAAACGGTTTTATTGATTACAGACCAAGTATTCAGTTTGACCCAATATAATTTTATTGACAAAAAGTTCATTTCTTGCGAAGGAGGAACTTGGCGCTCTGATGGAAATAATATCTGGTTGGCCTACGATTGGTCTTCAAAGGATACTTCTAAAGTTGGCAAAGAAATTAAAGTTTCGGTCGCTCTGTCCTCAGGCCAATTAAATTTCGGTTTATTGAATCTACCTTTGAAAAAGCTAGATCAAGGAACCCCTGGGGCTTTACAAGGCGAATGGATCATCTCAGGAAACTACACTAATGATGTTGTTTCCAAAAGGCCGAGCCCCTTTTATCCGCGTCGGACCATGAAGATTTTAACGGGAAATCATTTCCAATGGATTGCCTTTAATGTAAAAACCAAGGAGTTTTTTGGCACAGGCGGTGGAACGTATACGACTTCAGCTGATGGAAAATACGTGGAAACGATTGAGTTTTTTACCAAAGCCGCTTCAAGCATTGGCAAAAGTGTGGAGTTTACTTATACTTTTAAAGACGGAGATTGGCGACATAAAGGGCAAAAATCAACTGGCGGGCCGATGGATGAATGTTGGACCCCGAGAAAATTTTACATTAAAAATTAATTAAATTCTGAGCCATTCAGTAGGAATTAAATCCTTGGTTTGAGCATTCATTTTTTGGTCGACAAACCACATGTTAGGCGCTATAACAATCTTTTCTGGATTTTGATTTAGCCAAGCGCCCCACCAACTAAACGTACTGTTTGCAATGATTTGATGCTTGCAATGACTCATTAAAATCAAGTCTAAGTAATTATGAGCATCGTCATTTTGAATCATAAATTCGGTTGGAAAATCACTTTTGAAATTTTCTTTCACCCATTTGATGTCATCTGAAAACACAAACAATTCTAGATTAGGATGCTGAGATGCTATCATTTCAATCGCTCTTTGATAATAGTCAAGGTCTAATCCTCCATGTATTTTATGGTGAATTTTTCCAGCCATTTCAATGCCATGCGTTCTTCTGATGTGTAATGAAACAGATGTGACCTCGGACATTTTTTTTGAAATCAGGGCATTTTCATTTTGTAATGGAGCCTTTAATTGGATATCATTTACTATTTCATCCCTAATATCATTAAAATATTTTTCGCTTTGCCAATATCCATCTAGATAGGCATGCTTTGTTTTAACTTCAATGGAATCATCATACTCAAGGTTTTTCTCTCTGATTAAATGCCAATCATGTCTTTTTAGCCCTATTAAATAGTTTTTAATTTTTCCTTGCCAATGTTTTTTGTTAATGCTCAAATGGTCAAAATCAATGGAAATTGGATCGTTTTTTAAAAGATTTTCTTGGATGTTGAAAGGAGATAGATTGTAACTTCTTCCATAAGGATCATTTTTAAATCCATACTCCATTTCTAAGTATAACTTCTGATTTTTCTTGAGCGAAATTTTTTTGCCAAAAGCATATTGGAATAATTGATTCCCTAAGCCGCCAAAAAGTTTAACTACAATCATACGTTTTGTCTAGAATAATATAAATTCAAAATTAGTTAAATAATTAAACTTGACTCAATTATTAATTTTCACAATTTTTTATTTAGCTTTAAAAGTTCAAATTCTAAACCTAATGAAAAAGAAAAAAACAGTGGACTCCCGTCGGGAGTTTTTGAAATCAGCCTCCTTAGCATCTGCAGGATTCATGATTGTCCCTCGTCACGTATTAGGCGGTAAAGGTTTTTTAGCACCTAGCGATAAATTGGTCGTTGCTGGTATCGGAGCCGGTGGAAAAGGTAAATCAGATTTAAAATACTTTTACGATAGCGGTAAAGCAGATATTGGTTACTTATGTGATGTAGATGATCGCATGGCAAAAGATTCAATTGCTGCTTATCCAAAAGCAAAATACTATAAAGATTGGCGTAAAATGATGGAAGTGGAATCGAAGAATTTCGATGCTGTTTCTGTTTCTACTCCGGATCATAACCATGCGGTTCAAGCTATGGCTGCTATGCAATTAGGCAAGCACGTGTATGTGCAAAAGCCAATGACTCACGATATTTTCGAGGCTCGTATGTTGACCCAAGCGGCTGCAAAATATAAAGTAGTGACTCAGATGGGTAACCAAGGTAGCTCTGGAGACGGGGTACGCCAATTGGTAGAATGGTATGACGCAGATATTATTGGGGATGTTCATACTGTTCAAATTTGGACAAACAGACCTATTTGGCCACAAGGTATTCCTTGGCCTTCCACTAAGCCTGCAGTTCCTGCTGGATTAGATTGGGATTTATGGTTAGGTACGGCACCTCAAAAAGATTATGTTGAAAACTTGATTCCAGGTTCATGGCGTGGTTGGTGGGACTATGGTACAGGCGCTTTAGGTGATTTAGGTTGCCACTTAATGGAAGCTCCTTTCCGTGTCTTAGGTTTGAAATACGCATCTGATGTTCAAGCTAGTGTAAGTAGTGTATTTACAGCTTTTGGTAAAAGAGGTGTATTCTTAGATTCTTGCCCTCCATCAAGTCATGCAACATTGACTTTCCCTAAGACAGATCGTACAAAAGGACCTGTAACTATGCATTGGATGGACGGTGGAATTAAGCCTGAGCGTCCAGAAGAATTAGGACCGGACGAAATGTTTGGTGATGGTAATTCGGGTATCTTGTTTATTGGAACCAAAGGTAAAATGATGGCTAGTGAATATGCGGCTAATCCTCGTTTATTGCCTTTATCAAGAAATCAAGAAGTTAAAGTTCCTCGTAAATTGGAACGTGTTCCAGGCAGTGCAGACGGACATTATGCACAATGGGTGGAAGGTGCTATTGCTGGATACGGTAAAAAACAATTAAGTTCGCCATTTGATTTAGCAGGTCCTTTGACTGAGGCGATCTTAATGGCTAATCTAGCTATTCGTGTGGCCGATATGCCTTTCCCTCGTAAAACAGGAAACGGAATGTATTATCCAGGTTCAAACACAAAATTACTTTGGGATAACCAAAATATGCGCGTGACTAACTTCGATGCGGCTAATCAATTCGTTAAGCGTCAGTATCGTGCTGGTTGGGGTGAATTAACACTTTAATCACATCCTTCTTTTGAAAAAGACCCACAGAAATGCGGGTCTTTTTTTTGCTCACCATATATTAATCCCATCTGCTTTTAGGGATTTTTAATTTCAGTGGAACTATATCTGTTACATTAAAGCAAGTATAAACCTAAGCTCAGAAGGGAATTGATTTTCAATAAATTTTTCATTTAAACAATGAAAAGTAATATTTCTTTGTTGAGTTAAAATTTATCCTTAATTTAATATTTCAAAAACCTATTTACTTATAAAAATTATTCAAAATGTCCTCTAAAATAAAACTCGGACTGATACTTATTGTAATCTCAGTTTTTACGATTAGTTTCTTTCAGCCACAGGCTCCCACTTTTTTATCGATTAATAAAAATACGAAGATCGCTTTAGTTGGTGGTAATTTAGGTTCTCGCATGATTAATTATGATCATTTTGAGACAGAATTACATCTTCGCTATCCAGAAAATAATTTAATGGTTCGCAATATGTGTGATGGGGGCGACACTCCAGGATTCCGACCACACTCAGCTAGATTTGCACCTTGGGCTTTTCCAGGAGCGGAAAAATTTCAATCAGAATTTGCTAATCCCTCACAAAGTGAAGGTCATTTAGAAACCCATGACCAATGGATGAGCCGTTTAAAAATGGACGTTGTGATCGGATTTTTTGGATATAGCGAATCCTACGAAGGGAAAGCTAATATTGCAAATTATAAGGCTGAATTAGAGGCATTTATCAAGCATACATTGGCCCAAAAATACAATGATGTTTCAGCGCCCCAGCTTGCCATTGTATCTCCAACGGCCTTTGAAGATTTAAGTGCTAAAATAGATTTACCTAATGGTAGCGTACAGAACGCAAACATTGCTATATATACTCAGGCGATGAAGGAAGTGTGCGAAAAGAATAATGTGTTATTTATCAATGCTTATGATGCATCCAAAAAATGGTATGTAGAATCTAAAGAAGATTTAACGATCGATGGGTTCCAACTTAACAATGCTGGATATAAAAAATTAGCTTTATTGTTGGCAGATCAAGTTTTTGGAAAGAAGAAACCAGTGATTGAATCAAAAAGAGCAGATGTTTATGCAGCTGTTGCAGAGAAAAACTGGATGTGGCATACCGACTATAAAATTCCGAATGGGGTTCACGTATATGGTCGCCGTTACAATCCGTTTGGACCGGATAATTACCCTGCTGAAATTGAGAAAATTCGTCAAATGACGGATAATCGCGAGGCGGCGATCCAAGCATCAATTAAAGGCATCAAGTATGATTTGGCCGCAGCCGATGCTAAAACACGTCCTTTGGATCCTGTAAAAACTAATTTCAATCCTGATAAAAATGGTAGCTTAAAATATTTGTATGGAAATGATGCGTTAAATGCAATTAAAGTAGCTCCGGGATATAAAATTGAATTGTTTGCCTCAGAAGAGGAATTTCCGAATTTGGCTAAACCGGTTCAAATGACTTTCGATAATAAAGGGCGTCTTTGGGTTGTTTGTATGCCTTCTTATCCACATTATAAGCCGGGTGATGCAAAGCCCAACGATAAAATCATTATTCTTGAGGATACTAATCAGGATGGAAAAGCGGATAAGGAAACGGTATTCGCAGATGGTTTACACGTTCCGGTTGGGATGGAAATAACCGAATTTGGTGTATTTGTAAGCCAAGGAACCAATTTGGTTTTATTGAAAGATACCAATGGGGATGATCATGCAGATACGAAAGAAGTTATTTTAAGTGGTTTTGATGACCATGATACGCATCATGAAATTTCAGCCTTTGTAACGGATGAATCGGGTGCTATTTACATGGGAGAAGGGGTATTTTTACATACAAATGTGGAGACACCTTATGGAACTGTACGTGCTACTAACGGTGGTTTTATGCGTTACAATCCTGCAAGGCATCATTTAGAGCGTGTAGCTCAGCTGTCTATTCCTAACCCGTGGGGAATTGCGTTTGATAGATGGGGACAAAACTTTTTTGCCGAAACTTCGGGTCCAGATATGCGTTGGATGATGCCTGGGTCAACTAAAAATCGGTATGGACAAACGGGTCATAAGTCATTTACCTTGATCGAGGAAAAACATTTAGTTCGTCCTACTTCTGGTTTAGAGTTTATATCAAGCCGTCATTTCCCTGATAATGTTCAAGGAGATTTCTTAATAAATAATACGATTGGATTTTTGGGAATGAAGCAACACCAATTGACAGATGATGGAACAGGATATAAATCTAAGCACCGCCAAGATTTGATTGTTGGCCTAGATCGTAATTTTCGCCCTGTCGACATGGAATTTGCGCCTGACGGCTCACTTTTTGTGATTGACTGGCACAATATTTTAATTGGTCACATGCAACATAATGCCCGTGATCCATTGCGCGATCATACTCATGGACGTGTCTACCGAGTAACGTATCCTTCAAGACCTTTAGTGACGCCTGCGAAAGTATATGGTGCGTCGATTGATCAGTTATTAGAAAATTTAAAATTACCTGAGTATAGAACTCGTTACCGTGTGCGTAGAGAGCTTCGTGGACGTAAGGCTTCAGAGGTATTGGCTAAAGTTACGGCTTGGGTAGCACGTCTAGACAAGACAGAAGCTGATTATGAGCATCATGTGTTAGAGGCATTGTGGGTAACTTGGGGTTTAAATAAGGTGGATCAAAAATTATTAAACCAATTACTAAAAGCGAAAGATTATCATGTTCGTGCAGCTGCTGTTCGTGTTTTACGTTATACAGGCCACCAGGTGAAAAATCAATCAGCATTATTAGCTAAGGCTGTTGAAGATGATCATGGTCGGGTACGTATGGAGGCTTTTGTCGCTGCATCTTGGTTGCCTAAAGAAACGGCTTTGCCTATATTAGACTTGGCAAAAAAACATCCTTTAGATCCTTGGATGGAAAAACCACATGAAATAGCTGTCGCTCATGCAAGTGGAATAAATGTGGTTAGAAAAAAAGAAGCTCCTTTGGTTTCAACGCTAAAAGGTAAAGACTTAGAATTGTTTACTGAGGGGCAAAAATGGTACGCTAAAGAAGGATATTGTAATACTTGTCACCAGACCAATGGAAAAGGACTACCTGCTTCAGGTTTTCCTCCATTAGCAAATTCGATTTGGGTTACCGGAAACCAAGAGCGTTTGATCAAATTAGTGATCAAGGGAATTATGGGACCTATGGAATTAAATGGTGTAAAATATGCGGGCCAAGTTCCAATGACTCCTTATGGCGGTTTAATGTCGGACAAGGATATTGCAGCAGTCCTTACCTATGTTCGAAATTCATTTGGCAATAAAGCCTCGGCTATCGATCCTGAAAAAGTAAAGGAAGTCCGTGCTAAAATTGCGTATAAGCATGATTTATATAATGCCAATATGTTATTATCAGAACACCCTATCGAAAAATAATCATGAAAAAAATCATTCAAATTAGTCTTATAGCTATTTTTATTTTGTCGGCTTTCATGCCTGCTTATTCGCGTGAGCATGGCCCCTTAAAAGCTAAAAAACCCTTAGTAGTTTTTGTTTGCGGGGATCATGAATATTCAGGCGAGTCTACACTTCCCTTATTGGCTGCTGTTTTAGAAAAACAATATGGCTTTAGGACTAAGGTGTTAAAATCTTTTCCGGATCAAAATGCTGAGAAAGATATTCCAGGTTTAGAAGCATTAGCTGAGGCCGATTTGGCGGTATTTTTTCTTCGTTGGCGCCTACTTCCAGCAGAACAAGTAGCTCATATAGAAGCTTATTTGAAATCTGGAAAGCCTATCATGGGATTTAGAACAACGACACACTCTTTTAATTATCCTAAAACAGATCCATTATTTCCTTATAATGGTTTTGCTGAAAGAGCATTTGGTGCGCCTCCGGGATGGGGTGGGCCGTCTAAACATACGCATTATGGGCATAACGCAAGTACAGATGCAACTGTAATTCCTGAGAAATCGAAGCATCCTATTTTAACAGGGGTAAATCCTGAATTTCATGTGAGATCTTGGTTATACCGCGTTTTACCTGATTACCCTGCTAAAGGAACAGAGTGGTTGATCATGGGGAAAGCAGTTAACCCAGACAAAGCCGCTGAAGTCCAACCGATCGCTTGGACTTGGGAAAATCAATACAAAGGAAAAGTGTTTTTTACCACGATGGGACATCCAGAGGATTTTTCAGTAGAGTCATTTCAACGATTAGTTGTCAATGCGATACATTGGGAATTAGGTTTAAAAGTACCTCAAAAATGGTCCGGAAAATTAGATATCAATGTTCCTTATAGAGGAATGGTTAATTCAAAATAATTTACAATGAAATACCCGATTGCAATGAATACGCTGGTCTATGGGCCAGACATGAATGAATCAATCATTCAACATTTAGCTTATATTAAAGAGGTGGGTTACGAAGGTGTTGAGATACCTATTTTTGTGACAGAACAAGAATATTGGAAACCTTGGAAGGCCGAGTTAGACCGACTTGGGTTAACGGTGTTTACGGTTACTTTTCTAGGTGCGGACATGAACACTATTTCATCAGATCCTGCGGTGCGCCAGAAAGGAATTGACTTTCTTAAGGAGGCCGTTGACATAACAGCGTACTTAGGAGCTTCTTATCTATCTGGACCTTTTCACTCTGCTCTAGCTGTGTTTTCGGGTGCGGCACCGACCCAACAAGAATTAGATTGGTCGAAGGAAAGCATGTTGGCCGTTGCTGAGCATGCTAAATCAAAAAATGTGATTTTAGGTTTAGAATATTTAAATCGATTTGAGAATTATGTTGTGAGTTGTGCTGACCAATTATACAGTTTGGTTAAAGCAATCAATCATCCTAATGTTAAGATTATGTTTGACACGTTTCATGCTCACATAGAAGAGTTTAATACGGGTGAAGCGATGGTTCGAATAGCGGATGAAGTGGGACATATTCAATTGTCAGAAAGTACTCGTGCAACGCTAGGTGAGGGTCAAGTTCGTTGGGACAATGTATTTGAACATCTTGAAAAAATGGATTACAAAGGCTGGTTGGTCGTAGAGGCCTTCACTCCTTTATTACCTGCCGCTTGTATCTGGCGTAAAAATTATACAACTGAAGCCGAATTAATTTTAAAAAGTTACCAACATATTCAAAAGCATTTAGCTGGAAAATAATATGAAAAATAATAGACGTGATTTCCTGAAAATGGGCGGCCTTACAGCCATTGGTTTAAGCTCTTCGCTTTCTCCTGCAGAAGCTGGAGATGCTGCACAGGCGCAGATAGACCAATTAATGAAAGATCCTAAGCAGACTTTTAATATGTCTGGTTATGCCGCTCCCAAAATTGACACCGTTCGAATAGGTTTCATTGGTTTAGGAAATCGTGGCTCTGGAGCCATTACTAGGGTAAACCGAATTGCCAACGTTCAAACAGTGGCTATCTGTGATATTCGTCCAGCCAAAATTGCCAATGCATTGAAGGCCTTGAAAAAAATGGACATCGAACCCATTACCTATACTGAAAAGGAAGAGGCGTGGAAGGAAATGTGCCAAAGACCCGACATCGATTTAATTTATATCGCCACTCCGTGGCATTTACATACGCCAATGGCCGTTTACGCTATGCAACATGGAAAGCATGTGGCTTGCGAAGTACCTGCGGCAACGACCTTGGAGGAATGTTGGCAGTTAGTGGAGACTTCAGAAAAAACGAAAAAGCATTGCATGATGCTTGAAAATTGTTGCTATGATTTCTTTGAATTATTGACACTCAATATGGCACGCCAAGGATATTTTGGTGAGTTATTGCATGTGGAAGGAGCGTATATTCATGATTTATTAGATGCTAATTTTAAGCAAGATCAGTATTATGATGATTGGCGATTAAAGGCTAATATGAGAAATGGTAATTTATATCCAACACATGGTTTAGGGCCTATTTGTCAATTACTTAACGTGAATCGTGGAGATCAGATGGATTATTTGGTTTCAGTTCAGTCGGACGATTTTTCGATGCATAAAAAGGCTTTAGAGTTGTCTGTAAAAGATGCATATTTTAAACAGTTTGTGGATCAGAAGTTTAGAGGAAACATGAACACGACTACCATCAAAACACACCATGGTAAAACCATTATGGTACAACATGATGTGTCAAGCCCTCGTCCATATTCTCGCATTCACTTATTAAGTGGAACGAATGGGGTGGCTATGAAATATCCAGAGCCTCGAATTTCAAATCATCACCATGAGTGGATTAAGCCTGAACAAATGGCTGAAATGGAGAAGAAATATGCACCGCCGATCGTCGCAAAAATTGGTGAATTAGCCAAGCAAATTGGTGGACATGGCGGAATGGATTTCATGATGGATTGGCGCCTCATAGACTGCTTGAGAAATGGTCTTCCATTAGATCAAGATGTATATGATGCAGCTGCATGGAGTTCAATTGTACCTTTGAGTGAGGTGTCGGTCAATAACAGATCTCGGTCTATGAATATTCCAGATTTTACTCGGGGTTCATGGAAAAAGAATGCTCCTGTAGATATAAGCTTAAATCAAGGTGGAAATACGGGTGTAAGGCCTTTAAAAGTATAATTTATTTCTTTTTCCAGAATTTCTTTCCTCCTTTATTTCCACCGGAAGAGAAATTTCTTGGTTTTTCAGCTGATTTATAAGCCGCTGGGTCATAGGTAGGAGTTTCACCAAATTCTGCCGGCACCTCAGCTTTAGTCACTGATTTTTCTAATAAAGTTTCAATCGCAGCAAATTTTCTTTGCTCTGTTGGGCTAATAAAAGTAAAAGCAGTTCCCTGGCTTTGCGCTCTTGCTGTCCGACCAATTCGATGTATATAGTCTTCTCCGTCATTAGGAACATCATAATTGATCACCAATTCTATTTCGTCGATATCGATGCCCCGACTTAATATATCAGTCGCCACTAAAATGGTCAAATTTTTATTTCTAAAGTCTTGCATCACTTTTTCTCGTTGGTCTTGCATCAAATCCGAATGTATTTCTTCTACTTTAAATTTAGAACGCTTTAGATCAGCCGTTAACAACTTCACATTTTGCTTTTTAGAACAAAAAATAATGACCCGGGTATAGTCCTTTAATTTTAATAAATACTTGATCAATGGTGCTTTTTGTGCTTCATACACCACGAAAGCATTTTGAACTATTTGTTCAGGCGGTTTAGAAACGGCAATATTAATTTCTACAGGATCTGTTAAAAGTTTTCTTGCCAATTCCCTCATTTTATGAGGCATTGTGGCTGAGAATAAAAGATTTTGTCTAGTAGGGGCGAGGAAAGAAATGATTTTCATTAATTCATCTTGGAAGCCCATGTCGAGCATTCGGTCCGCTTCATCTAAAACCAAGTATTTTACTTCTTTTAAATTGACATATCCCATATTTAAATGGGCAATCATTCGACCAGGCGTACAAACAACAATATCACAGCCGCTCGTTAAGGCGGTTTTTTCTGCGGTAAACGAATTTCCGTCTCCACCTCCATAAACAGCGATGCAACTGACATTGGTAAAATAACCAAGGCCTTCCATGTTGTCGGCAATTTGAATGGCTAACTCACGTGTGGGAACAATGATCAATGCATTTATTTTGTTCTCATCATGAGGCTCTGTGATGATCTTATTGACAATAGGCAATAAAAATGCTGCGGTTTTTCCCGTACCCGTTTGAGCGGACGCAATAATATCTTTGCCGGCTAAAATAGGTTGGATCACTTGAGATTGTACTGGAGTTGCGGTTTTGTACCCCATGGAGTCAATGCCCGCTAATAAACTGTCTGTTAGACCTAATTCTTTAAATGTCAAAATCCTTGATTTGTTAATGTATTGTATAAATTTAGAGAAATTTTATAGCTTTGAGGCATCTTGCCTTAAATATAAAATACTAAACCTAATAATCAATGGTAGGAATAAATTTCCGCAACGCACTTCATGAAAGTAAAAATGTGTATGGAACTCAGATTTCATCCACTTCACCTAAAATGTTTGATTCAGTCATTAGCTTGGGGCTCGATTTTGTATTTTTTTGCAATGAACATGTTCAATATAACATCGAAACGCTGAGTTGGATGTGCCGTGCCTTCAAAGCCGCAGGTGTAAATCCCGTAGTTCGAATATTGGAACCAAGTCCCTTTTTAGCTACTCAAGCGCTCGACGCAGGAGCCTCTGCTATTTTAGTTCCTTATGTAGAGGAAATTGAAGATGTGATTGCTTTGATTGGCGCAGTCAAATATAGGCCTTTGAAAGGAAGAAAACTGATGCGAATCTTACACGGGGAGGAAAAGCCATCTGAAGAATTAAAACAGTATTTGATTAAACACAATAGCAATAATACGCTGATACTTAACGTAGAAAGTCAAAAGGGTGTTGAATCCATGAATGAATTTACCAGCATTCAAACCTTAGATGGCCCAGGCGTGGATGGTCTAATCATTGGCCCCCATGATCTATCGACCTCTTTTGATATGCCAGAAAAATATAAGTCAAAGGCGTTTTTGGATTTGAGTTGTGGCATCATTAAAAACGCAAGATCAAAAGGCATCGCGGTGGGCGGACATACTGGATATCGTGACAGTTTAGATTTACAAGTTGAATGGGCCAAAGCCGGTGCTAACATTATACTTCATTGTTCAGATGCCTATTTGACGGCAAACCAATTAAACAACGATTTAAATCAAATCAAAAAATCTGTAGGTGAGCAGCAACACCTTAATACAAACACAGAAAGTATATAATTCAATCAATCTCCAATTTATGAAAATTACATGTAGCTCTTTTTTATGTCTCTTTTTGGGCATTAGTTTAGTCAGCGGTGCTCAGGTTCTTGATTTTTCTAAAGCCAAAATCCATGTGTCCTCATCTTTGAAATCGCCTCAACGAGAGACCTATATTCGAGTACTTCAGGAGGAAATAAAGGCGCGGACTGAATTGAATTTAGTCGTTCAGAATCAATCTGATTTATCGCCGATGATTGCATTGGTACTCTCAACGGATCAAAATGTAGACGGAGTTTCAGTACCCAAATTAGCTAAAAATGATGCGGTATTTAAAAAAGATGGGTATCGTATTTCGGTGGATGCCAATACAAAAAGGCCTATTCTGTGGCTGATGGGTGGAGACGATCGGGGTGTATTGTATGCGATCGGTGAGTTTTTACGTGAAGCGGATTTGTCTAAAAATAAAATTTGGGTCGACAAAAAAAATGAGATTATATCTGCCCCGCAGTATTCCATTCGCGGGCACCAATTGGGTTACAGGAACACTGCTAATTCATGGGATGCTTGGAATGAGAAACAATTTGAACAATACATTCGTGATTTAGCCTTATTTGGTTCAAATGCCATTGAAAATATTCCGTTTCAAGATGGCCCTCCAGGACCTCACATGAAAATCCCGAGGGAAGAAATGAATCTGAAGTTAAGTCAAATATGTTTGAATTATGGATTGGATTATTGGGTTTGGACGCCGGCTGATATAGATTTAGCGGATGAAGCTAAGTTTAAACAGGAGGTGCAATTTCATGCGGATTTTTACAAAAAATGCCCCAAATTAGACGGTGTTTTTTTTCCTGGAGGTGATCCCGGAAGCAACCATCCCAAATATGTGATGCCATTCCTAAAAGCCATTTCAGCCGAACTGAAAAAATACCATCCAGAGGCAGGCATGTGGATATCCTTGCAGGGATTTAGCGATGAAGAAGTCAATTATTTTTATGAGTACCTCGATAAAAACAAACCGGATTGGTTGGCCGGTGTCGTCTCAGGACCTAGTAGCCCCGATATGGCCAATACACGCTATCGATTGCCTAAGCAATATAAACATCGACATTACCCCGATTTAACGCATACGGTTCGTTGCCAATATCCTACAGAAAATTGGGATCAAGCTTTTGCTTTAACCGAAGGACGTGAGGTTTCAAACCCTCAGCCAGCGTATTATACCAAAATTCATAATCGCTTCGCACCATTAACCGATGGATTTTTATCCTATTCCGATGGAGTGCATGACGATGTCAATAAGGTTATTTGGAGCCAAATGTCTTGGGATCCAACCAAAGATGCACGTGATGTGATGGTAGAATATGCCCGATTGTTTTTTGGTCATGCCATTTCTGAACAAGTAGCGGATGGAATCTTAGCTTTGGAACGAAATTGGGTTGGCCCTGTGGAGGAAAATGGGGGAATCGAAACCACATTTGCTTTTTGGAAAAATTTGGAAAACCAAAACCCAGGACTCAAATTAAACTGGCGTTGGCAACAATTAATCATGCGTGCTTATTACGATACCTATGTGAAGCGACGCAAATTATATGAGCAAAAACTGGAACGTCAAGCCAATGCAGTATTGGAAAAAGCCTCTGAAATAGGGGTACTAAAATCCATGGAATTAGCTTTAAATATAGTTAATGAGGCAGATAAATCACCCATAAGTCCGGAAGTACGACAAAAGATTGTGGACTATTGTGAGGCCATGTTTAAGTCGATCGGAATGCAGACATCTGTTCCTAAATATCAGGCAAGTGGCGCTGAAAGAGGAGCCATTTTAGATTTCCTAGATTATCCATTGAATAACCGTTGGTGGTTAGCAGATGAATTTGAAAAAATCAAAAAAATGACCAATGAAAAGGATCAAATAGAGCGTTTGGATGTGATTGCCAAATGGGAAAACCCAGGTCCTGGAAGTTTTTATGATAATATTTCTGATTTGTCAAAAGGTCCAAGGGTCAAAACGAGAACTGAGGATGCAACGGATGTGCTATGGACCAATAATGGCTTGAGTAGACTACGGCTTTCTTCTCAATTATTTCAAAATTTTCCTCGTTTGGACTATGCTGATTTAGATGCAAAAGCGATGTATACCATTCGAATTTCAGGTTATGGAGAAGCATTGCTGCGCGTGGATGGTGTTCGAATAGCGCCAACGGTTTATAACAAAGGGATGGAGGAATTTAAGGAGTTCCAATTGAGCCCTCAATATGTAAGTGACGGGAAAATTGAAGTAACCTTTGATGAGCCGGAGGAATCACATTTAAATTGGCGTCAACATTCCAAAGTTTTTGACATTTGGTTATTGAAAAAATAAATGCTTTTAAGAATTAGGATTTTATTTTTTGCTATCCTTTTAATGCCTTGTACCCTTGTTCAGGGCCAGCAGAAAAGTATATTGGTTACCAATGATTTAGTCTTTTTGGAGCAGATGGTCAAGGATGTGATGGAAGCATCTAGAATTTATCCGGGTCAAAAAATTTCGAAGGACTTTGGGCCGAACCAAACCGAAGGCGTATTGATTCGACCCGGTGGCAGAACATCTTATCCAGCTTTTTGGATTCGCGATTATGCGATGTCCATTGAGACTGGATTTGTATCCGAAAAGGAACAAAAGCATATGCTGGAGTTAACTGCGAGTACACAATCCGACTTCCTGATACGAACTAAATGGGGCACCAAGATTCCCAAAGGCTCGATTGCTGATCACATTCGAATTGATGATGGAAAGCCCATTTATTTTCCGGGAACTTATAGTTTTGAAAATCAGGGAGAAAAAAAATGGGGCATGCAACCACCCTTTTGTGATCAGTTTTTTTTCATACAAATGGCCTATTTTTATGTTAAATCCTTTTCACAAACTAAGCAATTAACAAAAGAAATTAAAGGGGTTAAACTGATAGACCGATTGGAGATGGCGTATCAAATGCCACCTTCCAACTCTCGATCTCATTTGATTGAGGTTGACGATAGCAACAGGGGAGTTGATTTTGGTTTCCGTGATGCTATTTATATCACTGGAAAATTATGCTATGCCTCGCTTTTAAAATATCAGGCAGCTAAGCAAATGGCCTATTTGTATGGTAAAATGGGGAATAAATCAATGTCCTTGCGTTATCAGCAAGAAGCAAATCTTTTGAAGTTATCGATCATACGTACATTTATAGATGCTCGAGGCATGCTTCGTGCCTGTACGGGAATCAGTGCCCAAGCAGATGTTTGGGCTACATCTTTAGCGATTAATCTAGGTGTTTTAACAGGTAAATCTAGGTTAAAAGCGGCTCAATATTTGAGGGATGCATATTTGAGAGGTGAACTATCTCAAAAAGGAAATATTCGACATGTCATTAAATCGGATGACTTTAGCGCTACATCTGCTTGGGAAAAAAGTGTCGTTCCCATTAATACCTACCAAAATGGAGCCTATTGGGGAACGCCTGTAGCTTGGGTTTGTCAGGCCATCGCGTTTGTAGATCTACCATCCGCACAAAAATTAGCTGAAGAATATATTCAAGAATTACGGGAGGGAGACTTTAGGAAAGGGGATACTTTTGGTTCACCTTGGGAATGTTTTAATGATAAATTAACACAAAATCCTGTGTATTTAACTTCCGTTGCCGTTCCATTGATTATATTTAAGAAAAAATAATTATGAAAAATCAAGATCAACTCTCACGTAGACATTTTGTAAAAAATATTTCCTTTGCTTCTGCCTTTTTTATGGGCGGAGGGTTTCAGTCGCTTTCTTCACAAGATGTAGATGCATTTAAGGATCAGGTTAAAATGAGATTTGCGGTTGCTTCGGATGCTCATTATGGCCAACCTAATACTCCTTATGAGGCGATGATGGATACGATAATTGAGAAAATTAATTTATTTCATGGTTCAAATCCTTTAGATTTTTGTGTCATGAATGGAGATATTGTACATGATGAAAAGTCGTTTTTAGCTCAAGCAAAACAGAAAATAGATGGATTGAAAGTTCCTTATTTTGTGACCAGAGGAAATCATGATAAATGTTCTTCGGACTATTGGGAGCAAGTTTGGAACATGCCATTGAATCATCAAAAAGTTGTAAAAAACTCCTTGGTTTTGTTGGGCGACACGTCTAATGAGCAGGGAACGTATGTTTCTCCTGATTTGGCATGGCTGGAAGCCCAATTGGAAGCCAACAAAAAGCGTAAAAATATATTTTTGTTTTTACACATTCCTCAAGCTAAATGGACTAAGAACGGAATCGAAACTCCTGCATTTTTTGAATTGATTAAAAAATATTCCAATATCCGTGCCGTTTTTCACGGCCATGAGCATGATCAAGATGGAGTGCAAATGGTTGGTAAATTACCATTCTTATTTGACTCGCATATTGGAGGTAGTTGGGGCACCCCACATAAAGGCTTCCGTGTCGTGGAGCTTTTAAATAGCGGAACCGTGATTACTTATTTAATGGACCCGACTGTTAAAAAGAATGAGTTAACGTATTCAATTTAAAATTTGATTACGTAATCGATATAGGGAATTCCCATGGCTGAGGTGCTGGCTCCCATGGGGGACAAAATTCCGAAGTCGAAGGAGCTTTTTTCCAACATAATTCTTACTCCGCCTGAGATTATACCATTGTAATTGCTTTTTACGCCATTGGCTTGCATAATGCCATTGGCTTTCATTTGATCATCATAGGTATATTCATTGACCGCAAAAAACCAGTTTTCGCTGACCAACATGCACCTTCGGGAAATTCGGGTCATGCCTGAAAACGTAAACATAGGTTTATTGGCAAAGCTCCAAGAAGTCTTACTTGTGTTAGTAACTGCATCATATGAGTCGCCTTTTGTGGCTCCCCAGCCAACATTCAAAGTCACATTGTTTTCACGAGAGCCTAAAGTTAACGATCCATATCCAACTCCCACGCCCAGATTCAAATTGCTAATGAGGGAGCTTGCTATTAAAATTCCACCGCCCACATGAACATTTTCACTTATTTTTTTTCCGAATTTAGGAGTGATGTAAAATAAGAATGGGACAACGACACCGCCGCCAATGGAAAACTCGTCACTAAGGCCAATTTGTATGCTGTTGGATAATAGGTAGGCGTTTTGGAAATACTTTTCTCCTTTTTTAAGCGGTATGGCTGATGGGCCAAAGAAATAGCGAGTAGGGTGTGGGTTAGGAAATAGATATTGCCCATTTTTAATTTGACTTTCCTCGATGATTTTTATCGATTTAATGGCTGATTTAGCGAGGGTAATCTGACCTAGATTTTGAGTTAAAATATTTAATGTGGATTCTGTTTTTGATGCTAATTTCCCTAAAATGGTTTTTCCATCATTTAAAATCAGTTCTACATAGAGTTCTCCTTTTAGTTCAGAAACCTTTAGAATATTCGATTTTTGTAGACTGATTTCTCCTAAAGTAAAATCTCGAAATAAAATAGACGATTCATTTTCACTGATTTTATTTCCAGTAAGAATAAATTGGTCTTTCAGAATGATTGAGAAAATCTGTTGGTTTGAGCTCTGAATAGTATTTTTTTCCGTAGTTTGGCCGTAAACGATAGAGCTAAGCGCAAGACATACAATTAAATAAATCGATTTCATGTCCTTTTGTTTTGTGATTAAAGGTACAATTTATTTTATATTTGAAGTATATATCCCTTAATATGAAAAAAATAATCTGGAGGCCATTTCGGTATTTGAGTCCTTTTTTTATTTTTTTATTGGCTATCATTGGTTTCAAATCTCACGGATTTTTTTGTTGGCTCGTGCCGATCTACATTTTTTTCATGATCCCCATCTTAGAATTGATTATGAAACCCGTCGCTGAAAATGTTGGGGAAGAGGTTGAGGATCAAATCAGAAATGATCATTTTTATGATTGGATATTGTATGCGGTTGTGCTATTGCAATATGGCAGTCTGTATCTTTTTCTTTCAAGTATGAGGAAAAGTTCAGGACTTGATTTGATAGGTCAAATAATTTCCATGGGGATTTTATGTGGAACATTTGGGATTAATGTGGCTCATGAATTAGGGCACAGGAAATCCGTTTTTGAGCAGTTTTTGGCTAAGTTATTATTGCTGACAAGTTTATACACCCATTTTTTTATTGAGCATAATAAGGGGCATCATGCGCATGTGGCAACGGAAGAGGATCCTAGTTCTGCTGTTTTGGGTCAGTCGATTTATTCTTTTTGGCCACAAACTGTTTTTGGAACTTATTTTAAAGCTTGGAAAATTAATCTAGCTGAGTTGAAAAAGAAGGGTTTAGGTTTTTTTAGTTTTCACAATGAGATGCTGCTTTTTACGTGCGCACAGCTGATATTGATTGCGATTATTGGTTTTAATTTTGGTCTAAATACAATTTATTTTTTCCTGATTTCAGCTAGTATTGGTGCTTTGTTATTAGAAACAGTTAATTACATAGAGCATTATGGATTAAAACGTAAGCGCAATCCAAGCGGAAATTTTGAACGAGTTTTACCTAAACATTCATGGAATAGCAATCACTTATTGGGGCGATTAATGCTCTTTGAATTGAGTCGGCATAGTGACCATCATTACTTAGCCTCTCGGAAATACCAAGTTCTTCGGCATCATGAAGACGCTCCACAGATGCCTACGGGATATCCAGGAATGATTGTTTTGGCTTTATTTCCACCTATTTGGTTCCGAGTGATGAATCGCCAATTAAAAAAATATGAGTCTATTATTTCTGCTTAGACATATCTAATAGCTCGATATTTTTAAAATCAATCTCTTGGCCTTCACTTTGCAAGGCTATAAATCCACTTTTTAAGCGTTGGCCATCAATTTTCAATGCCGGATTATATCGATTGGCTACTCCTCCACCTATTTGAGGATTAGTATATTCTAACACATTTTCCCCATTGATGATATGCGTGACAAGTGAATCGCCTCGAACGATCAATTCAGCATGAATCCATTGATCTCCATCATAAGTTTTTGACGATGAATTGATGCAATGCCTAGGATCCACTCGACCTTTATACACGACATCGGTACCGGGAGAACACATGTTTCCAGTCGGTCTAGGTTTTCCATCAGCCAGCATGCCTAAAAATTGCATCTCAACTGAAATAGGCCAATCTTGCTCTTTAAGTATTGTTTTTGGATCTTGAGAGTGGAACATAATACCAGAATTCCTTTCCGTGTAGGAGGGAGCATCTTTGCGCCAAATACCAGTAAAACGATAGTCTATTTTTAGTTTATAATAGGAGTAAGGCGTATTATAAAATAAATGCCCATAACGCTCATTGAACTTGTCATATTGATCATAACGTACTTTTATGATTCCTTCTTCGACTCTAAATGTATTCCCAAAATTTTCACCTACTTCATGATGGTGAATTTTAACGGTCCAATTTTTAATATTCTTGCCATTAAAAATTTTGATCCATTTTTCTCTTTTAGGAGCGGAAAATGATTGCGATGAAATGAATAGTAAGCATAATAATGTTACATTCTTCATAGATTGATTTGGTTTAGAAGCTTCTTACAGCCATGATGTTACATTTGAAATCTTTAAAATAACTGGATTGCATACCCGTATTTAAATTATGGGTCCATGCGTTCCCTTTGTCTATTTCAGTGGATGTCCAGTACCAAGTCGATTTAAATATCCCGCCATTACCCAATTTTTTGAAATTTAATTTGGGATGAATAAGGTCAAATTCTTCCTTAGTGGGTAGTCGCCAATCATCAAATCCATTCGTATTTAAGTCGTCACATTTTTTCTTTGCTTCCTCAAAATCTCCTTTGCCGACAAGTTCCACCGTGGCAATTAGGCCATGTCCGTTTTTTTCATAAATCAAGTATCCACCTAATTTGATCGGGGGAGTTTTTTTGATGTTGTCCTGTCCAAACATGCTCGTCGCAACGAGCAAAAATGTGGCACAAATAATAAAATGGATGGTATTTTTAATGGTTGATTGAACGGCCATATCTTGATTTATTTAATAATTTTCAAATTTATAGAAAATTGCGCAGGTATTTAATAATTAAATTCTGAAATAACCGTTTAATATCCGATTATATATTGAAAATTATGTTGTATTATTGTATTAACCGTAATTATTCTTTTGGTTTTAATGAGAAATAGTATTTCCTTTTTTAGATTAATCATATTTTTATTTTTCATCTCTTGTGGACCGCTTTTTGGTCAGCAAACTCAAAGTTCCACCGATCATTTAATTCATTATCGGCTAGGTAAATCCTTTTTTGAAGCTAGAAATTATTTGGCGGCCCAAGAGGCATTTAGGACCTATCTTTATGGTCTGACGGAATCGAATGCTGAAATGCTGAGTGAAAAAATATCAGCTGAATATCTATTATGTATGTGTTCGATTTATTCGATGCGCCCTGAGGCTGAGGTGTTGGCCAATCGCTTTGTTGAAAATTATCCCAAGAATCCATATTCAGCAGATCTCGTTCGTGATTTAGGAATCTATTTTTATGAAGCGGGGGATTGGAAACGAGCCATAAAATATTTGGCTAAAGGTTCATTGACCAATATAGAATTTAAATTCAAATTAGCCGTTGCTTATTATCAAATAGGTCAAAAAGACGATGCTCATGGTATATTTAATCAAATAAAAGGAGAACCAGAGGAAGAGTATTCTCAGCCTGCAGCTTATTTTTCTGGCTTAATTAATTTTAATAGCAAGCACTATGATTTGGCCATTGAAGATTTTAAATTCATTGAAGGGGAATCAATTTATGGCCTTGAAGCGCCACGGTGGATTACAAGTGCCTTGCTGAAACAAGAGAAGTTTACGGAGCTTTTGTCATATGCTAGCCCACTTTTGAAAAATACGAATACCAAAATTAAACTTGATGATATTGGCTTGATGGTTGGTAATTTGAGATTTCAGCGAGAAGACTTCCAAGAGACTTATCAGGTGTACCAACAATTATTTACGAGATATCCAGAGCGAATTACGCGTTTATTGACATTTAAAAAAGCTTATTCTTTATTTAAAATCAAGAATTTAAAAGAAGCAAAATCAGAGTTTGAGAAAATTGCTTTTGTTAAGGACTCATTGGGCCAACATGTCGAATATAATAAGGGTTTGGTGTTGGAAGCCTTGGATCAAAAGGATGCTGCACTCAAGTCATTTGATTTAGTTAAATCTGTGAACTTTGACCCACTTGTTACTCAAGATGCTTACCTTAAAAAAATTGGTATTCTGAATGATCAAAAGAAATTTACAGCGGCGTTAGCCGAAATTGATGAGTGTAATAAACGTTTTCCGAAAGGAAAAAACCTCAATGATTTATTGAAATTGAGGGTTTTTACGGTGAGCAATTGGGGTAATTTAGGTGCCATTGAGGCATATTTGAAGCAAGCAAAGGGGCAAAATACTGATGTTCAATCTATTTATCAATCCTTGTTGTACGATAAGGCTAATCGAGCCTATAAATCAAATGACTTGGCAGAAGCCTTGGCTGATTTCAAAAAATCGTTGAATTATCCAGTGAATGCCGAAATAGCTGCTTATGCCAAATATGGGCAGGGAGAAATACTGTCGAAGACCAATCGGAATCCTGAGGCTGTCAAAGTATACATGAATTTACTTTCAGATATTTCTTCAGTTGCTGACATAGATGGGCTTAAGCAGCGAGTTAGGTTAAGTTTAGCTCAGTCTTTTACGTATATGTCGATGTATGAAAAAGCCCAACAATATTTCGTGGAGTACGAAAGTAACATTAAAGATTTGACGGCCAAATACAATACCTATTTAAATCTTGCCGAGGTGTCTGTGGCTGCGGGTAAATTAAATGAAGGAATTAAATATTTTGACTTAGCCAGTTCGATTTCAGCGGAAAATAAATTTGAAATAGTTACGCGTAAAGCTTCTATTTTGTATGATCTACGAAAATACAAAGAGGCTTCTGCAGAATACGAAAAGCTTTTGAAACTAGGAAAATCTGGAGAAGAGACAGATTTTAATACCTATCGCTATTATGATTGTCTTTTCAGATTGCAAACAAATGAGGCCTATGCTAAAGTTATTAAAGGTCTGTATGAGTTGGTTAATCGACCTAATTTGGCGCCTTCACTTTTAATAAAATCATTGATGGTGAAGGGACAATCCTATGAAAATACCGGTCAGTTTTTTGCGGCAGCTGATGATTATAGGCGAATAGTGACTGAATTCCCTAAAGATCCAGCTGCCAAAGATGCGATTGTTGGCCTGCGGGAAATGTTAACCCGAACAAATCGTTCTTTGGAATTTATCGCTATTTCTGAAAAATTTGAATTAGCCAACCCAGAGGATGAAGACAATGCAGATAGAAGTTTTGAAAATGTCCGTTTGAGTTTTAATTCTAAGCGATATAAAGAAGTAACTCTTTTAGGACAAAAATTTCTAGCAAAATACCCAAAATTTGAAAGTGTTACTCAGGCTAATTTTTATTTGGCAGAATCTCATTTCCAATTAAAAAATTATGCTCAGTCGACTGAACTCTATAAAAAAGTCCTGAAGAGTTCTGTTGATACACTCTTTTCAGTATCCGGCACGGGTATCATGAAAGGATATTTGAAAATGGGTTATTTAGACTCTGCGGCAAATCAATTCAGGCAATTGGCCACAAAAGATTCTTTGGTTTTAGCCTCGTATACAGAAGAGATTGCAAAGGGATATGAAATAAAAGGGGATAAGCAAAAAGAATCCCAATGGTTAGTAGAGACGACAAAATTCGACTCGTTTTCAAAAGGAGCTCAGGCTTCCTTGCGTCTTGCGACCATGATGTCAAATGATGCCAAATATAAGGAATCGAATGATTTTATTAAGTTGAATTTTGTGGATAAGGCCGGTCGTTTTTACGATGCGGAAGCCTCAATTGTAGGAAAAGCCTTTTTATTATTGGCAGATAATTTCGCCAATTTAAAAAACATGGCACAAAGCAAAGCGATCTTATCTAGTTTGATCGAAAGTTCTGGCGATATAGAGATTAAAAAGCAGGCCAAAGTTAAATTACAAGCATTAAAATAAGTAAGTTAAACATGATAATACAGGTGTATAAAGGTAATGGGATTCTTCTGAGACATTTTTTGTGTCTAGTTGGCTTGTTTGCTGGCACTTCCTTATGGGCACAGAAAGGGACCATTGATCGAAGTATTATTACTACTTTTGGAGGGGCAAAAAAATCAATTGACTTAAAGGTTTCAGATCGAAAATATGATGAATTACCTTCATTTAAAATAGAATCTCCATCCGTTGTTTTAAAAATGGAATCAAGGGATTGGCCTTTGGATTCTTTACCTAAATTCACTGAACCTGAGGCTTTAAAGTTACAAGTTAATGGTTCGAAATTAGCTATTATTACGGTTAAAAATACGAATATTGCCAAATTTGGGATTGGGAATTACGGACGCACTTTGTTTAATTTTAATACGGGTTACGCTCCTAGGGAGAATAAATTTTTAGGCTTGTATGTTAATCATGATGCCAATCAAACAGGCTCTGTTTTAAATGAATATTCAGGAAGAAGTGAAAATGAGGTTCGCTTTTCCAGTCGTAGTTTTGGGAAGAAAGTTTTTTGGGATAGTCGGATTTCCTATAAAGAAAATTCGACTGCATTTTACGGCATGCAAGAAATCCCTAAATATTATACGATTCGCGATATCGAGGTAATCAATAATCGTTTTCTAGTTTCAGGTAATTTTAGTAATTCGGACAAGGAGGGTAAATCGGATTATTCGGGTACTTCCTCCTTTCATTTTTTCTCTAATCAACGGAACGAATCGGAATGGGTTTCTCAATCCAAATTTCAATATTCAACCGATTTTAGCCCTAATTTGATTGGACAAATCGATGCTGATTTTATCTTATCAGAACTTAAGCAGGGCACAAGTCTAAGTAGACAATTTTATCGAGTAAAGCCTAAAATCCAGTTTTCTGGAGCCCGAATTGCTTTGCAAGTAGGTTTGAATATCATTAATTCAAGTGATGGATTAGCTACTAAAACACAAGGGAGTGTTTTTCCACAAATTTCCATTGATTATGCGCCAACTGATATTTTTCATTTATTCGGTGGGGTAGGTGGAGATGTGCAGTTTAATTCATTGTCCAATTTTACAGCTGAATTGCCTTGGCTTGGAGCTAAAACCCAGGTTAAAAATACGAGCCAAGTAGGAAATGTGTATGGTGGAATAAAAGGTACTACTGAAAGATATGTTGATTTTGAGCTTAAATATGCCTATTCTGAATATGCTGACCTCCCATTTTTTGTCAATTCAACTAATCAAAATGGTGCATTTGAATTGATTTACCTTGGAGATGAAAAGAAGGTTAGAGTGGTCAATTTAACCGGTCACTTTAATTTTAAGATGGCTGAGGGTATTACCACGGGGATAAAGTTTGACGCAGCCACTTATGACAACTTAATTATAGACAAGCCTTTTCATAGGCCTAATTTGGTAGCTTCGTGGACCAATTCAATTAGATTATCCAATAAACTTTTATTGTCACCCGATGTGTACATTATTAAAGGCTTATATGCTCGTGATCTAAAAAACCCAAAGGCAGTAGCGTTAGATGACATTATGGATTTGAACGTTAAATTGCATTATCAGCTCAATCCCAACACAAGTTTCCATATTCAAGGAAATAATTTAACTGGCAAAGCCTATCAACGCTACATGAATTATGCTGTTCAAGGTCTTAATTTTAATGTCGGTTTCGGTTACTCATTTTAATCATTGATTTTTGTCAGGTATGTGGTTTCGCTGGCCTAGATCTTTTTCTTTTGATTATTTTTGTTTTTAAACCAATCAAATATGTTTCAAAGGACATTCTTACTTTTTTTTATCTTATACTCTCTTGCCTGCTCACAGGAAAAAAAGCAAATTCAATCGTTGGGTAATTTAAATGAAGTGCTTACTTGTCAGACTTTGGATGGTTTAAAATTAAAATATGGATCAAAAAATGTCATCAATGACACCTCTTGGGTGATTGGTGATGATACGTTGAGAGGCAGCATTATTTTTCCTAATTCTACTAAGCAAGCGTTTGTGTATTTCCACGATGCGAACATCGTCGATGTGACAATTAAAGGCGAAAGCGCTGATTGGAAAACAAATTCAGGACTTTATTTAGGCATGACATTGTCTGAGGTTCAAGCTATAAACGCTAAAAACTTTACCCTTTCAGGATTTAATTGGTCTCATGGTGGTTCGGTGGTTAGTTGGGAAGGTGGAAAATTAACCGGTGATTCCACTCTGAGTCATTTGGCTGTGTTTTCTAATGTTTTAAATGAACACCCAGGTATTTCTGATGAAGCATATAAATTGATTTCTGGGGAAGTCGAGTTCGACGTTCGGCATCCGGACATTCAAAAATTAAATCCAAAACTAGATTTGATATCCATTGTCGTCCCAGAAATTCCAACAAAATCTGAAGGAAAGAAAATAGGAAGCCGCATTCAGCAAAGCCAAGTTCCTAATTAAGGATTGACACAGTTGTCAACCTTTCCCTCTATATACGATTTCAATGTATTTTCTATGGAAGTAGTAATCCTTTTTCTAGCTTCTAGGCTAATCCAAGCAATGTGCGGAGTGATTATGGCATTTGGAATTCCGATGAGCGGATGGCCAACGGCCGGTGGTTCCACCTCTAACACATCTAAAAGCGCTGCACTTATTTCGCCCGAAACCAAAGCTGATTTTAGATCTAGCGAATGAATTAAACCACCTCTGGATGTATTGATTAAAATAGAACTACTTTTCATGCGGGAAAGAAATTCGCTATTGACCATTTTGTCCGTCTTGGGCGTAAGTGGGCAATGTAAACTAATTACATCGGAGGTTGATGCTAATTCATTTATGCCGACAAACTTCCGATTGGCTAGTTTTAAATCTTTGGTATGATGATAAGTCACTTGCATGCCTAAACTTTCAGCCATACTGGCGAATGCTTGGCCTATGTTACCCATGCCTATAATTCCTAAGGTTTTCCCGTGCCACTCCCGAATCGGACTTAAAGTATAAGACCAATCTTGGTTAGAGCTCCATTCGCCTCTTTTGACCGATTTTTCATGCAAGTCTACTTGATTGCTATAATTCAGCAACATCGCTAAGGCATGTTGGGCTACCGAAAATGTCCCATAATTAGGTACATTAGACACTTGAATTCCTTTCTCTTTACATGCCTGGACATCCACGATGTTAAATCCAGTGGCTGAAACTAAAATCAACTTAAGGTTTGGAAATAAAGATAAATCATCGGCGCCAATAGGGCATTTATTGGTTATAATTACCTCTATGGAATGATCAACCTGTTTTAATTCAACTCGAGAAGTACGATCTCGAAAAATGATTTCACCATATTTTTCGAAAATAGATACATCTAAATCCTTTTGAAACAGGGTAAATCCATCTAAAATTAGAATTTTCATGATTTCAGTTTTGGGTTATTCTGATGTCTTTCCTTATCTCTTTCGGTCTTTTTTAAAAGACTTTTAGTGAGTGCCTCTTGTAAATCAACACCCGTTTGGTTGGCCAAACAGATGAGTACAAACAAAACATCCGCCATTTCTTCCCCTAAATCTTTGTTTTTATCTGACTCTTTTTCTGATTGTTCTCCATATCTTCTGGCAATAATGCGGGCCACTTCTCCCACCTCTTCCGTCAGCATGGCCATATTAGTGAGTTCGCTGAAATAACGAACACCTACTTCTTTAATCCATTTGTCGACTAATTTTTGTGATTCTTGTATGGTCATTAGTTAGGATTTTTTGAGTCTATGATGATGGTTACAGGTCCGTCATTGATCAGTGAAACTTTCATGTCTGCACCAAAAACCCCTGTTTGAATTGTTTTGCTCAGTTTAAATTGCAATTTTCGAATCATTTCTTCATACAAGGGAATGGCTTTTTCTGGCCGAGATGCCTCAATGAAACTTGGCCGATTTCCTTTTTTTGTTGATGCGATCAAAGTAAACTGACTGACTAATAAAACATTTCCATCTACTTGGGATAAGTCCAAATTCATTTTCCCTTCCACATCAGAAAAAATTCTTAAACCACTTATTTTATTGGATAAATATTCAACATCTTCTATCGTATCAGTCTCATGAATGCCTAAAAGCACCACAAAACCTTTCTCAATGTAGGCATGTAATTGTTGGTCGATATGAAGCTGGGCCTCAGAAACTCGTTGGACTACCGCGATCATCCCCTACAATAATAAATAGACAATCATGAAATAAACACCATAACCTAATATATCATTGGTCGTGGTGATGAAGGGGCCACTCGCCACTGCAGGGTTAATTTTCAATTGATTTAAAATTAATGGAGTGATGGTCCCCATTAATGAGGCGAGCATAACCACGGCAAATAGTGAAATCGATACGGTGGTGGACAACATTATTTCCCCTGAATCCACTAACAATGAACATCCAAAAGCAAAAATGGCTGCTATGATGGCATTGATGAAGGCCACGACTAAAACTTTTTGAAGTCGTTTCCAAAGCGTCGTGTCAAGGCCACTTTTATCTGCCAAACTTTGAACGATTAATGACGAAGATTGAATTCCCACATTACCACCCGTAGATCCAATCAGCGGGATAAATGCGGAAATTGCCGGTAAAAGTGCAATAGTGTCATCAAATCGATCAATGATTTTTGCAGCAAAAAAACTGCCAACCATACCGCCAATTAACCAAGGTAACCGAGAACGAACTAAAAGCCAAATGGAGTCATCTTCTTCTACGTCTTCCGAGATACCGGCCATGACTTGAATGTCCTCTTGGGCAGATTCGGTAATAAAATCGACTACGTCGTCAATGGTAATTCTGCCTAAAAGCCGTCCTTGGATATTAATAACTGGAATCGCTTCAAGGTCATATTTTTGCATAATGTCAGCTACTTCCTCCCCAGCGACATACGTTTGAACGGACACGATTTCATCGTCTTCGTAAACATCTTGAATTTTAGATCCTCGCTTGGCTAAAATTATTTTCTTTAAAGAAACGGTTCCTAGTAATTTCCCATCATCATCTACGACATAAACGGAATAGACTTTCTCCACATCTTCGGCTTGTCGGCGAATTTCCTCCACACACTCGGTAACTGTTTGCTTAACATTAATTTTAATTAATTCCTTTTGCATTAATCCACCGGCACAATCCTCGTCATAATGCATGAGGTCAATAATGAACCTTGCTTGTTCACGGTCTTTTAATAACGCGATTACCTCTTCTCTCACACGAACAGGTTGTTCGTTTAGAATATCAACAGCATCATCTGAATCGATTACGTTGATGTATTCGGCAATTTCGTTTGAATTGAAATTTTTTAAAAACTTTTTCCGATCGTCCGCGTCGATGGTCGAAATTATCTCAGCGGCAATTTTGGTATCTAAAAGGAGTACAATGTATTTAGCTTCCTCACCCGTTAATTCAATTAATATATTGGTGATATCAGCAGGAAATAGTTCGTCTGTTTTTTGAATAATTTCATCCGTCGCCTGATTTTGAATCAACAAGCGAACCTCTTCTAAGTACTCTTTAGTGAGTTCAAACGGAAGGTGTTGTGTGTTTACTACTTCCATGATTTGAGGTTAAGAAAATGAATAATCTGCAAATTTATAAAATATTGGCTTAAATCAGGCAATTTGAAAGGAAGATATCCTGAATTAAGCCCCTGGATATCCCTGAGCTTTCCACAATTCAGTTAATTCAGTGAATTCGGGTACTCCTAATTGCTCAGCTCTTTTGGTTAAAAGTGGATGATCGGGTAATTGCAATGATCTAAGTGCATTCCTAAGTGTTTTCCTTCTTTGATTAAAAGCCATTTTCACCAAAGCTTTAAATTTTGCGGGATCACATTCTAGTTTTTTATCCCAATTTCGTACCAATCTTATGACGCCTGAATTGACTTTTGGAGGAGGAGTAAACACCTCTGGTCCTAAGCTAAATAAATATTCAATGTCGTAATGGGCTTGGAGTAGCACGCTCAATATCCCATAATCCTTGTTGCCTGGTTTTGCGGCTAATCGTACAGCCACTTCCTTTTGTAGCATACCTACGATTTCGACACATTGATCTTTATATTCCAAGACTCTGAAAAATATTTGAGTGGAAATGAAATAGGGGAAATTGCCAACAATCCCGAATTTTTCTTCACCAAATATATTTTCTAATGGATACCTTAGAAAGTCGCCGTCGATCAACCTAGGTCCAGTAAACTCAAGGTAATTTTTTCTTAAGTAGGCAACGGATTCCTGATCTATCTCAATTAATGAAGTTTGGTATTCCGTTTTTTTGACTAAAAACTGTGTCAAAACCCCCATTCCTGGCCCAATTTCCAGCACTTTGTTATAGGCACCATTGGGTTGGAGCCCATCCACTATTCGCTTAGCTGCGTCCAAATCCTTTAAAAAATGCTGTCCTAGACTTTTCTTTGCTCTTACTTGCACGTGCGCTCCTGGGTTTATTGAGTAAAATTAAGCCCTTTTTCGTACATTTAAGCAAAATTTTAATTTTACCCATGGAGCAGGCTTCCACTGATAATTTGATAAGGACATTAGAAGGCGTAAAGCTTTTTGGTCTTATTATGTCAACGGACGGTATCATTGTCCATGCCAACGCCTTTACACATACAATTCTAGGTTACAAACCATCTGAATTAAATGGAAAAGATTTTTTCTCTACATTATTGCCTCCCGATGAAAGTGAGGCGAGACGCACTTCATTTAATAAGGCGATTGCCTCTGGTGGATTATTTGAAGAAAGAGAACGAAATTACATCACTAAAACTGGTGCGGTAAAATGGGTGGAGGTTTCTTCCACCATCGTCAGTGAATCAGATTCCAATACCTTTTTAAGTATCATTGGCGAGGATGTCACGGAACGAAAAAAAGTCACTGAGGCGCTAAATAGATCGAATTCCCAACTCCAAGACTTGATCAATAATACGACCGACCTAATCCAAATAACGGGTATTTCGGGTCGATTTTTGTTTGTCAATAAGGCCTGGCTAGAAACCATGGGCTATACGGAAGAGGAAGCAAAGGATTTAAAATTACAGGATGTTTTACACCCTGAGTTTGCCCACAAAACAATCGATCAATTCACTAAACTTAGTAAAGGAGAAGAATTAACGGAATTTACCGCGGTTTTTAAACGTAAAGATGGCCGGCGATTATATGTCAGTGGCTCGGTGACTTGTCGGTTTGAAAAGGGTTTGCCAACGGCCTATCGTTGTATTTTACATAATTCAACTGCAAAAGTTCGGGCTGAGAGGGCCAATAAATTATTTTCTTCTATTGCCCAAGTGGCTATTAATTCCACGAATCTGGACGATTTGTATGTGAATATCCACAAACAATTAGGGGAGGTGATTGACGTAAAAAACTTCTTTATCGCGCAATATGATCCGGCTAAAAGCTTTCTGTATTTTCCCTATTACATCGATGAATATTTCAATTCTAGAGTTCATTTTACAAAGCGAAAATTAGGGAATGGTTTGACTGAATACGCCATTATGGCCAATAAGCCATTGATTTTGCATGATGATGAAATTCATAAATTGGCCGAAGAAAAGGTTATTTATTTATATGGGGTGGTGCCTAAAGTGATGCTTTGTGTGCCATTACGAATAGGTGATCGAGTTACAGGTATTATTGGGGTTAAATCCTATGAGCGGGTCAACAAGTACGAAAATCGAGATCTTGAGTTATTGGATTTTATCTCGGGTCAAGTGGCGCTGGCTATCGCCAGAAAACAGGCAGAAGAGGCTTTGGCTCGTGAAACAGCTCGTTTAAGTGCGATTTTTGAAGGCAGTTCTCATTTAATGTGGTCGGTCAACAAGCGGTTGATGTTGACAAGTTTTAATCTTGAGTATGCTGAATTATTGGAGAAGCAGCTTAACAAGAGTCCTCAATTGAATATTTCAACTGAGACTATGGGTTTTAAACTGTTGCCACCGGAAGAGCGCCGTCCTTTGGAAGACAAATACAAAGCCGCATTTCGGGGTAAAAAACAACATTTTGAGCTGGAGTTACAGACGAAGGAGGGAGTTGAAAAATGGCTTGAAGTTTATTTAAACCCAATTATGACCCAGGGTTCCATTCAAGAAGTTTCAGGTATCGCTCGTGATATCACTGATTTGAAAAAATACCAAAGGGAATTAGTTTTTGCCCGTGAACAGGCCGAGTATTCCCTAAAAGTGAAAGAACAGTTTTTGGCGAATATGAGTCATGAGATTCGTACACCTATGAATGGAGTGATAGGCATGGTGGATATGCTGAGTGATACGAGCTTGAATACAGAACAAATGGACTATGTTCAAACGATCAAAAAATCATTGGATACGCTTTTAAATATTTTAAATGACATTCTAGATTTAGCTAAGATTGAAGCTGGTAAAATGGCATTACATCCTCGAGACATTGTTTTAAGAGATGTTTTCGAGCGTTTAATGGCTTTGTTTTCTCAAGTTGCTAAGCAAAAAGGAAACAATTTATCCTTTGATTTGGCGACAGATATACCCGATTGTGTACAAGTAGATGAAACTCGTTTGTTGCAAGTATTGTCAAATCTGACTTCCAATGCACTTAAATTTACGGAGAACGGTAATATTCAAATTGACGTTTCGGTCTTAAATAAAATAGATGATCGCTTTGATTTACATGTCAAAGTATCTGATACTGGAGTGGGCATCAGTGAGTCAGATTTAAAAATATTATTTAATTCGTTCCAACAACTTGATAATTCTACGACAAAAGTTCATGGAGGAACTGGTTTAGGTTTGGCCATTTCTCGTGAGATATGTAAACTGATGGATGGAGATGTAGGTGTGGAATCTACGGTAGGTGTGGGAAGTACTTTTTGGTTTACAATCAATTTAAAAGTAGGTGATCGAGCATTTGCCATTGAACACAAGGAAGATAAAACGTTTGGGATCTCAGGGAAATTGAGTGAGTTAAGGCCCACTATTTTATTGGTCGACGATAATTCGACCAACAGAAAAGTCGCGAGTCAAATATTAGTTAAGTCGGGATGTCAGGTTGATTCAGTGTCAAGTGGAAAAGAGGCTATATTGAAATTACAGACTGATGTGACGTATGACTTGGTTTTGATGGATATTCAAATGCCTGAGATGGATGGAATGGAAACAACCAAACAATTAAAAGACTTGAATATCATTGATTTGCCCCCAATTATAGCCATGACGGCTTATGCGATGAAAGAAGATCGGGATCGATTTATGGCGGTTGGCATGGATGACTATTTAGCCAAACCCATACGTGCCCAATCTTTAATAGAGATGGTGACTCAATGGGTTACACAGAAAAAAGGAAAAAAAATAAAGAAGAAAGAGGGTAAATCTGTAAAAAAGAAGACCTTTTTGGTTGTTGATACTGACGTCATACATGCATTATCTGAGGCCATGGGAGGGGATTTAGCCTTTGTGAAAGGGATGTTGGAAGAATTTATTGTTGAAGCCAAAGAACAAATTGAAACTGCAGAAAAGGCGTACAAATTAAATGATTGCCAGGGCGTTCAGTCTGAATTACATACCTTAAAAGGAAATTCTGGTACTTTGGGTGCTTCTCAAGTTCATGAAATTTGTGAGAAGATCGAGAATAAGGCCAAAGTATGCGATTTTACAAACTTTGAAGAAGAAATCACATGGCTTACATCTGCATTGCATAAATTTGAAATAGAAATAGTTAAACTTTAAACCTAATAATTATGTTGAAACGTATTCAGTTTATTGGACTATTGTCCATTATAGCTATGTCTGTGGCATTGGGCCAACCTACAGAAAAAATCATTAAGGTGGCAGTTGCTGCTGATCATGCGAATTGGAATTATCAGTTAGGAGAGAAAGTGAACTTTACCATTACGGTAACCAAGAATGGAAGTCTTGTTCCAAATGCATCCGTTCGCTATGAAATAGGGCCAGAGAAACAGGATCCTACTCAAAAGAAATCAACAATAGCGGCTACTGGCATCATAAAAATAGATGGAGGAACGCTGTCCAAAGCAGGATTTCTTCGTTGCATCGCCATTGCTGAAGTCGATGGAAAGGAATACCGCAATCTTGCCACGGCTGGATTTTCCCCTGGAAGCATTCAGCCGACCGTTGAGAATCCTGCCGATTTTGATAATTTTTGGCAAAAGGCCAAAGAGGATTTGGCCAAGATACCGATGGATGCAAAGATGACCTTGATGCCTGAAAGGTGTACGGAGAAAACGAATGTATATCATGTTAATTTGCAAAATTATCGGTTGGGTTCTCGGCTTTATGGAATTTTATGTGTGCCTAAAAAAGAGGGAAAATACCCGGCTTTATTACAGGTTCCTGGTGCGGGTGTCCGCGCCTATGGAGGTGATATTGCCACAGCAGAGAAAGGGGTAATTACTTTTCAAATTGGGATTCATGGGGTTCCGGTGGACATGAACCCAACGGTTTACACCGATTTGGGAGCGGGTCCTTTATCAGGTTATTTTAATTATAATATGGATGATAAGGATCGTTTTTATTATAAGCGCGTGTATTTAGGATGCGTTCGCGCGAATGATTTTCTGACAAGTTTGCCTCAATATGATGGTAGTAATTTAGCGGTAACGGGTGGAAGCCAAGGAGGAGCTTTGTCCATTATTACCACAGCTTTAGATTCCCGAGTTAAAAGTTTAGGGGCTTTTTATCCAGCATTGTCGGACGTGACAGGATATTTGTTTGATCGTGCAGGTGGTTGGCCACATTATTTTGATAAGGTAAATAGGTCGGCGAATGATAAAAAGGATAAAATTTCTACTGTATCGTATTATGATGTGGTGAATTTTGCTCGTCGAGTGAAGGTTCCTGGATATTATTCTTGGGGGTATAATGATGAAACTTGTCCTCCAACTTCCATGTATGCGGCTTATAATGTTATCTCAGCTCCGAAAGAATTATACTTAGCCCTAGATACGGGACATTGGACTTATCCTGAACAAGGTGAGAAAATGAGTGCTTGGTTGCTAGGTCGATTAAAACCTTAGTATAAACGCTTAATCAGGACATTTTGGCTGATATTTCTTAGTTTTTCTCGAAAATCTAGCCATTATTTCCGATTTGGTATTGTGGTTTTTTAATTGATAAATGGATTCAAAATTTATTAAAAAGATGAATCCAAATAATTACACGTCACAAGCCGGTATTTTGATTCAAAATGCAATGGAGATTGCGACTAAAAATGGCCAGCAAGCCATTGAAACAGGCCATCTGCTTTCATCTATTTTACAAGATGATACGCAGACGGCCTCTTTTTTGTTAAAGAAAATAGGTGTATCTAATGCAGTTGTCCAAGAAAAACTGCGCCCTATTTTAGAAAAGTATCCCAAAGTTTCTGGTAATCCATTTTTAAGTAATGGATTGCAGTCAGCTTTACAAAAAGCTGAAAAATTGAAAGAAGAGTTTGGGGATACTTACGTCAGCGTTGAGTTATTATTTCTCTCTTTGCTGGAAACTAATGATGTGATAGCCGATATGTTAAAATCATTTGGCATCAACTCAAATCAATTAAAAAGTGCTATCAAAGAACTTAGAGGAAATAAGAAAGTGAATGATCCACATGCAGAAGGTACGTACCAATCCTTAGAAAAATATGGTCAAAATTTAAATGAATTAGCCAAAGCGGGAAAAATAGATCCTGTTATAGGGCGGGATGATGAAATCCGACGTGTACTTCAGATATTATCCAGGCGGACTAAAAATAACCCGATATTATTAGGTGAACCCGGGGTAGGTAAAACGGCAATTGTCGAGGGTTTGGCCCAAAGAATTGTTTCAGGAGATGTTCCTGAAAATTTGAAATCTAAAATAATAATGTCGCTGGATATGGGTTTGTTGGTAGCCGGGGCTAAATATAAAGGTGAATTTGAGGAGCGTTTAAAAGCAGTCATTAAGGAAGTAACGGATTCTAACGGTGAAATTGTTTTGTTCATTGACGAAATTCATACGTTGATAGGCGCTGGCGGTGGTGGCGAAGGGGCCATGGATGCGGCTAATTTGTTAAAACCTGCATTAGCCAGAGGTGAATTACATGCCATTGGAGCAACGACTTTAAAGGAATATCAAAAATACATTGAGAAGGATAAGGCCTTGGAACGTCGCTTTCAATCGGTCTTAGTTGAGGAGCCTGATGTGGCAGACGCCATTTCTATTTTGAGAGGTATTAAAGATAAATATGAGTTGCATCACGGAGTTCGTATTCAAGATGATGCCGTCATTGCTGCAGTCGAATTATCAAATCGATATATATCAGATCGTTTTCTGCCTGATAAAGCAATCGATTTAATGGATGAAGCTTCTGCAAAGATGCGTTTGGAAATAGATTCTGTTCCAGAAGAAATAGATGATATTCAACGCAAAATCATGCAATTTGAGATTGAGCGTGAGGCGATACGTAGAGAGAACAATAAAGAAAAAGAAACCATTTTAACGCGTGATTTGGCTGATTTGACAGAGAAGCGAGATGGGTTGAAAGCTAAATGGCAGTCGGAAAAATCGGTATTAGATTCTGTGAGGGCCGAAAAGGAAAAGATTGATAAATTAAAATTAGAGGCTGATCAAGCAGAGCGATTGGGTGAATATGGCAAAGTAGCTGAGATTCGATATGGCCGTTTGGTTGAGTCTGAGGCTAAATTAAAAGAGCTCCAACTAAATTCTGCGGGTGCTAATTCCATGCTTCAGGAAGAGGTTAGCGCGGAAAATATCGCCGAAGTAGTTTCGAAGTGGACGGGTATTCCGGTCAACAAAATGTTGCAAACGGAGATTGACAAATTACTTCATTTGGAAGATGAGTTACATAAAAGAGTGGCGGGGCAAGATCAAGCCATAGAAATGGTTTCTGATGCGGTAAGGAGATCCAGAGCTGGATTGCATGATCCTCGCAGACCCATTGGTTCCTTCATTTTCTTAGGTACCACGGGTGTAGGAAAGACGGAATTAGCCAAGTCATTAGCCGCTTATTTGTTTAATGATGAAAATGCGATCGTTCGAATTGATATGTCGGAGTATCAGGAACGTCATGCCGTTTCTCGTCTAATCGGGGCGCCTCCAGGATATGTCGGTTACGATGAAGGGGGGCAGTTGACCGAAGCCGTGCGACGTAAACCTTATTCAGTGGTACTTTTAGATGAAATTGAAAAGGCACATCCTGATGTTTGGAATATATTGTTGCAGGTATTGGATGAAGGGCGTTTGACCGATAACAAAGGCCGGACCGCTAATTTCAAAAATACCATTATCATTATGACATCTAATATTGGTAGTCATTTGATTCAAGAGAAAATGACTCAGATGGAGGGATGGAATAACGCCTTAATTTTAGAAGAGACGAAGGAGGAAGTGATGACCTTATTAATGCAAGTAGTGAGACCTGAGTTTTTGAATCGGGTAGATGAAATCGTATTATTTGAACCATTGACCGAGGAACATGCTAGGAAAATTTTAGCGATTCAATTTAAAGTAGTTCAGAAGCGTTTATCCGAACAAAACATTACGCTGGAAGCTACTGAGATTGCTTTAGCTAAATTAGCTAAGGATGGGTATGACCCTAATTATGGTGGAAGACCTATGAAACGCGTTCTTCAAAGAGCGGTTTTGAACGAATTGTCCAAAGCAATTTTATCGGGTAAAATCAAGAAAGATTCTGCTGTGATGATGGATTTGAATGGGGCGGGAGAGCTTATATTTGAAAATATAGCGACGCCTGAATTAGCTTAATTTGGTATCATTTCAAGCATTTATGTAATGAATTTGAGCATTCTAAATAAAAAAGCCAGCAAAAGAGCTGGCTTTTTTATTTATAAAATCAATTATAAAATCTTTGAAATTAAGGAATCAATTCGCTCGAAAAGTTCTGAAAACAAACGGGTCTAGTGAATCGATATATGGCTTGCGTTCCTACGGAAGTTGACCTAGAATCAGTCGTCGAAGGGAATGGACCTCCGTGAACCATCGCTCCGGAAACCTCTACACCCGTAGGAAAACCATTTAATAAAATTCGGCCTACTTTTTGAGTCAATGCCTCTATTAAATCGGAAGATTTACTTAATTCACTTTTTTCACCTTGTATCGTAGCGGTCAATTGGCCTGGTAATGAATCGATGAACGCAATCATTTCTTCCATATCTTCAGCGACAATCGCTAAGGTACTTGGCCCAAATACTTCTTCCAATACCTCTGGATGATTCATGGCTTCTTTTGCACTCGTTTTAAATAGGGCAGGAGAAGGTAAATCTGCTTGGGTTAATTGCTGAACACCTGAATGATTTGCCAATAATTTAGTTCCATTAGCATATGCTTCTTTGATCCCTTTCGTCAAAAAGGTTCCTAAAGGCATCGTATTTAATCGGCTTGCTAAAAGGTCAAGAAAACCTTCATCCGATTTTAATAGGATTAAAAGGCCTGGATTGGTACAAAATTGACCAACTCCCATACATACCGACTGACTTAATCCGTCGGCCAATGCTTCACCAGCCAATTTTATTTTTTCTGAAAGCAAAACGACCGGATTGATGCTACCCATTTCAGCATATACGGGAATGGGTTGGGGTCTGCGAACAGCTAAATCATATAACGCTTTACCCCCTCGGTATGACCCAGTAAAGCCTACGGCCTGTGTAATGGGATGAGTCACTAAATAACCACCTATTTCATGGCTTGTGGCATGAATCATTGAAAATACGCCTTCAGGCATGTGCGTTTTTTGTGCTGCCTTTTGAATAGCGGTGCCTATTAATTCACAGGTATTTGGGTGGGCCGGGTGTGCTTTAAAAACGACAGGACAACCAGCGGCTAGGGCCGACATGGTATCTCCACCGGCCACGGAAAATGCTAATGGGAAATTGCTTGCCCCGAAAATAACGCTTGGACCTAATGGGATTTGCTTTTGTAATAAATCGGGTTTCGGTAAGGGTTGTCGGTCTGGAAGGGCAGGGTCGTGAATTTCTTTGCGCCATTGATCGTTCGAAATAAAATCAGCGAAGGCCTTTATTTGTCCCGTCGTTCTACCTCTTTCCCCAGTGATTCTTGCCTCAGGCAAACCGGATTCTGCACAGGCAGTTTTGATTAAATCATCACCTATGGCATTGATTTCGTCAATAATAGCCATTAAAAATTGGGCTCGATCTAAGTCGGAGATTTTCCTGTATTTTGAGAAGGCTGATTTGGCTAATGTAAACGCTGCGTCAACTTCATCTGTTGTTGCTTCATAAAAGATAGGCCCCACCACTTCTCCCGTAGATGCGTTTAATCCATGAAATTTTCGAGAACCTTGTTGGGATAATCCGTATCCAATAATTTGTTTTCCTGTAATGCTCATTATAAAACGATATTTTTTAGGGTACCAATGGGTTCAATCGTAATTAGAATTTCATCGCCCGATTGCAAGGTAAATGGAGGGTCAGGAACGATGCATGTGCCCGTCATTAAAAATGTTCCGTATGGAAAACTCATTTCCATAGTTAAGTAATGGACTAATTCAGAGTGAGTTCTTTTCATTTGAGAAATTTGTGTATCTCCTTGAAATACTTGATTTCCGTCTCTGAAAATTTCCATATTGATGATAGTTTCTGGGGCTAAGGGTTTATCTGTAACCAAAATGCAGGGTCCCAAACCTGCCGCTCCGTCATATACTTTTGCTTGAGGAAGATATAATGGATTTTCGCCCTCAATATCCCGAGAGCTCATATCGTTACCGATGCTATATCCCGCTAATTGTCCATGTGAATTAATGAAAAGCGTTAATTCAGGCTCAGGTACATTCCACTGAGAATCTTTTCTGATTTTTACTTTGCCACCTGGGCCCACAGATCTTAATTTATTGCCTTTGTAGAATATCTCAGGTCGTTCTGCTGAATACACCTTATCATAAAAAGTATCTCCCCCTGATTCCTTCGATTCTTCCATTCGAGCTACTTTACTGCGTAAATAAGTAACACCAGCTGCCCAAATTTCTTGTTGGTCAATCGGACATTTCGGATTAGAAATTTGTGAAATGGCCTGGTCCGAGCTTCTCATTTCTGATTTACATACCTCAAAAAGATTCTTTTGATTAATAAATAAATCCCAATTAGCTTCTTTTGCTTGGACACATTTACCTTCTTGATCTTGAATTTGAATTCCTTGAGGGGTTAAATAAATTTTAAAATAATTCATACAGTTAAATTTTTAATATTTCTAGAGCTATGCCAACCTCTTGTTGGACTCGTTTAGGATACGAAATGTCAAATATACAAAGGTTGTCGATCTTTGCATGAACAATTTTAATGGGTTGTTTCTTCGTTATTTTCATAAACTCATTTAATTGTTCGTAATTGAATGTTATTTGTTGATTGATTTCAGGCTCTATGGTTACTATTTCAGCCTGTTTTAGAGCATCTGCACTAGCTTCTTTATACGCTTGAATTAATCCCGGAACTCCTAATAAAGTTCCACCAAAATATCGAACCACAGCCACTAAGATAAAATGTAAGTTGGCCGAAAATATAGTATTTTGAATAGGTTTTCCAGCACTTCCCGCTGGTTCTCCGTCGTCATTGGACCTCGTTTCCTCCGGTGTAAAACCTAAACGATATGCATAACAGACGTGCCTTGCTTTAGGGTGCTCCGATTTTAATAGACCGACAATATTTTTTATTTCTTCTAAATCTTTCACGGGAAAGGCCCTAGCGATGAACTTACTTCCTTTATCTTTGTAAATTCCGTCCGAGGCTTGTTTGATTGACAAATAGGAATTAGGAGGATCGATCATAGCCCTAAATTTAATCATTACATGCATAATAATTATTTTTTTCTGCAAAAATTGGTGGTTCAATTAAGGCAAAGTTTAATGTATGCCCGTTTGAAGCAATGTTTTTCGCAGGAAAAGGATGAATTGGTTTTGGGCTTTGAACGGCAAAATGGGGAAGACTTTTGGATCAAATGTGTGTTAGGTTCGCAATTTTCTATTCTCCAATTTCCAGATCAATTTCATCGGGCGGGTCGAAATTCAGTGGATTTGTTTTCTGAATTATTGTTGGCCGAAGTACAAGCAGTGGAAATGTTTGAGAATGAACGTGCTTTTTCCATTCATTTACTGGGTGATTTTGTCTTGGTATTTAAATTATTTGGTAATCGATCCAACTTGATTTTATTTCGTGATTCTACTTATCAATCTCAATTTCAAGGTCGGCTGAAAAATGACCAATCGGTTGATCTTAAACAAATTAATCGCCAAATCAAGCAAGATTATCATGCTTTTTTGGAGAATGATTGTGACGTATTTTCTTTGTTTCCCACCTTGGGAAAAGAGGGTTTAGCGTATTTGAATCGGAATGGATTTGAGACGCTAGAGGCCCAGGATCGTTGGCGACTGATTGAACAAATGCTTGACTTGTTAGACCAACAAGTATTTTTTATTGCCGAATCTGAAAAGGGGGTTTATTTGACCTTATTTCCGGTAGATGAGTTCTTGTATAAGTCGACCGATCCCATCGATGCTCTAAATAAACTTTACAGTTTTCATTTTTCTATTGGTGAATTCAAAAAGGAGAAAAATTTGATTTTAGCTGCCTTAGATCGGAAATTGACAAAAACACAAAATTATTTGGATGATTTGCATCGACAAAAAGTTCTTCGTGACTCGAACGTTCCATATGAAGAAATTGGAAATATTTTGATGGCTAATTTGCACGCAGTTCCGGCGAATATTTCCCAAGTTATTTTAGACGATTTTTACCGGAATCAACCCATTAAGATCAAATTGAATGCGACGCTTTCCGCTGCTCAGAATGCTGAAAATTATTATCGAAAATCTAAAAATTACAGCAAAGAAGTTGCTTATTGGCAATCCAATGTGGATAAAAAATGCGAAGAAATTACCCGCATTCAGGAGCAAATTTTGGCCGTTGAGCTAACTGAAACCCGAAAAGCGTTAAAATCTTTTATGTCTATTTTGACGCAAGCGAAAAAGCCGGATATAGAAGGATTTGAAATTCCTTTCAAGCAATTTGAAGTGGATGGTTGGGTTATTTGGGTAGGAAAAAGTGCTAAAAACAATGATTTATTGACGCTTAAATATGCGAAAAAGTTTGACCTTTGGCTTCATGCGCGTGATGTGGCGGGGTCTCATGTGATCATTCGTAATCCTAACCAAAAAGTAGTTCCCAAATATGTAGTTGAAAAAGCCGCAGGATTAGCTGCTTATTTTTCAAAAAGACAATCGGACTCTTTGTGCCCTGTCATTGTTACTCCCAAAAAATATGTGCGAAAAACGAAAGATTTGTTGGCTGGCCAAATGATCGTAGACCGAGAGGAAGAAGTGGTTTTAGTCAAACCTGAACTCATTGAATAAATATCATTTACTCTATAAAAATTCATAAAACTTTTATTTTGTTGACTATTCATCTAATTTAGCATTTACAAGATTACTTACTTAACCAAAAAATTTATGCAATCCCAAGGTTTACAAACGTTAGATTACCTCGTTTTTTTATTTTATTTCGTTGTGGTAGCGGGCTATGGATACTGGATTTACCAACGGAAACAAGCGTTAATTACAACTTCAAACGATTTTTTCTTGGCCGAGGGTTCATTGACTTGGTGGGCGATTGGCGCTTCTTTAATTGCGTCTAATATTTCAGCTGAACAGTTTATTGGAATGTCGGGAAATGGCTTCCGACTAGGTTTAGCGATTGCCACCTATGAGTGGATGGCCGCAGCTACCTTATTGATCGTGGCTATTTTCTTTATGCCTATTTATTTAAAAAATAAGATTTTCACGATGCCTCAATTCTTGGCGCAGCGGTATAGTCCTTCCGTGAGTTTAATTATGGCTATTTTTTGGTTGATGCTTTATATTGCGGTCAACCTTACATCGATTTTATATTTGGGTGCCTTGGCCATTACCACTATTTCGGGAATTGACGTCACCATTTGTATGATTGGAATGTCGGTTTTTGCGGTCATTATCACTTTAGGGGGTATGAAAGTGATTGGTTATACCGATGTAATCCAAGTATTTTTCTTGGTTTTAGGTGGTTTAGCTACTTCTTATTTAGCCTTGACCATGGTGACAGATCGCTTTGGAGGTTCAGGTGTATTTGACGGAATAAGTCATTTGTTGAACAAAGCTCCCGAGCATTTTCATATGATTTTAAATAAGGATTTAGGTCCTGATGGTAAATTGTTGAATCCTAATTATCCAAGTTTACCCGGTTTGGCAGTATTGGTGGGTGGTATGTGGATTATCAATTTAAATTATTGGGGATGTAATCAATACATTACTCAAAGAGCCTTAGGTGCTGATTTAAATACGGCTCGCAATGGTATTCTATTTGCGGCCTTTTTGAAATTAATGATGCCTATCATCGTTGTTTTACCGGGTATCGCTGCCTATCTATTATATAAGGACGGTATGTTCCAAACAGAAATGTTAAAAGATGGGGTTTTAAACCAAGATAGTGCGTATCCTGTGTTATTGAATTTATTGCCTACTGGACTTAAAGGATTGTCATTTGCAGCTCTAACTGCCGCGGTGGTTGCGTCGATGGCTGGAAAAGCAAATTCTATTTCAACCATTTTTACGCTCGATATTTATAAGAAATACTTGAACCCAACGGCAAATGAGGAAACCTTAGTTCGTGTGGGGCGGATTGCCGTTGTTGCGTCGATGGTTGCTGCTGTGGTCATTGCCCCTTTAATGGGCATCGATAAAAAAGGTGGTTTTGAGTTTATTCAAGAGTATACTGGATATGTATCTCCGGGTATTTTCGCTTTGTTTACTATGGGTTTCTTTTGGAAGCGAACCACGTCAAAGGCAGCTTTATTTGCACTTTTAGGCGGGGTGACTTTTTCCATCATCACCAAATTTATTCCTACGTGGACCGGATTAAATGATACCATGTTTTATACTGCTTTTGCCGATGAAACAGGCACCATGATGATTCCATTTATGGACCGCATGGGATGGGTATTTATATTCTGTATTGTTTCGATGGTGGTGATTACCTTATCAGATCCTGAAAGCAAAAATAATCCACAAGGACTGGAGATCGACGCAAAAATGTTCAAGTTGTCGCCAACCTTCATTTTTGGTACCGTGGTGATTTGCTTGTTTTTAACTTTGGTGTATACTTATTTTTGGTAATCAACCTTTAGAAATACGATGGGTTATTTAGCTCTTTGCTGAATAACCCATTTTTTATATATGAAAAAGGATCAAATACTTTTTGAAGAAAGCCAGCGATTTACCCAATGGTGGATATGGGCAATCATATTGGGTGCTATAGGTGTTTCTCTTTATGCTAATATGGAAACGATTCAATTGGGTGATTCCCTTTTTAATTGGACCAACTTCAGTATAATTATTCCCGTTTTTGTCATTCCTACCTTATTTTATTTCTTAACCCTCAAAACTAGAGTTGAGGAGAATGGAATCTATGTGCGATTTATCCCCTTTCATTTAAAGGAAATTTTTATTGCTTGGGATCAGCTTGATGAATGTTACATTAGAACGTATAGTCCCTTAGGTGAATATGGGGGTTGGGGGATCAAATATGGTCTTGGATGTGCTGGTAAGGTCTATAATGTCAGTGGAAATCAAGGCTTGCAATTGGTTTTTAAGGATGGGGCTAGGTTATTAATCGGCACTAAAATGCCACAAGAATTGCAGGAAGTTATCAACAAGCTTGATTTATTTCCAACGAGTAAATAGCCTTTGAAGGCCTGTGTTTCGCCGTGCCAAAATCACATGTATTCGATTAGCAAAAATTAAAGCGCTATCTTTGTGAAAATTATGAGGATGATGTTTTATTTCTCATAGCACACATTCTTATAAAATTTATGACTTTTGAATCATTAAGCCTCATTGAGCCAATATTACGGGCGCTCAAAGAAGAGGGATATAGTATACCCACACCCATCCAGGCACAAGCCATCCCCATTGTTCTTAAAGGAGCAGATTTATTGGGCTGCGCACAAACAGGAACTGGAAAGACAGCCGCATTTACTTTACCGATTATACAAAGATTATTGTCAAATAGACCTCAAGGTGTCCGCAGGACAGTAAAAGGTTTAATTGTTACCCCCACTCGCGAACTTGCTATTCAAATCGGCGAAAGCTTTAACGCTTATGCCCGACATACGAATTTAAAATGTACCGTTATTTTTGGCGGGGTAGGTCAAAGTCCCCAAGTTTCAGCCTTGCGTAATGGGGTAGATGTGGTTATCGCAACTCCAGGCCGATTATTAGACCTGATGAATCAAAAACATTTAAGTTTGCAGGATGTAGAATATTTTGTACTTGATGAGGCCGATCGTATGCTTGACATGGGTTTTATCCATGATGTCAAAAAGTTATTAGCCGTTTTACCGCGTAAGCGCCAATCCTTATTTTTCTCGGCCACCATGCCTCCTGAAATTGTAAAATTGGCCAGTACGATTTTGCATAATCCTGCAGAAGTTTCGGTAACTCCGGTTTCATCGACCGTCGATATCATTAATCAATCGGTCTATTTTGTGGACAAAGGAAATAAAAATGCATTATTGCTGACCATTTTACAAGATGAAAGCATTAAAACGGCATTGGTATTTACGAGAACCAAGCATGGAGCTGATAAAGTTGTCAAGGTGCTATTAGCCAAAAGCATCAAAGCTGAAGCTATACATGGGAATAAGTCCCAAAATGCTAGGCAAACAGCTTTGAAAAATTTTAAGGCACAAACGACTCGCGTTTTAGTGGCCACTGATATTGCAGCCAGGGGAATCGATGTAGATGAGTTAGAATACGTGATTAATTTTGAGTTATCAAACATCGCCGAAACCTATGTGCATCGAATTGGTCGTACGGGCCGTGCAGGTGCCAAAGGAACCGCCATTTCATTCTGTGACATTGAAGAAAAAGAATACTTAAGGGATATTGAAAAATTGATTGGTAAAAAAGTACCCATCATCGAGGATCATTTATATCCCATGAAAATATTTAAAGTAGAGAAGGCCGCAAAAACACCTCAAGGACGAAGTGGAGGTGGACAGCGATCTTCTTCCGATTTCAAACCAAGCAATACAACTCCTGCCGCATCGCCTAGGTCGTTTGATAAAGCCAAAGGGGGTAAAAAGTGGTACGGGAAGAGTAATAATTATTAAGTTCAATGGAGTGGGGGAATAAAACGCTTTTGGTCATAGTAGGTCCTACTGCGGTAGGCAAAACAGATCTTTGCGTCCAATTAGCCCAGGAATTAAAAACTGAAATCATTAGTGCCGACTCACGTCAATTTTACAAAGAATTGTCTATTGGTACCGCGAAGCCTAGTTTGAAAGAGCAAGGTGGAGTCACTCATCATTTTATTGATTCCCATTCCATTCATGATTATTTTTCACCAGGTGATTTTGAACGAGATGCCTTGTTGCGGTTAACATCCTTGTTTGAACAACATGATTTTGTGATTGCCACAGGAGGATCAGGACTTTACCTAAAAGCTTTGGTGGACGGCTTGGATGAGATGCCCGATATCGATATGGAATTGAGGAATTCTCTCATGTCCAGATTGAAAGAGGAAGGCTTGTGCGTTTTATTCGATGAACTCAAGACCAGGGACCCTGAGTATGCAGGCCAAGTAGATTCAAAAAACCCGCAGCGTGTCGTGCGTGCGTTGGAGGTATGTATGTCAACCTCCAAAACCTATTCGGAATTCAGGAAAAGCAAATTGGATATTCGTCCTTTTAAGATGTTAAAATACTGTTTAGATCGGCCTAGAGAGGAATTGTACCAACGAATTGATGCCCGGATGGAAGCGATGCTTGGCGAGGGGCTTGTTGACGAAGCCAAAAAATACACCGATTTCCAAAGCAATTATGCACTTAAAACCTTAGGCTATAAGGAAGTATATGGCTATTTACGTGATGAATATGATGAGACTGAATTAATCAGGTTGTTGAAACGCAACAGCCGACATTACGCTAAAAAGCAATTGACCTGGTTTAGACACCAAGATGAATATGTATGGTTGCATCCTGATCAGGCAAAAGATCGTATTTTAAAAGACCTAGAGCGATAAAAACGCTTCTAATCCCCCCTCTAAATTTCGACAGTTTTTGAAACCTTTTGCGGATAAGAGTTGGCACGCAATATGACTTTGCGTACCATTATAACAAATCAATGTATAGTTATTTTCTTGGGAAATTTCGTTGATTCGTGCGAGTAAATCATCCAAGGGAATATGAATTCCCCCTACATTAAAATCGTCCCATTCTCTTTGAGTTCTAATATCTAACACCGCAATGGCACCCAAGTTTTGTTTGAATGCTTGGGCTGAAATACTATTCATGTTAATATCCGGCTGATTGCCAAGCGATCATACCGCCAATTAAATTTCGGGGATTTGTGAATCCTTCTGACAATAAATACTCCTTTGCGCGACCTGAACGTGCACCAGACCTACAATGAACAATTACTTCTTCGTTTTTCCACGCGTCAATTTCATCTAAACGATCCGGTAATTCTCCTAACGGAATTAATAAAGCTCCTATATTGAATTCGTCAAATTCATATTCTTCTCTCACGTCAATGATGTGTAAGTTTTCGCCTTGATCCAATCGGTTTTTAAGTTCTTCTATTTGAATATCTTCCATGATTTATTGGTTTTCTCCGCCTACAACCCAAACATCTATCGCATCTCCTGGGTGGATGCTTGTTCCAGTGCATGTGGCGCAACTTTGTTTAAATACAGTTCCAGCAGGGAATTCGCTATTGGCTTCATAGGTTACTTTTCCTATTTTCAAATTCATACCTGCTAATATGATATTGACTTCGTCCATCGGCTTGCCCACTAAATCAGGCAATTCCATTTCTACATTGGCTGTTCCATTACCTATAAATAAGTCGACTGCAGTGCCTTTAGGTATGCTAGCTCCTGCCTCGATTTTTCTGCCAAATGCTTGAACTTCAATCACTTCTTTAATTCGAGGGTCATTTACTTCATGTACGATTCCTTTTCTTAAACCTAAGATAAAGAGTTGTTGTTCTGCGCTTCGCACGGACAAGCCGACTAACGTTGGTAATTTGATCGTAGGAGGGGTTTCAGAATTGATGGTAATGTATATTTTTCTGCCTGATTTGACCAATGAATTTGGCATCGGGTATTGAGATAAAATCGTTAATGGAGGTTTGTCTGCTGTGAAAGTGCAATCCGAAATTTCATATTCCAAATCGTTTTGGCTAATCAACTCTTCCATTTTTTCAACACTCATTCCTTTTAGATTAGGAACTTTAATCGTTTCGCCGTGGTGTGTACTCCAAGGTAAATAGACAAAGAAGAAGCCGAAAAACAAGACTAAAAATAAGGAAATAATGATCGCTATGTGCGTATAAAGATCTTTCTTAGTTTGAGTCGGAATGATGGCCATATGCTTTATAATTCGAATTTGTTGCAAGTTATAATAAATATGTCGCAATTTGGAAATTGTCTATTGGAAAAAACAGCAGCTTTTAATAAAAAAAGAGACGCGAAATATCGCGTCTCTTCAAGCTATTAATTTGTATTTAAATTAATATTTAAACACTTTATTTCCAGCCATAACCTCTTGCGTTTTCTCATCAAAAGTCACTCGTTGACCCGTGCGATATGCCGCATTTGACATAATGGTTGCAATAGAATGTTGATATCCAGCTTCGATCGGCGCGTTTGGAGTCTTGCGAGAACGAACACATTCCATCCAGTTTTTAATGTGGTTGAATGTTAATTGGTCTCCACCCGTATTTGCACTTGTCTCAACTACAATAGCTTCACCTAATTTCATGCTAGGTAATAGGTTGGCTTGCATACCCATTTCCTTTGCATCTCTTTCTCGAAGTCCACCGTTAGGCGAAATTGTGTTTGTATCTAGATTTAATTCACCTGCATTTGAGTAATAGATTTCTTTCGTTCCGCCAGCTCCATTTGAGAAGCGAGAAGTAAATTGAACTTGGAATCCTTTTGTTTTATCATCTGAAGGGCCGTAATCAAATACAGTTGTTTGGGTATCTGCATTTACACGACCATCATTCCATTGGTAAATACCTCCGTTAGAAACGGCAGAACGAGGGTGTGTTAGACCAGAGAACCAGTGTACAGTATCAATTTGATGCGACATCCACTGACCTGAAATACCAGATGAATATGGCCAGAATAAGCGATATTCTAAGTATTTACGTGGATCAAAAGTATCTTTAGGACGGTTAAGCAAGAAACGATTCCAATCAACATCGGATTCCTTTAAAACCTTAGTTAAAGCTGGACGTCTCCATCTTCCTGGTTGGTTTACATTCCAAAGCAATTCCACCATTTTGATATCACCAAATTTACCTGACTTGATAAAATCTTCTGCAGCAAAATAATTGGTTCCTGAACGACGTTGAGAACCTATTTGTACAATTTTATTGGATTCTTTTACGGCCTTTAAAACCGCGCGGTTATCTTCCATGGTTTCGGCCAAGGGCTTCTCACAATAGGCATCACAACCTGCTTTTACCGCTTCAATTAAGTGAATGGCATGTTGGAAATCGGCTGTTGAAATAAATACAGCATCAATACCTTTTGAAGCATACAGCTCGTCGTTATTGCGATAAGTTGTCACTTTAGATCCCAATTGACTTTGGTAATAAGCTGCACCTTCTTCTCTACGGCGATTCCAAAGATCAGAAAGTCCAACCATTTCAAAATTCATCTCTTTCGATAAAGTTTTGAATGGGCCTACATGTGATGATCGGTGACGATCTGAAAAACCAACTGCAGCCACGCGCACCCGGTCATTGGCTCCTAAAATCTTGCTATAAGATTTTGGGCTAAAGGCAAAAGTACCTAGCGAAGCTAAAGTACCTTTTTGAATAAATTCTCTTCTTTCCATGGTAATAGGTTTATAATTTTATTTAATTTCTCTAATTTTTATGTTTTTGTAAAAAACGGAATCTCCATGCTCTTGAAACAAGATAGGACCAGCTGCTTGAGCACCATAACCATCCCATCTTGAATGCTTGCTATGTGCTACTAACACTTTGTAAATATTGCTATTTCTTTCGTATTCTAACACCTTAAATCCATTTAACCAGTGTTGTACTATGTTGTTTGGATAAACGATGATACGTCCTTGATTCCATTCACCAATTTTCTTTTGAAAACGCTTGTCGTTTTTGTTTGACGGAATGATATCATATAAACTAGCTAAGGTACGGTTTCCAACAGTTCCCAATTTTGCATCAGGATGTTTGTCGTCATCTAAAACTTGGTATTCTAAGCCGATCGCTGACATGCCCGAAGCATATGTTTCGTTCACAAAATATTTAACCCCTGAATTAGCTCCTTCGGTTAGTTTAAAATCAAAAACTAATTCAAAAGCCCCGAATTTTTCGTTGGTTAATATATCCCCGCCATTACCTGATTCTTTTCCACCTGAAGAATTCACATGCAAAGTTCCTTCTTCTACTGTCCAAACTTTAGGTGGTGCAGTGGTTTTGAAAGCAGATCTAAATCCAGTTAAATCCTTGCCATTGAATAATAATTTAAATCCTAACGATTTTTCCTGAACTGAAAGCGTATTCAATGTGTAGTTTTCTACGGGAGTTACTCCATCCGCTGGGCGTGGTTGCATGTCCTTACCAGTTTGAATGCGAACGTTTTTCCACATAACTTGTTTTCCAGCCGTAGCTTCTTTTCCTATCGCATGCACTTGAAGGGCGATAAATCCTTCTGGAGTCATGTCGTCGATCAAATTGGCCACAGGCACATCATTAATCCAAGTACGAATCACACTTCCAATTGCCTCAATGCGGTACTTATTCCAAGCGTCACGTTTGAATGCTTTTTTAGCGGCAGGATTCATTTCGTTTTGGTATAACCAGCCTCTACGCGCTTCGTCGTAGATTCCGCCTGACCAACCGCGATCCGAGGGATCTATTTCTACTTGGTAGCCATGAACGCGACCATTATTAACTTCTGGTTTGGATAAACTACGGATTTGAATACCTGAATTCATGGAGTTGTCCACTTTTAATTCTAACTCAAGGATGAAATCACCGTACGTTTTTTCGGTGGCCATGAAAGAATTTGGTGTGTTTGCTACGGTTGTGCCGATAATCACTCCATTTTTAATTTCGTATTTCGCTTGGCCATTTAATTGTTTCCAACCCGTAAAGGTTTTTCCGTCAAAAAGGTTGGTCCATTTTTGTGCTTGCATGGCAGTTGGCAACAGCATCACAGCTACAAGCATTGAGTAAATTGTTTTTTTCATCATTGTATTTAAAGGTATATTTCTATTTCTTATAAAGATATAACCAATATTTTTTTACTCAAATTTTTATCTACAAATAGATTATTTTTAGCGAATTTTTTAATGTTAATCTATTATTTTTGTAGATTATTAATTGAAATTTATGAAAAAACAGACTCAGTCGATCCGAATCCAGGTACCTAAGTCCCATAACCGTGAACATTCTGTGCCTCTTTATTTGACGTCAAGTTTTACGTTTGAAGATTCAGAGCAGAGTAAAGCCGTTTTTGCGGATGAAATAGAGGGAAACATTTATTCTCGATTCATGAATCCCAATGTGGATGAATTTGTTTCTAAAATGTGTGTGTTGGAAAATGCTGAGGATGGAATTGCGTTCTCAACGGGAATGGCTGCCATATTTGCATCAATGGCTGGTTTGTTGAAATCTGGAGATCATATTATCGCTTCCAAAGCTTTATTTGGCTCAGCGATTCAAATATTAACCAAAATCACTGCGAAGTGGGGCATAGAATGCACTTTTGTTTCTGGGAGTGATTTAGATGCCTGGAAAAATGCGATTAAACCTAACACAAAATTCATGTTTTGTGAGAGTCCCTCAAATCCAGGGTTAGAGCTTATCGACATACAAGCGCTGAGTGATTTGAAAGCAGGAAAGGATATTGTTTTGGCGGTCGACAATTGTTTCGCAACGCCTATTTTACAAACTCCAATCGATATGGGAGCTGATTTAGTCATTCATTCGGCAACTAAATTCATCGACGGACAAGGGCGAGTGTTAGGCGGGATTATTTGTGGAAAAAAAGAATTGATTCAAGAAATACGGTTTTTTGCTCGACACACGGGTCCCTCTTTGTCGCCATTTAATGCTTGGATTTTATCAAAAAGCTTAGAATTGCTTGAGTTAAGGATGCAAAAGCATTCTGAAAATGCAATGGCATTGGCCTTAGCTTTAGATGGTCACAAAGCGCTTAATGCAGTTAATTATCCTTTTCTACCTGCACATCCTCAATATGAGTTGGCCAAAAAGCAAATGAAATATGGTGGCGGTATTATTACCATTGATATAAAAGGTGGATTTGAAAAGGTAAATGCCTTTTCGAAACAGTTGAAGTTTATCACTATTTCGTCCAATTTAGGAGATTCTCGTACAATTATGACGCATCCAGGCTCCACGACCCATTCGAAATTGTCCGTTGAAGACAAGGCTGAAGTGGGCATCACGGATGGAATGGTTCGTATATCAGTGGGCTTAGAGCATATTGATGATTTAATTCAGGATATCACGCAAGCTCTAAATAAACTATAATGTTCATCGCTCTCATTATTTGCCTTGCTTTAATCACCCTTAATGTGGTGGTCGGCGTATATGTGGAGCGTAAATTATCAGCATTTATGCAGGACCGTTTGGGTCCGATGGAAGTTGGGAAATGGGGTCTATTGCAAGTTTTTGCCGACTTACTAAAGCTTTTACAAAAGGAGGATATCGTTCCTTTTGCTGCCCAAAGAAAACTTTTTCTCGCGGCACCCTGGATTATTTTTTTGTCTATTTTTGGCGCTTTTTCAGTTATTCCCTTAAGCTCAGGAATTTGGCTTCAAGGTAGCCAGACAGAAATGGGTTTAATGCTCCTGATGGGAATTATATCATTGGATACCCTTGGAATATTGCTGGCAGGCTGGACATCCAATAATAAATATTCGCTTTTGGGTGCGATACGTTCGGCGGCCCAACTCGTTTCTTATGAAATTCCGTTAGGTTTATCGATTTTGTCGGTGGTTATTTTATCTTCTAGTTTGAATTTGCAGGTGATTGCGGGCCAACAAGGTATTTTTGCAGAAGGGGAACAATATTTATTTGGTATTAAATATACAGGAATTGAAGTGGGAAGTATAGGAGGGATTTTGACGTGGAATGTGGTCCGAATGCCTTTTATGTTTTTGCTATTCATCGTATTTTTTATTGCCAGTTTAGCAGAAGCTAATCGGGCACCTTTTGATATTCCAGAAGCTGAGTCGGAATTAGTCGGCGGTTTTCATACCGAATATTCAGGGATGCGCTGGGCATTATTGTTTTTGTCTGAATATGGTATTATGCTCTTAGTCAGTATATTAGGTGTGATACTATTTTGGGGTGCTTGGTATTCGCCCTTTCCTAATATGGGTCGTTTTGCATTAGCGGATTGGACTAATGGAACTCCTGGAACGGTTGTCGGCACTGCCTTAGGTTTTTTCTGGCTCATGTTGAAGTCATATATATTGATCGCTTTACAAATGTGGATTCGTTGGACGCTTCCTAGGTTACGTGTAGACCAACTTATGTACTTATCTTGGAAAGTTTTGACACCCATTGCCTTATTTTTCGTCGCAATATCCTCGGTTTGGTCGCTATTAAAGTAAATTCTATCGTGGAATTTTCGTATTTTTAACTTTATCTACTTCTTGATTTTTTATGAATAAACTCTTACTAAGAGTACTTCCCATCTTTTTATTAATTGCCGGAAGCCAATTTTCAATCGCACAAACCACTACATTGCCCTCTGTTTATGGTCGTGTCTTAGACGCTCAAACTGGCGAGCCTTTACGTGGTGCTGATATTTCTGTTGATTTTAAAAAATCGGGTGTTTCTACTGACTCTGCAGGTCGCTATCGAATATATCTTCCTTTTGGAGAATATGTATTGAAAGTTGGCCATGTGGGCTATAATCCGTATCGTACTAAATTTTATCTGAAAGCTGATTTTGAATTAAATGTTCAATTGAACGACGTAACAAAGCAATTGGAAGAAGTTATTGTTTCTAGCGCATCGACCAAGCGCGATATTCAGACCCCTTCTTTAGGTGTGACCGTGTTAAGTTTAAAAGGAATTAAAAAATTGCCTACCATGATGGGTGAGGTGGACGTTATTCGAAGCTTACAAACTTTGCCTGGTGTTTCTTCGGTGGGTGAGGGGGCTAATGGTCTTAATATTCGAGGAAGTAATGTGGATCAAAATCTAATTTACATTGACGATACGCCCATTTTTAATCCAACACACATGTTTGGGTTATTTTCCGTTTTTGCTTCTGATGCGATTCGAGATTTAGAATTGTATAAAGGAGGTATTCCTACCAGATTTGGTGGCCGTTCGGCTTCTGTTTTAGATATCAAGATGATTGAGCCCAATACGGATAAATTCAAAATGCAAGGGGGTATCGGATTAGTCTCTAACCGACTACTTGCTGAAATACCCGTTATTAAGGAGAAGTTATCTGTTATGGTAGCCGGTCGTTTGTCTATAAATGATTTTATGTTTAAGTGGTTTGCACCTGATTATTTGAAAAACATTCGGGCTAATTTCTCTGATGTGGCGACCAAAGTTTTTTATAGACCCAATACAAAAAATACCATTTCCTTTTCAAGTTATTTAAGTCAAGATTATTACCGGGTTGATTCATTGTTCAGTATTGAAAATGTGATCGCAAAACGTACCTCGTTTGATTATGGTCATACTAATTTTGCTATTCACTGGAATCATTATTTTTCTGAGAAGTTGAATTTTATGTTAAGTGCAGCAAGCACCGTGTATAAGACGAAGACTTATGCCCCTGATACGGTTAATACGATTGATTTAAATAGTTTCATCAAATACAAAAATTTATCTGCTAGTTTTGATTTTCAGCCGAATGCTAAACATAAGATGAATTTTGGTGCAACGATTACACGATATGATATAGATCCTGGTTCTTTAAATATTGGTGTTGTTTCCCGAGTGGCGACCGTTAAAATTCAGGATGAGCAATCGATGGAAGCTGCGATTTTTGCGGATGATGAGTTTAAGATGAACGAGACCTTTACCATTCAATATGGTTTACGGTATTCGCAATACTGGCGAATTGGTGCGGGAACATTTAATGAATATATGCCTAATCGGATGCCTTCATTAAATTCCATTATTAGTAAAAAGACGTATGCGGATGGTGAGGTTATGTCTTCATATGGTGGATTTGAGCCACGTTTAACCATGAAATATTCAATCGGTGAAAACACAACCATGAAATTTGGGTATAATCGAATGCAGCAGTTTTTCCAATTACTTTCGAATAACACAACTCCATTACCTACTTCTCGTTGGAAAACAGCGGATCAGTTTATTAAGCCCCAACAAAGTGATTTTCTTTCTTTGGGTTTATTTAAAACCTATAATGAAAATGTCTATGAAGCATCTTTAGAGACCTATTATAGGGATGTCCGCAATACCCTTGATTTTATTTCGGGAGCTAATTTGCAATTAAATCCCAACATTGAAACTCAGTTGGTGACCGGAAAAAGCAAAGCTTATGGAGTTGAATTAATGGTTCAAAAGAAAAAAGGCGAAGTAAGTGGTTGGGTTTCCTACACCTACGCACGTGCCTTTAGTCAAATGATCGGTGATTTTCCTGAGGTTCAGTCAATTAACGGAGGAGACTGGTTTGCGACCAATTATGATAAGCCTCATACCTTTAATATGATGCTGAATGTTCAGCCAACTACGCACCATAGTTTTTCATTTACTTTTGCCTACAACACGGGCAGACCCTTTTCTTCACCTTCCGGAATGTATGAAATCGGGGCTAAAAAATATCCGGTATTCCAAGAGAGGAATAATGACCGCATTCGAGATTACCACCGCTTAGATTTTTCTTGGACCGTTAATAATCCATCGATGAAAAGTCAACGCTGGGAAGGTAGTTGGGTTTTCACAGTCTACAACCTTTATGGCAGAGAGAATCCATATTCAGTGTTTTTCAAATCCTCCAAAACAGGCCTTAGAGCATATGAGCTTAGCGTGTTTGCCTCTCCTTTTATTTCTCTTACGTACAATTTTAAATTTTTATAGAGATGCCTACTCATTTATTTAGATATATACTTTTTTCTACCATCATTGGCATGATTTCTTGGGCTTGTATCAACCCCATTATGGATTTCAAGCAAATTGATTCCACTTCGTACATGACTATTGAAGCCGACATTTCTGATGATGCGGCTTTAAATAAAATTCGAATTACAAGTTCAGCGAATCGAATTATTTCTCAAAACCCTTTGGCAGTATCTAAAGCTGAGGTCTATATATTGGATCAAACTGGGGCAAAAACTATTTTCAAGGAAGGAACTGCCCTAGGCACCTATTTACCACCTGTAGGTTTTGTGGGTAAAGTAGGTTCCACCTATCGATTATTTGTTAAAACACTTACTGGCAAGCAGTATGAAAGTGTTGAGGAAAAAATGATTCCAGCTCCTGAAATTGAAAACATTGTTACTCAGTTTGAGGTGCGTGATCAATACGCTAAGGTAGATCCTCGGCGAAATGGTTTTTCAGTTTATGTTGACTTTAAAGATAGTCCCCAGGAAGGAGATTTTTATATGTGGAATTGGAGGCATTTTGAAAAGATTTCAATCTGTGAAACCTGTGAGGGCGGGGCTAAATGGAATTTCAAATCCAATGTATGTGTTGCTCCTGCGATGCCTACGGAAGAGATTTTAAATTATATGTGTAATGGGAATTGCTGGGATATAACGAACAACGCAGATTTAAATGTATTTTCGGATGTGCTGACCAACGGACAGAAAATTACGGGACGCCAAGTAGCTCGAGTGCCTTTTGATGGGTATTCGCCTTATTATTTACGTTTAGAGCAGCGTTCAATCACTAAAAATGCATTCAATTTTTACCAATCCTTAATTGCTCAGGTACAATCTAGCGGATCTTTATTTGATGTGCCTGCAGAAACTCGATTTAGTATGAATATTAAGCCCATTACAGATCCTAAGGAAAGAGTTTTGGGGATTTTCAACGTATTTTCCGTTCGTAAAAAGATTTACTTTATCGATCGATTAAAAAGTGTGCCTAAGGAAGAGTTTGCTTTAATCACGTTTTTGACGGGTGAAATTTATACGTGTCCTCCGGGTTCTGTGAATTGCCAAGACCGCGTTCCTTGCGTAGAATCAGCTTATCGAACAAAAATTACTCCAGAAGGATGGATTTTATAATTTTTGAATGATCTTTGTGCTTTTAAATTTTTCCTATGGTAGGTGTATTAATCGTTAATTTAGGGACTCCAGATGATCCAGGAACTCCTTCGGTACGTAAGTATTTACGTGAATTTTTGATGGATGGTCGAGTAATCGACATTCCATACTTGATCCGTTATATTTTAGTTAAGGGAATTATTGCTCCATTTCGAGCGCCTAAATCAGCCAAAATTTATAAGGAATTATGGGAAGAACGTGGTTCGCCTTTGAAATTTTATGGGGAAGATGTGGCGCGCGACCTACAAGTAAAACTTGGTGATTCCTATTATGTGCGCTTAGCCATGCGATATCAGAGTCCTGATTTAGCTACTGCTATGGCGGATATGGAAGCCAAAAATTTAAAGAAATTAATTGTCATTCCATTTTTTCCGCAATATGCTTCGGCTTCTACAGGTTCTGTATTTGAACGAGTGATGCAATTGATGTCCAAATGGCAAGTGATGCCCTCCCTTTCTATCGCAAGTTATTTTTATGATCATCCCGCATTCTCAAGTTATTTTGCGGCTAAAGCTGCGAATTACCAAAAGGATGTCGACTTTGATTATTATTTATTCTCGTACCATGGAATTCCTGAACGACATGTGCGCAAGGGTGATTTAACTAAAACGACTTGTGTTTTTGGCACTTGTTGCGATTCAATCACCGATAAAAATCATGGTTGCTATCGGGCACAATGCCATGAAACTACCCGTTTGATCGCCGGTAAAATGGGATTAAAGCCAGGGACTTACAGTACTTCGTTTCAAAGTAGATTAGGTCGAGATCCTTGGCTTAAGCCTTATACTGACGAAGTGATTCCTAAATTAGTGGCTGACGGACATAAAAAAGTATTGGCTTTTTCTCCTGCTTTTGTGGCCGACTGCCTTGAAACAACGATTGAAGTAGGTGAGGAGTATAAAGAAATATTTGAAGAGGCGGGTGGCGAACACTGGCAATTAGTTGAAAGTTTAAACAATTCACCGGAGTGGGTAGGTATTTTGGAGGACTTAGTTAAAAAATCATAAGATGCTTTATTTAGTACTCTCAGTCGTTTTTTCGGTTCTATTACTGGTGAATTTCAGGGCGCATGCTCGATTCCAAGTGGATACTCGAATTGCCATTTTGTTGAATTATCCGGTTTGTTTTTTAACGGCCTATTTTCATCAGCCTTCTGCTATTCCATTTCATTGGCCTTCCACAGGAGATACGTTTTTATTAATGGCCATGGGTGTGGGATTTGTTATTACTTTTTTATTGTCTGGTTTTTCTACCCAAAAAAATGGAATGGCCCCTACTTCGTTGGCCAACAACATTTCGCTCGTCATTCCTGTATTAATTAATCTATTTATTTTAAAGACAGGTGGTGAAATTAATTGGTCAATTTCCTTAGGATTGGTTTTGTCCTTTGCAGCCATTTATTTTTGTAGTCCTCAATTGACTTCAGCGGATGGCGTGAAACCTGTTGTTTCATTATTGCTCGCTGTTTTTGTGGCTTATGGTTTGACAAATACTCTTTTTAGTTACCTCAATAGCTCATTGACTTATTTTGTCGGTGGTACTTTACCTTTTATCATGATGTTGCTGATTGGGTCCATGATCAGTTCAGCCATTGTGCTTATTTGGAAATCGGTTAATAGCACATTAGCCTGGAACCGTAATTCTGTAATAGCGGCCATTCCATTAGGTTTGCCCAACTTCTTTTCCTTTTATTTTCTTTTGAAAGCCTTAGATGCCTATCAAAACAATGCCGCTGTGGTATTGACGATGTATAATTTAAGTGTCATTCTATTGAGCGCCATTACTGCCTATGTATTTTTCAAGGAGCGCTTGACGAACCGGCAATGGATTGGTTTGGCGATTGGTTGTGTGGGGATAGCCTTGTTGAATGGTTTGTAGAGACGCGATACCTCGCGTCTCTAAAGCACATTCGCCGTCTGCTCCTTAATCTTCTCCAACTCATCCTTCATGTTCACCACTAAGCGTTGGATTTGAGAATCATTGGCCTTGGAACCGATGGTGTTAATTTCACGACCAATCTCCTGCGCCATGAAGTTTAATTTCTTGCCATTTCCCTCCGCCAAGATGTCAATAAAATACTCTAAATGCGTGCTTAAACGTACTTTTTCTTCTGAAATATCAAATTTTTCGATGTAATAAACTACTTCCTGTTCAAAGCGATTTTTGTCGAAATCTTCGTTTAGTCCGAGCTCAAGCAGCGACTTTTTCATGCGCTCACGAATGCCAGGCATGCGAATTAAATCCTGTTCTAATACTTGTTGCAAACCCGATGAGATTGATGCAATATATTCCCTGAATTTATCTTCGACTATCTTTCCCTCACGCGCACGGAACTCTTTACATTCGGCAACCGCCTCTTGGATCGCCTCATAAATGACTTGCCACAGCGCCTCAATCTCCTCCTCATTTTCCTCCTTTGCCTCTTGGGAAATGCTTGTTGGCACATTTAATGCCTGCAAATACAAGGCCCCTTCATCCAAATTTGAAACACCTAAATCCTTAGCCACTCGCTTCAACTCCGCATAATACAAAGCAATCTGTCCTTGCGGTAAAATACTTGCCTCAACACCCTCATGATTCTTTTGAATCTGAACACTTAATTCAATCTTGCCTCGTTCTAATTGCTGTGTTAAGAAATTGCGAATTTCAATTTCACGAGCTGAAATGGATTTTGGAAGTCGGCAAAAAATATCTGTAAACTTAGAATTCAAGGTCTTTACTTCCACCCGAATTTGTAATTCTTGCGCCTCTTTTTGGGATTTCCCAAAACCTGTCATTGAATAAATCATATCTTATTTTTAAATGCTAAGCCCAAACCCAAGGCTATAAATAGTAATAATGCAATGGATGCGGCTGCATCTATTTTATTGCCCAACTCTACGGAATAGGGCTTAAATGTAAACTCAATCGTATGTTTTCCTGCTGGAACAATTAATCCACGTAACACATAATCAGCTCTTACATGATCCACTTCTTTCCCATCGATGTACGCTTTCCAATCTTTATTGCCCCGGTAATAAATCTCTGAAAACACCGCTAAGGATGGTTTGCTCACATTAGAGGAATAGCTTAGGTGATTGGGTTTGTAGTCTTTCAAATAGATAACTCCCACCGACATGGAGTCAGGTGCGAAATTTTGTAAAATACTCTTATCCTGTACTTCTAAAATCGCTGTATTTTTAGGATCAAATTTCTCGATATCAGTTAAGGCATCGTCTGCAGAATTTGCCCACTGGATATTTTTTACAAACCAAGCGTTGCCCAAGGCATTTGGATTTACTTGGGCGATCGGGCTGCCTAATGAATCTGCGCCAATAATGTATTTGGTGTTTAACATGTTTAAAACACTCATTTGGGCTGGACTACCAGCAAAATATTTCTCGATCAACTCTTGATACCGACGAAGCTTAGCCCCATGATATCCTCCTAACGATTGATGATAATACGAAGTGGTCGCATCATTCATGAATGAAACGGTTGAGTTCAATACTCTGAATTGAGTTTTATCGGCTAAAATTTGTTGGTCTGCAGAACTCGGTTGAACTTGTTCTTCCAACGTACTTTTGGAAACAAACGCATCATTCCCAAAATAACGTTTGGCGACTGGTGTTAGGTCAAAAATACTTAAAAGTACAAGGCCAATTAACCAGATCGATTTCTTTACCTTTTTACTCGTAGCTAACCACAAAATCCCAGTACCTATAGCAATCACAAAAAAGCTCCTTAGCGCATCCGATCTAAATAAAACGATCCGGTCTAACCGAATGCTATTCCAAATCGCTGCATTGATATTGGCATCCTGCAAGATTCCTACTCCGTCCTGAGCACCCTTAAAATCAAAAAATAAATCGGGCAACAAGGCGAAAAACAAACAAATTCCACCACTTAAACCAAATGAATAAAGCAGTGGTTTTTTGATCTCACTGAAACTAGGTTTCTCCTTAATGAATCTTTGTAACCCTAAAATCCCTAATGCCACTAAACCTAATTGGACAAATGAAAGCACCATGGTGATGGCTCTAAATTTATTGAATAAGGGAAAATAGTCAAAGAGAACGCCATTAAAGAAAAAGTTTTTACCCCATGAAAAAGTGATGAATAGGAGTGTGACCCCAATCAGCCACCATTTTTCAGCTGTCTTCAGATAGAATGCTGCAAACAAAAACAAGAAGATAACCAAAGCTCCTGCATAGGCTGGACCTGCCGTATAACTCTGCTCGCCCCAGTAAGTCGGTCCCTTTTCAACAAATCCAAGAACTTGATCTTCAGGTAGACCGGCGTCAACCATCGTTTTGTAGGTAGCAGATTTTGCGCCTCCTAAATTTCCTTGAGAGGCTCCACCCTTGAAATTTGGAATTAATAAAGTACCTGTTTCGGAAATTCCATATGACCAGTCAAAAGCATAGTTTTTATCCAACCCACTTCCTCTTTCTTTATTTACTTTCAGTTCCGATGCGCCCCTTGTCGTTTCTTTGCTATAATCGTAATTGTTCCAAAGACGCATGGAATGTGTTCCTACGGCTAAAATTAAACCGATGGTCAATAATATTCCTTTGCCAAACCAGTCGGCCAAGGCCTTATCTTGAATCGCTTTGGAAAACGTATACAGTTTATAAGCCCCAATAATGAAAAACAAATAATACGTAATTTGTATATGATTTGCATAGAGTTCTAGTGCCATCCCGATGGAGAAAATCGCAGCTCCCAGCCATTTATTTCGCTCCCAGCAAATTTTAATTCCTGCTAAAACGACAGGAGCATAAGCTAATGCCAATACTTTTGAGGTATGTCCCGCGGGAATAATGACCATGTTATACGTCGCAAAAGCATACAAAACAGCTCCCGCAAAACCCAAAATAGGAGAGGCCCCCATCGCCCACAAAAACAGGTACATGCCTATTAATTGGAGGATTAGTAAGTTGACCGGATTAGGAAATAAATTGGTTAAAAAACTACCCGTATGACTCGAAATACTATACGGATAGCTTCCTGAAATTTGAAAAGTAGGCATTCCGCCAAACATGGAATTTGTCCACCAGGCATCTTCACCACTTATTTTTTTAAATTGAACGCTCTCTTGGGCCGCCGCTTGAGCCTGTTGGATATCATGCTGAATCAATACTTTTCCTTGAAGTACCGGTCCACAATATATGAATGCCAACAAGACAAAACCTAAAATAACCAGTCCGTGAGGGATAAAAGAGCGTAGGTCAATTTTCATATGAATTATTGAATGCTAACAAGTTCAAGATCAAATGTTAAATCTTTTCCAGCCAATGGGTGATTTGCATCTAAAGTAACATGCGTTTCAGTTAAATCAGTAATTACTACTTCAACCACCTGTCCACCATCTTGATGCATATTTAAAGACGCTCCTAAAGCTAATTCGATATGAGATGGAATTTGAGAGCGTTCTATGCTCACTGTATTTTCTGGAGAATGCTCTCCATAGGCCTCAGCCGCAGGAATGACGATTGTTTTTTTATCGCCGATGCTCATGCCCGTCACTCCATCGTCGAAGCCTTTGATGACCATACCAGAACCAATTTGAAATTCTAATGGAGTTCTTCCTTCTGAGGAATCAAAAATGGAACCGTCGGTGTGTTTACCCGTGTAATGTACGGCGACCGTATCGCCAGCTTTTGCAATAGACATAATAAATCGTTAAAAATTAAATAAAGACAAAGGTCAATATTTTTAGCGATTTATTAGATAATTTGAAGGGCATATTTTTGTTGCAATTGCTTAAGTTCATCCTCGGCAAATTGCAATGATTTTAAAAATTGCTGCTTAGCTGAATCTGCCAACAAATCTTTTAACGAATGGTAATACTCAATGCCTTCATTTAAATTGGACATGAAGGTGTTGAAATATTTTTTTCGCTTGTCCATTTGTTCCAAACTTATTTCTTCTGTCAACATTTCTTTAAAATAATCCATGTAGAGGTTTAATTCGGCAATGAACATATGTGGTCTACTCGATTTTGTCAATGAATTAATGCGGCCATAAATATGATCGATCATGGTTTTTAAGGACACAATTTGAGAGAAATTAGCAATGTTAGGACCTGGACACATGGTGACCGCCGTTAATTTTTTCAAGAAAATTTCCTTGTAATTAATCGCAGCCGAATTGCTTAAGCCTACGCATAGACATTCCTTGTCTAAAATTTCCTGTTTTTGAGTTACCTTTTGATTTTCAGTTAATTCACTTTGTTCGATGTAGGCCAACTTCAATTTCTGGTATTTTTTGGAAGCCGTACAAATAGGTTCTTCGGTGAATTCTGTATTGAATGCCAAATGTTTTTCCGTGCATGGGCTTCCAGGATTCTTTACAGCGATTCGATTCATTCGCTCACGGTAGGCAGAAGTGCCCTTGAGGTAATTAAACCGAACTCCCAAAGGAGAACTTTTACTTAAAATCACATCCTCTTGTTGAGCTTTACACAATAAATCCATGGTTTCTGGGTCCACGGTCGTCGCTTCAGGAACTAATAAAAATGGCGTTCCCCATCCCGTACTGTCCATATGATAATGCTGATGTAAGAAATAATCTTCTTCATATGTGCCTATCCCACCTTGAACGGATAATTTGATCGGATTGATTTTTAGAGGCTTTGGTTTTTCTAATCGAGTCAGCGTGTCGGTGAATTGGATGTAAATCGCGTCCACTAACTCCTGTTTTTTAGCCTTAAACTCTTCCAAAATTGGCCCCAGTAAATATCCTTCAGTGGCGAAAGCATGTCCCCCACAATTCAAACCGGATTCAATTCTAAATTCATGTACCCAAATTCCTTTTTTGGCTAAATATTTACCTTGAATCAAAGCAGACCTATAATCGTTGACCTTAACAATGATTTTTTTGATTGAATTTCCTTGTGCGTCCAAAGAGAAATCCTCACAATGCTCTAAATAATTGAATAGTCTGGGATTCATCCCCGCTGAAAAAACAATGCTGGATTGAAATAAATTACTTTGCGCATAACCCCTTAATGCGGCGATGGCGTCTGAGTTTTCATCTAAAATTTCACCCTTTTGATTGGGGTTACTTTTGTCCAATTTCGTCATGATGTTGACATCAATGCTACCTGGGACGATTTGAGTTCTTAAATAATCCTGTAATTTGATTTTTTCACACAGATTTTTAGCCGAATTCATTTCTAGATAAGCTGATTTTAGCAAGCTGCTAGACGGAAGCATTTCAAAATACCGATCAATTTCATTTCCCTGACCAAAGCTTTCTTGTTTGATGACACCGATCTGATTGTTAACGATTTGATTGACTAAATTCAAATAATCACAAATTCGTTTAGCCCGATAATCATCTTCGTTCTTAGAAATGGGTTGGAATGGTATCCCAAGACTTTGATAATAATGCTTGCGCATTAATTCAATTAGGTGGTCTTCGGCAATTGAAATGACCGATGAAATCCCGAAACGAGCGACCTTAATGGGGGTATCTACCGTAAATGACAATCCCATCACTGGGATATGAAAAGTGTGTGCTGGTGATTGTATGGTGGAGTGAGTCATGTTGCTGCTTTAGTCACAGCAAAATTACGGCTAAGTCAAAAACTAAAACTGACAAAAATCAGTTTAGTCACTTCTTACTCGGCATTTGGAATAATTTCTTTTCGGCAATACACATTTATAAATCGGATCGATAGCGTGTCACCTAGGTTAACGGCTGTTTGGAAATCTTGGCAGGCCTCAGACAAATAACCTGTATTTAATAATTTGATTCCTCGATTATAATAAGCCTCAGGGTAATAGGGGTAAATTAAAATGGTTTTAGAATAATCTTCAATTGCCCCTTTTTCATTTCAAAATTTAGATTTGAAATATCCCCGATAAAAATAATAACTCGCTTCGTTGGGATTAAGCTTAATAGCTCTCGTTAAATCATTAATAGCCCCAGTATAATGTCCATAGAAACCTCTGCTTAAGGCTCGAGAAAAAAGTATTTCTGGGTTATAGGGGTCTTTTTGGTGTGCGATACTAAAGTCTTCATTAGCACCTTTATAGTCTTCTGATTGAAGTTTAGCTATACCCGAACTATACTCCAACATACAGCTGGAACAGAAAAAGAGTAAACTAATGATTAACAAACGTCCCATTTATTTAAACGTTACAATGGTTACTCCCGCACCTCCTCGATCTGCATGCTCATCATCAAAAGACCTAATTTGATTATAGCGCTTGAGTTGCTCTCGAACCAAATTACGCAAAATTCCATCCCCCTTACCATGAAGTATTTTAATTTCATTGGAACCTAACAATAAAGCATCGTTCATGTATCGATCTAAAATCACAAATACTTCTTCTCCTCTTTTTCCACGTACATCTAATGTGATGGAAAACTGTGCCATGCGATCATTAAAATCAATACCTTGTAGCGCAGAGATTTTTTGCTTTTCCTGCTTGGGGGCATGTACTTTTTGCAATCGATTCACTTTGATCGTACTACTAATTCCACCTAATGCCACCACCGCATCTTTTCCTTTAAATGCCATGATTTGTCCGATAGCGGATTCTCCTTGGCCTTGATCTAAAGCAACCCAATCCCCAATAACCATGGGTCCTTTGAGATTTTTAGGATTCGGTTTTTCGATTGGAATGGGGGTTTTTGACGGGATTTCATGTAATTCTTTTTTGACAAATGCGTCTAATTTTCCTCTGATTTCTTTGGTTTCTTCCTTTTGAGCCGACTTCTCTTTTATCTCTCGAATGGTTTGTTCAATACGGCTGTTGGCTTCCTGAATGATTTTTTTCGCCTCTGCTTTTGCTTGATTAATGAGCCTTTTTTGCTCGTCATCTAAATGATTTTTTAAGCTGGTGTATTGTTGTTTGATGGCTTCTGCTTGTTCGCTTTCTATGGTTAATCGAATATTTTTTGATTCCCAAATTTGCTTTTCGGTTTCCGTTTCCATCAACATCTTATCAAAATCCACCTGCTTAGTGCCTAGTTTTTTTCGCGCATTTTCAATGATTTTAGCAGGTAAACCGATTTTTTGAGCAATCTCAAAAGCAAAAGAACTGCCCGGTTTCCCCATATCTAAAATAAACTGAGGTTCTAAATGTTCGGTATCGTACCGCATCGCAGCATTAAATAATCCGGCTTGTCGGTCTGCTAAACTCTTTAAATTTCCAAAATGTGTATTGATTGCTCCATAGCAACCTTTTTCTGCCAATTTCTCTAAGATAGATTCCGCAATGGCACCCCCTAAGGAAGGTTCTGTCCCCGTCCCAAATTCATCCACCAAGATCATCGTTTTAGGATTTACATGCCCTAAAAAATAATTCATATTGCTTAAGTGTGAGCTATAGGTACTCAATTCATTTTCAATATTTTGATCATCCCCCATATCTAAAAAGATTTGATCAAAAAATCCCATGGTGGAACCCTCAGCCATGGGCACTAAACAACCTGTTTGAAATAAATATTGCAATAGCCCTAAGGTTCCCAAAGTGACCGATTTTCCTCCTGCATTAGGCCCAGAGACCACCATAATTCTTTTTCTGTCGTCCAACGTGATCGACAAAGGCTTTATTTTTTTACCTATTTTATGTAGGGATTGTTCTAAAATGGGGTGCCTGGCTTCTTTCCAATCTAGGGTAGGGTAGTCTTTTATTTTGGGTAAACTAGCGTTTACTTCTGTGGCCCAGATCGACTTGGATCGGATGAAATCAATCAATCCAAGCCATTGGAACCAAGAGCTCAACATAGGAACTAATGGTCTTATGCGGTCCGATAAGCGGCTCAGAATTAATATAATCTCTCTGCGTTCTGCAGATTCCAATGATTTGATCTCGTTGTTGGCAATTAAGGCATCTGCAGGTTCTAAGAACACTGTTTTACCGGTATCGGATTCGTCTTGAACAAAACCTTTTATTTTCCTCTTATGCTCTGCCGCAAGTGGAATAACCATCCGGCCATTTCGTAAGGTCAGGGAAAAATCTTTGCTAACCCAACCTTCCTTATAGGCCTGATTGATTAAGCTGTCCAATTTCTTTCTCAGATTTTGTTCTTCTGCAAAGCGCTTTCTGCGTAAATCTCCTAAAGCGGGGGAGGCGCTTTCCTTGATTTGTCCATTGGCGTCAAAAACGCGATCTAATTCCTGTATAATGGGCAGTATTTGCCTAAAATCTCCAGACTCTTGACCTTCCCATTTGTCCTTAAAAACTTGGGTTATACGGTGAATTTCTGGGTATTTTTCGGAATCTATTTTGTAAAAAAAGCGGACACATTGATATAAAATATCGAGGCCCCTTTGCCAATCGCGCCATTCGTCGGCTGTTAAATAATGTCCTTCTAGGCTTAAAGGTCCGAACCACTCTCGCAAATCATAATAATCTTGTTGGGGCCACTCACCCCCATGCTCAGCCATCAACTGCTTCATCTCGCTGACTTGTTGGACCCATTGGTTCACCAAAGCAAAGCGGTTTGAAAATTTCATTTTGTCCGCATATTCAGCACCCATATTGCTGAGGCACAGCGACTTAATGTGATTTTGAATCTGATTAAATCCTAGCTTTTCACCTATGTTTTCTGGGTAATTCATGGATGGAACAGGGTTCGGATTTTTTCTATTAAAACCGCATTGATTTTAAGGTAACTCTCGGTAGTCCAACCAGCCACATGGGGGCTAAAGAGTGTATTGGGATATGATTTCAATTTATCAAAAAGTACTTGTTCTTCTTTGGACCAAGATTTAATTTTTTCATTAGGCAAGACATCTAAGGCTAATCCTGAAATAATGCCTTCTTGCAAACCCCAAAGGACATTTTCTAAAGGTGTTATTGGACCTCTCGAGCTATTCACTAATACAATGGGCTTTTTAAAGGACCTTAAAAAATCTTGGTTCACTAATCCGTTGGTCTCATCTGTCAATGGAACATGCAACGAAACGATGTCGGCATGTTGAAAAATATCAGCTAAATCGGCCCCAAAAGGGGAGGGTGCCGGTGCGTATTTATCATATGCTAAAATCTTTACACCAAAACCAAGTAACCTTTGGCAAAGCGCTTGGCCCATATTTCCAAAACCAATAATGCCGATGGTTTTTCCATGTATTTCCCAACCTCTATTTGCTTCCCTGTTCCAAATACCATTTCTAACTTCTGTATCAGCCGTATTCAATCGATGCGCGATGGTGAGCAATTGGCCCATGACATGTTCTGCCACCGCATCTTTATTTCCTTCGTTGGCAGAAAAAACGCGAATATTTTTTTCTTGGCAGGCGGCTAAATCAATCAGATCTAAACCCGCACCCGCTCTTGCGATAAAGGTTAAATGACTGGCAGATTCAATAAAATCAGCATCTATGATAAATTTACTACGTAGAATCAAACCGCTGTATTGGCTGATGATCGACATGGTTTCCTGCTTGGATAAAGTCAGAAACTCATCTACGTGAAAGCCTAAGGATTGTAAGCCCTCAGCCATGGAGGAATGAACCTCGTCGATGATGAGTACTTTTTTGACCATATTATGCTTGCATTCGATTTTTAACCAATTCTATTGCGAGGAAAAAGGCATGCAAAAATGAATTAGGATCCGCTTCATTTTTACCGGCAATATCATACGCGGTTCCATGGTCTGGAGAAGTACGGATGATCGGTAAGCCCGCAGTAAAATTAACGCCTGTTTCAAATGCAATATATTTGAAGGGAATTAATCCTTGGTCATGGTACATGGCCAAAACACCATCAAATTCCTTGAACTGCGCTTTCCCGAAGAACCCGTCGGCCGGGTAGGGTCCAAAAACCAATTGGGCTTTCGTCCTAAACTCTTCCACCACTGGCTGAATAATATCTAATTCCTCTTGGCCCAAAAGCCCGGAATCACCGGCATGAGGATTTAATCCTAAAACAGCTAATTTGGGTTTTTCAATGGAGAAATCTTCCTTTAAACTCAGAAGGAATAAATCGATTTTTTCCTTGATTAATTCTTTTGTAAGAGTTTTTGCTACCTCTTGAAGGGGTAAATGTCCCGTAACAACTCCCATGCGAATATCTTCGGAAACTAACATCATTAAAGATGATTTTGCTTCAAATCGGTCCGTCAAATATTCCGTATGTCCAGGGAAGTTAAATTCTTCGGATTGTATGTTATGTTTGTTGATAGGTGCCGTAACCAAAGCAGATAAAAGTCCTTTATCTAAATCTTTAGCAGATCTGTCTAAGCAGGCGAAAGCAGCTTTTCCAGCTTCTGGAGTTTCTTTTCCTGGCTCTACACGGGTGTTCGCATCATCCCAACTATTGATCAAATAAATCTGATCTGGTGAGATGTTCGCTAGGTCGCTAATCGTTTTAAATTGGAAGTCCCTAGCTTCCATGGCATTTTTATAGTAAATAAGTATTTTTTGAGAACCATAGATGATGGGCACGCACCATTGTAAAATTTGCGGATTTGATAAAGCTTTTATGATTACTTCCGGGCCAATGCCATTATAATCTCCTAACGTTATACCGATCAATGGTTTTGTTGCGCTCATTAAAAATTCATTTTTTTTCGATCCGCAAGTTAAGAAATTTCATGTGAAGGCTTACAATATTTTTATCAGGCCCATAAATTACGAAGCTCAGAATTTTATTTTTTAGTAACGAACCAAATAATTATTGTAAAATTTTAAGGTATTCAAAATAAAATAGGCTCTTAACTATAAATTTCCCAATATAATTGCCATTTTTGTTACACTGCACGAAATATATTGATATGCCAAAATCATACGTAAATAAAATCTCTAGTCTTCTTATTGCTAATCGGGGTGAAATTGCGATTCGAATTATGCGAGCGGCTTCTGAATTAGGAATTCGGACTGTTGCCGTATATACTTTTGAAGATCGCTATTCTCTGCACCGTTACAAGGCAGATGAGGCCTACCAAATTGGAAAAGAAAATGAGCCGCTTAAGCCCTATCTGGATATTGAGGGGTTGATTTCTTTATGTAAATCCAAGAAAATAGATGCCATTCATCCCGGATATGGTTTTCTTTCTGAGAACGTAAAGCTTGCTTTGAGGTGTAGAGAAGAAGGAATCGTATTTGTCGGACCTTCACCGGAAGCGATGAATGCACTTGGAGATAAAGTTGCGGCAAAGGTAGCTGCTCATAAGGCCAATGTACCTATGATTCAGGACTCCAAGGGAGATTTAAGCGTATATGATTTAGCCTTATCGGAAGCTAGGCGAATTACTTTTCCTGTCATGGTTAAGGCTGCTGCAGGTGGGGGAGGTCGTGGAATGCGTGTGGTTCGGAAAGAGGAAGATTTGGAAAAAGCATACCAAGAAGCGAGAAATGAAGCTAAAAATGCATTTGGTAATGAAACAATCTTTATTGAAAAATTCATTGACGAGCCTAAGCACATAGAGGTGCAGTTACTGGGGGACCAACATGGAAACCTTGTCCATTTGTATGAGCGAGATTGTTCCGTGCAAAGAAGATTCCAGAAGGTGGTTGAGATAGCCCCTTCCTTTGGTTTAAAAGAAGAAACAAAGCAAAAACTATATGCATATGCGTTAGCGATCGGAAAGGCTGTTAATTATTACAATGCAGGAACGGTTGAGTTTTTGGTTGATAAAGATGAAAATATTTATTTCATCGAGGTTAATCCTCGCATTCAAGTTGAGCACACGATCACCGAAGAGGTAACCGGAATCGATATCGTTCGGACTCAGATTTTAATTGCCCAAAATTATAAGTTGTCTGATTCAGGGATTTACATTTTAAGTCAAGCCGATATTCCTTTGCGCGGTTTCGCGATCCAATGTCGGATTACCACAGAAGATCCTTCGAATGGCTTTAAGCCCGACTTTGGCACCATTATTGCCTATCGAAATGCCGCTGGTTTTGGAATCAGATTAGATGAGGGGTCCTCTTATCCAGGGGTGAAAATTTCACCTTATTTTGATTCGATGTTGGTGAAAGTAAGCGCCAAAGGCAGAACATTACGTGGTGCTTCTGAACGCTTAAATAGAGCTCTAACGGAATTTAGGATTCGAGGGGTAAAAACGAATATTCCTTTTTTACGCAATGTGATCACCCATCCGATTTTTCAAGATGGTCAGTGTACGGTCCAATTTATTGACACACATCCTGAATTATTTAAATTTAAACCTACTCGGGATCGTTCCACGAAGGCGCTTCGTTATTTAGGAGAGGTGATTGTGAATGGGAACCCAGATGTAAAAGTTAAGCCCACGGCTCCTTTTAGATTAGCCACGATTCCGTTTGTGGACCCTGCGAAGGAATTTCCAGCTGGTAATAAGCAGTTGTTGGACAAATTAGGTCCAGAGAAATTTGCCAAACATATTCGAGATTCCAAGCAAGTATATTTTACGGATACGACTTTTAGGGACGGGCATCAGTCTTTATTAGCTACCCGAGTAAGAACGCAGGATATGTTAGCTGTGGCGAATGGGTTTGCGAAGTCGTTTCCCTCTTTGTTTTCGATGGAGGTTTGGGGAGGTGCGACTTTTGATGTGGCCATGCGCTTTTTACAAGAGTCTCCTTGGAAGCGTTTGCAAGAATTTAGGGAGGCAATGCCTAACATGTTGCTCCAAATGTTATTTAGGGGTTCTAATGCGGTGGGTTATTCAGCTTATCCTGATAATTTGATAGAGAAGTTTGTTGAGAAATCTTCGGAAGCTGGAGTTGACGTCTTCCGCATATTTGATTCATTGAATTGGATTGAGGCGATGAAAGTGTCTATCAAAGCGGTTCGAGAAAGAACACCTGGAATTGCGGAAGCAGCCATTTGCTATACCGGCGATTTATATACGAATCCCAAATACAATTTGCAATATTATTTAGACATGGCACGCCAGTTGGAAGACGCCGGTGCGCACATGCTAGCTATCAAAGATATGGCGGGTCTGTTAAGGCCATTTCAGGCGGCAACGTTGGTGACTGAATTAAAAAAGACGGTCGATATTCCGATTCATTTACATACACATGATACGGCTTCCGTTCAGTCTGCTACTTATTTGAAGGCGATTGAGGCGGGAGTTGATATTGTCGACGGGGCTTTAGGTGCGATGTCAGGTTTAACTTCTCAGCCTAATTTAAATTCTCTTGTAGCGATGTTACAAGGTCAAAAGAATGAAAGCCATTTGGATTTAGATTTATTAAATGAGTATTCCAATTATTGGGAGGCCGTGCGCGCGATGTATGCTCCGTTTGAATCTGAATTAAAGGCAGGTACGGCTGAGGTTTACACCAATGAAATTCCGGGAGGGCAGTATACGAATCTTCGGGGGCAGGCAATAGCCTTGGGTGTGGGTGATAAATTCGAATTATTGAAAGATAATTACTCGGAAGCAAATAAGCTTTTTGGTGATCTAGTTAAGGTTACACCTTCATCAAAGGTTGTAGGTGATATGGCCATTTTTATGACGGCGAACTCACTGACTGCTGAGGATGTTTATGCGAAGGGAAGCACATTGTCCTTTCCAGAATCCGTGAAGGATTTTTTCAAAGGCGGATTAGGCCAACCGTATCAAGGGTTTCCCAAGCAATTACAAGAGATCATTTTAAAAGGTGAAGTGGCTTTAGAGGGTCGCCCAAATGATCATTTAGCGCCTATTGATTTCGATCAAGATTTTAAAGAATTTCAGGCTAAATTCCCAGACATTGAGGATGGTTTCTTCGACTATCTATCTTATAAAATGTATCCAAAGGTTTTTGAAGATTATTATAAGAACCATGCACTATATGGTGAGTTGTCGGCATTGCCCACGCCAGCGTTTTTCTATGGTTTAAAGCAGGATGAGGAAATCATGATTACGATAGAGCCAGGCAAGACGATCATTGTCAAGTTCCTGTATATGTCGGATCCTGATGAGTCGGGCTTGCGGAATGTAACATTTGAATTGAATGGGCAAGCCAGGAGAATTAAGATTTTAGACCGGAACATAAAGATTGAGAAAGCTCAACATGCGAAGGCGAAGGAGAAGGGGGATATTGGTGCTCCATTGCAAGGCCGATTGAGTCGTATATTAGTGAAGTCTGGGGATGAGGTTAAGAAAAATGCTCCTTTGTATATTATAGAGGCCATGAAAATGGAATCAATTGTTTCTGCTCCTTTTGAAGGACTGGTTGGCAATGTAGTTTTGAATGAAGGTACTGTCGTTGAGCAGGATGATTTAGTTTTAACTATTGAGGAGGCGAAATTACCCGAGCCAGATGTGGAGGAATATTTATTTGTCTATGGAACTTTAAGAAGGGATTGTGGCAACGACCTTCATCGATTGATCGCTCGAAACTCAGACTATGTGGGAATGGCGACATTCCAAGGTCAAATGTATCACGTAGCTGATTATCCAGGTATTGTGAGTTCTGAGAATGCTGCAGACCAAGTAGTTGGCGAACTGTATTTATTATCCAAAACGATCAAATTACTAAATGTATTAGATGAGTACGAGGAATTTGATTCCGAAGATTTAACAGCTAGTTTATTTGTTCGAGAAAAGGTAGATGTAAATTTGAAAGGAAAAGTAATCAATTCCTTTGCTTATTTATACAACCGTCCAGTAGGTTCGCTGAAACGGATTGCATCGGGTGATTTTTTAAAGGGATAAACGATGAAAAATTTTATTATAATTGCCTTTTGTTTGATTTCTCTATCAGCGTTAGCTCAAGAAAATCTTAAAAAAGCGCATGCTCATAATGATTATGAACATGCTAAACCGTTTTTTGAAGCGTATAAATTAGGCTTTGGTTCCATTGAAGCAGATGTCTATGCGATTAATGGCGAGCTTTTGGTCAGTCATAATTTGGCGGATGTAAAAGCGGATCGGACGTTGAAATCCCTTTATATTGATCCCATTGTAGCAGTTTTAAAAGCGAAGAAGCAAGGCAATTTTCATCAATTTTTAATTGATTTTAAAACGAATGCTGACTCAACTTTGCCCTTATTGATTAAATTTTTAGCTCCTCATCAAGAGTTATTTATTAAATCTGGGTTACGCATTGTTATTTCTGGTAATCGTCCTCCGATCAAGGACTACATTAATTTCCCAACTTGGATCACGTTTGATGGCCGGTCAAATGAAACTTATCCTGCTGGACTAAAGAATTATGTTGTGTTGGAGAGCGAATCGGTCTATAAATTTGGCATGTGGAGTGGGCAATCACCCATGCCTGCGGGGATGAAAGAGAAACTTAAAGTGTATGTGGAATCTGTTCATGGAGCGGGTAGAAAATTGCGCCTATGGGGAACGCCAAATACTTTAATGGCTTATCAGGCTTTGTGGGAATTGGGAGTGGATTACATTGGAACTGATAATTTGTCGGAACTTGCCGACTTTTTGAAATTAGCCGCAAAGTAAATAGCTTTGCTTTTTGCCTTTTATACATAACACCTATTTTAATGACTACTCGACGATCCTTTATTCAACAATCTTCTTTGTTGGCCTTCTCAACTTTAATTCCATTTTCTGCCAATAAATCCTATCAAATGGGTTATTCAGCCATTACTTGGTCTGGAAACGACGAGCAGGCCATCACGGATATTGCCTCTTTAGGGTTTAAGGGAATTCAATTGCGGGCTAATTCATTTTCAGTGTTCAAAGATGATCCTTCTGTTTTGAAGGCAAAATTGGCCGCCGCCAAATTGAAGTTGGTGATGTTTTCAAGTGGAAATGTTGAAATCGATCCGACGAAGGAAATGGCGACGATCGAACAGCATGTCAACCATGCAAAATTTGTCAAGGCTTTAGGCGGGACATCGATTCAGCTGACCAATAGCCTTCGGAAAAAAGGAGTTTTGCCTACCGAGGCGGAATTAGTTCGCTTAGCGCAGGTAATGAATGAAATTGGCAAGCGCACGAAGGAAATTGGCATTCAGACTACGTATCATAATCACATGAATCAGTTTGGGGAGACACCAGAGGAGGTTGAAACGTTAGTCAAAAATATGAACCCAGCTTATGCGAAATTACTTTTAGATGTAGCGCATTATTTCCAAGGAGGAGGCAATCCAGCGGAGGCAGTTTTGAAGTATAAAAATGTTATTCATGCTTTTCATATCAAAGATGTGGAGGCTCCCGTGAAAGGTCAAGAGTCAAATCCTAAATCATATAAGTTCGTAGAGTTAGGCCAAGGAAAGGTAGATTTAGTTGCCGTTTTCAAGAACATCGATCAGATTAAATTCAAAGGTTGGGCCATTGTGGAATTGGATTCAGTTCCAGATAAAGCTAGAACACCATTGCAATGTGGTGAAATCAGCAAGCGTTATTTGAGTGATAAAATTGGCTATCAATTTTAGTAAATTCTTAAATTAGAATAGATGGCTTCTAAGCGTAATCCCGCGATAGGTTTTATATTTATTACATTAGTGATTGATGTGTTGGGCATCGGACTAATTATACCCATTTTACCTACATTAATTCGTGGGTTTACGGGGGGTGATTTAAGTACAGCATCTCAATATTCTGGTTGGTTAATGGCTTCTTATGCCATTATGCAGTTTTTTTTCTCTCCTGTTTTAGGTGGATTATCGGATCAGTTTGGTCGTCGTCCTGTCATTTTAGCGTCGCTTTTTGGCTTTTCGATTGATTATTTAGTTTTGGCGAATGCGCCTAATATCACGTGGTTATTCATTGGCCGATTACTGGCAGGAATTACTGGGGCCAGTTTTACAACTGCTCAGGCGTACATAGCAGATATTTCAAAAGCGGAGGATCGAGCTAAGAATTTTGGAATGGTGGGTGCTGCTTTCGGAATAGGATTTATAATTGGTCCGGCAGTAGGCGGATTTTTAGGAAGTTATGGGGTCAGGGTTCCTTTTTATGCATCGGCAGTTTTAACATTATTGAATGGATTATATGGCTATTTTGTATTGCCAGAATCTTTGTCTAAAGCTAATCGGAGGCCTTTTGATTGGCGACGTGCTAATCCATTAGGTTCCTTGAAAAACATCTCAAAATATCCATTAATTGCTGGTTTAGTCGGAGGATTCTTTTGTTTGCAGTTGGCAGGCCAAGCGCATCCCAGCACTTGGTCGTATTTTACGATGAAGGTTTTTGGTTGGAGTCCCAAGGAAGTCGGCTATTCATTAGCGTTTGTTGGTTTAATTGTGGCCATCGTTCAAGGTGGACTGAATCGTTTAATCATTCCCAAAATTGGCGAAATTAAAGCTATTTCGTATGGCTTGATTTTATATGCCATTGGATTTTTTCTTTTTTCCTATGCCTCAGAAACATGGATGATGTACGTATTTATGGTGCCATTTGGGTTGGGTGGGATCGCAGGTCCAGCCTTACAAAGTTTGATCACACAGCAGGTAGGTCCAGATGAGCAAGGTGAGTTGCAAGGGGGTCTAACAAGTCTTCAATCCGTCACTACCATTTTGGGGCCTTTATTGGCATCCAATTTGTTCGCACATTTTACGTCGACGAGTGCCAGTATTTATTTTCCTGGGGCCGCTTTTTTTATGGCAGGAGTTCTTGTGGTGGTGGGATGGTTTGTGGTGATGCGTTCTGTTCCTTCTTCCAGATCGGTATAATTGTTTAATCGGTTATCTTTGAAGATGAACGGAAATAAAATTAAAATAAAAAAAATTACCTTTAGAAACTCAAACCCTTAAAAATTTAAATCATGAAATTAATCAAAGGAAGTATCGCTTTAGCGGTTTTGTTTTTGACTAGTACTGGCATTTATGCACAAACTACAGATGAAATTATCGCGAAGCATCAAGCAGCTATGGGCAGTCCTGAAAAATGGGCTTCTGTAAAATCCATGGTGATGAAAAGTAAGTTTAATGTTCAAGGAATGGACATTGAAAGTAAGTCATCAGTGGTCGTAGGTAAATCATTTAGACAGGAAGTCGAAGTAATGGGCAATAAAATCATTACTGTTATAGATGGTGAAGGTGGATGGATGAATCGCCCTGCTATGATGGGAGGGACAGGTGAGCCGGAAGATTTACCTCGCGAGCAGGTTAAAGCTGGTGTTTCTCAAAAGAACATTGGGTCATCATTATTGATTGCCAAAAATGAGGGAGCCAAAATAGAATTGGTCAGCAAAGAAAAATTAGATGGAGCTGAAGTTTATTTATTAAAAATTACGAAAAAATCTGGCGATGAATCTCAAGTATTTGTTTCAGCGGCTACAGGATTTATTGTGAAGGCAATAAATAAAATGAATGTTCAAGGCCAGCAAGTTGAAGCAGAAGTAATGTACTCAAACTATAAATCCATTGACGGATTGTTTTTCCCATTTACGGTTGAAACACCAAGCCCTATGGGTGGAGGAAATATGGTCGTAGAAACTTCATCGATCGATTTGAATCCTGTATTAGACGCTTCTTTGTTTGCTAAACCAGCTAAGAAATAAAGCTAAATTCTGTTCTCGAAAATGTTAAAAATACTCAAAAAACATCGTGTTTTTTGAGTATTTTTTTAGGGTAAAAATTGGTTTAAATGATTTCTAGCAGACCTAATGGCCTTTACGATATCCTCATCTGAACCTTCATAGGCCTTATCTTCCACTTCGATCACGATGGGACCTCGATATCTCACATCATTTAAGGCGCTGATAAATGAACCCCAATTAATATCTCCTAATCCTGGGATTTTAGGGGAATGATATTCTAAAGGATTGGCTAAAATCCCTACTCGGTTTAGTTTGTCGTGATATACTTTTACATCCTTCAAGTGGATATGATGCAATTTTTCCTTGTAGGCATAAATAGGATATAGGTAATCCATCATTTGCCAAACCATGTGAGATGGGTCATAATTTAGCCCAAAATTGCTTGAAGGAATGATGCTAAACAATTGGTCCCATATTTTAGGCGTGGTAGCTAAGTTTTTTCCGCCTGGCCATTCGTCATCAGAAAAAAACATAGGGCAATTTTCTATACCAATTTTTATATGAAGGCTGTCGGCAAGGTCAATAATTTCAGGCCAAACCTCTTTAAATTTTGAAATGTTGTAATCGATATTTTTAGTGAAATCGCGACCTATAAAAGTATTGACATTTCCGATGCCTAAAACGGATGCCGCTTTTATTATTTTTTTAATGTGGTTTCTATAGAATATAGCTTGCTTTTCATCAGGGTCCAACGGGTTAGGATAGTAGCCCAAAGCTGAAATTTTAACGGGATGATTGGCTAATTTCTCTTTGAGAGCCAACAATTCATCATGACTTAGCGTGTCTACCGATATATGAGAAACGCCAGCATATCTTCTAGTGTCGGCATTTTCACTTGGCCAGCACATTACTTCTACACAAGCAAAATTTTCTTTTTGGGCAAATGCTAATACCTCATCTAAATTTTTATTGGGTAAAATAGCTGAAACAAAGCCAAGGTCTAACATCTTATTTTTTTAGTTTTAATGCATAATGAATAACAAAAGAAAAAGAAGCAATCCAAAGACCTACTGCCTCTCGAGCTAATTCTTGGTTTATCGTTTTCATGCTTAGTCCATCTGTTAAAAATCCTTCCCATGCAGTCATTTCTGACCATATTTGTAAACCGGCGGTGGCAGATAAGACAAATAATACGATCAGTAGTTCTGAATTTGTTTTGTTTCGAAAAGCTTGAATGGATGCATAGGTGGCCACAGCATAGATGGGTACCCACAAGATGGGATCTGGGTCATTTAATTGCCAGTAAGCAAACAAGGCAAAAACGATTGCAAATAGTGCGCCAAGAAATTTTTGTAGTTTTTCCATAATAATTATTTACACAGGTTTTTTAATGCATCTTTTGCACCAGGATAATTTAATTTACTTGCTTGATTAAACGCTAAGCAAGATTTTTCAAAGTTGTTTTTTTTGTAATAGCTAAGCCCCAAAGCGTAATAGGACTTTCCATATTCCGAATTTAATGAAATTGTTTGTTCAAAATCTAATATAGCTGAATCTAATTTGTCTTCTTGAAAATATAGGTTTCCTCGATTGTAAAAGGCATTTATTTCTTTCGGGTTTAATGCTATACAGGTTTTAAAGTCTTGTTTTGAACGGTCGAGTTGATGTAATGCAGCTCGAATGATTCCTCTTTGTAAATAACCAGCACTTGAATCTGGGGCAATTTTAACAGCCTTTTCGATCGGATTTACTGCATCGTTCCAAGCATTTTTTTCCATAAATGCGGCGGCTAAGTTTAATTGGCCCAGGTAATTGGATGGTTTTAATTCAACCGATTTTTGATAATCAAGAATGGCTTCTTCTGTTTTTTTTTCTTGAAAATTGATTACTCCGCGTAAATTATAGGCTTCTGAATAACCTGGATTTTTTTCAAGTGCTTTTTCAATGGCTTCTCTGGCCGTAATTAATTCACCTTTTTTCATTCTGGCTTTTGCTTCCTCGTACCATGATTCTGCCGAACTGGAACATCCTAGATACAGGATATTAGAAATGATAATTAAAATTATATACTTGGCTAAGCGCATAAGAAATCCTTTTTATAAAGGTATTAATGAGAATGCAAATTATCCATTATTATTTTGAAAAAAGCAGGTTTTGTGCCATATTTGCAACGGCAAATTACCAGCTCCCGCTGAATCCCCCAGATTTTGATCAAAGCAAGGGTAGGTTGGTTGAGCGGTGAATTTGCCATTTTTTTTGTCTATTTTAACTCAAACTATATGAAGTTTTTTATTGACACTGCTAATTTAAATGATATTAGAGAGGCTCAGGACCTTGGAGTATTGGATGGTGTAACAACGAATCCATCATTGATGGCTAAAGAGGGGATCAGCGGAAAAGATAATGTTTTAAGGCACTACAAGGCTATTTGTGATATTGTAGATGGTGATGTATCAGCTGAAGTTATTGCTACTGACTTTGAGGGTATGGTTCGAGAAGGTGAGGAGTTAGCCGATTTAGATGATAAAATTGTCGTTAAGATTCCGATGATTAAAGAAGGAATTAAGGCTTTAAAATACTTTTCAGAGCGAGGAATTAAAACCAATTGTACCTTAGTTTTCTCCGCGGGCCAAGCGCTATTAGCGGCAAAGGCGGGCGCTACCTATGTGTCTCCATTTGTTGGCCGTTTAGATGATATTTCTTTTGACGGGATTGAATTGATTGAGCAAATTCGATTGATTTATGATAATTACGATTTTGATACTCAGATTTTAGCAGCTTCTGTGCGCCATTCAATGCACATTATTAAATGTGCGGAAGCGGGTTCAGATGTAATGACAGGTCCTCTTTCAGCTATTTTAGCTTTATTGAAACATCCATTGACCGATAGCGGTTTAGCTACTTTTTTAGCTGATCATGCAAAATCGGCTAATAAATAAATTTCATATGTCCATTTTATCCTTTAAAAATGTTCATGTTTCGCAAGATGGGGTTCCCACTTTGCAGGACGTTTCCCTGGAATTAAACCAAGGAGATTTTGTTTATTTGATAGGGAAGTCGGGTAGCGGGAAAAGTACTTTTTTCAAATCGATATTTGCTGAATTACCGATAGATTCTGGTCAGGCCTCTGTCGCTGGTTATTCATTAAACGATATTAAATCAAAAGAAATCCCATTTCTTCGTAGAAAATTAGGGTTTGTGTTTCAAGATTTCCAATTGTTGACCGATCGCAATGTGGAAATGAATTTATCCTTTGTTTTAGAAGCCACAGGGCATCATGATCATGCGGAAAATGCGGCTCGTATTGAGACTGTTTTGAGCCAAGTGGGTATGTCAAGTGCCTTGCACAAAAGAGTTCATAAATTGTCGGGTGGAGAACAGCAACGCATTTGTATTGCTAGAGCAATTTTGAATAACCCTGTTTTGTTGTTGGCCGATGAGCCGACAGGCCATTTAGATCCTGAAGTTTCCTTAGAAATCATGTCTTTATTTCAGGAATTGAATAAAAAAGGAACCACTATTTTGATGGCAAGCCATGATTATAATACCATGCGCAAAGTTCCAGGTCAATTTCTTCAGTGCGAGGGAGGTAAAATTTCTCCCATCGACTCAATCTAATTTATTTCCCGGTTAAATACACAACTGGAATAATACATTCCTCTAGTGAAATCCCTCCATGTTGGAAGGTGTTTTTGTAGTGATTAACAAAATGATTGTAGTTGTTAGGATAAGCAAACATACAATCTTCTTTTGCAAAAACATACGTGGTCGACATATTAGGCTTTGGTAGAAATAATTGCTCTGGCTTCCTTGAAACCATCATTTTACTATTGCTGTCCCAGTTTAAATTTTTCCCTTGTTTGTACCTTAAATTGGTATTGGTATTACGATCCCCTACAATTTTAATTGGATTTTGAACCCGGATCATTCCATGGTCAGTGGTGATAATGACACGTCCTTTTTTGGCGGAAATCTTTTTTAATAGATCAAATAGGGGTGAATGCTGGAACCAACTAGCAGTTAAAGAGCGGTAAGCAGATTCATCAGGTGCTAATTCCTTAATCATTGCCATATCGGTCCTTGCATGTGAAAGCATGTCTACGAAGTTGTAAACAATCACATTTAGATCGTTAGTCAACAGTTTGTTGAAATTATCTACTAGTTGTTTGCCCTGATATTGATGAATAATTTTGTGATAGGATGATTTAGCGTCTATTTTTAATCGCTTTAATTGTTGTTGGAGATAGAATTCCTCATATTGATTGTATCCTTCATCATCATCTGAATCCCCTAAATCATGCACCCATTTGTCTGGAAAGTTTTTATGAATTTCCGCGGGCATCATCCCTGCAAAAATTGAATTTCTAGCAAACGCAGTGGTGGTAGGTAAAATGGAGTAATAGGTATTTTCTCTTTCAACTTGGAAATAATCTTGTATAAATACCTCCAAAATTTTCCATTGGTCATACCTAAGATTGTCAACTAAAATAAAAAACAATGGACTTTTATCATTGATTAAAGGAAATGCATATTTTCTCATCATCAAGTGAGAAAGTATGGGAGTATCTGAATCTGGCTTTTGAAGCCAATTTTCGTAATTTTTCTCGACAAACTTGCTAAAATGAGCATTGGCTTCTGACTTCTGACTGTTTAAAACCTCAGCCATGGATTTGTTTTCCGTATTGTCTATTTCTAATTCCCAATAGGATAGCTTTTTATAAATCTCGGACCACTCCTCCGCATTGAGTTTATCTTGGTATTGCATGGAAAGTGCTCGAAATTCTTGTTGGTAACTCAAATTTGTCTTCTCTTCCTGCAACCTTTTTTTGTCAAAAATTCGCTTCACTGAAAGAAGTAATTGGTTGGGATTAAGGGGCTTAATTAAGTAATCGGCAATTTTTGATCCAATGGCATCCTCCATAAGTTCTTCCTCTTCAGATTTAGTAATCATGATGACAGGAAGATTAGGTCTAATTTGTTTAATGGCAATTAAAACTTCGAGGCCAGACATTCCTGGCATATTTTCATCTAAGAATAAAACATCAAATTTTTGTTTGATAACAAGCTCCAGGGCATCAGCTCCCGAATTCATGGTACTTACTTGGTAGCCCTTATTTTCAAGAAAAATAACATATGGCTTTAATAAATCTATTTCATCATCTGCCCACAGTATGGAGTATATCATATATTCGTTTTTTTCTTTAACTTAATTCAGGCCTTTTTATTGTAAATGACTTAAATTAAATTTTGTTAAGGTGCATGGGATTATTTACTATTTAAATTTAGCTAATTTTAGGCAGTGAATCACGCAATGTATGTCAAATAAATCTCCAGTTCAGTTTACCGATTCTGCTTTATTAAATTTGTTGCCATTGGTTAAGGAGAACAAAATGCCTGAGCCATTTGTTCGAGTTGGAATGAGAGGAGGGGCCTGCGGTGGGACATTCGTTTTGGGATTTGACTCAAAAACGGATCACGACGAGGCCTATTTAATAGACGAAATTCCGGTACTGATCGATAAGCGGGAGTTGCTTTTTGTCTTAGGAACGGTCATTAGTTTTGAGCCGCAGGCCATTGGCTTTTATTTACACAAACCATAAATACATTTAATATGAAGTTTGCTGCGATTGACATAGGTTCTAATGCTGCCCGTTTACAAATTTCAAGTGTATTGGAAGATGAAGGTGTAATCAGTTTTAAGCGCGTGGAGTATGTCAGGTTTGCGTTACGATTGGGCCATGATGTGTTTATCGACGGGGCTATTTCCCCTGAATCTGAAGTGCGAATTTTCAAATTATTGCAGGCGTACAAACTATTAATGGAATTGCATGAAGTGCAAGATTATGCCATTTGTGCCACTTCTGCGATGCGTGAAGCTGTTAATGCGGCTGAAATAATCACAAGGATCAATAAGATTTTAGAGATGAAAATCAATGTAATTGATGGAGCACGAGAGGCCGAATTGATTAATGATGTAGTTGTACAATCGTTGCATCCTCAGAAAAATTACTTGCATATTGACGTAGGCGGCGGCTCTACCGAGTTAAATATCTACCGCAACCGAGAAAAATTGGCTTCTAAATCATTTAAAATTGGTTCTGTTCGTCTCTTGGAAGGCAAGGAAAAAGAATCTGATTGGGAAAAAATGAAGCAGTGGATTTCCTTACAAATCGTATCCATGAATGGTCCCATTTATGCCGTAGGGACGGGAGGTAATATCAGTAAATTGTACAATATGTCAAGTGAGGTGAATGAATTGAAGACTATGACGATGGACGAACTTAAAAAAATAGCCGCTTATGTAAGTTCCTTTACATTTGAGGAACGCGTGCATAAATTAAGGCTTAATACTGACCGCGCTGATGTCATAGTTCCGGCTTCGTCTATTTATTTGGCAGCCATGGAGTGTGCAGGTTGTCCTAGTATTTTTGTGCCGGATTTAGGATTGAAAGATGGAATTCTTCAAATGCTGTATGATCGCTATAAAGCTAGAAAAAAGACCTAATTATTTATTGATACGATAGGCTAAACCCATGGAGAGAACTTGGGAGAATTGCCAATTGGGATCTTGGTCGTAATCTCTAAACAAAACGGCCTGCAAATTTGTGCTAAGGTATTTGTTTACTTTCATGGTAAAATTAGCGTCAAGACGATGCACCATGCCATTGGATACTCCAAATCTAAAATAATCAATCAAGGTTGAGTACCTTAATTTCATATTGACATTTTCGAATATTTCTCTCTCCACATTGAATAATAATTGGAACACAAATTGATTTCGAATATTGTCACCGGGTCTTTCTAGACCGAATAATCCTGCTCTAGAAATACGTTCATCAAAAACAAAGGTTTGCCTTAGACTACCTATACCAAATCGTGTATAAAACGTTTTTTGAGGATGATATTCTAATCCTAATGAAGTGGTTAAATAGGCAGGGGCAAAAATACTAGAGACTAATGAATCCACAGGAATACCCTTTTTATTTTTTTTTCCAAATTCAAATCCTTGAAAAAATTGTGTTTGGAAGTTGGTAGACCCATAAAAATCCCAATCAGGACTAATTCGATAACCGGCCTTGAATTCGTAAAAAATACGATCCACACTTTTTCTTAAACTTTGGGTTTTGTTTTGAAGAAATCCTACTTGCATACTCAGATCACTAATTAAGCGCCAAGAAGAATTATTGATGGTGGCATTGTGATTTAAATACCAACCAGTCGCAAAAGTATTTGAACCTCCACCTTTCCAGTTATTACTAAAACTAGCCTGATTTAAATCGATCCCTGTGGAAAAATTTTGTTTCCAGTAAACTTTTAAGGAATCTTTTTGAATGGAATTTTCGGCCAACAATGGAAAGCTGAAAATTAAAATCAAATAAATAAACCAAAGTTTCATGCCGTAAAGGTACATAAATCATTTATTTAACGAACTATCAAATTTTAGCTTTGTCAATCCAAATTTCAACTAAACTAGTAAATTCCTCATTCGGACTTAATACTTGTAATCCATCTCCTGTGTTGAAGGCATCTGTATTTCCGGTCATGGGCTCAATGGCGACACAATTTTCGGAATGTGGCGCAAAAACCACTAAATATGGAAATTCAACTGAGTTTTGCTTGAGAAAGAGGCTAATTTTTGACTCTTGATCGCTTAGTTCGGTCAAGTGTTCTGTTTGGCTTTCTAATTTAAAAACGTTGTCTAATGTCGTTTCTGAAAATCGAACAGGCATTGGAATGGAAACGCTTTCCTCTGCCATGGGAATCATCTGTGGATCCGAAATGTACTTTAATGTGGGGCTGAAATTAATTTCTAAATGACTTATATCTGCGTTCGCGATTTTGAAATAGGGATGCCAGCCGCAGGCAAATGGCATATTGGTTTGCCCTGTATTTTGGCATTTGAAATTCACGGCAAAGGTTCCTTTTGAGCTTAACTTATAAGTAAGAGTGAAAATAAATGGAAACGGGTAGCCGGGGAAATCGCCTGTGTAGTTGTGAATAAAAGAAACTTCTGCCGAATCATGATTGCATTTCTCTTCAGAAATTTCAAATTTTTTCCTTGCTAAAAAACCATGAATGGCATTTCCGAGGTTGGATTCGTTGATGGGCAATTGGTAATTTCGGCCTTCAAATGAATAATTGCCATTTCGAACTCGATTAACCCAGGGTGCTAATAAGGCACTGGGGTACAAGTCGTTTTCGCCAATGGTTTTCTCTCCCGGAAGATGAATGAGTTGAACCAGCTTGTTTTCGCAAATCAATTCCAGTTCCACTAAAGCTGCCCCTATTTCAGGCAATATGACTACTTTTTCACCCGTTTTCGGATTTTGTAGAGTCACTTTTTTTTCACTAGAAGGCTCTGAATGTACAATTATTTCCATATCGTTTTTTCTTCAATGCCCATGCCATACAATGCAAAATCAAATTTCACAGGATCCATAGGGTCGATTTTTTTTAATTCTTCAGTAAGTTCTACCGCCTTTTTCCAGTTGGGCAAGCCGGGAACAATTAAACCTAATTTCTCTGCAGTTCTTTGAGAATGAACGTCTAAAGGACAAATTAATTGTTGGGGTTTTATTTTTTTCCAAAGGCCAAAATCCACACCCATCTGATCCTCTCTAACCATCCACCTTAAAAACATGCATATTCGTTTACATGCTGAGTTTTTATTTGGAGTGGAAACATGTTTTTTGGTCCTCTCTGGAGCCCAAGGATCATCAAAAAAATGCGTATAAAAATCATTAATTGCCTTCGTTGTATTCAATTCATATAAGATATTATCCGGTACAAAGGCTGTTTCTAAACTTGGATGGCTTGTGTAGTGCCTGTTAAAAAATCGTATAAAATATAAGGCATCCGTACTTTGGAAGGTTCGATGTTTAAAGGATTCAAATCTTTTTAAATCGGTCTCTTGATGATTCAGAATGAAATCGTGAGGCGTTCCATCCATGAGATCAATTAATTTTTTGGCATTATTGAGGATGGTGGTTCGCTGTCCCCAAGATAGCATCGCCACCCAAAATCCCATAATTTCCCGGTCTTGTAATTTGGTAAATAAGTGGGGAATTTGAATCGGGTCGTGTTCAATGAACCTAGGATAATTGAAAAATGCGTATTTCTTCTCAAGAAGTTCTACGATTTCTTCCTTCATGGGCTTATTTTATTTTGCTAAAAAATGCGATTAGTTTGGAAGGAAATGAAAATATCCAAACCAACAAGGTTACTGCGGCTGAGAATAGTGCGATAAATGGATAGGATAAGATGAAGAAAATTTCAAAAACTACATTTCCTACCGTGACCGGTCTTTTGCGTTTAGGCATTTTATTGAATTAAATAGCTGATCTCGGCTCTAATTCTTTTGTCGACTGCATTAAGTCGCTCAAATGCCTTAGGAGAAAGTTTAATGATTAATTTTCCATCTGAGTTGGGCAATCTGCCGATCACCTTAACCCATATACTTTGGTTGTTCGCTAAATTTTTGACCAAAACCAAGGTGCCTATAGGGGCTGATTTGTGTAAGGCTAAATACTTACCAGAATTGTCAGGAACCTCGATTAATTCTGCAATTCCTGTTTCAATGGTCTTTTTCAAGCCATCTGATTCTTTACTATCCGATTTTAATTCTTCTATCCCTTTATCGTTTTTACTGCCCAATAAAGTTGATTTGTCAATGACTAAATTTTTGGGCGCCTCGACTAATAACCGTTGGCCTTCTTTCAAAATATCTGAAGTTAAATTATTCCATTTTCGGATATCGGCCATCGTTACTTTATGCAAATTTGCAATGGTTAATAGACTTTGTTTCGCAGAAACGATGTGAATGTCAGATTCAATGGGTTTAACTTCTTCTTGTTTTTTTACCACCACTTTCTCCAAAGGTTTAGCAGGAGCAATTAAAGCATTTGTAGCTTCGTCTAAGTAGTGAATGGGGATGAAAATGATTTCCCCAGCATTGATTGGGATATTGACTTCAGGATTAATTTGTTTGAATTCAGTTAATGAGATATTAAAATGCTTTAAAATCGAGTAAAGGGGTTGCTTAATTTCCACTTTGTACACGATGTAGGTTTTATTGTTTTCTTTTTTAAGTCCTAAGGAATCAATCGGGCTTCCAAAAGCGCTCGTGAATCCCACACTCAACAAAACGAATAAAAGTAGCTTTTTAGAATTCATAAAATATTAGTTGATGCTTGTCTTTAATATAAATCAACGTGCGATTGAATATTTGAAACGTATTAAAACCAATGGTTTCCCCCTCCGCAATTATTTCGGTATGCTCCGTTTCAAATCCTTTATCGCACACTCTAAGGATGTTTTTTAAGCCACCTTCGTAAAGATAATAAGAAAATATTATCTTATCATCTCCGTCCCAACAATCCATGGCTTTGACTATATTTTCGTCAAAATTTTGTTTAAAAAATAACTTAAAATCTGAAAATCCCGGTTGGTTTTCCTCAAAATGAGCTGGGTTTTCAAAAAGAAACCGGTTGCTTCCTTCATCAGTTGGGTCTTCAGGGACTTCAAAATGGCCTGTCTGCAAATTAATCCAAAAGAGCGATTTTTCTTGAACCACTTGAATATGTGAATGAGTAAATTTTACCCAATGCGTGATGGCAACCTCATAAATTAAATTTCCAGTGGCTAAATCATAGGCTTCTAATGCTTCAATGCCTGGATTTATTCCTGATTTTAAGCGAAGAAATAAGCCGATGTTTCCCACGCCTTTTAGCCATGTTTTAATTTGAGGGGAAGATTCAAATGAACAAATATCATTTGATATTCGCTTTGAAATATCAAAACTAACCCAATTTGTTTTTGTGGGCGATCTAAGTTCAATCCAAAGTTTAGGAACCTCATTTGTCCCGAAATATCCGATACTCCAAATCGTTGATTCAAATAAATGTTTGGATATTTTTTCCAAAAGCGAGAGCGATTTTAATCTAAATTATGTGCAAATTTGTTAAATTTCATTGAATAAAATCAATTTATTATGATCCAAGGTAAAAAAGTTGTTGCCGTAATTCCAGCACGTTATGCGTCAACTCGCTACCCTGGTAAGCCATTGGTGGATCTAGGTGGAAAAACGATGATTCAAAGAACTTATGAGCAGGTAGCTACGGTGAAGGGTTGGGATCAGATTATAATAGCCACCGATGATGAACGTATTTTTAAGGTGGCTCAGTCATTTGGTGCTTCTGTTATGATGACTTCATCGTCCCATGTTTCTGGTACGGATCGATGTGCTGAGGTGTTAGCAAATTTAGGGGATGACATTGATTATATTGTGAATATTCAAGGGGATGAGCCCTATATTGAACCTCAGCAGCTCATTGAAATCACGAATGCGATGGATTCAAATGCCCCCATACTGACCTTGGTTAAACAAATTACCACGATTGATACCTTGTTTAACCCGAATTGTCCTAAGGTAGTCTTGGACAATAAAAACCAAGCTTTGTATTTTTCTAGACATGCCATACCCTACATGCGCGGTCTACCCCAGGAAGATTGGTTGACGCATCATCGATATTTCAAACACATAGGTTTATACGCTTATCGGTCGGATATTTTATTGTCCATTAGTAAATTACCTGCCTCAGATCTTGAAACATCAGAAGCCTTGGAGCAGTTGAGATGGCTACAAAATGGTTTTCCTATTCAAGCGGTAGAAACACAATTTGAAACGATCGGCATCGATAGTCCGGAAGACCTCGAAAAAATCAGAAAATTAGGTTTCCTTTAAAACAAAATTGATGGGTGGTCAGTTGAAATGATGTATCTTTACCAGATTTTTAACCTTTTTATTTAGTCGCTTTGATTCGTTCAAAGATTCAATTGTCTATGCTTAAAACAGATATACGAGAACTTTTACTAGATAGGATTTTAGTCCTAGATGGTGCCATGGGTTCTTTAATTCAACAATATAATCTGACTGACGCTGATTATCGCGGCGAACGGTTTAAGGATTTTCCTCACGAACTTAAGGGCAATAATGATTTGCTTTCGATCACTCGTCCCGATGTGATCAAAGAAATTCATGCCAAATATTTTGAGGCGGGTGCTGATATCGCGGAGACCAATACGTTCTCGGGTACCTCTATTGCGATGGCCGATTATCACTTGGAGGATTTGGTATATGAATTGAACTTTGAGTCTGCTAAAATTGCCAGAGAGGTTGCTGATGAATTTACGAAAAAAAATCCCAGTAAGCCTAGGTTTGTTGCTGGTTCGATAGGACCTACCAATCGTACTTTGTCCTTGTCACCGGATGTCAATGATCCTGGTTTTCGTGCCGTCACCTTTGATGAATTGGTGATTGCATACCAAGAGCAAGTTCGCGGCTTAGTGGACGGAGGCGCCGATTTATTATTAGTCGAAACTGTTTTTGATACTTTAAACGCAAAGGCGGCTCTTTTTGCCATAGACCAATTTTTTACTCAGAATCCCAATCATACCTATTTACCTGTCATGGTTTCGGGAACCATTACAGATGCCTCCGGGCGTACACTTTCAGGGCAAACAACAGAGGCATTTTTGACTTCGATTTCTCACATGCCGCTTTTGTCTGTCGGATTAAACTGTGCCTTAGGTGCGGATTTAATGCGTCCTTATGTGAAAACATTGAATGATAAGTCGCCGTTTTTTGTATCCGCTCATCCGAATGCAGGTTTACCCAATGAAATGGGGGAATATGATGAATCGCCTGAGCAAATGGCTGAAGTGATTGAGGATTTTCTCCAACATGGTTTTGTGAATATCATAGGAGGTTGTTGCGGTACGACACCGGCACATATCAAGGCGATTGCAACGATCGCTTCCAAATATAAGCCACATCAGATTCCTGTAGTTGGCCATAACCAAATGCTTTCGGGTTTAGAACCGCTTGAAATTACGCCATTGACCAATTTTGTTAATATAGGTGAGCGGTGTAATGTGACAGGTTCAAAGAAATTTGCCCGATTAATTCGCGAGGAAAAATTTGAAGAAGCGATTGCCGTAGCTCGAGAACAATGCGATAGCGGGGCTCAAATTTTGGATGTCAACTTAGATGAAGGGATGATTGATGGAGTGAAAATGATGCCACAATATTTGAATTTATTGATGTCTGAGCCTGATATAGCTCGATTGCCGATCATGATTGATTCGTCAAAATGGGAAGTGATCGAAGCCGGTTTAAAATGTGTTCAGGGGAAATCGATCGTTAATTCGATCTCATTAAAAGAAGGGGAGGAGAAGTTTATTGAATCTGCCCACAAGGTGAAAATGTATGGCGCATCTGTTGTCGTGATGGCATTTGATGAGCTAGGCCAAGCAGATTCTTATGAAAGACGGATTGAAATATGCCAACGAGCCTACGATATTTTAACGAAGGTGGTTGGGTTTCCAGCTCAAGATATCATTTTTGATCCGAATATATTAACGGTTGCCACAGGAATGGATGAGCATAATAATTATGCGAATGATTTTATAAAAGCAACGAAGTGGATTAAGGCAAACTTGCCTTTTGCTAAGGTTTCAGGTGGTGTTTCAAACATATCATTTTCATTTAGAGGGAATGAATTAGTTCGAGAAGCCATGCACACCGTTTTTCTATACCATGCGATTAAGGCGGGTATGGACATGGGGATTGTGAATGCGAGCCAGTTAGGGGTTTATGATAGCATTGACAAAACGCTGAGAGATTTATGTGAGGATGTTTTATTGAACCGTAATTCTGAGGCTACTGAAAAGTTGATCGCCTATGCTGAAACGGTTAAATCAGCTGGAAAGGAGCAAGTAATCGATGATGCATGGCGTCATCAGGATGTCAATAAAAGATTGGAACATGCTTTGATTAAGGGATTGACTGAATTTATTGACGAAGATGTCGAGGAAGCAAGAAAATTAGTAAATAAGCCAATTGAGGTGATTGAAGGGCCTTTGATGGATGGCATGAATGTGGTGGGTGATTTGTTTGGAGAAGGAAAAATGTTTTTACCCCAAGTGGTAAAATCCGCTCGGGTGATGAAAAAGGCCGTTGCATATTTATTACCTTATATAGAAGCTGAAAAACAGGTTGGTGAAAGTTCATCGGCAGGTAAAATTTTGTTGGCAACAGTAAAGGGGGATGTACATGACATTGGAAAAAATATTGTGGGTGTCGTTTTGGCTTGTAATAATTATGAGGTGATTGACTTAGGTGTCATGATTTCGTGCGATAAAATTTTAGCTGCGGCCAAAGAACATCAAGTGGATATTATTGGGCTTTCTGGCTTAATAACTCCATCTCTGGATGAAATGGTTTATGTTGCAAAGGAAATGGAACGTTTAGGATTTACGGTTCCTTTATTGATCGGTGGAGCTACAACTTCAAGGATTCATACAGCTGTGAAAATTGATCCTCATTACTCAGGACCCGTTATACATGTGTTGGATGCTTCTAGATCGGTACCTGTGGCCGGCCGTTTATTGCAAAGTGAATTGACTCAAAATCAGATTTTTACTGAGATCAAACAAGAATATGAGGAGCTTAGGATTTCCCATGCAGCTCGTCAAAAAGATAAAAATTATTTAAGTATTTCTCAGGCTCGTGAAAAATCTTCGGGTATCGATTGGACTGGTTTCAAATCATGCCAACCGTCTTTCCTTGGGGTTAAATATTTCCAAGATTATTCATTGGCCGAAATAGCAAAATACATTGATTGGACACCATTCTTCTCTACATGGCAATTGTCTGGAAAATATCCACGGATATTTGAAAATGAAACCGTGGGTGAAGAAGCACGTAAGTTGTTTAATGATGCCCAAGTCTTATTAGCTGAAATCATCGATCAAAAATTATTGACTGCCAAAGCAGCTTTAGGATTTTTCCCAGCCAATTCCTTTGGTGATGACATTATTTTACATGAATTTTCGGAGAAAGTTAGCGAGGTTCCTTGTGAAAAACATGGCGTTCATCGCCAGGTCGATTATACGATTATGCCCAAAGATATATCGTCTGATTCATCTTCATGGTTGCATAATTTACGCCAGCAGGGGCAAAAGGCGAGTAATTTGCCTAATCGTTGCCTAAGTGATTTTGTGGCACCTATTACGGAAAAAACGACAGATTACATTGGTGCATTTGCGGTCACTACCGGTATTGGCATTGAGGCTTTGTTAGAGAAGTACGAAAAACAACACGATGACTACAATTCGATTATGGTGAAGGCTTTGGCAGATCGTTTGGCTGAAGCATTTGCTGAGTTGATGCATGAGCGTGTTCGTAAAGAATATTGGGGATATGCCCATGATGAAATTTTAAGTAATGAAGATTTGATTTCGGAGAAATATCAAGGAATTAGGCCAGCACCGGGTTATCCCGCTTGTCCTGATCACACGGAGAAAAAACGGCTTTTTGAATTGCTTGACGCAGAAAATCAGATTGGCATCAAACTGACCGAGAGTTATGCGATGTATCCAGCTTCAGCAGTTTCTGGATTTTATTTTTCACATCCAGAAAGTACCTATTTTGCCTTAGGTAAAATTGCCAAAGATCAGGTGATTGATTATACTGAAAGGAAAAAAATGCCTTTGGAAGAAATTGAAAGATGGCTGAGTCCAGTATTAAATTACGATTAGGAATATGACTAAGATTACACAATATTTAGAAGAAGCCAAAGGAAAAACCTTGTTTTCCATTGAGATAATTCCTCCTATGAAGGGGCAACATTTGGGTGAATTGATGTCGCACATTGAGCCTTTAATGGAATTTAAGCCACCTTTTATAGAGGTTACTTATCATAGAGAGGAATATATTCAGAAAATTGTCAATGGTGTTTCTACTCGAATACCTATTCGTAAACGTCCAGGAACATTAGGTATTTGTGCCTCAATTATGCAAAAATTCCAAGTAGATGCCGTTCCTCATGTGATTTGTGGGGGATTTACTCAGGAAGAAACTGAAGATTTTTTGATTGACTTGCATTATTTAGGCATTGAAAATGTATTGATTTTGCGAGGTGATCAGGAGAAAGGGGAAACACATTTTATTCCCAAGCAGGGGGGTCACGCATATGCAAATGAGTTAGTAGGTCAAGTCAAAGCGATGAACCAAGGAATCTTGTTGCATGAAGAAACGGAATCACTTCCGACCGATTTTTGTATCGGGGTTGCCGCTTATCCAGAAAAACATTTTGAAGCTGTTTCATTGGAAGAAGATATGCGTTATTTAAAGCAAAAAGTGGATGCAGGCGCTGATTATATTGTGACGCAAATGTTTTTTAATAATGAAAAGTATTTTGATTTTGTGCGCAAATGCCGTGAAATAGGAATTTTGGTTCCGATCATTCCTGGGATTAAGCCCTTGGCTACTTTGAAACAACTGGAAATATTGCCGGAAATTTTTCATTTAGAAATCCCTGAAGCGTTGGCCTCAGAGGTTAAAAAATGTGATAGTAATGCGGCTATTAAGCAAATAGGTATTGAATGGGCGATCCAACAAGGCAAGGAATTAATCCAAGCGAATGTCCCTGCTTTGCATTTTTATACGATGAGTAAGTCGGATAGTGTACGTGCTATTGCATCGGTATTGTTTTAGACCTCGTCTGCTAGTTTTACTTGCTTCCAATTTTCTCCAGAACGAATTCTGTTCAATTGAGTATGCGTGATTCCAAACTGCTTTGCGATCATCTTAAGTCTGCTTTTATCTGACTTGAGCATTTGTTTAATTAGCATCACTTTGCCTTCGGTCAATTTATAGTTTTTTGTCCTCAGTGGGATGAGCCGATTGACGACCGATGGGTTGTTTTTATTGTGCTCGGTGACTTTACTTCGATCCGCCCATTGTAGATTATCTGCTCTGTTATTCTGCTTATTAAAATCAAGATGTATCACAAATGTATCTTTTGGATTATTTTGTGGACAAAAATGCTTGGCCACTAACTTATGTAAATAGTGGTTGACCGATTTATTTTGAAATCGCACATTGAGCGATTGATATCCCTGAATGAGAGAGCCTTGAATTAAAACGCCTTCTTGAGTATTTTGAAAGCTTTTAATGCGGCCATAGTTTGAAATCTCATAATGGATTTGATTGTCGAATTCAGGAAAGTCGATTCTTTCCCATTTTTCGTTCCAATAGTTAACTATGGGAAATGGTTCCGTTTTTTTCATTGTCTAGTTTGGCGAATTGTTTTTGAATGTGTTAATTTCTAACTCATTCATCATTATATGGGCTAATAACGGAATTTAATAATTAATATTGCGATTATTTATTGAGAATATGAGAGTCTTGATTTTTGGGGCGTCTACAAACCCAAATCGTTATGCTTATAAAGCATTGGAGTTATTAGTAGTAAAAGGGCATGAGGTCTTTTTGAAAGGAAATAAAGCGGGTGTAGCTTTAGGTTTGACCATACAGGTGGGAACAAATGATTTTGATCATATTCATACCGTTTCGCTTTATGTAGGGCCGCAAAATCAACAGGAATTATTGGAAGATTTATCTAAAATAAAACCAGAACGCATTATTTTTAATCCAGGTACGGAGAACCCGAGTTTATACGCAGAAATAGAAAAATTGGGTATTCAAGTAGAAGAAGCCTGTACACTTGTTCTTTTACACACAAACCAATTTTAATTACAACACTTGAAGAGTAAATTCGAATTCCTCCATAATTAAGTTGGCCAATAATTTATTGCAAGCATTAGTTACAATTTCATTCGCTTCTGATTCATTATTAGCATCTAAAGTTAATGTGATGTGCTTTCCGATACGGACATCAGCGACTTGATGAATGCCTAGATTTTGCAAACCGATACGAACGGCTTTTCCTTGAGGATCTAGAATTTCTTTTTGAGGCATTACATTAATTTCAGCTAAAAATTTCATTTTTTGGAGGGATTGAGGATAAAAATTATTCCAGATAAAAGGATATAGCTAATCACAATGATCGGGAAAGCTACAAATTTAAGCATAACTAGGGCAGCAATACAATAGAAAAGGAAAATGAATTTTATCTGATTGCTTTTCCAATCCCAAGTTTTAAACTTGAAAGCCATTAAAGGAAGTTCTGAGACTAATAAATAACTCATTATGACGCTATAAATAAGGATTCCCTTGAAATTTAAAATGTAATTGGTGTACTCAGGTTGGAAATGAATGATCAAGGGCAATGAGGCTACTAATAAACCATTGGCCGGTGTTGGAACACCTATAAACTGATCTGTTTGTCGGGTATCAACATTGAACTTGGCGAGTCGGTAGGCCGACATCAACGCTAATGAGAAAACTAAGAATGGTTTATAAAACCCGAATAAGCCAATCGTACATTGATTGCCGCAACTTTGCTCCACTAAATTCAGTAAGATAAAACTGGGTAAAATTCCAAAGGAAACTACGTCGGCCAATGAATCTAATTCTTTGCCAATATCTGAGTAGGCATGCAATAGCCTGGCCAAAAAGCCATCAAGAAAGTCGCAGACCAACGAAATGAATATCATGTATGCCGCATATTCCAATTTGGACTGCATGACAAAATATAAACCCAAACAACCGGCCAATAAATTGCCTAGCGTTAATATATTGGGGATTTCTTTCTTGATGCTCATACTCCTTTGATATATGGATTACTTACTTTTTCTTCCCCGATTGTAGTGGGGCCGCCATGACCTGGATACACTTTTACGGAATCGGGTAACGTGTATAATTCCGTGCGAATACTCTGCATGAGGTCAGCATGATTACATAGTGGAAAATCAGTCCTTCCCACGCTTCTTCTAAATAATACATCGCCATCAATGAGTATGCCATTGTTTTCTTCATAAAATGCCACATGTCCTGGCGCATGCCCAGGGACAAAAAGCACCTTTAATTCGATATTGCCAATGGTGATTATTTCATTGTCCGTATACCAGCGATCCACTGATGCCGCTTGATAATGCGGAAATCCGTATACAGCAGCTCTGTTTTCTGAATCGCTTAAAATCGGAATTTCTTTAGGATGTAAGCAAAATGGTATTTTATATTCATTCTTTACGAAATCAACTCCTAGCACATGGTCGATATGTGCATGCGTATTTAAAATGAATTTTAGTTGGATCTTATTTTCCGAAACAAATGTTTTTAGTTCTTGTCTTTCTTCAAATGTATAAAAGCCAGGATCAATGATGGCTCCATTCCCATCTTGATCCCAAATAATGTAGGTGTTCTCTTGAAAAGGATTGAATGAAAAAGATTTTAACTGCATCGGTATTAGAAATTTCTGCAAATTACTACTTTAATTCAATTTTATTGACCTAGCAGGAAGATGCAAGGTCTTTTATGTAAATCGGGCATTTCGCTTTTCCAGGTGTGGGCCGACTTAGTTTTGATAAATCCTGTGGGGCTTGTTACATCACAGGCAATACAGATTAATAAATTAGCGGGAGAGTTATTGATCAGATCTTCTAGCATTGCATTATTTCTAAAAGGTGTTTCAATAAACAAGTGGGTAAACCCAGTTTTTTCTACCTCTCTTGCTAAAAGATTTATTTTTTTAGCTTTTAAATCTTTATGGATGGGTAAATAACCATGAAATGTAAAGTTTTGACCTGAAAATCCAGAGCCCATCAGCGCTAATAAAATGGAGGATGGGCCTACCAAAGGAATTACTTCCATATTCATTTCTTGTGCAATGGAAACAGCTAATGCTCCTGGATCTGCAATTCCAGGGCAACCCGCTTCTGATAAAACCCCTACGTATTCCTCTTGTTTGTGCTTAGAAATAAAAGATGAAATTAGGGAACGGGTACTGTCTTTATCTAAAATTTCAAAAGTTAACTCTTCGATATTAATCCCTAATTTCAGTTCGCTGATAAACCTTCTGGCGGTTCTTATATTTTCAACTAAATAATGCTTGCATAAAAGGACATATTTCGAGACGTCTGCGGGCAACACATCCGATGCGGTATTTTCTGAGATGGGGCAGGGGATGAGGACGAGTTTCATAGTATGCTGTTTATTACTTCTAAAAATGCCGCGGGTTGATCTGCTTGAACCCAATGACTTGCATGGGGAATTTCAAACAACTCAAAATTGGGAAATATTTCCGAGATTAATCGTTGGTCCTCCGGTTGGATGTAATGTGATTCAGCGCCTTTAATAAAAATGGCAATGGTTTCGGAGGGTTGATGAACCCACAATTCTAATCCTACTACATCAATATTTTTAGTAATGACTTGTAGATTTATTTTCCATTCAAAACCATTTTCCCCAGTTCTATGGAGGTTTTTTAATAGAAATTGGCGCACCCCCTCATTGTCCTCAAATCGCTTCATGTGCTCATTGGCTGCCTGTCTATTCTCCAAATTCGCTACATCTAAAGTATTTAAACCCTCTAAAATTAAACTATGATGCACGGGGTAAAATTTAGGTGCTATGTCCACAACCACTATTTTATGGGCTATGTTGGGGTGATTTAGGTCAAATTGCATCACGACTTTTCCCCCCATGGAATGACCGATTAATAATGGTTTCTCGAGTGAATGGTCTTGAATGAATTCTAGCAAATCTTCTGACATGACTTGATAGTCAAATTCGTCAGACCAAGGAGAATGCCCATGATTACGTAAATCTAATAGAAAGACTTGGTGGTTTTCGCTTAAGACTTTAGCGATGCCTACCCAGTTGTCCGACGTGCCAAAAATCCCATGTAAAATAACAATAGGACTTCCTTTTTCACCTAGTTTTCTAAAAAATAATTTCATAGAATGTATATCGCTTTTTCCCTTTTTTCAGTGGTTCTTCCAATGGGCTTTAGATTGAATCCTTCGTCCTTTAGAAATTTCTCAAAAACTTCCTGGGATTTTTCCTCTATGGCAATTAATAAGCCCCCCGAGGTTTGTGGGTCGGCGCCAATGAGCCTTTGGGTTTCTGTAATTCCTTCTTGGATTCGGTGTCCATAACTGGCCCAATTTCGTTCTGTTCCACCAGGGAAACATTTTTGATCTAAGTAGGTATCTAAATTGTCCAGTGTGGGTATTTTATTGAAAAATAGCTCAGAACTAACCTGTGAGCCATCCGACATTTCTACTAAGTGTCCAAATAAACCAAACCCCGTCACATCTGTTAACGAATGGACATAGGGGAGAGGGCCCAATTTTTCACCTAATAAATTAAGTGTACTCATTTGTTTGACAGCCTTGGCTAAATCAGTTGGGCTGACGATGCCTCTTTTTTGACCGGTCGATAAAATCCCAACACCTAAAGGCTTAGTTAAATAAAGTAGGCAATTTTGGGTAGCTTGATCATTTTGTTTTAAATGTTCTTTTTTAACCTTTCCTGTGACAGCTAAACCAAAAATCGGCTCGGGGGAGTCGATGGAATGGCCTCCTGCTAAAGGAATTCCTGCTTCGGCGCAAGCGGACCTCCCACCTTCAAGAACTTGGGCTGCAATTTCAGGGGCTAGCTTGTCGATGGGCCAGCCTAGTATGGCGATGGCCATGAGTGGAGTTCCCCCCATCGCATAAATATCAGAAATGGCATTTGTTGCTGCTATTTTACCAAAATCAAAGGGGTCATCCACAATGGGCATGAAAAAATCGGTCGTCGAGATGACCGCTTCCCCATTTTGCCAATCGAATACGGCGGCATCGTCTCTACTTTCGTTGCCAACTAACAATAGAGGGTGATTCTTTTTAGGTGTATCCGTTGTAAGGATTTTGTCTAAAATTTGTGGAGATATTTTACAACCACAGCCAGCTCCGTGTGAAAATGAAGTTAATTTGATGGGTTCTTTGTTTGTTTGCATATGTAAATTTCTAGGGTAAAAATATTCTTTAAATAATTAAAAATTAAGGTTTTGTTAAATTTTCGAATTGGATTGCACTTTAAAGTGTTCTTATTATTATAAAATTATAATTTTTTGTCATTTTTATCCTAAAAGTCAATTACTTAGGTTGATTATCAGTAAAACTCTTCTTGCAAATAATTGGAGTATTTGATTTTTTAAGTTTATTTTGTGTAAAGTTTCTTTCAATAAACTTATATCTAAATTTCAATTTTATGCAGAAAAGATTTATGACTAATTCTGTGTTGTTGGGAGCGTTTTTTGCGCTTTTAATGATGCTACCTGTGAGTGGTTTATTTGCTCAAGGTTCTACAACTGCTGCTCTAGCAGGTACTGTAGTGGATGAAAAAGGGCAAGGTTTACCTGGTGCATCGGTAATTGCCGTTCATGAGCCTACGGGTTCTCGTTATGGTGGTTCCACAAGAGCGGATGGTCGCTACAACATTGTTAACATGCGTGTGGGTGGTCCTTATAAAGTTACTGTGTCATTTGTGGGTTATAAAAATGCAGTTCAATCTGGAATTGTTTTGACATTAGCTCAAGAATTACGCCAAAACTTCAAATTGGAAGTAAATCAATCTCAACTGGAAGAAGTTAAAGTGGTTGCTTCTCGCAGTTCAATCATCAATTCAGGTCGTACAGGTGCGGCAACAACTGTAGGTAACAATCAAATTACAACTTTACCTACTTTGAATCGTTCATTAGGTGATTTTGCTCGTTTAGATCCACGTGCAAATGGTTTGAACTTTGCAGGTCGTAATGCATTGTATAATAATATTACCGTCGATGGAGCATTTTTCAATAATGCATTTGCCTTATCTTCAACCATTGGTGGACAAACAGGCGCCTCTCCAATTTCAGTGGATGCAATTGATCAGTTCCAAGTATTAATTGCTCCTTATGACGTACGTCAAGGTATGGCCACTGGAGCAAATATCAACGTAGTGACGAAGTCAGGTACAAATAATTGGACAGGTTCAGGTTACTATTTTGGTACAAACGAAGGTTTGGTTGGAAATAAAATTGGTGATGTTACAAATCAATACGGTAAATTTAACCGTGGTCAAATTGGTGCTCGTATCGGTGGTGCAATCATTAAAGATAAATTATTTGTTTTTGGATCTTTTGAGCAAGAAACGCAAACGGATCCGGGTTCAAACTTTGTTGCAACACGTACAGGATCGGAGCCGAATAAATCTATTGCGAAAGCGGAAGATTTAGATCGTTTGAAATCATTCTTGTTGTCGAAATTCAAGTATGATCCAGGTGCTTATGAGAACTACAATAGAGAGAAATTCTCACAAAAAGCTAACATTCGTTTAGATTGGAATATTTCTGATAAGCATAAATTGAACATTAAGTATAACTACTTACGTTCTTTTGCTGATATTTCTCCTTCGAACTCAGGTTCTTTATCTGGAGGTCGTTCGCCATCGGTTAACGTGTTACCTTTCCAAGGTTCATTGTATCGTATCAACAATAATTTAGATTCATATATTGCTGAATTAAACTCAACTTTTTCTAGCTCGGTAGCGAATAACTTGACTGTAGGTTACACAGCGATGCGTGATTACCGGGAGTCACCGGTGAATGATAATCCATTCCCAACGGTTGATATTGGAAATAATAACTTAAACCAAATGACTGCATTTGGATATGAGCCATTCTCTGCGAATAACTTGTTGAACTCTGACATTTTCCAAATCTCAGATAACTTAACAATCTACAAAGGAAAGCATGTGTATACCTTAGGTTTTGCATATGAGGCGAATGCATTTAAAAATGGTTTTGCTCCTAACTACTATGGTGGTTACCAATTTAGATCAATTGATGATTTCATTAAGTCAGCAAATGGAGACAAAACAGTTATTCCAGCTTTTTACCGTCAACAATGGTCTAATTATGCGGAATTCCCTTTTGCTGAGATGAAAGGTAATACCTTGTCTTTCTACGGACAAGATGAGATTACTGCAGCGAAAGGATTGAAATTGACATTTGGATTACGTGCTGATGCAACTTCATTTCCATCTTTTGATGAGCCAAAGTATACGAACTCATTTGTTCCTAATTTAACGTTCCGTGATGGAGTGAAGTTAGCTACCAACAAATTCCCTGAGACTACAGTATTATGGTCTCCACGTTTCGGATTTAACTGGGATGTAAAGGATGACAAGACGACTCAAGTACGTGGTGGTTTGGGTGTATTCTCAGGTCGTGTTCCTTACGTATGGTTATCTAATCAATTGTCTAATAATGGTGTTTTATTTGGATCAGAAAACTTAAGTAATCCAACTAATCGTCCGTTCAATGCGGATGTGAATGCATACCGTCCAGCTGTATCGTCGACCGTTACACCCACAGCTTACAACCTAGCGGTTACGGATCCAAACTTTAAATTCTCTCAGGTATTCCGTGGAAATTTAGCAGTAGATAAGCAATTGGGTGATGGCTGGATCGTATCGGTGGAAGGTATCTACACAAAAGATATCAATGCGGTATACTTAGAAAACGTCAACTTGCCTAATTCAACGGTTAAAGCAGTAGGAGCTGACAACCGTGTTATATTCTATACGTTAGGTGCAAATGGGCTTCCAAGCACATCAAGAAATTTTCAAATTTACGGTAACGTAAGAGGAGTTAATGGTCCAGCAAACGGAATTGCTACTACTTCAGCTCCGAATATCTCGGACGCGATTGTAATCAAGAACACAAACTTGGGTTATTCGTATGCCTTGACTGCAACTATTTCAAAAGCATTTGAAAATGGTTTATTCGCTTCATTAGCTTACACGAATTCAGATTCACGTTCGGTGAACGATGGTGGATCGATTGCACAATCGCAATGGAGAGACCGTGTTGTATCAGGTGATCCAAACGAGAACGTTGCTTCGTACTCTTCTTACATGCAAGCTCACCGTATCAATGCATACGGTTCATACCGTTTAAATTACTTGAATGAGAAAGCAAGTACTACATTTGGCTTTACGTATTCAGTAGCTCCAGCAGGTCGTTTCTCCTATACATATTCAGGTGATATGAATGGTGACAATCAATTTAATGACTTAATGTATGTTCCTCGTAGCCAATCAGAGATCTTGTTACGTGATTTAGGTACGTATACAGCTGCTCAACAGTGGGTAGATTTGGATAAGTATATTACACAAGATTCTTATTTAAATTCACACCGTGGTCATTATGCAGAGCGTAATGGGGCAGAGTTACCTTGGTCGGCGAATTTCGACTTTAAAATTATCCAAGATTTCTACATCAATGTAGCTGGTAAGAAAAATACCTTACAATTTACATTAGACGTATTTAACTTTGGTAACTATGTATCTCCACAGTGGGGCTTAAACCAAACACCATTGCGTGCTGGTTTATTGAACTATGTAACGAACGATGCTGCAACTGGAAGACCAGTTTTCCAATTCCCTTATCGTTCTGGAACCACTCCATTGTCTGATACTTTCCAAAGATCATTTGGTCTAGGATCTCGTTGGCAAGCACAATTTGGAGTACGTTATATCTTTAATTAAGATATTTCAATTCCGAAATAAAAAGGCTGCTCGTAAGAGCAGCCTTTTTTGTTTGTGGTTTTATGGATCGTGCGTCCAATTGTTTTCCTGATTATTAATTCCTTTGAGACACGATATTTCGCATCGATTTATATCCAGATTATTCTTTTTGTAGAGACACGATAATCGCGTCTATTTCCTACAAAAAATAACTAAAAAAGACGCGAGGTATCGCGTCTCTACAAGGAATAAAAAAAAAACCGGGTTTCCCCGGTTTTACTAAAACTCTTTATGATGCGCCATTCGATGTAAATCTTCCGGACTTAATGATTTGAAATACTCATAGGTAATTTTTAAACCTTCTGCACGAGATACTTTGGGCTCCCAACCTAAGATGGCTTTAGCCTTTGTAATATCGGGTTTACGTTGTTTAGGATCGTCTGTTGGCAATGGCAATGAAATAAGCTTTTGGGAAGTCCCCGTTAATTTGATAATTTCTTCACCAAACTCCTTTATGGTAATTTCATCTGGATTACCTATGTTCATAGGTTGGGTATAATCACTTAATAAAAGTCGATAAATACCCTCCACCAAATCGTTAACAAAACAAAAGGCTCTCGTTTGTGATCCATCGCCAAACATGGTTAAATCTTCTCCACGTAATGCTTGGCCTATAAATGCAGGCAGAACACGTCCATCATTTAATCGCATTCTTGGACCGTAGGTATTAAAGATTCGAACGATTCTTGTTTCTAGTCCATGGTAGGTGTGATAAGCCATGGTCATAGCCTCCTGGAAACGCTTTGCTTCGTCATAAACACCACGTGGGCCTACGGGATTAACATTTCCCCAATATTCTTCTGGTTGAGGATGAACGGTTGGGTCTCCGTATACTTCTGAAGTAGAAGCGATTAATACACGTGCTCCTTTTACTCTAGCTAAACCTAAACAATTGTGAATGCCTAAAGAACCTACCTTTAAGGTTTGAATAGGTATTTTTAAATAATCAATGGGTGAGGCGGGAGACGCAAAATGCAAGATATAATCTAATGAACCAGGAACATGAATGAATTTAGAGACATCATGGTGGTAAAACTCAAAATTTGGGAGCTTAAATAAATGTTCAATATTTTTTAAATCCCCAGTAATCAAGTTGTCCATGGCAATCACATGATAGCCTTCTTTGATAAAACGATCACATAAATGTGAACCTAAAAACCCTGCCCCACCTGTTATTAATATTCTCTTCATATTGCTTTTAAAACTAATTAATTTTAAGGGCCGGGGTAAACCGGTACCCAACTAATACTTATTACCTTTTACCTAATACCTATTACCCTCTTACCTAATTTACTTTACAACTCCTCGGCCAATGGAATAGTAGGTGTATCCTAGTTCTTTCATTTGAGCCATTTCATATAAATTTCTACCGTCAAAAATAACCTTATTTTTCAATAAGCTTTCCATGCGTTCAAAATCAGGAGTTCTAAATTGTGGCCATTCGGTCACAATAAGAAGTGCATCCGCATTCTCAATCGCATCGTAAGGATTCTTTGAGAAGGTTACAGTTTCTCCTAATAATTCTTTGACGTTAGGCATAGCCTCAGGATCATATACATTTATTTTACATCCTAATTCAAGGAGGTGTTCGATGTTATATAAAGCAGGTGCTTCACGAATATCATCCGTATAGGGCTTAAAAGCCAAACCCCAAATGCCAATCGTTTTCCCAGCTAAATCATTATTGAAGTGATTTTTTATGATCGGAATTAACTTTGTCTTTTGCTTTTCATTGACCTTCATCACACTATCCAAAATGTGAAATTGGTAATTATTTTCTTCTGAAGTTTTGGCTAATGCTTGCACATCTTTTGGGAAGCATGATCCTCCATATCCGATACCAGCAAATAAAAACCGCTTACCAATTCTTGAATCGGTTCCAATTCCTCTGCGAATATCATCGACATTTGCGCCAACTAACTCACACAGGTTAGCAATTTCATTCATAAAGGTAATCTTGGTAGCCAAAAATGCATTTGCTGCATATTTGGTCATTTCTGCCGAACGTTCGTCCATGAATATTATGGGATTTCCTTGGCGAACTAAAGGGGCATATAATCGATTCAAAATTTCTTTTGCCTTATCAGATTCGGTTCCAATAACCACTCGGTCGGGTTTCATGAAATCCTCCACTGCCACACCTTCACGTAAAAATTCGGGATTTGAAACTACATCAAATAAATCAGGTGATACATTTTTGGCAATCGCTTGATGTACAAGTTCTGAGGTTCCTACAGGTACTGTACTTTTGTCGATGATCACAGTGTATTCTGTAATCAGTGGCCCCAAATCTTTAGCTACTTGAAGAATGTATTTTAAATCAGCTGATCCATTTTCACCTGGAGGAGTGGGCAATGCAAGGAAAATAACTTTTGCTCCTTCTATACCTTTGCTCAATGAGGTGGTAAAATTCAATCTGCCTTCTGCTGTATTTCTATGAAATAAATCTTCAAGACCGGGCTCGTAAATAGGAACCTCGCCAGCTTTCATCCGATTAATTTTATCTTCATTAATATCTACACATGTTACATGATTACCTGTTTCTGCAAAACAAGTACCCGTAACCAAACCCACATATCCAGTTCCTACTACAGCTATTTTCATTTGTTAATCTTAATTTAATTCTAAATTTGGCTACAAAATTAGCTAATAATCTTTAAAAATTGCAAATATTGATTTAAAGGCTAAGGTATTTGCGTTATAACATTGCCGGTACTTCCTGATGGTTCCATAATATGTAGCCAGTTGGCCAATGTCACTGAAATATCACTTATGGAAGTTCTTTTTATGATTTCAGCGGGCTTTACTTTCCAACCATAAAACAATAGTGGAACATGTGTATCATATGAATACAGGGTGCTATGTGTAGTACCCGTCTGTGATCCCATAAACCATGATGGTTTTAATAAAATCATGAAGTCACCACTTCTCGCTGGATGATATCCATTGATAATCAATTGGGCATATTGAGCATTTAAATTTGCGCCCTGAATATCTTTTAAATTAATCAGTTCAGAAAAACCTAGTTGTTTCTGGTAGGATTTCCGAACTACTTCAAATAATTTTTTAGTATCTATTCCCATTTTTTCCATCAAACCATGATTGAAATAGAGTTGGCTATTTTCCTCGCCGACCAATAAATCTACATTTCCGAATGCTTGATTTATGGCTTTTTTCATGTCCTTGATTGATGTATTTCGGTCAAAAACTCCTCCAGGTAATTTTTTGCTATTGGCATATCCGGGAACCTCAGCTACCGCATGATCTGCTGTTAGAAAAACAAGCACTTGATCTTTTCCATATTGCGCATCCAAATAAGTTAATATCTCTGCGATATCTTTATCTAAACGTAGATAAGTATCTTCTAATTCAATGGATTGTGGACCAAAATTATGTCCAACATAATCAGTTGACGAGAAACTGATGGCTAAAAAATCACTAGTGCCACTTTTACCTAATTTTTCATTTTCAAGGGCTTTGAGTGCAAAATCTTTAGTGATGCTATTTCCATAAGGCGTAGTTCTAATGACTTCTAATGGATTTCCTCCCTTTAATTCGTGTGGAAAACTAGTGGATTTTTCACCTGGTAATTTTCCTTCAAACTTATTTTCATCTTCTGCACTTTGGGTATAAGATTCAATTGGATATAAGGTGTTCCAACCTTTTTGAACATATTTTAAAGCTCTTTCCTCCGAGTTAAATGATTGAACCCAATTAGGTAATTCATTTAAATAAAAACTGGAGCTGATCCAACGGCCTTCTTTTGAATCATACCAATAAGCTGCGTTGGCTGTATGTCCTCCTGGTAATATGGCTCCGCGATCTTTTAATGCTATGGCTATCGTTTTTGATTTATGATTCTGCGCCATTTTCAATTGATCTGTGATGGTGGTAGTCCAAAGATTTTTAGGTGACATCCATCCCGTTTTTCCTGTGGTTCCCACTGTTTTTACTGTGCTATCTTCTGTACAATATACTTTTTTCCCACTGGCCACATCGGTCCAATCGTTACCTACAATTCCGTGTACAGATGGAATTGAACCCGTATATACACTCGCATGTCCTGCTGCGGTGACGGTTGGTGCATAATTATAATGATTTTCTTGGCAATTTATTCCCTCTTTCATGAGCCGCTTAAATCCTCCCTCTACATATCGGTCGGCATATTTATAAAGATATTCATACCGCATTTGATCTACGACAATTCCAACGACCAATTTTGGCCTCTTAGGTAATGCGATTGCTTTCTTTTGAGAATAAGATGTTTGTGAAAAAAATAAAAATGTAGAGGTGAAAATTAAATAGAGAAATTTTTTCATAGGTAAGAGGGAAATTGGTTGATTTTAATTGTTTGATTTTCTGTTGAATTTATTTCAAAAATATGATTTTCTAAGCCATTCGTTAAGGCTAAAAATTTAGCCATGTTTTTTTGTTGGTACTGACTGATTTGCTGAAAGCTAACTTCATTTATTTCAATATGCGGAGCTTTACATTCAATAATTATGAGTAATTGTCCTGTTGAATCAAACACCTGAATATCAGTTCTTCGGATTAATTTATTTACCTTAAACGCTCTTTCTATTTGAATGTTTGTGGCAGGATATCCTAAATGATTGGTTAAAAAATTTAAACAATGTTGCCTTACCCATTCCTCTGGACTTAGGGCCCTGTATTTCTTGGCTATTGGATCAAAAATAAAAAGTTTCCCTTCCTTTTTTGTTAATTTGTACTCAAATTCAGGGAAAATTAATTTTAAATTGTTCGAAGAATTCATAGGTTTTAAAGCCAAATACTAAATTAATCTTTATTTAGATTAATTTCATCACGCAAACATGATTTAATGAAGACAAAAGAAGAGATTGTTCAAAATTGGTTACCCAGATACACGGGAACTCCCATAGAAAAATTTGGCCAATACATCTTGTTGACCAATTTCAAAAATTATGTGGACATGTTTGCTGAAAAATTTTCAGTAGAAATTTTAGGGAACGATCGGCCTATGCAAACGGCTACAGCTAATAACATTACGATCATAAATTTTGGTATGGGTTCACCCATGGCAGCTACGGTGATGGATATATTATCAGCTATTTCTCCTCATGCGGTATTGTTTTTGGGTAAATGCGGGGGTTTAAAGAAAAATTTAAATATAGGTGATTTGATTTTACCCATTGCCGCTGTTAGGGGAGAGGGGACTTCAGATGAATATATGCCAAAGGAAGTACCTGCTTTGCCCTCATTCCGACTGCAAAGAGCGGTTTCTTCGATGATCAAGAAACATGAAATGGATTATTGGACTGGCTTGGTTTATACGACTAACCGTCGAGTGTGGGAGCATGACGAAGTTTTCAAAACATATTTATCTGATATTCGTGCGATGGGAATTGATATGGAGACAGCGACTATTTTTACCGTGGGTTTTGTCAATAAAATACCTCATGGGGCTTTGCTTTTAGTCTCTGATAATCCTATGACACCTGATGGGGTTAAAACGGAAAAAAGTGATCTTACAGTTACGGTCAATTTTGTCAATAAGCATTTGCAAATTGGCATAGATGCTTTAGAAGAATTAGCCAATTCTGGTGAATCTGTCAAACACTTAAGATTTGAATAAAAAAAGCCTTCGTTTTAGAAGGCTTTTTTTATTCAAATGAATGATTTTGATATTAATTACAATGATCTCGGATGACCTGATAGGCAGGATTATAACCTAATTCTCCTGATTTACTTAGATCTAAACAACCAGTATTGTCGCTGAGGGCTAATTTTATAATGCCCCGAACATAATAAGCTTCCGCATATTTAGGATTTAATTTAATCGCATTGCTGCAATCTTGAATTGCATTTCGTTGATCGCCTAAGGACGACTTAGCCACACCTCTTAAAAAATACGCCTCTGCATACACAGGATTAAGCGCAATAGCTTTATTGTAATCATCCATGGCTTGTTTTTGATCGCCAGATTTTGCTTTTGATGAACCTCTATTGAAATATATTTCAGCTCTTTCAGAGGTAAATTCTGCCATTTTGATTTTGTCCTGTACGCCATTTCTTAGGTCATCTAACAAATTTTTAGACATTTTGCCATCATAAAGTATCTTGGCATTTTCATTGTTTCCCGTTTCTGCTGCTTTGGTATAATCCTCAATGGCTCCCCTTTGGTCCCCAATTTTTGATTTTGAAAAGCCTCTACCATAATAAGCTTCCACTTTCATTGGGTTTAATTTCAATGACCTGCTGAAATCTTCTAATGCTCCTTTTTCACCGTTTTCTCCTCTAAAATTTTCCAATTGCGTTTTGCAAAATCCTGAAAAATAATAATCATCTGGATTGTCTGGACTTAGTTTAATGGCTTCCGCATAATCTTTTAAAGCTGTAGCATATTCTCCTAATTTTAGTTTGGAATAAGCCCGACTCGAATAATAATTCGCACGCTTGGGATTGATCGTGATGGCTTTATCAAAATCTTCTAAACTTCCTTTAAAGTCTCCCAGTTTTACTTTTGATTCGCCTCTTGAGGCTAAGCCTGGTGCATATTCTGGATTTAATTCCAATGATTTGTTGAAATCAGATAAACCGCCTCGGAAGTTTTGAAGTTTCATTTTAGAGATGCCCCGACTAAAATACGCGGTGGCTTCCAATGGATTTAAACGAATCGCTTCATTGTAATCATTCATGGCCACTTTATGATTATCCTGCATGCTATAACTTTGTCCTCTCGCTATAAAGGCTTCAAAATAGGTAGGTTTTAATTCAATAGCTTTGTCAAAATCTAAAATAGCTCCTCGGAAATCTTTTAAATTGTATTTGGCAAATCCGCGATTGTAAAATGAAACCGGATTCGGATTCGCGATATTTTTTTCAATCTCAATACTGAAATTCCTTAATGCATCGGCGTAATTACCTGTTTTGTTTTGCGTAATGCCTAATTCAAGATAATTAGGAGTGGCGTCTTGGGCAATGACAGCAGTGATGAATAGTAAATTCAACAAGAATAGAATGGAAATTCGTTGTAACATGAGTGGATTATTTTTTTGTAAAAATAGTCAATTTTCTAGCTAAGAAAAATTTGACTCACACCAAAAATCACAATCAAAAACAAAGTGCTCAAAGCAGTCTTTTTTAAGTAAGGATCTATTTGTGCTGGTGTCATTTTTGAATTCAATTGCTTGATGATTTGAACCAAAGGATACCATCCCGCCATAATGATAATGTTCTGTGATAATTGAATGGGTTTTCCTTGATACATTAAGTAGATTATAAAGGTACAGACACCTAGTAACATGATTGTTTTTTGGTAGTAGAACCCGTAAATTTTACCTATGCGAACCGGAATGGAATTTTTTCCGGTCTTTCGGTCATTTTCGACGTCCCTTAAATTATTTAAATTCAATACGGCAACAGATAAAAATCCACAACCAGAGGCTGGAATCAAAATGTAATAATTTAGAATTTCAGTTTGTAAATAGTAGGTACCAAAGGTGCCAACCCAACCAAAAAACAGAAATACCGAAAGGTCGCCTAGGCCTATGTAGCCATAAGGTTTTTTGCCAACCGTATAAGCGATTGCAGCTAAAATAGCCAGCAGACCCAGCACAATAAAAGCGATAATCGTTTGTGGCTTAGCGTATTGCAAAGCAAAATATAAAAGACTTATCCCTGAAATAAATGAAAGGCTTGCCGCGATGATTACCGCATTTTTCATTTCGGAAGGAGAAATTTTTCCGGTTTGAACAGCTCTCAAGGCTACTTTCCTATTTTTATTGTCTACTCCGTTTTTCGAATCTCCTAAATCATTCGCAAAATTTGAAAGGATTTGGAGAAATAAAGTGGTTATAATAGCAAGGGATGCCGTTAAAAAAGAAAATTTTCCGGCCGCATAGGCCAGAAAATTTCCTAATAAAATACTCGCTATCGCTAATGGTAAGGTACGAGGTCTCGCAGCCTCAATCCATCGATTCATCTGATTTATTTATTCAATGCTGCAACGAATTCAGGACTTGTGGGCTTAATTCCAGATGCAAAGAAATTAACTAATTCTCCTTTTTCATTGATCACATACTTGCAGAAGTTCCAACTTGGTTCCTTTTCGTTCCAACCATTTTGGTTTTTATCTGAAAGCCATTTGTAAAGCTCACATTTTTCGCCGCCTTTGACAACCACTTTTTCCATCATTTGGAAAGAGACGCCATAATTTTTTTGACAGAAACTAGCTATTTCAGAATTCGTTCCTGGCTCTTGTCCCCCAAATTCATTGGCCGGGAAACCCAAGACTACAACGTCTTTATTTGCCTGATGGAATTTCTCCCAATCTGCATATTGTGGAGTGTAACCACATTTAGATGCTGTATTTAAAATAACAATCTTCTTTCCTTTGAATTGAGAAAAGTCAATTTCTTTTCCGTCGATGGTCTTCATTTTAAATTGATGAAAGTTCTTTTCAGCGGTTGTTTCCATTTGGTTTGGACGAGTTAAAACTGTGTTTTGAGTGAATGGCAATGCTAATGCCGTTAAAATAGATCCAATTTTCATAAAGCTTGCTAACATGATGGTCAAAATTAAAAAGGTTAAAAAAATGATACTCTTACGTTTCATTACATTTTATTGGGTGAAACTATTCCTAATAACGAAAAAGCATGCTGAATTGTTTTACCCGTAATGTCTGCCAAAGTTAATCGAATGTTTCGTTTATTTTCATCCTCCTCTTTCAAAATACTTAATTCATTATAAAGTTTATTGAATTGCTTCGCTACATCATAGGCATACATCGCGATTAATGATGGGGAAAACGTTTCTGCAGCAGACTCAATGATGCTTTTGTATTGGCCCAAAATATAGATTAAATCTATTTCAGTCACGGTTAATTCAGCGCCTATTGTATGTCCAGCCAAGAGGTCAATGCCTGATTCCTTTGCTTTCCTAGTGATGGAGCAAATTCTAGCATGTGTATATTGAATAAATGGACCCGTATTTCCTTGAAAATCAATGGATTCTACCGGGTTAAACATCATCCGTTTCTTTGGGTCAACTTTCAATAAAAAGTATTTTAGAGCCCCCATGCCAAGTTGTTGGTATAATTCGTTCGACGCATCTTCCGTAAAACCATCCGTTTTTCCTAGCTCCATGGTTCGTTCTTTGGCCGTTTGCACCATTTCAGCCATTAAATCATCCGCGTCTACCACAGTACCTTCACGTGATTTCATTTTTCCACTCGGTAGGTCAACCATCCCGTAGGATAAGTGAAAATTACCATGGGAATAGGGCTTATTTAATTTTTTCAGAATATGGAACAACACTTCAAAATGATAATCTTGTTCATTTCCTACCACATAGATGGATTTTTTTGCCCCAAAATCCTCGAATTTCAATTGGGCCGTCCCCATATCTTGCGTGATATATACGGAGGTTCCATCTTTTCTTAAGACCAATTTCTCATCCAATCCCTCTTCCTCTAAATTGATCCAAACAGATTGATCATCTTTTTGATAAAAAACTCCCTCTTTTAATCCTTCGTCGACCAATTTCTTACCTAATAAATAGGTATTCGACTCCCTGTAAATTTTATCAAAATGAACGCCCATCTGCGCATAACTTTTCTCAAAACCTGCAAAAACCCAAGTATTCATGGTTTTCCAAAGGGCCATGACTTCTTGGTCACCATTTTCCCAAGCTAACAACATGTCTTGCGCTTTTAGGAGTATGGGTGCTTCTTTTTTAGCCTTTTCAGGATCTAAACCTTGCTTAATTAAAACGTCAATTTCAGATTTGTAGAGTTGGTCAAAGGCCACATAATATTTCCCAACCAAATGATCCCCCTTTAATCCACTACTTTCAGGAGTTTCTCCCTGGCCCATGAGTTGGTACGCCAGCATAGATTTACATATATGTATCCCTCGGTCGTTTACCAAATTTGTTTTGATGACATCATAACCAGCTGCTTCTAAAATTTGGGCAACAGAAAATCCAAGAAAGTTATTCCTTAAATGGCCTAAATGCAGAGGTTTATTTGTGTTGGGTGATGAATATTCAATTAATACCTTTTCCCCTTTTTTATCTAATGAGAATTTTTGAGAACCTTCAATAATTTTATTTAACGCATTTATCCAAACTTCATCCGTAAAACTAAAATTTAAAAATCCCTGAACAACTTGGAATTTTTTGACGCCAGTATAGTTTTCTAAAACGAATTGGCCTAGTTTCTCTGCAATGGCCGCAGGTGCTAAACCTGCTTGCTTAGTAAAAGGGAAAACAACAAAGGTGTAGCTTCCTTCAAATTCCTTTTTGGTTTCTTGTAAAACCAAGTCGTTTGCCTGAATTTCAAATAATGAGGATAAGCCATTTTTTAAGGCTTCAATTAATTGCTTTTGTACTAATAACATATTAAAATAATTGGTTTTAATGATCCCCAATAAGCAACAAAGGTAGCCAATTTGGATCAAATATTGCGATTTGACTTAATAAATGAGGAATTAAATCTTACCTTTGTGTCCATTATGTTGAATCTATATGCTGATGCGATTGCCTCTTTAAAGTCTGGAGGCGTGATATTATATCCAAGTGACACCATTTGGGGTTTGGGCTGTGATGCCCGTATGGATGCATCTATTGAAAAACTTTTTGATATTAAAAATAGACCTGAAAATAAAGGTTTGATTTTGTTGATTTCGAAAATTGAACAGTTAAGTGAATATGTGGAGCAGGTCCCGGAAATCGCTTGGGATTTAGCCGAGTTTGCGGAAGATCCATTGACCATTATATATCCTAAAGGTAAAAATGTCAGTAAGTATATGTTGGGCCCCGATGGCAGCATCGCAATCCGATTATTGAAAGATGAATTTTGCAAGGGTTTGGTCTATCGCTATCAGAGAGGAATTGTTTCCACCTCTGCTAATATTTCAGGAGCTCCATCGCCGACTGATTTTGCCAGTATTTCAGAATCGATCAAATCGCAGGTAGATTATATTTTACAACCGGAAAAATTGGATAAAAAAGGAGGGTTGAAATCTTCCAAAATAATTAAATTAGGTTTAGGTGGTGAATATACGATGATAAGATCTTAATGAAATCCGGCATAGAAATTATTGAAAATCCAATTTTCAAGATTATTGGGGAAGCCTCAGATTTCTTGGGTTTGGAAACCTATGTGGTCGGTGGTTTTGTCCGAGATAGCTTATTGGGCCGTGAATGTAAAGACATTGACATCGTTTGTTTGGGTTCTGGAATAGGATTAGCCGAGGAGGTAGCGAAGCGATTTAATTTATCGGAACAATCGGTTTCTATTTTCAAGAATTTTGGTACGGCCATGTTGAAAGTGGACGATTGGGATTTGGAATTTGTGGGGGCGAGGAAGGAGTCATACCAGCGGGATTCTCGGAAGCCTTTGGTTTTAGAGGGGAGTTTAGAGGATGATCAAAATAGACGAGATTTCACGATTAATGCATTGGCGGTTTCGATCAATAAAGACACTTGGGGTACCTTATTGGATCCATTTGAAGGAATTGATGATTTACAAGCTAAGATAATTAGGACTCCTTTAGAACCTGGAATTACTTTTTCGGATGATCCATTGCGCATGATGCGTGCGGTTCGTTTTGCGACGCAGTTGGGCTTTGATATTTTCCCAGAAACCTTTGAAGCATTAACTACGGAGAAAGACCGATTGTCGATTATTTCGATGGAACGTATTTCGGAGGAATTGAATAAAATCATACTTTCAGATCGGCCTTCGTATGGATTTTTATTGTTAGATGCATGTCAAATTTTACCCATTATATTCCCAGAATTCATGCATTTGAAGGGTGTGGATACGGAAGAAGGGAAGGGGCATAAGGATAATTTTTATCATACGTTACAGGTGTTGGATAATATATCTAAAAATACGAACGACCTTTGGTGGCGTTGGGCGGCTATTTTGCATGATATTGCAAAGCCTCAAACCAAAAAATTTGTCCAGAAAAAAGGATGGACTTTTCATGGCCATGAGGAAATGGGAGCGAGGCAGGTTCCCACTATTTTTAAAAGGTTCAAATTACCTTTAAATGAAAAAATGAAATTGGTTCAGAAATTGGTCCGTTTACATCTCCGTCCCATCGCTTTATCTAAAGAAGAAATTACAGACTCAGCTTTGAGGAGATTGCTGTTTGAGGCGGGGGACGAATTAGAAGCTTTGATGACCTTGTGTAGAGCCGACATTACCTCTAAAAATGGGGAAAAGGTTAAAAAATATTTATGGAATTTTGATATAGTAGAAGAAAAATTACGGGAGGTAGAGGCGAGTGATTCATTGCGAAGTTTTCAGCCCGTTTTTTCAGGCGAAGTAATTATGGACGTGTTTGATATGGGTCCTGGGAAGGAGGTTGGCCTTATAAAAATCGCCATTCGTGAAGCTATTTTAGATGGCTTGATCCGGAATGATTTTGCTTCTGGCTGGGACTTTATGATTTCAGAGGGAGAGAAATTGGGATTGAAGCCAGTGAAGAGTTTGGATCAAATGATCAGTTAATTTGTGGCTTTGTTCATTAAATTATATTAATTTAGTTTTTAACCACTAACATAATAAAATGAATCAAATCCTTCAAAACATTAGGAGATTGAGAATTTCTAAGGATATCTCTCAAGAAGCAATCGCTAACTCACTAAATATGACCCAAAGTGCATATGCAAAATTAGAAAGAGGTCAAACAAAAATGAGTCTTGAAAGATATTTATTGATTTCGGTGTATTTTGATGTGGATAAGTCGGTGTTGCTTCAAGATGATATTCAAATCTGATTTCATATCATTAAGTCTTGGTGCTGTAATTGCCACAAACTATTGTATTCACCATTTAAGTTAATTAATTCATGGTGGGTACCAACTTCCTGAACTTGACCTCTTTTAAGGAAAACAATTCGGTCAACAGATTTTATCGTGCTCAGTCGATGGGCAATTATGATAATTGTTTTAAACTGTTTTTTATAGGATTCTATAAATTTCTTAATGGGTAATTCAGAATTTGAATCCAAAGAGGAGGTGGCTTCATCCAATAAGAGAATTTCAGGTTTTTTGTAAATAGCTCTTGCAAAAGCGATTCTTTGTTTTTGTCCTCCTGACAACAATGTTCCATTTTCGCCAATTTCCGTATCATAGCTAGTGGGAAGCCTTTCAATAAATTCACTAATTTCAAGTTCACTACATATATCAAAGATTCTTTTAAGGTCCGGATTGGGATCTCCAAGTGCAATATTTTCAATAATATTCCCGGAGAACAATTGTAAATCTTGGGAAATCACCCCCACTTTTGATCTTAAATCTTTTATATTAATATCATTCATATTGTAATGACCAATAAAAATACTCCCTTCTTTTATTGGATATAACTGTTGAAATAATGAAAACAGGGTTGTTTTTCCACAACCGCTTTCACCGACTAGTGCAGTAACTTGATTTTGGTAAATAGTTAAATTGAAATCGACAAATAATTTTGCCTTATTTCCATAGCTGAAAGTAACATGTTGGAATTGAATGTCACCTAAATCAGATTTTTGTAAAGTTAACTTGCCTTGATTTGTGTTTTCGATTTCTAAATCCATGATCTCAAAAAGTCTATCACTTGCTATTAACGCATTTTGAATTGATTTATTTGCCCCAATGAGCATGGAGACAGGGCCTGTAAAAAAACCGATTAATGCATAAAATGAAAATAATTCACCTGGTGTAAGCATTCCATCAATTACATAGTATGATCCAAAACATAATATAATTACAGTTAAAATAGACGATAGGTATTGGCTTGATGCAGATGCGAATAGGCTATTTAATCCTGATTTAAATCCTGTGAATAATAATTTTACAAACCTGTGCTCTATTTGTGTGTTTGAAAATTCTTCAATGCCAAATTCCTTTATTGTTTTAGCATGATTGATGGATTCAACTAATTGTGTCTCTAATTTTGCGGAAACTTCCATTATTTTCCTTTCATTCCTTTTGTTTAAATAATTCATAGAAAAATATATACCCGTGTAAATGGGTATGATGAATGAAATAATCAATGCAAGTTTCCAATAATAGGTAAACATTAATGTAACAGTGAACACGATGACTAATGAATTCACTAAAATCTCCAATGCAGTTTCATTGATAAAATTTCTTATTTTAACTGCATCATTTATTCTAGAAATTATTTCACCAATTCGCATAGTGTCAAAAAATCTTTGAGGTAAATTCATTATGTGTGTATAGTATCCAAGGATTAATTGTGCATCAATTAACTGGCCAGTTTTCATGACTAATACCGTTTTTTTAGCTCCAATTATGGCTTGAACACTTATTAATAAGATCATTAGGCTACTCATCAAATTCAATAAATTTTTATTTCCATTGATTAAAACATGATCAGTTATTTTTTGAATATAAATAGGGATTGATAGCCCCAAGATTGTATATATTAGTGCCCCAAAGATGGATTGAAACAAAATTGACTTGTGAGGTTTAATCAATGAATAGAATCGGGTTATATTTGATTGTTTAAAATTTGATGGAGAAAAATTACTTTTAGGTGCAATTAAAATTAAGGCACTTGACCAACTAGTTTCAAACTCCTTTAAACTTATTTGAATTAGATAGCCCAAGCTTGGATCCATTATAGTTAGAGATTTTTTTTTCACTTTGTAAATAACAACAAAGTGTTGTAATCGATTTTCATATATCATGTGTGCTATCGATGGCAAAGGGATTTTGTCAATTGCTTCAATGCTAGCTTTTACGCCTTTTGCATAAAAGCCCATTTTATCTAAGGCGTCAATTAGTCCTATTACATTTACTCCATTTTTATCAGTTTCCGACCATTGTCTAATTTTTGTAATGGGTACATATATCTTATGAAAATTTCCTACTGATGATATGCACGCTGCGCCGCAATCCATCATGTCATGTTGTTTTACTTCAATGGATTTCATTTTATGTGATTTTTAATTTATTGGGATTAATCCAATCATCTATTTTGTCAAATAATAGGTCAATAATCATTCTTTTAGCCAAAAAGAAATTTCCAGTTAAAGTCATTCCTTTTATTATCTTTCCTTTTACTCCATTTTTCAACATTAAATCTTTTTGGGAGTACGAACATCTTACCACAAATACCATTTCATTATTGATTATTCTAGGGTTTTTGTCTATTTCTATGACATAGCCACTCAGTGATCCCCATTGATTATGATTGAAAGTATCTAAATTGAATTTTACTAATTGGCTTGTTTTTATATATCCAATATTTTTAGGGGAAATGACACACTCAATAATTAGATTTTCATTAGGTGATATTTGAGCTAATACCTGTCCATTTAGTAAATTAGCATTTTCTGTAAGTCCTATGGAATTGATAATATGGCCAGTTATTGGCGCTTTTATAAAATAATTATTTTTTTCAAGGGTTATTTTATTTATCTCATTCGAAATATTTATTATTTCTTTCGAAATTTCTTTAATATCAAATTGCCAACGGGTTAAAATGTCTTTTATGAACCCTTTGGATACTTCTTTGGCTATTTCATTTTCAAATTTTGACCTTTCATATTCGATCAGTGGGATAGCATTTTCTTGAAAAAGAAATTGGTCTCGATTGAATTTTAATTGGGCCTGCTCTGATTTTAGTTCTAATTCTTTGAAATGAGTTATATATCGATAATAATCTTCTTGAATGCTTTTATTTACTAAACCTGAATTTTTTAATTGAACCACTTGAGTCAAATCTTCTAAAATTGATTTTTTTAGTTTTAATTCTATTTCTAATCTGTTTTTTTCATTTTTATTTTCTTTTGAATCCAATATTAATAAGGTGTCATTTATGTTAACGGCTAGGTTTGGTAACACTTTTTGATAAATAATTCGACCAGATTGTAACGATGTTATAGGGATATTTTCCCCGCTACTACGAATAATTCCACGACTTTGTATGCTTATGTCAATGTTTGTTAAACATGTGATAGTTAATAGAATTGCAATTAGTGGCAATGAAATACTATAAATTGTCAAAAACTGACTATTGTTTTTAGCATATAGATTTTCAATCGTATGTTCAAAATCATCGGTTTTAATTTTCACGACTTTTATGGATTTAGTTAGATAAATTTTTTTGATAGATTTCTATCATGCTTTTAATTTTCAGACTGACTGATTCAATCGATGAATTAATTAAATCAGGTAGAGTTTCTTCTAATTTTTGATCATGTACTTTTAAATTGATTCTAATTTTTTGAACTCTTAAATGTCCATTAATTTCAATTTCAAATATTCCTTCTGGATCTTGATGTACTTCTATGATGTCGTTTTTTATGTCTTGAATCATTTTTTGAAATTCTTGTATTTTGGCTACATTCATTTTATTTAGGTTTAAAATAGTTTTATTGAAAAGTTTAGATTGCTCACTAGTAGATTAGAGATGTTTGAAGTCAGTATGCGGTTTTGACCTAAGAATATTGATCTAGTAGGACCTTTGATTAACAAACTATTGGCCTCTTTGCGCGCATAATTGTATCTTAATTCAAAATTCAAATGCTTTTTTCTTGATATTTCATACGAATACCCAAAGGCAATGGATAGCAGAGGAATACCTTTGCTGACAATAAGTTGAATGGGTTCTTCTTTTAAATTCATCAATTTATATTGTGCCGATGTAAAAGATTGTAGTCCTTGTATAGGAATTTTTTCTACAATTATTCCAAATTGTGGGCTTGCATAAATTCCAAATGGTCTTTTATTTTGATGATAGATTTTTTCAAATTTTAAGCCTAATCCTGTATAATTTATTTTGCGACCCCCTAACCCAAAATTGGTGGACCCATCATAAAATGCCTTAATGGCCTTGCCAACTTTTATTTCGCAACTGAAGCCAATTAGAATTGGATTAATAGTTTTTTTTTGAATCTGATACCTATGGTCTAATTGCCATTTGCTTTCAGTAAATATTAAGTCAAAAGAATTAGATGAAGAATTTAAAGGAGTGATTGAAAGCGTTTTGCCTATACTGATATGATAGTACCAAAATTTAACAAAACGATTTAATTGTTTGGAAGTACTTGGTTTACCATCCTCATGTTGTGTACTGTCTTTTAATGCCAGTTTTTTCTGGGCTTTAAAATATAGAACATCATCCTTTTGAATATTATTTGCATAATCTATATCAAAATTGACCAGTGTATCAATTTTGTCAATTTGAATTTCTAATTTCAATATTTCGAATGCTTCTTTTTGGGAGGTCCAGCTTCTGCTTTTATGCTCATGGATTAATGATTTGAAATACCATTTATCGCCAAATGCCTTGTAATTTATTTTCCATTTTGATTGGTGCAATATAGCCCATAAACTGTTCGAGTTTATCGCTTCAATCTGTAATGTTAAGATGGCAAATGTGGCTTTATCTATCATCAGATAACTTTCGTATGAGTTCTCTCGATTTTTTTTCGGTGAAAATGATATTTTGTATATTGGCCTATTTTCGTATAAAATTTCTTCTACGATAAATCGGAATCTTTTTAATTTTATTGAATCTAATATTGCATATGAATTGTTTGAAAAATCAAAGAATTCAATAGCTCGACCGGTCGCTCCCCATATAGTAAAATTGGATGAATCTGCTTTTTTAAACTCTTCTATTTTTAAATTATTCAACTCTATTTTAATTTTATCATTAGAGGAGAATTTTGGCATGATGGATTTTAATTCTGAGGTCAAATGGTATATTTTGTTTTGATTTTGATCCTCCAATGTTTCACTTTGGCTTCCAAACATTGCATAAGGTTTATTCGAATAATTGATTTTAAAATTCCGTATGGCTTTTTTAATTATTTCCTCTGCTCCATTGGTGATTTTAACTTCATCTAATTGGTTTTCCATGGACTCCATCTCGATAATCAGATTATCTTTAATGCTTTTTAGATTAATTCCTTGAGTTTTATACCCAATGAATGAGATTTTCAGTTGATTTTTTTTCTGTTGGTCAATCTCTCTAATGGAAATTTTAAAAGAACCATCATTTGCGCTAATAACACCCCGGTAACCTATTTTAATGCTGGCAAAGGTTAGGGGTTCTTTGGTTATTCGATCTACAATTCTTCCATGTATTATTTGGCCATAAAATAAATTGGGTAAAAACAGAAAAATAAGATAAATATATAGGTGCTTTTTCAAGGGTTAGGTTTTATTTGTGGTTAGTAAAGACTATAAGAATGCATGCTATCCTTATAGTCTTTAATTTAAAATGTTACTTGGGTAGACCTCGTATTGGTTACCGTATCTTTTACAACACTCCAGGCCCAATTGAACCCTTCTTTAAAACCAAGTTTGAAATCGGACCACCAATTCCCACCTGTGATGTCAAGCATTTCTTCTTGATTCATTTCACGCCAATGTATACTACTCTCAATTGTATTTTTCATTTTTATTTAGTTTTAGAATTTAAATAATTGCCATTAATGCTGCAGCTGGGCCAACTACTGAAATGACTGCAATGACCGCGGCTACGACTGTTGCAATTCCTAAAATGACTCCTAGCGTATGCCAAAATCCTCCTCCTTCTATATTGAGTAATTCTTCAAATGTTAGCTCTTGAGCTTGCATTTGCCTTAAATCAAACATGTTATTTTCCATTTTTAAATTATTTTAAAAGATTTAAATATTTATTTTTTGTCCTCGCGATGACATTGTAAATGTAGATGATGTGGTTAGTTTGTCTCATTCCTAAATGGACTAATTCATTCATTTGTGGACTATTTTTGATCGAATAACTGATCATTTTTGCCCACAAAAAAAGGCTCCACTACGGGAGCCTTTCTTTGTAATTTAATTCAGTTAATATGCTGAATCTACCGATTCAACGATTTATAGTTGAACAAACAAACTCGATTTCGGGGTTCTTACTTTCTTCACGTTGACCATGTAATCAGTTGCTTCATCGCGTACTCCGATTGCCAACATAAGTACGGAATGTAGTCCTTTAGCCTCTAAACCTAATAATTCGTCTAATTTAGCTGGAATAAAACCTTCCATCGGTGTAGTATCTATTTGCAATTCACCAGCCGCTGCTAATGCAGTACCCATCGCTAAATATACCTGACGGTCAGCCCATTCCGCTTGCTGTTCCTTTGATTTATATTTCATGGATCCTGCAATGGCCCCTTTGAAATCACCTAAGTCTGATAATGACATCCCGCGTGTTTCAGCGATTAAATTCATATAAGTGTCAATGTGCGCTTCGGTTACTTCATTCCAAGCTACAAAAATAAGTAAGTGAGAAGATTCCACAATTTGTGGCTGTCCATAGGCAATTGGCTGGATTTTAGCCTTTAAATCGGCGTCCTCCACCATCAAAATTTGATAGGGTTGTAAGCCAAAACCCGAAGCGGATAAAGTTATCGCGTCTAATAATGTATCTAATTTGTCTTGAGATACTTTGTTTCCATTCATTCTTTTTACTGCATAACGCCATGATAGCGAATCGATAATTGACATGTTTTTTATTTTTAATTGTTAAGAAATACTTGCTCTGAATTGATCCAGCAATTCATTTAATTGTTTTATTTTATTTACTCCTAATTGACTTATTTGTTCACCAAAAGCATTTTGATGCTCCTCTATTTTATCTAATAATGCTAATCCTGCAGGGAGAATAAACACGTCGACTGCCCTCCGATCTTTTTCACATTGTACCCTTGAAACTAATTTTTTGGCAAATAGTTTATCGACCAAGCGTGAAGCATTGGACATTTTGTCCAACATCCTTTCGGTGATTAATAAAACGGTAATTGCCTGACCTTTTTGTCCTTTTAAAATCCTCAGAACATTAAATTGTTGCATCGTTATCCCAAAAGGTTTTAACAATTCCTGCTGTTTTTGAATAATAAAGTTACCCGTAAATATTAGATTAATCACAGCTTTTGACTCCTCATTCTTAAACGTAGATTGCTTTAATTCATCTGATATAGCCATAAAATATAATTAGATGTCGTAAAATTAAATGTTTATACATTAATTACAAATGATTTTAAATTATTTTTTTTGTCGACAAATATAATTCTCATATTTTAGGCTAATTTTGAAATATGCAATCGACACTCAGTTTAAATTATCCACTTATTTTAGCTAGTAATTCACCCCGCAGGCGTGAGATTTTAAGCCAAGCAGGTTTCGCCTTTTCTGTGGTAGCCTCTGATGTAGATGAGTCTTTTCCAGCCAATATGCCCCTAAGTGAGGTACCCGTTTTTCTTTCGGAAAAAAAGGCAAGGGTACTTGCCGATATAAATCCACATGCCATCATTTTAGCTGCAGATACAGTTGTTATTTTAGATGATGTAATTTTGAATAAGCCAGCTGATAAATCTGAGGCTAGGGAGATGCTCCAATTATTATCCGGAAAAACGCATGAAGTGGTGACTGGGATTACGCTAATAACTCCTAATGGATCAGTATCTATTGCGGATTCAGCCATGGTTTCCTTCAGATATTTGGCCGACTGGGAAGTGGATTGGTATGTGAAAGGAGGATTTGGATTAGATAAAGCCGGTGCCTATGGTGTCCAAGATTTTATCGGAATGGCAGGGATTGAAAAAATGGAGGGCTCTTTTTATACCGTGATGGGTTTACCCATTTTTCACGTCTTCAACTTATTAACCCCTTATATTTTGGACGGAAAACAAGCCCAAATCCAATTTTAATTAAATTGAGAAACTTTCTCCACATCCACATGTACGAGATGCATTCGGGTTTTTGAATTGAAAACCTTTTCCATTTAAGCCGTCCGAGAAATCTAATTCAGTTCCTGCTAAATATAAGATTGATTTTTTGTCCACCATCACTTTGACTCCTTTGTCCTCAAAAATCATATCATTCGCCTGTGGCGCTGAGGCAAAATCTAAATTGTACATTAAACCGGAACAACCGCCTCCCTCTACCGCAACTCGAATATTAAATTCCTCCGTTAAACCTTCTTTAGATCTTAATTCCTTAATTCGATTGGCTGCTAAATCCGTGATAGTGATCATATCTTTAAAAGATTTTGAAATATTTTAGATGCAAATGTATCAATTTTTTTGATAAAAATGATTCTATTTAGAGCGAATCTAAATTAACTATGGTTTTTAAAAATTTATGGCGTTAATTTTGTGGTTCATTAAGTAAAAATATTAGCATATGCTTTCAGTAAAAAATTTACATGCAAGAATAGGGGAGAAGGAAATTCTCAAAGGAATTAATTTAGAAGTTCATGCGGGCGAAGTTCATGCCATCATGGGACCTAATGGCTCGGGTAAATCAACCCTAGCTTCTGTTTTAGCCGGAAGATCGGATTATGAGGTGAGCGAAGGTTCTGTGGAATTCTTTGGTAAAGATTTATTAGACTTATCGCCTGAAGCACGTGCGGCAGAGGGTTTGTTTTTAGCATTTCAATATCCTGTGGAGATTCCAGGCGTTTCCATCACCAATTTCATGAAGTCGGCCATCAACGAGATTCGCACCTACCGAGGTCAAGATCCCATGGATGCCGTTCAGTTTTTGAAAATGTTCAAAGAAAAAATGGCCTATGTGAACATAGACCAATCTTTATTGAGCAGAGCCCTGAATGAAGGCTTTTCGGGGGGTGAGAAAAAAAGAAATGAAATATTCCAAATGGCTGTTCTAGAGCCTAAATTGGCCATCCTGGACGAGACGGATTCTGGATTAGATATTGATGCACTTCGCATCGTGGCAGAAGGGGTCAATAAATTAAAAACTCCTCAGAATGCGACGATCTTAGTGACCCATTACCAAAGACTTTTGGACTACATTATCCCTGATTTTGTTCACGTTCTTTACAAAGGAAAGATTGTGAAATCAGGCAACAAGGATTTGGCCTTAGAATTAGAGGAGAGAGGATATGATTGGATTATTTCTGCCCTAGATTAAATAAAATGTTAGAGAAATCATTAGTAGATAGTATCAAAACGATAGATTCATTGACCCAAGCTCAGCAATTGGCCCTAGGGAAATTTATTGACAAAGGTTTTCCAACCAGCAAATGGGAGGAATGGAAATATGCCTCTTTAAAGCATTTGAATGAGCGTAATTGGAAATGGTCGCCTGAAACATTAAGCGTTAATATCCCTAAGCCTGCTTGGAAGCATAGTGTCATTATTAAGACATTAAATGGGAATACCCATTCAGAAGGGACCTTGCCTCAGGGGATTGCTCTTTTACCCGTTTCGGAATTTATGGCTCAAAACCCTACCTTCGAATCCGTTTGGAAGGTAAGAAATCCTATTTTGGATCAAAATTCTTTATACGATTTAAACGAAGCTTTGGCTTCTAATTATGCGATTTTATGGGTTAAGAAGGGGGTGAAAATTGCAGAGCCTTTGTTACATCATTATTTAGTGTCGGGCCAACAAGACACCGCCGTACAATCAAAAATATTCATTTATTTAGAGGAGGATTCGGAAATTACTTGGTTCGAACAACAACGTTCTGAGTCTAGTCATGCGATTTTGTCGAATTATGTGCAGGAGATTTGGGTTTCAAAAAATGCCCATCTTACCTTGATTAAAGATCAAGATTTGCAGCAAAGCATTACGCATGTGGATCATACGTTTATATTCCAACAAGAAAGCTCGTTGGTCGATGCGTTTACATTTTCCATTAATGCAGCTTATTTACGCAATAACTTGCATTTCTACATTGATGGTCCACAGGTCGTTTCTAATTTGAACGGTTTGTACGTTCCCGGGGAGGACCAATTAATGGATACTCACTCGGTCGTTGACCATCGCATGCCTCATTCGGAATCCAATGAATTATACAAAGGAGTTTTGATGGGAAATGCAACTGGCGTTTTCAATGGTAAAATCTTTGTTCGTCCTGATGCTCAAAAAACAAATGCATTTCAAAGTTGCAAAAATGTGTTAGCCTCAGATCGAGCGACGATGAACACGAAACCCCAATTGGAAATTTGGGCGGATGATGTTAAATGTTCACATGGAACGACCACGGGACAGTTGAGCGACGAGGCCTTATTTTACATGCGTTCAAGAGGGATTTCAAAAGCGACAGCACAGACTTTGTTGCTATTAGCTTTCGTTCAACAAGTGATAGACAAATTAGAGCATGCAGAAATACGTGCAGAATTGTCTGAAAAGATTGTGAATAAAATACAAGCTTCGTTAGGTTTAACCTTATTATAATGACCTTAGATATACAAAAGATTCGTGCTGATTTTCCGGTGTTAGACCAACAGGTCAACGGCTCGCCGCTGATTTATTTTGATAATGCAGCGACAACCCAAAAACCTAAGTCGGTCATCGATGCCTTATCTCATTATTACGCGTCAGATAATGCGAACATTCATCGGGGCATTCATGCCCTGGCTGAGCGCGCGACTACTGCTTTTGAATTAACGAGAACTAAAATAAAGGAATTTATTAATGCTCCTTCTTCGGATCAAATTATATTGACCGCCGGAACGACAGGGAGTATCAATTTAGTGGCTCAGACCTTTGGTCGTGCTAATTTTTCAAAAGGAGATAAGATTTTAATTTCAAATTTAGAGCATCATTCTAATATTGTGCCATGGCAAATGATTGCTGAAGAGAAGGGCGCAATCATCGAAGTCATTCCGGTGGATGAAAGAGGTGTTTTAGATCTTGTGGCTTACCGTAATTTATTGGATGCTAGCGTAAAATTAGTGGCCCTTAATCATGTTTCTAATGCGATTGGGACCATTAACCCCATTGCCGAAATGATACAATTGGCTCATGCACATGGGGCAAAAGTCATGATTGACGGGGCACAATCCATCGCTCATTTAGATATAGATGTTCAAGCTTTAGATATTGACTTTTTTGCCTTTTCGGCACATAAATTATTTGGGCCTACGGGCGTTGGTGTTTTATTCGGGAAGCGTGAACTGTTAGAATCCATGCCACCGTATCAAGGTGGGGGTGAAATGATAAAAGAAGTTTCTTTTGAGGGAACGACCTACAATGAATTGCCCTATAAATTTGAGGCGGGCACACCCAATATTGCAGATGTAATTGCCTTTTCAGCCGCGATTGATTATGTTAACGCTTTGTCAAAAGAAGCATTATTTACGCAAGAATTAGCGCTTTTAGCCTATGCAACTGAACAATTGAGTACCATACCTGGTTTAAGAATCATTGGAACGGCACCTGAAAAAATTGCTGTAATTAGTTTTGTGATGGATGGAATACATCCACAAGACCTAGGTGTGTTATTGGATAAATTTGGCATAGCGATTCGGACGGGACATCATTGTGTACAACCATTAATGAAGCGTTTTGGGTTGCCGGGAACTTGCCGGGCATCATTTGCGTTTTATAACACGTTTGAAGAAATAGATTTATTTGTGAAGGCCTTACGCAGGTCGATTAACATGTTGCAATAATGACTCAAAGCATACAAGAAACCCAAGAGGAGTTAATTGAGGAGTTTGGTTTATTTGATGACTGGGCTGATAAATACGAGTATTTGATTGACCTAGGTAAAAAGTTGCCTAGTTTATCTGAAGAATTAAAGACGGAGGAAAATGTCATTAAGGGTTGTCAAAGCCGAGTTTGGTTACATGCCAAAAAGCAAGGAGATCAAATCATTTTTGAAGCCGATTCAGAGGCGGTGATTGTTAAAGGCTTGATTAGTATGTTGATTCGGGTATTATCCAATCATACGGCGGAGGAAATTATGAAGGCGGATTTATATTTTATTGATCAAATCGGAATGAGCCAACATCTTGCGCAAACGCGTTCGAATGGTTTGTTATCGATGGTAAAACAAATGAAAAATTATGCTTTGGCCTTTTCAGCGAAGTAAAAAAAATATGGAAGAGAAAACGACGACATCCTTACAAATGACGGAGGTTGAACTTAAGGAAAAAGTGATCAAGGCTATTAAAACCGTCTACGATCCAGAAATACCTGTTGACGTATATGAATTAGGTCTTATCTATGAAGTGAAAATATTTCCGGTCAACAATGTGTACATCTTAATGACCTTAACTTCCCCATCTTGTCCATCTGCGGAAAGTATTCCGGTGGACATAGAAAAGGCTGTTAGGGAAATAGAAGGAATCGCTGAGGTTTCGGTTGAGCTAACTTTTGATCCTCCATATGCACAAGACATGATGTCAGAGGTGGCCAAGTTAGAATTAGGTTTTATGTAAGTAAATTTTTAAAAAAATAAATATAAAAATATGTATCCAGAACATTTAGTACATCCTATGCGGATGGATATTGTCGAAGGTGGTTTCAAAGAGTTAAGTTCTGCTGCAGAGGTGGAAAATACGATGGCACAGCCAGGAACTACTTTATTGTTTATCAATTCGGTATGTGGTTGTTCTGCTAGAACAGCTAGACCAGGTGTAAAAGAGGCGGTTGCCGCTTCTGCAAAAAAGCCTGCAAATTTAGTAACTGTTTTTGCTGGAGTAGACCAAGAAGCTACCCAAAAAGCGCGTGAGTATACATTGCCTTATCCACCATCATCTCCCTCCATCGCTTTATTTAAGGATGGGGAATTGGTGCATTTTGTAGAACGTCATCACATTGAAGGCCGTTCAGCTGAAATGATCGCAGGACATTTAGAAGGTGTTTTCGAAGAGTTTTGCTAAAATAATTAGTACAAAAAAAGGAGCTAGCAATCTGCTAGCTCCTTTTTTTATGTTCAATTTTAACCTATTGCTTCGGCGCTCCGCCGACTGCACCTGATTCAGATGTTGCATTTTTAGCTTTTTCTGCCATCTTTTTAGCAGCACCTTCGTAATCACCTGCTTTCACAAATGACATTTTCTGTAAGTCAATTGACTTTCTGGAAGCTTGTAAAATTTGCTCTGGAGTTAAGCTCTTTACTTTATTCTCTAAATCATCCGCCCATTTCATGTTGCGGTTCAAATATAAATTTGAATTTAATGTAGAGCTTAATCCACTATCTTGCGAACGACCCACTGCTCTTGCTTGAATCCATGATTTTTTAGCTTCGTCGATTTCTTTTTGAGTAAATCCTTCCTTTAACACTTTTTCGATTTCTTCTTTAAATGCGGCTTCTAATTTGGCTAAATTTTCTGGCGCATAAATCGCATAGCCTACAAATGCACCTGATTGATCTAATGGACTCGCCGCAAATTGAGAACCTACGCCATAAGATAAACCTTCTTTTTGGCGAATACGATTCATCAATCGAGAACTTAAACCTGATCCACCACCCAGCATATAATTGCTTAATTCTAAAGCAGCAAAATCTGGGTCACTATCTGATATTTTAATGGGTTGGTATGCTAAAAAGAAAGCATTTGCTTTATCTGGGGTTTCGATAGACTTTACTTGACCCTTGATATCTTTGAAAATTTCAGGTACTCTAGTAAAAGGCTTAGGTGACTTCCAATCAGCAAATTCAGCTTTGATGGTAGCTTTTAACTCCGCCTCATCGAAATCCCCAACAGCTGAAAATGTAGCATTTGACGCTCCATAAAAGCCTTTATAAAAAGCAATGGACTGTTCTAATTTGGCAGACGAATAATTAGTCGTCTGTTCTGTCATCGTAGGTTGATACCTCACATCATTTTTTGGATAATGTCCACTTCTTAATTGGCCCAATACCTCACTGGCTTTCGCTGTTGGCTCACTTTTTTGCGATTCAATTTGAGTTAAATTCTCTTGTTTTAACTTCTCAAATTCATCTGTAGGGAAGATAGGTTGTTTCAAAGCTTCTGCCACTAATTTAAGCGCTGGAATTAAATTGTCTCTGGTTGTCTCTATGGATACATTGGCTTGAGTCGCTCCACCCGAGATGGAAACACGTGCTTTTAATTTATCCAATTCATCTTGAAATTGTTGGCGCGTATGCTTAGCCGTTCCTTTTGTCAACATATCTGCTGCTAAATCAGCGGCAGTTGATGTGCCCAACAAAGATTTTTCATCTCCAAAACGTAGCGTCATTTTCGCGTAAACTGAATTACCTCTCGTTTTTTTAGCTAATAGAGCTAATTTGATTCCAGCTATGTTTTCAACTTTAGTCCTTGCATCTATATTGCTAGGTGATGTGTCAAAGGCTTCTCCTTCTGAAACTGCCGCTTTTCCTTTGAAGTCTTTTAAGATTTCTGCCACATCTTTGGCCTCAGGAATTTCAGCTCTTTCAGGCTTATCAGTAGGGATGAAAATACCTGATGTACGATTTGAAGATTTAAAATAGGCTGCTGCAACGCGTTGGATGTCGGTAGGTGTAATTTTTTCTAATTGGTTTCTGGTATGAAACAATAAACGCCAGTCACCCTGCGCAATATACTCAGACATGCCTATACCTACGCGTTGAGCATTGTTTAACAGTAATTCAATGTTCTTGATACCTTTGGTTTTTATGCGGTCAACTTCCTCTTTAGTAGGGGGTGTTTTCACAAAGTTTTCAATGGTTTCAATCATGATTCTTTTCACTGAATCCAATGATTTTTCTTTTAAAACCTCAGCTGCAAAGTAAACAAGCCCCGGTTCTTTTAGTTGGAAAGTCATACCAAACTGACTAGATGCCTTTTTTGTATCAATTAATGCTTTATACAAACGACCCGATGGTGCATCTGTTAATAAATCTGCCATCACATCTACTGCAACGTAATCTGGATGTAAACCGGATGGAATGTGATAGGCCATACCCACTACTTGAACATCACCTACACGTTTTAATGTGACCTCTCTTTCCCCATCTTGCGTAGGTTCCGAAGTGAAAGTTTTTGTCAGTTCGCGTGTTGGGCGTGGAATTACACCAAATTTTTGATTAACTAATTGCAAGGTTTTGATGGGATCAAATTTTCCTGCGATCAATAATACGGCATTATCAGGCTGATAGTATTTGCGATAATAAGCTTGCAGGTTCTCGATAGGCACTTTTTCGATATCTGAGCGGGCGCCTATAGTTGAGTTACCGTAATTATGCCATAAAAATGCGGTCGAAACAATTCGGTCCATAAGCACGCTTCCTGGATCATTTTCACCACGTTCAAATTCATTTCGAACAACCGTCATTTCGGTTTCTAATTCGCTTTTTGCAATACGTGAATTGATCATTCGATCGGCTTCCATATCGAGAGCCCAATCTAAATTTTCATCCGTTGCAGCAAAAGTTTCGAAGTAATTGGTGCGATCTAACCAGGTCGTACCATTAAACTGAGCGCCATGGTCAGAAATTTCTTTGGCTACTTCTTTATGTTTTTCTTTAGTCCCCTTGAAAACCATGTGCTCTAACAAGTGAGACATACCTGTTTCACCATATCCTTCGTGGCGAGAGCCTACTAAATAGGTAATGTTTACGGTGATGGTTTGCTTAGACGGATCTGGGAATAACAGAACCTTAAGCCCATTGGCTAATTTGTATTCCGTAATTCCTTCTGCTGCCGTTACTTTTTCAGGGATAGGTAGGGAAGCTGCTGGTGCTGTTACCGATTGTTTTGCAGCCGTTTTATTGGCAGTGGGTTTTTGTTGGGCTATTAGTGTGGCAGTTGAACTAACTAAAAGGAGTCCCGCAAGGATTATTCTTTTCATGGTGTTAATTGAATGTTGATTTAAATTTGAAAAATTAAATTACCTAAAATTGTAATTGAATTATTTTTTTTAGGATGGGTGGATATATAAATCCACGATAGGATTTATTTTTTGTATTGTTGGATCAATTTAAAGATTGCTTTCTGTGTTTCTAGGTTAGGGAAATATTCAAACATGATGACATGTTGGTCATAGTCCAAGATAAGTCCTGATTCTAAAAAGTGAAATGCTTCTTTAAATTGGCCTGCTTTGATTAAGAAAATAGCGGATCGATAATAGAAATCGGCTTCTTCTGGTAATTCATCGATTGCCGATAACATGATGTCGGCCGACTTCTCGAAATCCTCGAGGTCGTAGTGCAATTGCGCCCATTTAACCCAAGCAGGAGCAAAGAACGATTCTAATTCGATGGACTTTTGATAGGCTTCATCTGCTGAAGCGGTATTTCCTAAATAGGCTTCTACATCCGCTAATCCAATCCAATAAAGGGGAGCAGATTCGTTCAATTTGATCGCTTTTTTTAGAAAATGCAAGGATTCAAACCATTTGTCCATCTCTGTGAGGCAAACAGCTAATCCATAATATCCCTCATCCCACAATGGGTCCAACTTAACAGCATCTTTATAATAGGTTAATGCGTCGTCAAATTTCTTTTGTCTTTCTAAGCTTGCGCCGAGGCAACAAAATAATTCCGGGTTGGGATCGTCAAAAATGAGACATTGCTTGTATGATTCTTCGGCTTTTTCATAGTCCTTTAAGTTCATGTAGGTATTCCCTAAATTGAACAAAGATGAACCAAAAGTAGGTTCGATGGCTAATGAATATTCGTAAGCGTCAATCGCTTTTTCAAATTGCTTAAGTTTAGAATAGGCGATGCCTAAATTATACCAAGCGGTATAGGAGAAAGGATCTTGGTCAATAAAGTTTTTGTAATATGGTATACTCTCGTCGATTTTACCTATTTCATCTAAGGCATTAGCTAATTCGACTAAGGCATTTTCGTTTTCAGGGTTATATTCAAGGGATTTTTTGAACATGTCAACCGCCTCGCGGGGTTTGAACCAGGCCACATAACTTAAACCTAATCTAAAGTAGACTTCATCTTTTTCTTCATAAGCCTCTAAAGCTTCTAAAAAAAGGTTAACGGAGGCTTCATGTTGGCCCATTTGGCTCAATAAAGATCCTTTAACCAAAATCAGTTCTATGTCTGTTGGAAACAATAAAATAGCATTTTCAATGATTTCCATAGCATCTTCTGGTTTTTGAATTTCTCCTAAAACTTGTGCCTTTAAAATAATTAATTCGAGTGTATATGGAAAATGGGTAAGCCCTAAATCACATGCTTTTAATGCTTCGTCAAACTTGGATTGCATGAAATAATGATCCGCAATTTGCTCTAACGTATCTATGTCGAAGAAAGAATCCTCCTGATTATTTAACATCTTTTCAAATCTTTGAACGGAAGAATTGATATCTTCTCGGTTTTCATCGAATTCGGGATCCAGCATAGAGTATTATTGGAGGTTAGTCGAGATAATTTTTACTAAATTAAAGCAATTATTTTTAAATTTTAAACAGTATTTCAACCTAAATTTGTTCCAAAATTATAATTAATGCCACAGCCAACTGCAATCATCGATTTAGGTACAAATACCTTTCAGCTTTTAGTGGCTACTCCTGGAAATATTTCGGAACCCCTGCAGATCATTTGCCAATTACAGCGACCGGTACAGTTGGGCCTAGGCGCCATGGAAACTGGAATTTTACAAAACGATGCGATGGATCGCGCCCTAGCGGCTTTAACTGAATTTAAAGAAGTGGCTATTTCCAAAGGCTGTGAAAATACCCAAATCCATGCCATAGGCACGAGTATTTTACGAAGAGCTTCCAATACGCAACAATTCCTAACAGAAGTGGAACGTCGATTAGGCATTAAAATTCAAGTTATTTCTGGGATTGAAGAAGCGAATTTGATTTACCATGGAATTTATCATTCATTGCCGCAGCCTTGGAATCTAGTTAGCTTAGTGATGGATATTGGGGGAGGTAGCGTGGAATTCATCTTATTTGAAGGAACAAGAATTTTATTCAAAGTTAGTTTAGAGCTGGGTGGCTTGCGGCTGTTATCTTTATTCCAACAAGATGGGTACTTTCATTCGTCTCAAATGGTCGAACTGCAATCCTATGTTTTAGAACAAATGAAACCTTTGTTTACCGCCTGTGTAGAGCATAAGCCTAGCGTTTTAATCGGTGCCGCAGGTGCCTTTGAAACGATTTGGGATTTAGCTCATGCGGATATTCCAGGTAGCGTCATTCCTCCTGCTTCGGAATTGGTTATAACGCAATTTTACCAACAAAAGAAATTGGTACAAGAAACTGATTTTGTGAGCCGACAAAATATCAAAGGGATGAAAGCTTTTCGTGCTGGGATATTACCTTATGCTAATGTTTTGATAGCCACAGTTTTGGAGGAATTAACCATTGAAAATATGTGGGTGTCCTCTTATAGTTTAAAAGAGGGTTATTGGTTTCTTCAGAATAAATAAAGCTAAAAAGATCTGCTTTTTTTTGAAAAAAACAATTAAAATGATAATCTTTAAGGTTATAAAGTGTTATTAAATTTTTCAACAAATATTTATGTCATCGATACTTAATTTAATTCTGTTACAAGCAACCGCTCAAGAAGAATTCACCATTTTAAGTTTATTGGAAAAAGGAGGGTATGTGATGTATCCAATCCTATTCTTGTTCAGTGTTGCTATCTTTTTATTTATTGAAAGGTATTTGTATATCAGAAAGACGACTAAAATAGACGAGAACTTTCTTCACAACATCAATGAACTTTTATTAGCCGGTAATATCCAAGCAGCCGTTACCTATTGCAAGAATTCTAAATTTCCAATTGCCAATATGTTGGAGCGTGGATTGGGTCGTTTAGGTTCTCCCATCCGTGAAATTGAAAGTGCGATTGAGAACAAGGCTAAGTTGGAAATCTACAACATGGAAAAGAACTTAGGTATTTTGAGTTCGATTGCTCGTATTGCGCCGATGTTTGGATTCTTAGGAACGGTTACGGGAATGATTCGTACGTTTCATAATATTTCTACTTCAAACAAAATTGAGATCTCGACGATCGCATCAGGTATCTATGAGAAAATGGTTACTTCTGCTTCAGGTTTAATTGTGGGTATCATTGCTTATGTATTGTATACCTTGTTAATGACCATGATTGATCGCAGTATTAATAAGATGGAAATTGTAGCGATGGATTTTATTGATTTATTGCATAAGCCAGCTAACAAAAAATAATTGTATGAATTTTAGAAAGCGCGAAAGAGAAGCATCCGAGGTAGAGACAGGTGCATTAGCGGATATTTTGTTTTTCTTATTGATGTTTTTTTTAATGATATCGACTTTAGCTTCTCCGGATGCTATTCGTTTATTGCTTCCAAAGGCTGATTCTACTAAGGTGACTCCACCTGTAGTGGAGTCGATTCGTTTGTCGGTGGATGCCAATAATTCGTTTTATTTGGATGGCAATGCCAACGGTATTGCGATTGAACAAGTGGATTCGGCTTTGAAAATTTTATTACAAACGAAGAAAGCAACCTCTTTGATTATATCAATCGATAAAACGCGTACGGTACAGGATTTGACTGATGTGTATGATTTAGCTGCCAAAAATAACCTTTCTATGGTGATGGCCGCGGAGAAGAAAAAATAAATTTAGGGAAGGCTACCTGAGTATAGCCCTAAAATCAATAGCCGTTTACGTGTTCATCGTGGCGGCTATTCGTGTTTTTGGAAAGAAAGAGTTTGCGCAATTATCCATTATTGATTTAGTTTTCATTTTATTAATTTCTAATTCAGTTCAAAATGCCATGGTGGGGGCCGACTCGTCACTAGAAAGAGGATTAGTTGCCGCATTTTCACTTTTTCTAATGAATTATGTATTCAAAAAGATTTCCTTGTTCAGCAAAGGATTTTCCAAGGCCGTCGAATTGGAGCCCATTATGTTAATATATCAAGGGGAAGTTAAATTGAGTGGCTTGGAAAAAGCGCAAATTTCGATAGACCAACTGAATGCTGTGGTTCGTGAACATGGCGTTGAAAGTGTTGAATTGGTTAATCTAGCGATGCTTGAAGTGGATGGTAATATTTCAGTGCTTTCGGATAATTTCAAGAAAAGCACCCAAAGAAAACATAAAGGTCATCAAGTGATAGGCAAAAATACAGCCTAATATTGTATATTTGCTCACTTTCTTATCTGTTTGTAGAGATAAGAGTCATTTTGTTTTCGTATTTGATGGAAAAGATATTAAAATTTGGGGGTACGAGTTGTGGTAGTGTAGTCAACATTCAATCTGTTATTTCGATCATCGAATCGAATTTTAAGGCTCAAACTAAATTTGCAGTGGTTTTCTCCGCGATGAGCGGTGTGACAAACCAATTATTAGAAGCAGGAAACCTAGCTTCCAAGAGGAAAAATACCGATAATTCCATCATTGAAGATATTGAAAATCGGCATTTTGAGATTATCAAGCACTTTATTCCGGTTACGGGCCAGTCCCAAGTGATTGCCCAAATCCGTACCTTAATCAATGAATTGCGCGATGTTTTAAAGGGCATAAGTTTAATTAAAGAGATTTCACCAAAGACCTCTGATTTGTTAGTGAGTTTTGGGGAACGCTTATCGACCCAATTGATTTTTTCGGTTTTGCAGCAAAAAGGTCTGCCCGTTGAATATGTGGACGCTAGATTGTTAGTTAAAACCAATGGAAATTTTGGAAAATCCGAGGTATTTTTTTCAGAGACAAATCCGTTAATTCAATCTTATTTCAAGGATCATGCGGATAAAATTTGTTTAATCACAGGTTTTATTGGTTCTGATAATAATGGAGATACCACTACTTTAGGCCGAGGTGGTTCTGATTACACAGCTTCTGTTTTTGGCGCTGCTTTAGATGTGAAGGAGATTGAAATATGGACCGATGTGGACGGAATGATGACTGCGGATCCTCGCAAGGTATCTGCGGCTTTTACGATCCCCTCTATTTCGTATGCAGAAGCTATGGAATTAACTCATTTTGGGGCCAAGGTAATTTATCCTCCTTCTTTACAACCTGCCTTTGCTAAAAACATACCTATTCGAGTATTAAACACATTTAATGCTACTTTTAAGGGTACTGTCATTAGTAAAGAGTCTACCTTAAGTCCTTACATCATTACAGGTATAAGTTCCATTGATCATTTGTCGCTTGTTAATTTACAAGGTTCTGGGATGATCGGTGTGGCTGGAGTATCAGCTAAATTATTTACGGTGTTAGCTCGGGAAAAAATATCAGTGATTTTAATTTCTCAAGCCTCATCGGAGCATTCCATTTGTTTTGCCATCGAGCCTCAGGTCTCTGATAAGGTGAAAGCGATATTGCACCGAGAGTTTTCTGCTGAGATTGAGTCAGGTGATATCGAGGGAATTGATATACAAAATGATCTTTCTGTGATTGCTGTTGTGGGAGAGGGAATGAGGAAGCACACAGGTGTGAGTGGTAAATTATTTTCTGTGTTAGGTAAGAATGGAATTAATATCGTGGCGACGGCACAGGGTTCATCCGAATTAAATATTTCAGTCGTCATTGAACAAAAGGATTTATCGAAAGCATTAAATGTGATTCACGAAACTTTCTTTTTTTCTCAGATCAAGACCTTGCATCTTTTTTTAGTAGGAACAGGATTGATTGGCAAGACATTATTGGCCCAATTGATCGGCCAAGAGCGATATTTGGCCAAGTATAAAGGATTGAAAATTAAGTTGGTCGGCTTGGCCAACAGCCGAAAGCAATACATCAATGAATCCGGGATTGATCTTAAAAAGGCCATTGAAATATTAGATTCTAAGGGTTCTGAAAATGATTTAAATGCATTTGTAGCTGAATTAATGCAATTGAATTTGCCTAATTCAATCTTTGCAGATTGTACGGCAAGTAAAGATATTTACCAATTTTATTTAGGTTTATTTCATGCCAATGTATCCGTCGTTACGCCAAATAAAGTGGCTAATTCGGGTCCATATGCGCTTTATGCGGAATTGCATCAAACAGCTTTAGCGAAGGGGGTTAAGTTTTTATACGAAACGAATGTGGGTGCAGGTTTACCTGTGATCAATACCTTACAAGGCTTAATTTCATCGGGTGATCGTTTTGAAAAAATTGAAGGTATTTTATCAGGGACCTTATCTTTTTTATTTAATTCCTTTGTTCCCGGTAAATCCTTTGTGGATGTTTTAATGGAGGCAAAGAAAAAGGGATATACCGAACCAGATCCGCGTGAAGATTTGAGTGGGATGGATGTGGCAAGAAAAATATTGATTTTAAGTAGAGAAATAGGTTTAAAATTGGAGTTTTCAGACATTACTATTTCGCCTATTATTCCAAGTTCATGTGAAATGGCGCCGACGGTCGACGCATTTTTCGATGAGTTGAAAAATCAGAATGCATATTTCGAGAATTTGGTAAATCAAGCACATGCTAATGGCCATGTTTTAAGATATATCGCCACTTTAGAAGATCAGAAAATCACGATAGGGTTAAAGGAAGTAGATTCTTCGCATCCTTTTTATCAAATGGATGGAGCGGATAATGTGATTGCATTTACAACTAAAAGATACCACGATAGGCCTTTAGTCATTAAGGGGCCTGGTGCTGGGGCGGAAGTTACGGCTTCCGGCGTATTTGCCGACATCGTTTCATTAGGCAGTTATTTAGGATAGATATGGAGAAAATACGTGTTTATGCTCCTGCAACTGTGGCCAATGTGGCTTGTGGATTTGATATTTTTGGTTTTGCCGTAAACCATCCTGGTGATGAAGTAGTCTTGGTTAAAAAGGATTCTCCAGGTATCGAAATTATCGAAATTACGGGTGATGATGGCCGATTGCCTAAGGAGGTTTCAAAAAATACGGCCGGCATTGCCATTCAAAAGTTTCTTGAATTTATAGGTAAGCCGGAACAAGGTTTTTCCCTGTCATTGCATAAAGATATGCCTTTGGGCTCTGGATTAGGCTCATCTGCTGCTTCTGCTGTGGCAGGAGTTTTTGCCGCAAACGAGTTAATGGGGCGTCCTTTAGCACAAAAAGATTTACTTCCTTTTGCAATGGAGGGGGAACGAGTAGCCTGTTGTTCAGCCCATGCAGATAATGTGGGACCAAGTTTATTAGGTGGCTTTGTCATAATTCGAAGTTATGAGCCCTTGGATATTATTCAGATACCTACGCCAAACGATTTATATGCGAGCATTGTTCACCCGCAGATTGAGGTGAATACCAAAGATGCGAGAGGTATTTTGAATAAAGAAATTTTCTTGTCGACCGCCATTACTCAAATGGGAAATGTAGCAGGTTTAGTCGCTGGTTTATTGTTGCCCGATTATGAGTTAATTGGTCGCTCTTTAGTGGATGTAATCATTGAACCCTCCCGTGCCATCTTAATTCCTGCTTTCAAAGAAGTAAAATTGGCAGCATTGCAGGCAGGAGCTTTAGGTTGCTCGATTTCAGGTTCAGGCCCATCTTTATTTGCGCTTTCAAAAGGGGAGGAAGTGGCTCAAAAAGTTGCTCAAAGCATGGCGGCAGAATTTGCCAAATTAGGTATTGGTTCTGAAACCTACGTATCTCAAATTAATCAAGCGGGTCCTGTGATTCTTCCTAATTAGGCTTTAGGATGTGCTTGTGAATAAATTTCCTTGATTTTTTCCATTGAATTATGGGTGTACACTTGGGTTGCCGCTAAATTAGCGTGTCCCAACAGCTCTTTAATAGCGTTTAAATCAGCCCCACGGTTCAATAAGTGTGTGGCATAGGTATGACGTAAAATATGGGGTGATAGCTTTTCTAAGGTGCTAATGCGACTCAATTGTTTTTTAACCAGCCTCTGAACAAAAACCGGATAAAGAATTTCTCCCTTATCGGTCAGTAATAAGTTTTCATGCGTATATGGACAGGCTTTCAAATAATTTTCAATCAGGACCTCGATCAGTTTTGGGATAGGAATCATTCGTTCCTTATTTCTTTTTCCAATGACTCGGATCGTACCAGATTGTAAATTAATCTGGACTCGCTTTAAGGAGATTAATTCTGCCAAACGAATTCCCGTCCCATATAATAAGTATAGGATTAATTGATCTCGTAAATCTTCAAACGAGTTTATGTCAATGGGGGTATTAAATAAAGGTTCTATTTCGGATTCTCGAAGAAATTGGGGTAATTTTTTCTTCGTTTTAATCATTTTTATTGTGGTCATTGGGTTGTCTTTGCGATCACCTCTACGTAATAAAAATTTGAAAAAGGTTCTTAAAGTTGCTAGTTTACGATTGATACTACGGTTTTGAATGGTATCATCTGATAATTGTATGAGCCAACTTCTAATTAAATCTGATTTGATTTCTGTAATGTCAACCTCAATTCCGATAAATGCAAGAAATTGCTTGAGGTCATTTTCATACGCAGTGACCGTATGAATGCTTAGTCTTCTTTCTACTTTGAGATGTACCAAAAAAAAATTGACTAACTCTCGATTCATAGCCCGAAAGTAGTCAATTCTTTAAATATTTAGTAGGAATTAGTTGTTTATATTCCCGTATGTAGTCTGCTTGTAAGCCGCACGAATAAGTTCAGTACGTCGAGCGATTGATGGTTTTTCAAATGCAGATCTTCTACGAAGTTCTTTCACTACACCTGTTTTTTCAAATTTCTTTTTGAAACGCTTTAAAGCTTTATCAATTGACTCGTTCTCTTTAATTGAAATAATTAACATGTATGTTCTCTTTTTTATTAAAATTGGAATGCAAAGATAATTTTATTTTTTTTGAATTGCAAGTCATTGTATTAAATTTTGACGTGGATATTTTATCGACGGGTTGATGATTTTTTACTTATTTTTGTCTTTTAATTGAATTTTAAGATATGTCTACATTTTCACGGACTACGGTAACGGCGGCTTTAATTTATGCGAATGGTCCTATTCATATTGGTCATTTAGCCGGTTGTTATTTACCTGCAGACATTTATGTCCGTTTTTTACGTTTACAAAAGAAGGATGTTATTTTTGTTTCTGGGACGGATGAGCACGGAGTTCCTATTACAATTAAAGCACAAAAGGAGGGTAAGACACCCCAAGAGGTGGTTGACTATTACCATAAAGAAATTAAATCCTCTTTTAAGGATTTTGGAATATCGTTCGATTTTTATGGAAGGACTTCGGATCCTGTACATCATCAATTTTCTCAAGATTTCTTTTTGAAGCTATATGAAGATGGGAAATTTGTGGAGGAGACGACGATGCAATATTTTGATGAGTCGGCGAATCAGTTTTTAGCAGACCGCTATATTACGGGGGATTGTCCTTCTTGTAAGCAAGCAGGAGCTTATGGAGATCAATGTGAAAAATGTGGGACTACTTTGTCTCCGAATGAGCTGTTGAATCCTAAATCGATGTTAAGCGGCGCTTCGCCTATATTAAAGCCTACGAAGAACTGGTTTTTACCCTTAGATCAGTGGCAAGGAGAGTTAACAAAATACGTTGATTCGCATCCAGAATGGAAGCCGAACGTACTAGGCCAAGTAAAATCATGGTTGCAGGAAGGCCTCAAGCCACGTGCGATGACCCGAGATTTAAATTGGGGTGTACCTATTCCTTTGCCTGATACCGAAGGGAAGGTGCTATATGTTTGGTTTGATGCTCCTATTGGATATATGTCGATGACTACTCAGTTGACACCCGACTGGGAGAAATATTGGAAAGCTAAGGATAGTCAGATTGTTCATTTCATAGGCAAAGACAATATCGTTTTCCATTGTTTGATTTTTCCTGCTATGTGCATGGTACACGGGGAATTCCAGTTGGCGGACCAAGTACCTGCCAATGAATTCATGAATTTAGAGGGGGATAAAATTTCGACCTCTCGAAATTGGGCTGTTTGGTTGCATGAATATTTGCAGGACTTTCCAGGAAAACAGGATGTTTTGCGTTATACCTTGACTTCTTTAAGTCCTGAAACGAAAGATTCAGACTTTACATGGGCTGATTTTCAGACCAAAAATAATTCTGAATTAGTGGCTATTTTAGGAAATTTCGTGAATCGGGCTTTTGTGTTGATTGACAAAAATTTCGACTCGCAAGTACCTATTAAATCTACAGAATCAAGTTTAGAGTCCGATTTGATGATTGCCTTGAAGGATATTCCGGCCAAATTAGACGCCGCTTTAGCCGCATTTAAATTTAGGGATGCTTTGGTGATCGCTATGGAAATTGCAAGGCTTGGGAATAAATACTTGGCTGAAACAGAACCGTGGAAGGTGATTAAGGAGGATCGAGAAAAAGCAGGTTCTATTTTGAATTTTGCGGTACAATTGGTTGCACAGTCAGCGATTGCCCTGGAACCCTTTATTCCATTTACCGCTAATACATTACGGGAAGCTCTTGGGATGACTGATTATTCTTGGACGCATATTGGGGATTTTGAAATTATTCCGGCAGGACGTACCCTGAAAAATCCAGGTTTGTTATTTGATAAAATAGAGGATGACGTGATTCAAGTTCAAATTGATAAATTAAATAATACCAAAAATCTTATGGAATTAGCCGCTAAAACAGTTCCGCCAGGTAAGGAAACCATTGAATTTGATGACTTTGCTAAAATGGATATTCGGATAGGTGAAATTATTGCCGCTGAAAAAATGGACAAGAGCAAAAAGCTATTGAAGTTGACCGTGAATGATGGAATTAAAGTTCGTACTATTCTAAGTGGAATAGCAGAATATTTTAAACCTGAAGAGGTCGTTGGAAAGCAGGTTAGCTTCTTGGCCAACTTAGCTCCCCGTAAAATGATGGGTTTGGAAAGTGAAGGGATGATTTTGATGGCTGAGGATGCGGACGGGTCGCTTTCGTTTGTACAGCCGGATAAAAAGATTTGGAATGGAGCGACGGTAAATTGATTTTTACGCCATTTAATAAATAAAAATAAGGCCAGAAGAGACTTCTGGCCTTATTTATGTAACCTCTAAACCTATTTAACTATGAAAATTTATACGAATATAGCTATTTTATGGATAAAATATAAGTTTAGTGCAAAAAAAATAAAAAGGTGTCGTTAAAAACAACACCTTTTCTGAATACCTCTAAACCTATTTAACTATGAAAACTACTTACAATCTAAATTAGAATATGACAATCGTATCTAATAATGTCTCTGGCAAATTGTTTGCCGAAGTTTCAATACTTTTTTCTTCTTCTACTACAGCCCAAACTATATTGATCGCATTGGCTGATTTACCTATTTCTTTTATCCATGTTAACGTGCTGACATCCGAAATATTATCTCCCTGAGAAATAATAGTTTTAATTGTCGCGTTAAAGATGGCTTTATCTTCTTTGCTTACTTTAAGGTAATTTTGATTATTTTTTTGATAATCCTCTAATATTGAAATAGTTAGGCTCGCTGACGATGTCTTTGTTCCTAAATTTTCTTTTAATATTAATGTTTGAATTACTTCTGAAAGAGTTTCTCTCTTTGATGACACGATGGCATTTACTCCTTTTCCTGTCAAACCGCTTGCTTGTACTGTTGGGTTGATGAATCCTAAACCTAGTAGGACGCTAATCACTGTTATTTTACTATTCATTTGTTTTGTTATATTTATTAACTAAATCAACAATACAAATTTATTGCATTTTTTTAATATTGCAAAACTTTATTTTAGACAATTTTTGGATAAGCAAATCTGTATATTCTACAAATAACTTATTTTTCAGTATATAATTAATATTAATTTAAATTTTACCAAATATAATTTGGTCAAATTTATTAATTGTTTTGAATAATTCTAATATTAAAATATTAAAATAAATCAATAATTCTTCAAATAATACAACTATTGGTTAAATTTATTCATTGTTTGTTGGATTCCTTCCAAGCAAAATCCCTCGATTATTTCAGAGCTGCGGTTTAAGACGAATGAAATTTGGTCTAATTCCTTGGTTTCGAAGTTACCTAATACATAATCAGCCTGTCTTCCTTTTGGAAAATCACTACCAATACCCATGCGCAATCTTCCATATCCAGTCGTGCTAAGGGAGGCTTCTATACTTTTTAATCCATTATGTCCACCATTAGATCCTTTGGGTTTAAGTCGAATGGTTTCAAAAGGTAAAGCGATATCGTCTAGAACGATTAATAATCTGTCAATTTCTATTTTTAATTGTTGGCTCCAGTAGAGAACCGATTTCCCACTTAGATTCATATATGTGTTAGGCTTTAATAGATATATAGTCTTTCCTTTGAGTTTATAAGATGTGATGGAACCTAGGCGGTCCGTTGAAAATTTAATCTCCTTTTGTCTCGCTAAATAGTCGACAGCCATGAACCCTATGTTATGCCGTGTAAAAAGATATTCTGGGCCTATGTTTCCTAGGCCAACAATCAGGTAATTCATGGAATTGATATTATTTTACAAATTTAGACATTACCTTCGTTAAAATATTTTGTTATGGAAAAAATTGCTTGCATTACAGGTGCTAGTTCAGGAATTGGACGCGAAACAGCTTTAGTTTTAGCTGAAAATGGATATAAATTAATTTTATGTGGGCGAAGAAAAGATCGATTGGAGGCTTTACAAAAGGAAATTTCGGTTGATTCTACCATTTTGATTTTTGATGTTCGCAACTTAGACCAAGTGCAATCCTCTTTTTCTAGTTTATCAAACGATTGGAAAAGTATTGATGTTTTAATTAATAATGCTGGAAATGCACATGGACTTTCACCTATTCAAGATGGTGACGTCGCCGATTGGGATGCGATGATGCATGGCAATGTCAATGGCTTATTATATGTGTCTAAATCTGTTATTCCTTTAATGATTGCCCGTAAAAGCGGCCATATTATTAATATTTCATCGATTGCTGGAAAACAAATTTATGCGAATGGAGCGGTTTATTGTGCTTCTAAGGCGGCTGTTGAGGTTTTATCCCAAGGGATGCGTATCGATCTAAATCCTTTTGGTATAAAAGTTTCTAATTTAGCCCCTGGAGCAGTTAATACGGAGTTTTCTGCTGTAAGATTCAAAGGAGATGTAGACAAGGCAGATGCGGTCTACAAGGGTTTTGAGCCGCTTGTAGCTAAGGATGTCGCTGAAGTTTTAAGGTATATGGTGATGGCACCCGCACATGTCAATTTATCTGATGTGACTTTATTGCCCACTGCTCAGGCATCAGCCAATTTGATCAATCGCATTTAAACGAAAGATTAATTTAAAAGATTAAACTCGCTGGCGTGTTGCTTCAAAAATAACAACTCCTGTGGCAACAGATACATTTAAACTACCTACTTGGCCACTTTGAGGAATGGCAGCTAATTCATCCGATTTACGAATTAATTCATCTGAAATTCCATCTTCTTCTGATCCTAATATGATGGCTAATGGCACCGTTAGGTCGCAAGTGTAGATCGATGTTTTTGTTTTTTCCGTACATGAAACAACTTTCAATCCTGAGTTTTGAAGGAAGTCAACCGTTTGAATCAGATTTTCCTCTTTACATACAGGAATAAAATTTAATGCGCCTGAGGACGTTTTCATGGCATCTGCATTGATCTGTGCAGCTCCGCGAGCTGGAATGACAATGGCATGTACCCCCGCACATTCTGCCGTTCGGGCTATAGCTCCAAAATTACGGACGTCTGTAATTCGATCTAAAATTAACACTAAGGGTACCTGTCCTTTTTCAAAGGTAGTGGCTATTACGTTTTCCAATTTGGCATAATGGATCGCCGAAACAAATGCAATTGCCCCTTGGTGATTTTTTCTTGTGATTCGATTTAACTTTTCTAACGGAACTTTTTGAACTTGGACCCCTTTTTCCTTAGCCAAATCTAATATTTCAGCGTTACCCAATTCTCTTTGGACTAATAAGCGGTCTATTTCTTTCCCAGATCTCAAGGTTTCTAACACGGATTGTACTCCAAATACAATTTCTTTGTTATCTGTTTGAGGGGTCGTAAAATGCCTAAATGGTCTTTTAAATGGGGGTCTTGATTCGTTTTCTTCTGACACGTCGTTTGCTGAAATTTCCGACAAAGGTCGGCAATATTTTTTATAATTCTTTATGCTTGTCCAATTTCACATGAATCAGCCATTTTTCTAAAGGTTAAATTGATTCGAGTTCCTAGGACTTTTTTGCTTTTGGGTAAGGCATGCAGCCAAAATTCTTGTGTCTCTCCTCGCATATCCAATACGCTTCCTGAGTCAAGAATTAGGTCAAATTTAAGGCCATGGGTTTTATGCTTAAATTGAAATTTCCTGATTGCACCTAAGCTCACGGAGGCGATGCTGCTATTCTGGGTAATGCTTTTTTCATTATCACTGTGCCAACCCATTCCTTCAGATCCATTGTGGTAAAAATTCAAAAGACATGCATTGTATTCAGAACCGGTAATCTTTTCCACCTTTGATTTAATGTCAGTCAATGTAGATGAAAATGGTAATGCGGTCTTAGATTGGCCTGAATAACGATATATGAATGGTTTTTCCGCGTACCAAGCCACCTTTCGGTCTGTGATATAGGTCTTGCCAAATAGCTTAACCACATCTTGCTGCCAAATTATTTCATTGGATAAATCATGGAAGTGCGATTCAATTTCTTCTTTTGAGAAAGCAAAGGGATGGTAGTTGACCGTACCATCGCAGGGCAATAAGTTATTTTGGTTTACATTTTCAATTTGTAATTGCATGTAGCAAATTATGAAATATCGCTTAAAATCTTTTTTATTATCCTTAACTTTACGCTTCAATTAATTGAATATGTACAAAACTACTGAAATAGCCTCATCTGAAATTGCTTCAGATAATCCCGTTCACCAGCGACTTTTATTTCCATATCAACATGTTAGTCATTTAATTAGTGGCAACGTATTGGAAATCGGTTGCGGTACAGGTAGGGGAGTAGGGGTTTTAGCAGATAAAGTTTCAGGTTATACAGGGGTAGATAAAAATACTGAATTAATGGAATCATTGGGACAAAAGTACCCTGATTTCACTTTTATTGACATGTTTTTGCCACCCCTTCAAGATTTGCCTGATAATCATTTTGATTTTGTGATTACTTTTCAGGTGATCGAACATATAGAACCGGATTCCTTTTTTCTCGCCGAAGCAGCCCGAGTATTAAAACCAGGAGGTAAATTGTATTTAACGACGGTTAATAAAAAGTTCTCATTGACAAGAAATCCATGGCATGTGCGTGAATATTATGCAGATGGTTTACAAAATTTAATGGAAAAGCATTTTTCCACCGTAATCACTGAAGGTATTCATGGCAATGATAAGGTCATGAAATATTACGAAGAGAATAAAAAGTCGGTGGAACGCATTACAAAATTTGATATTTTCAATTTACAATATCGCCTTCCAAGAACATGGTTGCAGGTTCCTTATGATTTAGCGAATCGCTTAAGCCGCAATTCATTGTCAAATCAAAATAACTCGTTGGTCAATTCCATTCAAGTAGATGATTATTTTTTATCCAACGAGCCTGAAAATTCACTCGATTTCTTTTACACCGGGATCAAATAATTCATGGAATTTATCGATACAAATATTGAAGCGTATTCTCAATCATTTTCAGATCCTGAAAGCGCTTTATTAAAAGAATTGAATCGTGAAACACATGCTTTGGTCTTACAACCTAGAATGCTTTCAGGGCATTTACAAGGCCGATTTTTATCTTTAATTTCTAAAATTTTACAGCCCAAACTTATTCTTGAAATTGGGACTTATACCGGTTATTCCGCTTTGTGTTTAGCAGAAGGATTGGATGAAAAAGGCCAACTCATCACCATTGATATTAACGAGGAATTGGAGACATTTGCCCGTTCATTTTTCAATCGCTCTCCTTATGCTTCCCAAATCGATTATCGAATTGCAGACGCAAAAGATGAAATTAATAAAATTGATGGGCCCATGGATCTTGTTTTTATTGATGCCGACAAAAGAAATTATGCAGTATATTTTGATTTGTTGATTGATAAGGTGCGTAAGGGTGGGCTCATTATCGTCGATAATGTGTTGTGGAGCGGTAAAATAATCGATGCATCTGCCCAGGATAAATCAACGGTTGCCTTGCGGGATTTCAATCAAAAATGCCTGGATGATCTTCGCGTAGAAAAAATGCTTCTTCCTCTTCGGGACGGATTATTGATCCTTAGAAAAAAATAATTAAGGTATTAACTTTATTTTTTGGCCAATTTTCAAGCTAGGATTTTTACCCAAATTATTCCATTTAATCAAATCTTCTGTTGAAATTGAATAGGTCTTTGAAATTCTAAATAGCGTTTCTCCAGCTTGCACGGTATGTATGGTGTGCTTTATTTCAGAAGCATTGGAGGTTTCTACCTGTAGGTCGACTTCCGGTTTTTCAATTAATTTACTTTTACTCTCAACTTTCACTAGCTCAGATTCTGATTTTATACTGATCTCTCTAGAATCTGCGGGTGCTATGATAAAACTGTTTCCTTTTTCGCTCGTAGTGATGTTTCGTGCCGGCTCTTCTTCTTTCTTTTTTTCTAAAATAACAATGTTATTCTCTTTTTTAGGCGCATTTTTTGCCTTTTTATCTAACTGTTGGGATATAACTTCTAACATCGGAACCAGACGCTTCACTTTTACTTTTTGACCTAACATAATCATTGTCTTCATGTCAAATCCATTTAATTTAAGAAGCTCAGGTAATTTCATTTCATATTTACTCGAGATCGATGAAAGCGTTTCTCCAGCAACGACAGTATGTAAACGTGTCTCAATTTGGTCTGACATGATCGCTGCATTTTTCGATTTTTTGTTTGGACTCGGCTGATAGAGTTTACTCGAATCGACAGATGCTGTTAATATTTGAGTTTCTATGGGTTCAATAAAAGGCTTATTGGTACTAGAAACAAAGGTCTTGATATTGCTTGGATGGTAGAGCGTATAAATCTTGCCATTGGGAATCCAATCCTTTAAAATCCATGCATTGTGTTTTTTTAAATCGTCGTATGATAATTGAAGCGAATCCGATAATTCATATAAATTTCTTCCACCCGACATTTGCATGGTGACCATGCTATTTTCTAATTCAATGTTGGGCTCATTTTGTAATTTATCTTCCCAGAAATGTTTATAGGCTAAGAAGCGAATCAAATACCAATCCGTTGAGGAGTCGACTTCTATTTCCGTTTTCCCTTTCCAATCTTGTGCGTAATTTGTCTTTTTCAAGGTCCCTAAGCCCATTCTGTAGGATAGTAAGGTGCTTAGCCAATTATTCAATACCCCGTTATTTCGGGTAAAATAGTTGACCGCTCCCTTCGTTGATTCAATGATATGCCTTCTTTCGTCTATTTGTTTATCTACCTTCATCCCTACGTCGATGGCCGTTTCAAATTTAAATTGCCAATAACCAACAGCCGCAGAAGTGGAAACGGCATTGGCATTTAAATTACTTTCTTGAACACATAAATATTTAAATTCATCAGGGATATTACCCTCTTTTAAAATGGGTTCAATTAATGGAAAATACAGCCGCATTTTGGCTAATAAAGCGGTTGAGTAGCGTTTGTTGGCCCCCAACATATTAAATTCCTTATCAAAAATGGGTTTGGCTGAAGCGTGAATAATCACCTTAACATTTCCAATGGATATCGTGTCAGGTAAATCTTTATACGCATTTGCATAAAAAGAAATCGAAATTAGAAACAAGAAAAGTGGGATGATCCTATACAAATTCTTCAGGATATTGTGTTTGCAAAATTACCAAAATTATCTAATTAAACGGCAATGACCCGATTTTATTGCCCCTAGATATTTCTTACCTTTGGGAAATAAAATAGGAATTGAATGATTTTAATTAACGATACAGTCATAAGTGAGGATGTTGCAGATGAATTTTTTGTCTGTGATTTAGCTAAATGTAAGGGTGCTTGTTGTGTGGAAGGAGATATGGGTGCACCTTTGGAAGAAGAAGAATTAGCTATTTTAGATCGAATTCAGGAAGATATAAAGCCGTTTTTATCGGCCGATGGTCTTGCGGAAATTGCCAAACAAGGTAATTACATCAGAGAAGACGATGGAGATTTTTCAACTCCTATTATAGAGGGAAGGGAATGTGTATATGCGCTATATGATGATAAGGGACATTTAAAATGTGGCATCGAACAGGCTTATTTTGCAGGCAAAACGGATTTTAGAAAACCTATTTCTTGTCATTTATATCCGATTCGCATTCAGAAATTAGCGGAATACCAAGCCTTAAATTATGATCGTTGGACAATCTGTTCCGACGCCTGTTCCCATGGAAAAGAATTAGGAGTACCCATTTATAAGTTTTTAAAAGATCCTCTGATTCGAAAATTTGGATCTTCTTGGTACGCAGAATTGGAAAAGGAAATTGACGAACGAAAGCTCGATTAAATGAAAAACCAGAACGCGTTCGATGATATCTATGCCTTAGTAAAATTGATTCCCTATGGCCGAGTAAGTTCCTATGGAGCTATAGCCGCATATTTAGGGATGAAAGGGGGCGCTAGAATGGTGGGTTGGGCCATGAATGCTTCCCATACGGATCCTGAAATTCCAGCTCATCGAGTAGTCAATCGCAATGGAGTCTTGACTGGAAAGAATTTTTTTGGGGAGGGTGTGATGCAGGACCGCTTAGAATCTGAGGGTATTGTCATTCAGGAAGATCAAATTATTGATTTTCAAAAAGTATTTTGGGATCCTATGATTGAGCTTCTTTAATCAATTTTGTAAAGGAATTTTTTTCCGCCGAGCCCACTCATCTGCCTTTTAATTTGAGACGTTCTTCTATTAATGTAATTGGACGGATTCTCAATCGAGAAACGAATGGGATTTGGGAGACATGCTGCAAGCCTGGCAGCTTCAGTCGTGCTGGCCTCTTCAGCTGAATGATTGTAAAAACGCCTGCTGGCTGATTCGACGCCAAAAGTCATTTTACCTGTTTCAGCCACATTTAAATACACTTCCATGATGCGTTTCTTTCCCCAAACCAACTCAATCATCAGCGTGAAATAGACTTCTAACCCTTTTCGAATATAGCTTCTATCTTGCCATAAAAATACATTTTTGGCGACTTGTTGGCTTATTGTACTAGCTCCTTTGATTTTCTTGCCTTTCATGTTGGATTGAACGGCGCCCCACATCGACTTAAAATCAAATCCATGATGTTCAGGGAACAATTGGTCTTCAGAGGCTAGAATCGCTAATGGATAATTTTTGGAAATTTGCGAATATGGCGTCCATTGGCTATAAATTTTACTTGGTTTTCCTTCCGACATCGCGTCGATCTTCCGACTGGCCATAGTAGGTGTAAAATAAATAGGCACAAATTTTAATAATACAATGGCAAAAATGGTAGATAACCATACATAAAACAGATAAAGCCCCAGTTTTCTAAAAAAATAACCAAAACTCCATTTTTGATTTTTCTTGCGCGGATTGTCTGTCACATTATCAAACTTTGATGACCCAGTTTTTGATTTAAAATCCTTATTAAAAGTGACTCTCTTAGCCATAAGCTATTAAAAATAATTAAGTTTAAATTTACGACAAAAAATAATCAAACAATAAAAAGGTCAGCAGCTAATTTATCAGCCATCAAAGCTCCTGTTTCAGTCAAAATTAAGTGACCATTGGAAACATGAGCCCAATCTTTTTTTTGCCAATTTTTGATTAAGTCTAAAGGTATTTTGGCATTCAATTGCGCAAATGTTTGTTCAATCTTTGACCATTCAATTCCCCATTTAGTTCTCAATCGGGTCATCATATATTCATTGATTTTATTCGCCTCCGTTAAAATTTCAATTTCCGCCGGGATGGATTGCTCGTTAATTGCTTTCATATATACGCCATTTTTAGCCACATTCCATTGCCTGGAATTTTGGTTAAAGCTGTGCGCAGAAGGACCAATTCCCAAATAGGATTCTTGATTCCAATAGCTTGTATTATGTTTCGAATACTGTTCGTTTTTAGCAAAATTCGATGTTTCATAGGCTTCAAAGCCCTTCTCCGCTAATAATTTCCGAGTGAATGAGAATTTTTGTGATTGCATTGACTCTGGTAATTCTTTAAAAACACCCTTTTTCTTTTGTTGGCCAAAGACCGTTTTCGGTTCAATCGTTAAACTATACGCTGAAATATGATTGACTTGTGTATCCACAGCTTTTTGGATATCCAAGGCTAGATCATGTAGATCATTGTCGGGTATGCCATATATTAAATCAATGCTAATGTTGTCAATTCCGATGTCTTGGGCTTGGGAAATGCATGTAAGCGCTTGCGCCGACGAATGATTCCGGTTTATAAAAAGTAAATTTTCTTCTCGAAAGGATTGAATACCAATACTTAGCCGATTGACGCCTAAGCTTTTAATGGCTGCTAAATAGTTTGGTGTTAAATCCTCCGGATTAGCTTCGAGCGTAATTTCTGCCTCATTTTCGACGGAGAAATACTGGTGAATCGTATTCAATATTTTTTCTATTTCATCCGTAGAAAGTAGGGAAGGAGTTCCTCCACCAAAGTAAATAGTCTTTAAATTATGGCTATCTAAATAGTCTTTTTGAAGGGCTATTTCTTGACATATGGCATGCACCAAATCCGATTTTAAAGCTACATTAGTACTGAAATGAAAGTCGCAATAATGACATGCTTGATGACAAAACGGAATATGTAGGTAGAGATGCAAGATTTTTAAGGTTCAAAAATGAGGCAACTTAATTGGTCAGGATTCAACATATCAGTCGCCAATGATTGCAATTGGGTCGCCGTAACTAAGTCGATTTGCTCAAATAACTCTTCCAAAGTTTCTATTTTTTCACGGTCTAAGAGGTTTTTAGCCATCATCAACATGAAATTTAGGTTACTTTCTTCCGCCATGGCCATTTGGCCTTTTAATTGAGATTTTATTTTCACTAAAGCAGATGCTGAAAGTTCTCGGTCTTTTAGTTTATTGAATTCTTTATGAATTAATCGAATGGATTTGTTGACTTGATTAGGCTCTGTTCCAAAATAAATAGCCCAAAATCCTGCATCCATATAGCTTGTAAAATTAGCTTCGATGGAATAAACCAAGCCATGTCTTTCTCTAACGGACACATTTAAGAGCGAATTCATGCTGGGACCGCCTAATAAATTGATCAACATAAAAAAGGCTAATCGATTAGGGTTTTCAATCGCATACGATTGTTTTCCAATGGCAATATGGGATTGTGTTAGGCCTCTCTTGGTGATTTTTTCAATCGGTACCATGGCCGGCGGAACGATTCGATTAATATGTTCTTTTTTGCTTTTGATACCTCCCGCATATTTTTCTGCCCAAGCAAAAACTTTTTCATGCGGTAACTTACCAATCGACGAAATAACGATTCTCGATGTATCTAAATTACGGTCGATAAACTGATGTAAATGGCTTTGAGTGAATGATTTAACTGTTTCTTGTGTACCTAATATATTAACTCCCAAAGGATGATTAGGGAATAACAATTCATCGAAATCATCCTGAATCGCATCTTCCGGTGCCTCATAATACATCGACATTTCTTCCAAAATAACACTTCTTTCTTTCTCTAATTCCTTTTCTGGAAAAGTAGAATGAAAGGTTATGTCGGTAATCAACTCGAGCGCCCTTTCAAAATATGGAGTTAAAATGGAGGCGTGAAAACAAATTTTTTCTTTGGTGGTGTAAGCATTTAACTCCCCGCCAATGAGATCTAGGCGGTTAATGATCTGGATATTGGATTTCTTTTCAGTACCCTTAAAAGCTAAATGCTCCCAAAAATGGGCTAATCCCTGTTCTGAATCTAACTCGTCCCGACTACCGATGTCCAACATGATTCCTACATGTGATATCTCAGTATGCAGCACTTGGCGATGCACAATCGTTATTCCATTAGATAATGTTTTTATTTGAATTGAATTCATAAAGGGGTTTTTACCAAAAAGATCTTAAAATTAATTAATTTTATATCCAATCACTCATTTTTCTTTCATGTCTCAGGCCTCCAAGGTATTAATTATTCAAACTGCCTTTTTAGGAGATGCTGTTTTGATTACTTCTTTGTTGGAGAAAATTAGGGTTGAAAGTCCATCGTCAACGACACATTTATTGGTCAGAAAGGGATTAGAAGGTATTTTTAAAGCCTATCCACATGATAATTTAGGCCAAGTGTGGACTTATGACAAAAGTAATAAGCTGAAATCATGGTTGACTTTGCGAAATGAATTAACGAAGGAAAAATTTGATCAAGTTTTTGTAGCCCAACGGTTTTTTGGCATGGGGCTTTTGAGCATTTCGATAGGTGCTAAAAAAGTGGTCGGTTTTGATAAAAATCCACTTTCCATGTTTTTCGATGAAAAAGTGACGCATGAATTTGGCCATGGAAAACATGAAAAGGAACGAAATACTCAATTACTAACTTCATGGCTGGGTGGCGCATTGCATAAGCCATATTTGAATGCTAGCCATTTAAATAATTTTCAAGTCGATTTACAAGCCAAAAAATACCTAGCTATTTCTCCCGGTTCTGTATGGGAAACCAAGCGATTCCCCGTTCACAAATGGATCGAATTTATTCGTTTATTGCCCTTAGATCAGGAAATAGTTTTAATGGGTTCTGCGTCTGAAAAACATCTTTCAGATGAAATTGAGAATGCTCTTGAGGGATCGGGTCGGCACATACACAATGCCTGCGGTCGATTTAATTTACAGGAGGCTATCGCTGTATACCAACAAAGCCTAATGAGTTTCGTAAATGATTCAGGTCCTTTGCATATATGTTCAGCCTTGAATACTCCTACCGTGGCTATTTTTTGTTCGACTATTCCAGCTTTTGGTTTTGGGCCTTTGGCTGAACGGCATAAAATCATTGAGGTGAAGGAGAAACTCGCATGTAGGCCATGTGGGGATCATGGAAAGAAATCATGCCCAGAAGTTCATTTTAATTGCGCAAATTCAGTTGACGTGCAAGAAATGTTCCAAGCCTATCAGGCTTTTTTAGCCTCTGGAAGCAAGTAAATAGAGCACCGCCATCCGAATAGCCACCCCGTTTTCTACTTGGTCTAAGATAATGGAATGTGGTGAATCAGCTGCATCTGAACTTAATTCCACTCCACGGTTGATCGGTCCAGGGTGCATTAATATAATTTCTTTAGGAAGTTCATCCAACATTTTACGAGTGATTCCGAACGATTGAGCGTATTCACGTAAGCTCGGGAAATATTTAATTTGTTGGCGTTCCAATTGTATCCTCAACACATTTGCGGCATCGCACCAAGCTAATGTACTTTTGACATCATGTGAAACTTCGACACCTAAGGATTGAATATGTTTAGGAATCAGCGTACTGGGGCCACAAAGTCGGACTTCTGCCCCTTGTTTTTTAAGAGCATAAATATTAGAAAGTGCCACTCGGGAGTGCAGAATATCCCCAATAATCGCTATTTTTTTACCTGCTAAATCGCCTAATTTTTCTCGTAGGGAATAAGTATCTAAAAGTGCTTGTGTCGGATGCTCGTGCGTACCGTCACCGGCATTGATGATATTTGCTTTAATGTGTTTGGCTAGGTAATGTGGAGCGCCCGGACTGGCATGTCGCATGACAATCATGTCCACCTTCATCGCCAGGATGTTGTTGACCGTATCTAATAGGGTTTCTCCTTTTTTTACAGAGGACCCGGAAGCTGAGAAATTGATGGTATCGGCTGATAATCGTTTTTCGGCTAGCTCAAAAGATAATCGGGTGCGCGTCGAGTTTTCGAAAAATACATTGGCAATCGTTACATCACGCAGGGAAGGAACTTTTTTAATCGGTCTATTGAGAACCTCTTTGAATTCCTTGGCCGTTTTAACAATTAGGTCAATGGATTCGGCATCTAAATCTTTAATTCCTAATAAGTGTGGCGATGTTAACATATTTCTTTATTGGGTAATTAACCAAATTTTATCTGCTTCATGTCCTTGTTCAGTCCATTCCACTAATACTTTTTCCGTGGTCAACGTATTGACACTTTTACCAATATAATCTGGGTGAATGGGTAAATCTCGGCTATATATTCGATCGATCAGTACGCAAAGTTCTACTTTGGCGGGACGGCCAAATGCATTTAGGGCATCCATAGCCGCTCGGACCATTCGGCCAGTAGCGAGTACATCATCGACTAAAATAACACGTTTATTTTCGACTAAAAAGGGTATTTCGGTTGAGTTGGGTGATAAAGGATCTCCTCTTCTAAAGTCGTCTCGATAGAATGTCGCGTCTATTTTTCCTAAAGCTGGGGGATTTTCTAAGTGCTTGCTTAATTCAGCCGCGATCCTTTCAGCAAAAAAGATGCCTCTTGGTTGTAAACCTAAGATAACAGTCTCAGTTCCGTCTATTTGATTTTCAATAAGCTCTTGGCATAACCTTGAGATGGTTATTTCCAACAATGGGCTTGATAAAATCAGCTTGCGAGTCATTGCTGCAAAGGTATTAAAATTTTCTGAGCAATTATTAATTAAATATTGTCTCGTTTAAATCAAATAGAGGCAACAATTGGTCTTTATCTGAGATAATCGGGTTTTCATGGGTCCAATCAATGGCTAAATTAGGGTCATTCCAACGAATACCTGACTCTGCCCCTTTATTCCAAAAATCAGTACATTTATAAACAAATATCGTCTCTTCTAAGGCGATAAATCCATGCGCAAATCCAGGCGGAACATAGAGCATATTGCCCTTATCTGCATCTAATTCGTATTTTTCATGCTGCCCGAAGGTCGGCGAACTTCTGCGCAGGTCAACGATCACGTCAATTACCTTTCCCGTCATGCAACGAACTAATTTGCCTTGTGCATGGGGGGCCTTTTGAAAATGCAAACCACGAACAACACCAGCGATCGAAAAGGAGTAATTATCTTGAACAAAATTTTCTGAAATCCCATTGGCCGAAAATAAATTTTGGTTGTAGGACTCATAAAAATGTCCTCTTTCGTCAAAAAATTTCGTTGGAACGCATTCAATTACTCCAGGGAGTTGGTGTTTAATAAATTGCATAGAATCAGGTAATTTTGGCTAACCTTTGTTTGATTTTGCTTAGGAAAGACCTTTATTTGTGTCAAAATTATTGATATTTAGGCATTAATACAAAGCCTTCTTTTCAAAACGACATGAATTCAATTCAATTAGTTCAACAAATCGAATCAAAGGGGTCTTTTTTATGCGTAGGCTTAGATTCTGATCCTCGATTAATTCCGTCAACTTTCCAAAAAGAATCAGATCCGATTTTTGCTTTTAATAAAGCGGTGATCGACGCCACGGAGAAATATGCGGTGGCTTATAAACCTAATATTGCCTTTTATGAGGCTTTGGGGCCCAAAGGCTGGGAAAGTTTGCAGAAGACGATGGATTATATTCCTAAAAATGTTTTTACGATTGCCGATGCGAAGCGTGGGGATATTGGAAATACGGCCTTGAAGTATGCGCAAACATTTTTTGAACCTGCGTCGAGTGGCTTTAATTTTGATTCCATTACCATAGCGCCCTATATGGGAGAAGATTCGGTGACTCCATTTTTAAGTTTTGAAGATAAGTGGGTGATTTTATTGGCTTTAACTTCAAATCTAGGAAGTCAAGATTTTCAATTGATCCGTGATGAAAATAATATACCGCTTTATGAGCACGTGATGCGTAAGGCGATGGAGTGGGGGGACGCGGACCAATTAATGTTTGTGATTGGGGCGACGCGAACGGAATATTTAAAACATGTTCGTCAGATCGCTCCGGATCACTTTTTTTTAGTTCCTGGGGTTGGAGCTCAGGGGGGCAGTTTGGAAGATGTGGCTAAATATGCCATGAATTCGAGGGTGGGTTTGCTAGTCAATTCCTCTAGGGGCATTATCTATGCGGGAGATGATACCTCGGTTTCAGCGGCGAGAGAAGCTAAGAAAATCAAAGAAGAAATGAGTCAGTATTTAGATCAGTATTGGATAAAATAAATTATGGAATTAGGCATAGGAACACCCGCATTATTGTTTTCAACGGTTTCATTGTTGATGATTGCCTTTACAAATCGATTTATGTCGATGGCCTCTTTAATCCGAGGATTGCATGAAAAGTTTCAGCAGAATCCTGCTGAATCTATTTTAAAACAGATACAAAATTTACGTTTACGGATGACTTTGATTCAATACATGCAGATTATAGCCATAATTAGTTTGATTTTAAGTGTGATATGCATGTTTTTATTGTTCATGAATGAGCAGTTAATTGCTCGCTGGTTTTTTGGATTGGGTTTATTGGGAATGAGTATTGCCTTAGGATTGAGTGCGTGGGAAATCACGATTTCCACCAAGGCTCTGGAGGTTGAATTGTCGGATATGGAAGATGTTCTTGGAAAACATCACTAATTTAAAATATATACTAATTGTATTTTAAAATATGAAATATTTACTATTTTTGTGTACAAAATTGATGTAAAAACCGAAAGGTTACAAAAATACTACTTAGGCGGATTGAATAAAGGCTCGGAATTTTTCTGAGTCTTTATTGTTTTAGGCCTTTAATAATACGGCAGAAAGGGGAGGAAGGTTGATCGAAATGGAGAATGCTTTTCCTTGCCAATTGATTTCTTCGGTCATGACGGCGCCCGAAATTGGATAATCGCTACCCCCGTAAATTCCTTGATCTGAATTGAAAATCACTTTCCAAACTCCGGGTAGAGGCACTCCGATTCGATAGTTTTCTCTTGGAATAGGAGTTAGGTTAAGGATGGCGATGATTTGTTGCTTTGCTGTATCTCCCTTTCTTAAAAAACTGATGACGGTATTTGCTTGATCATTTCCTTCGATCCATTCAAAGCCGTCATAGTCAAATTGTTTTCTGTGTAAAGCTGGCTCTTCTTTGTACAGTTTATTCAGTGCTTTAACAGTATTTTGAATGCCTTGATGTGCGGGTAACTCGCTTAAATGCCAATCGATACTTTGATCGTGATTCCACTCATTGATTTGCCCAAATTCACCCCCTTGGAAGATTAATTTCGTGCCAGGGTGCATAAATTGTTCGCTAAAAAGCAATCGGAGGTTGGCCAATTTTTGCCAATCGTCACCTGGCATTTTTTGCAGCAAAGCCCCTTTTCCATAGACTACTTCATCGTGAGAAAGGGGAAGGCAAAAGTTTTCGGCAAAAGCATATATTAATGAAAATGTTAATTCATTTAGGTGGTGTTGGCGATAAATGGGGTCTTTTTGGAAAAACCGAATGGAATCATTCATCCAACCCATCATCCATTTTTGGCTAAATCCTAGGCCTCCATGGTGCACGGGTTTGGTGACTCCTGGATAGCTGGTGGATTCTTCGGCAATCATTTGGATGTCGGGAAATTCAGCAAATAAATGCGAGTTAAGATCCTGTAAAAATGAGATGGAATCTAGGTTATGGTTTCCTCCGAGGGCATTAGGTTCCCATTCACCTTCATTTCGAGAATAATCTAAGTAGAGCATGGAGGCCACTGCATCTACGCGAAGGCCATCGATGTGGTAACGATCAAGCCAAAAAGCGGCATTGGAAAGTAAAAAGCTTCGAACTTCATTTTTTCCGTAATCGAAAATATAGGATTTCCAGTCGGGATGATAGCCCTTTTTAGGATCAGCATGTTCGAATAAACAGGTTCCGTCAAAATTATGAAGGCCATGGTCATCCCCCGGAAAGTGGGAGGGAACCCAATCTAAAATGACCCCTATATTAGCCTCATGTAGCTTTTCGACTAAATTCATAAAGGCTTGTGGATCTCCAAATCTAGAGGAAGGCGCAAAATAACCGGTAATTTGGTAGCCCCAAGATGGCGCGTAGGGATGTTCCATGATGGGCATAAATTCCACGTGGGTGAAGCCCATTTCTTTCACATAGGCCACTAGCTTATGGCTGATGTCCTCATAAGACAGGTATTGATTGTCCAATGTTTTTTGCCAAGAGCCTAAATGTACTTCATAAATGGACATAGGTGATTGCAGGCTATTGTAAGTTGGCCTATTTTTCATCCAAGACTGGTCTTTCCATTCTTTATACGTATTCCAAACGATGCTAGCCGTTTTGGGAGGTGTTTCACAATAAAGACCAAAGGGGTCAAGTTTTTCTAGATATTCCCCTGATTTTGTTTTTATCCCAAATTTATAGGTTTCTCCTGTGTGTACGTGGGGAATAAACCCTTCATAGATTCCGGAGGAGTCCCAACGAGGAAATAGGGTATGTGATTCTTTATCCCAAACATTAAAGTTGCCCAGCACATGCACCGATTGCGCATTAGGTGCCCAAACGGCGAAAAATGTTCCATTTACGCTCTCATGTATGATTTCAAAAGCCCCTAATTTTTCGTAAAGCCTTGAGTGCTTGCCGTGTAGAAAAAGGGAAATATCGAAATCACTAAGAAGGGAATGGGGAAGAACTTGGGACATAAAGGCTTCTAAATCAATTGTTAGGCTAAAATAGCGAAATTAAATTAGATTTATTATGTATTTATTTTAAAGTACTATTTTGAATCTTTAGCAAAAACTTCTACCTTTGTGCCACCAAATTCAGATTTGGTCCGTTCGTCTAGGGGTTAGGACACGTCCCTTTCACGGATGAAACACGGGTTCGATTCCCGTACGGACTACCAGAAACCACTCAGGACGAGTGGTTTCTTTTATTTTACGGGGGTGGTAGCAGAAGTGGTAGCACGAGAGGGGTTTTTGAATGAAATGTTGGTTTGTTTAAATTTAAACGAAGTCTAAGATTTCAGATGACTAACGATTAGGGTATTTTGGTTATCTTCAAAAATTCTACTTTACTTTGGTCCAAGGAGGACAAATGGAGTATATAAGTTCCTGGACTCAAATAACTCAAATCAATTAATTCCTCGTCTGATACTTTTTGAACAGGAATTATATTTTTACCATGCAAATCAAATAACTTTATTTCTGCTTTATTACCGAAATCATTTGACAGCTCAATCTTAAAATGGTTGGTAAATGGATTGGGTAAAATACGCCCGACCCCTTCCTTCATGGTTCCTAAAATAATAGTCTCAGCCACATCGACTACATTGTAAACACGCTCTATTAGCGTGAAAGTATTGTATTGGGTATTCGTAACTTTAATCGGAAGTGTAATTTTTTTTATTGGGATGTTTTCATAATCGATAGCCGACTTTACATAAATCTTATTATTTTTTAATCCTAAATACGCGTTTTCCTCTAATAAAGTGAAGTTCAAATTAGATAAAATTAATGATGAGGGGGTGGAAATCGAGTCAATTTCGACATTTAAGGCCGTATTTTCCTTCACCTCTCCTGTTCGTGAATTGAATTGAAAGTCAACACTTGGTTGCCATAATTGATCACTATTGTTTCCAATGACCAAGATTTCTGATTTCCCATCTTTGTCAAAATCATGAAAGTAATATGAGCCATTAGGATTAGTTTCATAAACCTTAATAGCATTATTTTTGCCCGGGGTGTTATCATCTAATATTCGTTGAATAGCTCCAAGACGCTTGATTATATATTTACCATTGATTAAATCAAAATACTGAAATCCTACGTAGTCATTCCAATAACCATACCATCCTGCTTTTGGAAAAAATGAAAAAAGAGTTGGGTCATATGTGTTGAAATAAGGAATTATCTCAACTTCGGGATCTAAATCTATGTTTTGTAGAAAGAAATTTCCTCCATTTTTTGATGAAGTGACAATGTTGTTAGTATTTCCTTCAAAATACCTCGATGTCTGATCTGTTATTTTTCCTGATTTTTCAATTTCTATTATTCGATAAAACTGTTGAGAAGGATAAGGACTTTCATCTTGTACAGTTGAGAATTCTTTGGCATAACACATAACGATTTCTTGCGTACCATTCTTATCTAGATCCTCTGCATATAAATCACTAAGTACATAATTTAAATAGTTATCTTTTGCCAAACTTGTGTTGTAGGTAACTAAGTCCTTCAAATTTTGAAAGTCAAACCCTTGATTTTTATTATTGAGGGCATAGACAATTCTGTTAGGTTGATGAATACCTGTACTTTTTTGTAAACTGAATACCAAATCGCCAAAACCGTCTTGATTCACATCAATTAAATATGGTAAAATTGTAGAAATTCGGCGCTCAAATCCTTCCTTCATAAAGTCTCCAAAGTCATTTGGATAAATACTTTTGAGGGTAAATTGATAATTTTGATTCAGCAATAACCAAACACCATTACTCATTACAATTACGTCATTATCCCCATCCTTTTCTATATCCCCAGCGCTTCCCGTAATTGACTCAGATAGTGGAATTCCATTCGGTACAAGATTTCGTTTGTCAAGTAGTTTGCCATTCGAAATCTCATAAAATGTTAGTTTTTTCAAATACATAAACTTATTGTAAGCTCCTGCATTATTCGAACCACTAAAATCGATATTTTCTTTCAATCCATTCCATTTCGCAAATTCAGGCAGCAATGGGTCTGGACGCTGATGGTATCCTTCCCCCCAGCCAATTATTTCTTTCTTTCCATCTCCATTTAAGTCAATCATACTGGCCCTGTTGATGTTGTGAAACATGTTGATTGGTTTACTATCTGGATAAGACATATCCTCGTTATTATTTTGAATGGAAACAATGCCATCCTTATTTATACTAACATAACGATACAAAGGGGTAAACATACCCCCCGAATTAAAAACCTTTCCTTGAAAAAATGTACTATTTGTCGCCAAAACAAAATCATCTATTTTATCATTATTTAAATCGTCAACAATCAAAAAGGGACTATAGGCAAATACATTCTCCACATTTGGATTGACATTTCCCACTTGGTTGGAATAATTAGTGACAATATTTCGAGGTAATAATATTTTTCTATACGTTTGATTATTTACAAAAGCAAAGTCCTGGTTTGTTGGCCGGTTAAATACGTACATTTTAACGAAAGCACCTGATTTTTGCTTGGCGCACAAATATAAAATGGGATGGAATTCACTACCCGTTGCTTCCTTCGCCGCTAAAATATCAATATTCAATTTCGCTCCGGCTGTTCCCTCACTCCCCGTTTTACTGACGGCCTTGATCAAGTTTGAAAAAGAATAAGTAAAGGGATAATCAGGTGTTGTGGAGAGATATAAATCTAGCCCTACTAAACTACTATGGCTTAAATCAAATACTAGTTTTCGCTGATTAAATAATGTAATATTGGATGGATTTTGTCCATTGATTTGAATTTTGTTTTGTGCGAAGGAAACCTGGTAAGTTGAATCAAAATCGACCGATGCTTGCTGACCATGGGATAATGTACTTTTTAAAATAAAACAAATCGAAATAAGAACTAAACTATTTCCAAATAATTTCAAAAAAATCATTTTATTAAAATTTAAATTGTACGTCGTCAAACTAAAGTGGACTTTTCCTTTAGGAGTGTTTCGTGTTTTATATGTCAAACTTAGCAATAAATTCATTTTAAATAAAACATTCCCTAAGAAATAACCTCTATCGGTCCACTTTTTGCTGACGATTTACAGTTCCAGATATACTTCCTTGCCATTGTTAGTCCACTTTAGTTTGACGTCGTACAATAAATCATACGGAAAATTAAGACAAATTCCATAAATTGCCTTTAAAACTAACTTTTCATTGTTATGCGATTTTTTAAAAAAAATTTCCTTTATTTTCTTTTACTAATAGCTTGTAAATCCGAAGAGCCAAATAGTGTAATGATTAACCCAACAAAAAATTTAGCTCAAAATTCATTAAAAGATAATATCACTAAAGTAGTGGAAGTTAAATCGAAGACAGGGAGGATTTGGATGGATCGAAACCTTGGCGCAACAAGAGTCGCAGCCATGAGTACTGATACAAGCGCCTATGGTGATTTATACCAATGGGGAAGAGGAGCAGATCAACACCAATTAAGAAAATCGCTAAACACCACAACACAGACTACTACGGATATTCCAGATAACGCAAACTTTATTTTACCTTCGAGTCCACTAACTGATTGGAGGAATCCTCAAAATATTAATTTATGGCAGGGCGTTAATGGGATAAATAATCCATGCCCGACAGGCTATCGTTTACCAACAGAAACAGAGTGGAATATTGAGCTATCGAGTTGGACTTCAGAAAATGCTGATGGGGCATTTACTTCCCCTCTTAAATTTACAGTAGCTGGAAGTCGTGAAATACGGATCAATAATGTAGGTATTAGTGGAAGTTACTGGAGCAGTACAGTTAGTGGGGAAGGATCTCGGTATCTCAACTTTAGTAAAGTGGGTTCATACACATTAACGCATAATAGAGTTTACGGAGGCAGTATTAGGTGCATTAAAGATTAAGTCAAACCAACTGAATTAATCTGATTAATACAAAGTAATTCTCATTTAAATTCCCATTTATTATCGACCTATAGTTTGACAGCGTAAAACCTAACTCTATTTAGGTGTTAACGAATAAATTCATTCACTATATATGACTTTGAAATAACTAATTTAATGCCTTAAAAGGTAAATTAAAGATTAACAAAAAAAGCATAAAACAGAGTAAAATTTTTGATAAATAATTTATTGCATCTTCATCATGAAAACTCTTCTTGTGGCAAACCATTAAGCCGTCTCTAAAGGCTTAAAAGATAAAAAATGGATTTATTAAATCCCAAAATTTGTTTAAAAGAAATAAATTGGGTCTTTATTTGTCAAAATTTGAAAAAATTAAGGCCATATACCTATGATTCAGATACCTATAAACAAAAACACCTTTCGATCGAAAGGTGTTTTTGTTAGATAGTGAAAGGTTTTTTTTAAACATTAGCTTGTTTAAAAGTTTGATTTAACACCCGTATCAAAATACAAGCGAGTCGCTATATCATCCTTTGCACCAGATCCCATTTTAGATACGGCATCAGCCACTCCCGCAGCGTTACCTGTTCTTTCAGCATTGGTGAATGGCATTCTCTTGATAAACTCTCCTACAGGAATAATACCCCAATCTGGGCTAGAATCATTTTTAGCTACAGGAGGAATCTTTGGATATCCTGTTCTTCTAAAATCAACCCAA
>SXXW01000031.1 GCA_005791165.1 Cytophagaceae bacterium
GGGACAAGTTGACCACGGTAAAACGTCTTTATTGGATTACATTAGAAGGGCCAAAGTAGCGGCTGGTGAGGCTGGCGGGATCACCCAACATATTGGTGCTTACTCTGTAGAGACTGATTCAGGGAAAAAAGTTACGTTTTTAGATACACCAGGTCACGAGGCGTTTACGGCAATGCGTGCACGCGGAGCTAAGGTGACCGATATTGTGATCATTGTGATTGCAGCGGATGACTCGGTCATGCCACAAACGAAGGAGGCAATCAATCATGCAATTGTGGCAGGGGTTCCGATCATTTTTGCTTTTTCTAAAGTGGATAAAGACGGTGCGAATACCGATAAAGTTCGTGAGGAGTTGTCTGCTATGAATATGTTGGTGGAAGACTGGGGTGGAAAATACCAAAGTCAAGAAATTTCATCTAAATCAGGTTTAGGTATTAATGATTTATTGGAAAAAGTATTGTTAGAAGCTGAATTGCTTGAGTTAACGGCTAACCCAAATAAAAAGGGAGTCGGCACAGTGATTGAGGCAGAATTAGATAAGGGTCGTGGATATGTGACTACCTTGTTGATTCAAGCGGGTACTTTGAAAATAGGTGATATGATGTTGGCAGGTGACAATTATGGCCGTGTTAAGGCGATGTTTGATCATTATGGCCAAAAAATAAAGAAGGCGGGTCCTTCGACGCCAGTCCAAGTATTAGGATTGAATGGGGCGCCACAAGCTGGAGATAAATTATTGTGTTTAGAAAATGAGCGTGAGGCACGTGAGATTGCTAATAAAAGAGAGCAAATTTTACGTGAGCAAACCTTGCGTACACGTAAGCATATTACTTTAGAGGAGATTGGTCGTCGGAAGGCGATTGGTACCTTTAGAGAATTAAACGTAATTGTAAAAGGTGACGTGGATGGTTCGGTGGAGGCCTTGTCAGATTCATTGATGAAGTTGTCGACGGAGGAAGTCCAAGTTAGAATTATTCACAAAGGGGTGGGACAGGTTTCTGAGTCAGATGTGGCGTTAGCGTCAACATCAGATGCGGTTATCATTGCCTTCCAAGTTCGTCCTTCTCAAAATGCTAGAAAATTAGCTGAGAATGAGCAAATTGAAATCCGTAATTATTCCATTATTTATCAGGCCATTGATGAAATCAAGGCCGCGATGGAGGGTATGTTAGCGCCAACCTTTGAAGAAATCATCACCTCAAATATCGAAGTTAGGGATGTATTCAAAATCACTAAAATAGGTACTGTGGCTGGTTGTTATGTCTTAGATGGAACGGTTAAACGTGCGCATAAAATTAGAGTGATTCGTGACTTCGTGGTTATTCACGATGGCGAGATATCGGCTTTGAAGAGATTTAAGGATGATGTACAGGAAGTCAAATTTGGTTATGAATGCGGTTTGTCTGTGAAGAACTTCAATGATTTAGAGGTGGGCGATAATTTAGAGTGTTACGAAATGAAGGAAGTGAAACGTACGTTGAAATAAAGATTAACGTTATGAAAGGAAAAGGCCAAATCGATGATTTGGCCTTTTTTGTTCGCTATAAATATTGATAGTTTTAAATTAACTTATTTATTTCTCAGTGCTAAATTATAAAAATGGATTAGCTTAACAGTTCCTTTAAGTTCACAGATTTGAAGAAGACATAAATTAACGCTAAAAATAAACCAAAAAGAATGGATCCAACCGTGATCAACAAGCGATTTGGGCTACTTTTTCCGTAATTCACTTGGGCTGGTTCTAGCACTTTAAATAAAGGAGTTTCTTTTTGAATTCGAATTTTAGCTTCATTTAACTGAGTCGTTAAGGTTGAATATAAATTGAATGATAGATCTACTTCATATTGTAATTTCTTTTCTTGGTCCTTCGCTACATTTAAGAATGGATTTCTATTTTGATCTTTATAATTGGATAAGGTAAACAATGACTGATCGTAACGTTTCCTTGCTTCATCTTGCCTATCCTGTAAAAATCGCATCTCTTTATTTGCTTTCTCTGTTCGGTAGCTAATCACATATTTGGTTAGTTGGGCCTGCACGATACTCGTCATATTTGCTGCGACAATGGGATTTGACATTTTTGCCGAAATCAAAATAGCAGGCGATTTTTTATCGGTCTCAATTTTGATCGCTGCTTTTAGTTGTCCAATGGCTGAAGATTCTCTATCAGACATTGTCAACAAATCGGGTTCAAAACCGATTTTTGATTTAACAGATTGGGTGATTTTTGTTTGAGTGATTTTTTCTTCTCCTGATAGGATTTTCGAGAAATTCAATGGCGCATTCTCATTTTTCTCATTCAAATAATCTAAAATGGTCTGCCATTTTTTTAATTTAGGATTATAAATTTTGGATTTAATTAGCTCTAATAGGAAGGGAGAACTTTCAACAAGATTTGGGTAAAGACTTGGATTAATAATGTCCACATTTGAATTTGCCCCACCAATATTTATTCCGGCTAGTCCTGCTAATCCTGCCAAACCTCCCAAATTTGCAGATTGATTATTGGCTTGATTTGCCTCAGGCAATAATTTCACTACAGATGAATATTCGTTATTAAGCGTTAATGAATAAACGGCGCCTATGCCTCCAAATAGTAAAGCGATTAATGCAATCGTTAATTTAAATTTATTGAGGGCACGAAATATTTCACCAAAATTAATTGAAATTTCGCCACTGTCTTCAATGCTGGTCGGCCTATTATTTTCAGTATTTGACATGGGAATTATTTTGGTAAATTATTAACTAAGGTTAAAATCGCAAATGATACTGATACTAAGCTTGATGTTAAGCCAATGGCCTCAGCAGCTGTTAAACCTTTCTTAGCACCAGCTGGGTTTTTAGGCACAACAATTTCCGCTCCTGGACTAATGACTGGATTTTTCTTAAATATAAAAAACCGCCTTATCTGATTTGAAATTCCATTGGCATAAGTAACATACGTATTCTTTTTATCTGCCATGTCAGAATAACCACCCGCTTCCGCGATATAATCACGAAGTGTATAACCCTCTTTATAAGAAACCGCTAATGGATTTTGAATGGCTCCCGTTAATTTGATTGTTTGCAATAATCGGGGAATGATTAATTCATCACCCGCCATCAATTGCAGATTTTCTTGAGATTCAGGATTTTTAAGAATCTCTTTTAAATTCACGCCGACGGTCGTTGAATCACGTATTAATTTAGCACCTTCTAGATAACCTTCAGCTCTTAATCCACCGGCTCTTAATAAAATGTCGGAAATTTTCTGTTTGTTATTTTGAATCGCATAACTTCCTGGGTAATTAACCATACCGATCAATTTAACAGATCTTTGTTCCTCATAGTTAGGTGCCCTTCGAATGGAAATAATGTCGAATGGTTTTAAGGCCAATTGACTTCCTTCATTATTTAATTTTAAACTTCCATCCACTTCAAAGGTGATAATTTCAATTTTATTGGTTAAAATCTCCCCATTTCCATGGTTGATAATTCTACGGGCTAATTCTAAATTGGCAAAACTAGCAGACTCTTTAAATCCTTTCGCGAGCAATATCAAATCTCCTACTTTCATTCCTTCCTTAAACTCAAACTCCCCAGGTTCATTTACTTCTCCCAAGATATCTACAAATCTTTTCTCTCGTAAATTGGTAATAGAAAAGACCTTCAGGTTATCTTCTCGTTGCAAAATAATATCAGGACTTTCCCCTCTCATGATTTTACCTAAATCAATCGATAAAATTTCTGGATCAAAATTCTCTTTTCTTCTGGTCAAACTAGCCCTTCCTAAAAAAGCATCTTCTCTTAATCCTTCTGCTTTTTTAATTAACTCTTTAACACTATTCAATCCGTTTTCCAACGCATACATTCCAGGACGGAAAATTGCGCCTTCTATTTCTACTTTATTCTCAAATCGTTCAATGATTGTTCCAACCGAATATTTATCACCATTTTGGGGCAAGAACGTTGATACTTCTTCTTGCGTAATATTCAATAGTTTCAATTCCCTAGAAGTGTTTCTTCGAACATTTATTGTATACGTGTATGCCTTTTCAGTAAATCCACCCGCAAACCTTAATACATCTTTGAATGTTTCTCCTTTAATAGATTCAAAAATCATAGGTCTCTTTACTTCCCCAGTCATCTCAATCCTATTTTCATAATCTGCGATGCGGATGATATCTTGGTCTTGAAGATGAATATTGTCTTTTTGATCCGCTCGTAACAAGAAGTCGTAAAGATCTAAAGTTCTAATAATTTTATTTCCTCTAATGACCTTGATATTTCGATACGAACCGTTCTCGCTAGGTCCTCCTGCCACATATAAAGCATTAAAAACCGTTGCTAAAGATGAAACGGTGTAGGTTCCAGGGAATTTCACTTCGCCGGTAAGAACCACTTTGATACTTCTTACACTTCCTAAGGTAACCTGGGCAGAGGAACCACTTCCTGGTTTATTTAAGCCTTGATATAATTGGCGTAAGCGACTGACAATTCTATCCGAAGCCACATCAACGGTCAAACCATTAATGTATATAGGTCCAAGATTCAAAATTGTAACTGTTCCTTCCGTACTCACTTTGACTTTAAAATTATCTAACACATCGCCATAAATATGAATATTTAATTCATCATCAGGCCCAATTTGATAACTTTTGGGAGTGGCAATTCTTAAGTCAGGCTCAAATGTTAATTTTTCATTATTAAATAAGCTTGAACCAAAAATCGTTTTTTCTAAACTCCTTGATAAACGCAATTGCAATGCTTTATATTCTTTAACCAAACTATCATTATATATATCTAATGGAAGACTTAATAATTTTCTTTCCTCTAAAGTTAATGGAATCTCTTTTTCATTCCCAAACTCATCATACATTGTATACGCATTATTTTGCATGAATTCATTTGCATTCTGTCCCTGCTGATTTAATACGTTATTTTTGCTTTGATTTGATTTTCCATTGACTAAATTAGTTTTTTTCTTATTACTCAATTTACCTTTAGTTGTTCTACTCCCATCATCATCTTTCGCATTATTTTTATCGTATGGATCATTTGAATCAACCGCTTCGTCGGTCCCATTGGATGAATTATTTCCTCCTGTTTGAGTATTCGCAATTCTAGATCTCATTTTGGCTATGTCTGCCGGTGTGTATCCCTGCGCCTTAGCCGCTTTTTCAATTTGCATTTCAGTCATCCCGCTCGACTGCGCTCTTTCTAAAAACAATGCAATCTCATCATCCGTTAAATCATCTACGTTTCTTTTGGGTGCATTCGTTTGAGCTAACGATACATTAGCTAAAAGGGCAAACATCAAAACAAGTGAATGGAATATAGGACGTATAACGCTATTCGAAAATTTCATATTATTCATGAATGGGTATAAAATACAAGCAAATTTATTAATTTTTTTGTTCTTGTCCCTATTTCGGGGGCCAACTATTTATTCTAAGGCTACATGTTTTAAAATTTAGGGCAAGATAAAGTACGCTTGATTTTCAGGTATGGCTTTTTGATTGACATGTCTAAGTCAAATAAATAAGCAATCGATATTTCATGAGCTCCTCCAGAGGGTAATCCCAAATTTGAGATGGTCATGTCATACGAATAGCCAATCGAGAAATTATCCTGTTTATATCCTAACAAGGCCACAAAGGCCTCTCTGTTAGGAGCATTTTTACTAGTCTTTAAGGGGATGCCTCGATACCAAGCACCTATCACTAAAGGCGATAAGGTCAAATATGCCCCCAAATCCATTTGGTCAAAGGTTCCTTGGTGTTTATAATGCATCACCGGACTAATACTTTTTTCTCTATTTCGCTCACTCGCGGAATTTTGCTCATAATAGGAATCTTCAAATAAAATCTTTGTCCCTAATTGAACACTGTATTTAGTCTGTAAAATATCATTGCTACCACTAATCAAGGACTTATTTGGAGCATTTAAGTGATGAGCCGAAACCCCTAACCAAGTGTTTTTTAAATTAAATAAAGCCCCCGCCGATAAATCTACATAATTTACATTGGGTTTAAATTGGCTCAATATCGGATCCGTTGACGTTCCCAAACTCCCCCCACTGACCAAGGAACTTACTTGGTCCCCAAACACCAAACTCGAATAATCAATTCCTTTGTTCACATAAGCCCCCTCCATACCAAATGAAACAGAACTTTCTTCCGCCAAAGTCAAATGGTATGCATATTGGAGTCCTAATGTGGTAGTCTTTAAATTGGAAAATTGTTTGTCGGTCGTAGCCATAAACCCAAATCCACTATTCATGCTAGCCACACTTATATCAGCCGTTATGGATGAAAATTGATAATTGGCATTCAAATTTGGCCACTGATTTCGATGATTGAAATTAACTTTGGAGGTTTGGCTAACTCCCGCAAAGGCCGGAGAAATTAATAAGGGTGCCGCGTAAAATTGTGACAAAGTAGGGTCCTGTCCACGAACAACCCAAGGGCTCAAGGTAAGAAGGGTACATAAACATGAAAAAATCAAAACGATTTTTCTCATAATTTTGCGCTTAGCCCCGCAATTTAACGCTTAGCTTTTCAAAAACCAATAAAATGACTTAATTTGTGTTGCTTAATCATCTTTACACCATGCTGCGTAAATTTCTTTTCCTGCTCTCTTGGTTATTGATTAGTCATATTTCTTTCAGTCAAATCATCATTCGGAATAATTGCATTACCCAATGCGCCAATTGCACCGTGAGTCCGTCAAGCGACTTGGCAACAGTGTTTGATTGGGCCGTGGACATGCCCGCCGGAACCAATTATTTTTGGGATTTTGGTGAACCAGGTTCTCCTACTAATACATCCACCCTTCGTACGGGTTCTCATCAATATTGCACTCCTGGCGTTAAAACAGTGACTTTGACTTTGGTCAATGGAACCTCAACGACCAAGACTGTTAAAAAGTTTACAGTAGGCCAACTCCCCTATATTTATTTAGGAAAGGATGATAAAGACACTACAAAGACCATTTGCGATGGCCAATTCGTAGAATTGAACGCATTTGGGAAGGTAGGAAAACCTAATTATCCAATCGATGTGTTGTGGTATCCCAGTGGAAAAACGACAGATACAATCAAGGTTCGTGATTCCGGATGTTATTCTGTTCAAATTACTGATCGTGCTTCTGGATGTACAGCCGAAGCCAAAATGCAAATTAAAATTTGTGGAGAACGAGATCCCGATAAAAACTTATCAAAATTCACGAAGGCTTGGGCTTTTGGAGATGGAGCCTCTATTTTATTTACGGGTTCACCAGATAACCCGACTTTAGTCACCAGTAAAATTAGTGCCCCCAATGGAGTAGCTAAAATGGAGGACCCCAGCATTTCAAACGGACTGATTTTTTATACAGATGGACAAAAGGTTTTTGACAAGTTTAATAATCCCATCGACCCAACCAAAATATTAAATGGCGATCCGACAAATTCCCAAGGGGTCACCATCATTCCTAAGTCGACGTGCAAGGGATGCCAATCCGAATACTACGTGTTCACCCTCAGTAAAAATGCTAAAGGAGAAAATTTAATTTTTTACAGCATCGTGGACATGAAAATGAATAAAGGCAAAGGGGGCATTTCAGTTTTAAATGATACCTTAAGCCCCGTTCCTAGCACTTCAAGAATTTTAGCGACCGAAGGGGGTAATGGGTTTTATTGGCTAGTGACGCAGGATGCGGATCCTTTGGCCACGTCAACGACCACCCGAATATTTAAAGTGTCTCCTTCTGGAATTTCAGCGCCGATTGTCACTAAATCCGGGACAAGTATTTCTGCTGCCGCGGGGTCAACAGGAAATACCAAAATCTCATCACCCAATTCCACTAAATTGGCGATTACCATTCCTGGACCTCCGACCAATAAAGTCGATATTTATGACTACGATAAAGCGACGGGAAAATCGACTTTGTCGTTTACCCTAGATTTAGGAATAAGTCCGCCCACTTTATATGGAGTTGAATTTTCCTCCAATGACAGTGTGCTCTATATTTCCATGCAAGGAGATGGAGGTTCAATCCCTTCTCAAATTTTGCAATTTGATATTTCCAGTAAAAATGCGGTCAAAACATTAGCGAGCAAACAAGTAATTTATTCCGGCTCTGAAAAGGTGGGGGCATTGCAAATAGATCCGATCAATCATGCGATAATTTTTGCCGCTTTTCAGGGCAGTAATATTCTTGGGAAAATTAAAGGGTTAAATAACCTAGTGACTGCCAAAGGTGACACCAATATTATGGCAAAATTTACTCGAAATGGGTTTGGTGTGGATTCTTTAGGGAAACCGATCACTTTGCCTTTGGGTGCGACGAGCCAATTAGGATTGCCGCCTACGATTCCTTTTCCGATTACTCCCCAAAACCCTCCCTCCATCACGCAAACTTGTGAGGGCACCACTTTTAAATTTACGGTTTCTCAAAAACTTTGTGATCCATTAAACAATGATCGTATTGATTGGAAAATTTATCAAACGACATTAAGCCCTTTTCCAGAGCCGATAACTGGGATTTTGGTTCCGCTGGATACCAAGAAGCTTATCCATTCTTTTACAGGCGCAGAACTAAAATATGATTTTACCACATCTGACAAATATGTCATCACCGCAGCCATTACTAATAGTTGCGTGAAGGCCTATTTGATGGATGCGCAACAATTTGATATCGTGGTTTTAAAACCCGTTATTCTGGATGCCGAGTACAATCGAATTTGTAAGTCGGATGCAAAAATTAGCCTAACTAAATCTCCCGTCTCTAAAAATCTCAGTTATGTGTGGAGCAATGGAGATAAAACACCTACAGCTACATTTAAATCTCCAGGAGGAGATTTGTCGTTGGTTCTTTCTGATACTGCGACTAAATGTTCGGTAAAAGTGTCCACCAAAGTTAATTTCTTAGAAAATAGGTATGTGATGCCCCAAAAAGACTTTTCTATTTGCATGGACAGCCCGATTCCATTTCCAATCCAATTGAATTCGAGCATGAAAGACTTGAAATTCAAATGGACAGGACCTTCGATGACATCAGCTGACACAACCAATAAAATTTTAGTCAAAACCAGCGGGAATTACCTAGTAAAAATCACCGATAAAGATAATTGTGTAATGAATAATGCGTTTCCCGTTTCTGATAAATGTGAGCCCATCATTATTGCACCTAGTATTTTTACGCCCAATGGGGATGGCAAAAATGATTATTTTTCGCCCTTGCCTAAAGTTGTCAAACGAGTAGAAATTTTAAGTTTGCAAATTTTTAACCGTTGGGGTGAAATGATATTTTCCAAATCGGGATCCTCCGATTTACAATGGGATGGGAAATCAAATGGAGTTAGAGTTCCTCAAGATTCCTATGCGTGGGTTGTTCAATACAAGGCGGTTGATTTTCCAGAAAAAGGTATTCAGACCATTCGGGGAGCGGTCATTGTGGCCTATTAACCCATTGACCGTTAAATAAATACATGTCCTTTTAATAATTTTTCGCTCATTTTTCAAGGGCCTACGGTTAATATTGATTTTAAGTTTAGACAGCTAAAAATCAATTCTATGAAATTTCAATACATTATTTCTGTTTTTTGCTTTTTATTCTTGAGTGCCTGTGCTTCCATGCCCAATTTGCCCAACAAAGAATTTAAAGTTTCCATTACATCGATTCCAGAAGGAGCCGATGTTCAGTTAAATGCATATTACGTTGGCAAAGCCCCTTTAACTCTTACCATCAACACCAATTCAAGTAATTTCATTTACGTAAGTAAAGTAGGATTTGCCGGGCAAAGAATCACTTTAGATGGGAAGCAGAGTGAAATTAAAGTACAATTGGTAAAGGAATAGGGATGAAAATAACCTTTCTAACTCGTTTGTTGGCCTACTGGCAAGGAAACAAAGTGGTCACACTTTATTCTACTTCAAATAGTCGAGTTTATACAACCATTGCCATCAAAACGAAAGACCAATGGATTTGTCAATTCCCTATTTTTGATAAAGAATGGGAATACATTTCAATAACCCTTTTGACAAATGGGAACTTAAAATTTACAGATCCAAAATTTGAAAATGCCGGTATCGATCGCTGGCGTTAATTAATAAGCCCTAACTTCTACTCCCTTCATAAAATTCACAAAGGCTTTGTTGACCACTTGATTCCCGCCTGGAGTAGGGAAGTTTCCTGTAAAATACCAATCGCCTAAATGATTCGGGCATGCGACATTTAAATTTTGCACTGTTTGGTAGATCACCGAAACTTCGGCTTGAAGATGTTTGGGTTTGACAATTTCTGCAATCTTATTTGAAATTTCTTCGTTGGTAAACGGCGCATAAATAGCCTTGACAAAATTCTCTGAAGTTGACGTGCCATTTTCTAATGCCAACAAACATTTCAAGTTAACTTCATCTAAAATATTTTCAAGCCCTCTTTCTTTTAACAATTCCAAGGCTGCTCTAAAGGCTACAAAATCCTTCATTTTTGACATATCAATGCCATAGCAATCGGGATACCTGATTTGTGGCGCCGAAGAAACAATCACAATTTTCTTAGGAGAAAGCTTATCCAATAGACTCAAAATACTTTTTTCTAAGGTCGTTCCACGGACAATGGAATCATCGATTAACACAACTGAATCGACACCCTTGTTGATCACTTCATATGTCGTGTCATACACGTGTGATACCATGTCGTCTCTTTGGTCGTCACTCGCTATAAAAGTTCTAACCTTTACATTTTTGGAAATAAGTTTTTCGACACGAGGCCTAAAAGTCAGTAATTCTTCCAATTCCTCCTCAAACAATATCCCATCCATGATGGCTTTTTTTCTTTCTTTGGCCAAATGATCTTCTAGGCCGTCAATCATTCCTAGAAATGCAGTTTCAGCGGTATTGGGGATATAAGAAAAAACCGTGTTTTTTAAATCGTGGTTTACTTCATCTAAAATTTGTGGAATTAATAATTGGCCTAGTTTTTTACGCTCATGGTAAATATCAGGATCTGATCCTCTGGAGAAATAAATTCGCTCAAACGAGCATGATTTTTGTTCTAAACGGTCTATGAATGCTGCTTCCTTAACGGATCCATCCATCGCTATCACGAGTGCATGTCCAGGAGTCACTTCTTTGATTTCGGAATATTCGCAATCGAACGACGTTTTAATGGCTTGTTTTTCTGAGGCAACTACCACAACTTCATCGTCGATGTAATAAAAAGCTGGACGAATTCCGGCAGGATCTCTTGCGACAAAAGCAGATCCAAATCCCGTCATGCCGACCATCGCGTAACCTCCGTCAAAATCTTTACATGACCTTTCTAGGACACGCATTAAATCAATTTTTTCGGCTAGGATATCGGATAACTCTGGATTTTCGTATTTATCGCGGTATTTTAAAAATTGTCTTTGGTTTTCCTCATCCAAAAAATGGCCAATTTTTTCCATCACGGTGACAGTATCCACTTTTTCTTTCGGATGCTGTCCTAAGGAGACTAATTTGTCAAACAAATCATCCACATTAGTCATGTTGAAATTTCCTGCCATCACTAAATTTCGTGAACGCCAGTTGTTTTGTCGCAACATCGGATGGCAATTCTCAATCTCATTCTGGCCATGAGTACCATAACGCAAGTGACCTAGGAGTACTTCACCCGTAAATGCCACATTATCTTGCCACCAAACCGCATCTTTTGAGGCATCGATGCCTGTATCGCGCTTGGTTTCTTTGGCTAACTTATGTGCTTTCTTGAATTTCTTATCTATTTTTCCGAAGATGTCGGAAACAGCTTCAGGTTTCACAGATCTATATCGACTGATATACCGATGACCCGGTTTTACATTAATTTTGATGTTGGCAACCCCCGCTCCATCTTGCCCCCGATTTACTTGCTTTTCCATCATTAAATACAACTTTTTAAGGCCGTACATGGGGTTGTTGTATTTATCCAAATAGTACTGAAATGGCTTACGTAATCGGATTAGGGCTATTCCGCATTCGTGCTTAATGGAATCAGACATTAGATATTTTTTCTAGGAGAAGAATTCGTTTCAAAATCAGGTCAAAATTAGGGAATTATTAGGGAAGCCAAGCGTTAATTTTAGATTTTTTTAATCTATAAATTCCAAAAATTAAAAATAAGATTTGGAGCAATTAAACAAAGGATTATACCGGCAGCTATTAAACCAAAAATCCACATATTTTTTTCAATTATTATTTCTTGATTTACATCCGATTTTTTAAAATAAATATAAAATGGGATTTTTAAATAATAGAATACCGATACCGCCGTCGCGAAAATAGCGACAGATAATAAAGCGATAGTCGATATACTGGAATGGGCTTGAATCGACTCCCAGAGCAATGAAAAATAGGTGATTTTTGCTAGGAAAGTTCCTGCTGGCGGAAGCCCGATAAGCGCTATAAAGCCAACGAATAACAAAAGCGATTTGATGGGTTGCGATTTTGACAAACCTTTCCAGCCGTCCAAATTATCTACATATTCCATGTCATTTTCAGCTTGATTTTCTGCCAAAAAGAACACCAAAATAGTGCTTAATCCATACGTTAACCCATAAAACAATAAAGCTTCTGTAGCTTCTTTGGCAGGTGAAAGCCAAACCATAGCCATAAATCCCCCATGTGCAATGCTAGAATACGCAAGTAAACGCTTGATATTTGTCTGCGTTATAGCCCCTAAATTTCCTATCAAAAGGGTTAAAATAGCCAATGATGAAATATACATACTAATGTCAGTGGGTATGAAATGAATCATTCGGATCCCTAACCAGGTTACGGCAATTTTAGGGGCTATCGATATCCAAGCCATCCACGGCGCCGACAACGTTTCTAAAACATCTGGACTCCAGGGATGGAGTGGCGCCCATGACATCTTAAAAAGTAAAGCACATGAAATAAGGCCCAAACTTAGGCCAATGAACAGTGGATCCGCAGAAGAAAAAACCCGCGTAAAAGCTGGATTGCTAAAGGACATGGTGCCGGAAAGTCCATACATGAGCGAAATTCCATAGAGAAATATAGCGGATGTCGCCATGCCAAAAAGCACATAGGGCAATGCTGCGCGAGCACCTTCGGAATCTTTTCGAATGCCGACCAACAAATATGTACCCAAGGACATTAATTCAATGGCCAAAAATAGGCTGAGCCAATGATTACTGATTCCCGTTAAAAGAGATCCAGATAAAATGCTGAAAAACCCTATTTGCTCTTCTATGCTTAATTTTTTTCCAGTTATTTGGCTGACCAGTAAGATTAAAAAGCCCAAGGCTAAAATCAATAAATTGATCGAATTGCTGGCAGTTGTAATCCAAAATAATGAAAAGGAGGCAAAGCCATTATGGCCATTTTGGAGTCTTTGAAATGCTAAGGCTAAAATAAATAGCAAGCCTAATAAGGAAATGAAATAGCGCCACGAGGAACTGGATTTTTCGGAATTGCCGTGGATAAATAATTCAACAAATATGCCTAGAATGAGTAGGCCAAGCACCAGTATTTCCGGAAGCATCAATGAAAAACCTTGAACGATTTGGTCCAGTTTTACGGATAATCCAGCAAGGGTTTCAGCAGAAAACATGTTCAAATTTAGTGTTTTTTGGCAGGTATTTTTTGACTTAAGTAAAAAGCCGTTGGATTATTTTTTAAATGAATCATTTCTTCAGGGCTCCCCTCAAAGCTTAAATGTCCTCCCTGCTCTCCTCCTTCCGGGCCTAAATCAATGATGTGATCGGCGCATTTAATGACCTCCATATTATGTTCAATAATCACCACCGTATCACCTTGTTCCACTAAATCATTTAGGGCCTTGAGTAATTTTTTAATGTCATGAAAATGTAAACCCGTCGTAGGTTCGTCAAAAATAAATAAGGTTTTCCCTTTATTCGAATTCCCCTTGCCTAAAAAACTGGCCAATTTTACGCGTTGGGCTTCCCCGCCAGAAAGCGAATTAGAAGACTGTCCCAGTTTTATGTATCCCAGTCCTACTTGGAATAAAGGGTCAATTTTTTCCGCAATGCGTGGCAATTTTTCACTGAAGAAAGGAATACTTTCCTCTACGGTCATGTCTAAAATTTCAGCAATGTTTTTGTCTTGGAAAGTAACCTCTAAAATTTCTTGTTTGAATCGACGGCCTGCACACGACTCACAAGTAAGCTTGATGTCCGCCATAAACTGCATTTCAATCGTTATTTCGCCTTCCCCTTGGCACGTTTCGCAGCGACCTCCTTCCACATTAAAAGAAAAATGTGCTGGTTTATATCCCCTTGATTTTGACATGGGCAGTTCGGAATACAATAGCCGAATGGCGTCATATGCTTTTATATAAGTGATCGGATTGGATCTGGACGACTTCCCAATGGGTTGTTGGTCCACCATTTCCACCCCCGCAATTTTCTGTAAACTACCCTTTATTTCCCTAAATCGGCCAGTTTCTTCGGTGCCCAACTGGAGATTTCTCAACAAAGCAGGGTATAATATTTTTCTGATGAGTGTTGATTTCCCTGACCCACTTACACCCGTTACCACGGTCATAATCCCTAATGGAATTTTAACATCTAAATTTTTAAGATTGTTTTCTTGTGCCCCCGTAATTTCGATGTGGGCTAAGGCTTTTCTTCTAATGGTCGGAATGTCAATTTGGTCTGCCCCATTTAAAAAACGAAGGGTATGGCTATCCGTAAGCTTATCCGCCAATGCATCTTCTAGATTTCCTTGGAAGATGAGTTGGCCCCCATGTCTCCCCGCCTCAGGACCGATGTCAATGATCTGGTCTGCTGCGCGCATGATTTCTTCTTCGTGCTCAACCACAATGACGGTGTTGCCCATTTTTTTCAACATATCCAGCACGGAAATCAGTCTTTCCGTGTCACGTGGATGTAGGCCAATGCTGGGTTCATCCAAAATATACATGGAGCCCACCAACGCGCTACCCAGTGAAGTGGCTAATTTGATGCGCTGAAACTCACCGCCTGATAAACTAGAACTAAGCCTGTTCAGAGTCAAATAACCCAAACCCACCCGATTCATGTAGTCAAGGCGGTTATTAATTTCAATTAATATTCTTTTGGCAATCGATTGATCATGATCACTTAAATCCAAGGAATCGAAGAATGCTTTTACTTTTGAAATCGGCCAAAGCACCAAGTCGATAATCGATGTATTGTGAATTTTAACATAAGCCGCATCTCCCCTCAATCTTGACCCTTGGCATTCAGGACATGTTGTTTTTCCTCGGTAACGAGATAACATGACCCGGTATTGAATTTTATACGTCTCTTTTTCTAAGTGTTCAAAAAATTGAGTTAAACCAGAAAAATATTTATTGCCTTTCCAAAGCAGTTTTTTCTCACTGTCTGAAAGATCTTTGTAGGGTCTGTGAATTGGAAAATCAAAATGTATTCCATTTCGCAATAGTGGATGTAGCCACTCGCTCATTCGTTCACTTCTCCAGGGTGCGATGGCTCCCTCATACACAGATAAATCATGGTCTGGGATTACTAAATCAGGATCTAGGCCAAGGACTTTTCCGTAGCCTTCACAGTTTTTACAAGCACCGTAAGGATTATTGAAAGAGAATAAATTTAAGCTAGGTTCTTCAAAAGCGATGCCATCTAATTCAAATTTATTGGAAAATATTTTTCGTTTTTCGCCGTCAATTTCGATCCAACAAACACCTTCGCCTTCGAAATAGGCTGTTTGAACCGAATCGCCTAGTCTAAAAATCGTTTCCTCATCTTCAGGCTGGCTGATTAATCGGTCTATCAGTATGGCTATTTCAGTGGGCTTTTTACTAAGTGATTTCAATTGGTTTGCATCCTCGACGAGCTCTTCTAGGTCAATGATTTCCTTCTCAAATTTTAATCTTGTATAGCCTTTTTGAATTAAGAGTTGGCATTCATCCTTCAGCGTTCTTTCCGTTTGCGAAATCAAAGGAGCTAAAATGAGTACTTTTTTTTGTGCATGCGTTCCCACCCAATCCACGATTGTCGAAACAGAATCTTTTTTAACTTCCTTGCCTGACTTAGGCGAATATGTTTTCCCTATTCGGGCAAATAGCAGTTTTAAATAGTCGTAAATTTCTGTGCTAGTGCCGACGGTCGACCGCGGATTTTTTGTATTCACTTTTTGTTCAATCGCAATGGCGGGAGACACTCCTTTGATATAATCTACGGCAGGTTTCTCCATCCTGCCTAAGAATTGGCGCGCATAAGAATTTAGACTCTCGACATACATTCGTTGGCCCTCCGCAAATAACGTATCAAAGGCCAATGATGATTTGCCAGATCCAGAAAGTCCAGTGATGACAACAAATTGATTTCTAGGAATAGCCACATCCACATTTTTCAAATTGTGGACACGAGCACCTTTAATTATGATGTGTGTTTTCGGGTCGAAATTTTCGATGGCCGACGAGCTTGCGATGCCCGTTTTAATATCATTCATAAGACAAAAATAAACCTTTTAACTTGATAAAAATTATCAATGGATAGATTTTTAAAATCCCTTTTTCTATGTGATATTTGAGTTGCGATTTGTAGCTTTACTAAATTTCAAAATAAGCCTAGTTTAGAGGCAAATTATGGATTAATATTTTTATCATGAGCAAGATAGTAACACTGATTTTATTTTCTTTTTTGGTATATACGCCTAACTTATTAGCACAAGATCCAATCGTGATTAAAGAGGAGGGGGCAAGAGGAGATTTGGATATAGAGCCGGATGTTAGTGAGCTTAGTTTTAGGGAGCGTTTGCATTTCGGTGGAGGTATTTCAGGTTTGAGTTTTGGAAATCCTACGAGTATTGGTATTTCACCAATGGCGGGTTATTTACTCGCAAAAAATACGATTTTAGGCCTTGGAATGACGTATCAGTATTTTTCATTAAACTATGCGGGTTATAAAGCTACGAGTAATTTATTAGGAGAAAGAATTTTTGTTCGCCAACAAATTCCTGCATTATCCGCTTTGATTGGCCAGGGTTATTTAACGGCACAATTGGAAAATTTCGATAATATGTCTCCGGGTACCACAGGTGGATATTCAAATCCATTTTTAGTGGGCATTGGAATTGGTTCTCGAATCGGTATTAATTTATCTCTTATGTATGATTTAAATTATTCAGAAACTTCAGGAAAACAGTCGCCTTATGGCTCAGCATTCGTAGTTCAGGTGGGTGGATTTTTCTTTTAATTTTTTTTTGCTTTTTTTTAAACAATTTGGCTTTAAATCAGTCTTGTATATCGGTAAGAAATTCATAAATTCGAATTCATTTTATTAACATATGTCTACATCTACTTTTGCAGAACCTTTATTGGTTGAAGATCCTAATCGTTTCGTTTTATTTCCTATAAAACATGATGATATTTGGCAGTTTTATAAAAAAGCGGAAGCGTCCTTTTGGACTGCGGAAGAAATTGATTTACAACAAGATTTAGCTGATTGGAAAAAAATGAATGACGGAGAGCGTCATTTTATTTCTCATGTTTTGGCATTTTTTGCTGCATCAGACGGAATTGTTAATGAAAATTTAGCCAATAACTTTTTGAAAGAAGTTCAATATGCAGAGGCTAAATGTTTTTATGGTTTCCAAATCATGATGGAAAACATTCATTCAGAAACCTATTCATTGTTAATCGACTCTTACATTAATGATCCAAAAGAAAAGGATCATTTACTTCGTGCCATTGAAACGATAGATTGCGTGAAGAAGAAAGCGGATTGGGCATTGAGATGGATCGAGAGTGATAGTTTTGTTGAGCGTTTAATTTCATTTGCTGCTGTGGAGGGAATTTTCTTCTCAGGTAGTTTTTGTTCAATATTCTGGTTGAAAAAGCGTGGTTTAATGCCAGGCTTATCTTTCTCAAATGAGTTGATTTCTCGCGACGAAGGTTTGCACTGTGATTTTGCTTGTTTACTATACACAGACCATATTAAAAATAAAATTTCTCAAGAACGTATCTATGAGATTATCTTAAATGCAGTTGAGATTGAAAAAGAATTTGTGACAGTGGCTCTTCCTGTTTCATTGATCGGAATGAACGCCGAATTAATGTGTCAATACATTGAATTTGTTGCAGATCGTTTATTGATTTCGTTAGGATGTAAGAAAAACTATAATGCAGTGAATCCATTCGACTTTATGGAAATGATTTCATTGCAAGGGAAAACGAATTTCTTTGAGAAGCGTGTAGCTGAATATCAAAAATCAGGTGTTATGTCGGACAAGGAATCGATGTCTTTTTCAATGGACGAAGATTTTTAAATCTAAACTTATTTATGTTAAATGCCATGATGAAAATCAGGGCATTTTTTTTGCCCTATACTTACCAACGTTCAAGGACCATAGGCAAGGAAAGTCCAATGATGATGCCTGAAATGACTAGAACATAATAGGTTAATTTGATTTTAAATAATTCAATCAGGATATTGGAAAAGAAGAGTATGGAAGCTACGACAATTATTTGAGCTAATTCTAAGCCTATATTAAAGGCAAATAATGGGGATAAAATTGAACTCTCTTGGCCCAACAAGCTTTGCAAATAATTAGAAAATCCTAAGCCGTGGATCAAACCAAAAATTGATACAAGAATAAATTTACGTCTCGATAGTTTGGTTGATTTTACTTTGGTCTCCCTAAAATTTAAATTGGAGAAAGCGGAAAATAAAATGGTACAAGGAATTAAAAACTCGATCCAATTTTGCGAAAATTCAATCCATTTTAACGTGGCTAAGGCTAAGGTCAACGAATGACCCAAGGTAAAAGCAGTGATTAAAAGTAAGAGTTTATTTGCGTCATAGAATTTATAAATACACGTAATAGATAAAATGAATAGCAAGTGGTCTAAGGCCTGAATATTCATGATATGCTGAAATCCTAAAATCAGGTAGCTGTTAAATGTGGACATGTATGACGTAATTTTCCCTAAAAATATTGAAATTTAAAGAATAAATTTAAAAAATCTAAAATGAGGTCATTTGATTACATCATTGTAGGTGCTGGTACAGCAGGTTGCGTGCTGGCAAATCGGCTTACAGAAAACCCTTCGATCCAAGTTTTATTAGTGGAGGCGGGAATGGACAGCCGGGATCCTAGAATTTTTACTCCCTCTTCATACCCCTTATTAAATGGTACCTATATGAATTGGAATTTTTTCACAGAACCTCAGAAAAAATTAGGGGGACGCCAGATATACCAACCCCGAGGTAAGGCGATGGGTGGAAGTAGTGCGATCAATTGCATGGCCTACATTCGTGGAAACAAGGCTGATTTTGAAAATTGGGAATCTATGGGTTGTCGGGGTTGGTCGTATGCCGACATGCTCCCGTACTTCAAAAAATCAGAAAACAATTTGGATATCCACAATGAATTTCATGGCCAAGGGGGGCCATTAACCGTTTCTAATCCTAGCCAAAATACCATTTTTGGTCAGGCATTTATCGAAGCATGTGGCACTGTTGGTATACCTAAAAACACCGATTTTAATGGCGCAAATCAAATAGGCGCGGGCATGTTTCAGTTTGCTATTGCTGATGGCCAACGAGTTACCGGGGCCAGTGCTTTCATCAATCCGATTTTAAAAAGGAAAAATTTAAAGATTATAAGCCAATTTCATGTCACTAATTTAGTGATTGAAGGCGATCAAGTTAAAGGCATTGAAGGGCATTTGAAAAATGAGAAATCGAGTACTATTTTTAGAGCAGACCAAGATGTTATTCTATCTGCAGGTTCTTTTCAGAGTCCACAAATTATGATGTTGGCCGGGATTGGCGACGCAGATTATTTGAAGTCTTTTGGGATAGAGAATAAAGTCCATCTTCCTGGAGTTGGGAAAAATTTGTCAGATCATGTTTTTGTCAATATGCATGCGGAGGCTAAAACCCAGCGTGCATCATTTAATGCAGCCATTTCCGTCCCTAATTTCCTTACCTATGTGACTAAAAAGAAAGGACCCCTTTCAGCAAGTCCTTTAGAAGGTTGTGCATTTTATGATTCGGTGAATCAGTCTGACCGACCGGATTTACAATTTCACTTTTCTTCCGCGTGGTCATTAGATATGTACGATTACAAAAAAATGCCCATTGGCGATGGATTTACTTGCTTGCCTACTTTATTGAAACCCGAAAGTCGAGGTTATGTAGGCTTGCACTCAAAATCTCCTTGGGATGCACCCAAAATTGACCCTCAATATTTAACTGATTCTGAAGGAAAGGATTTAGCTACATTGAAAAGAGGCGTAAAATTAGCGCATCAAATTTTATTATCTTCTGAATTCGATCACCTTAGATTAGGCCATACATTGCCATATCCATCGGGTGAATTGACGGAGGAATTGATCGAAAAACATATTGAACGAGCAACAGAATGCGTTTATCATCCTATTGGAACATGTAAAATGGGCAATGATCCGAATGCGGTAACAGATCCAAAAACGCTTCGTGTGAAGGGAATAAATGGGCTACGTGTCATTGATGCTTCTATTATGCCCGACTTAGTTTCAGGAAACACAAATTCCATCGTAATGGCCATTGGAGAAAAAGGTTCTGATTTAATCTTAAATAATTATTAATTTGCACACCTAATAAATAAACATACAATGAAAAAAATCATTTTAATTTTAACTACCCTTGTTATGGCGGTAACCGCAAAAGCACAAAAAGCTAGTGTTGAATCTTTACGCGAAGCTGAATTGAATCGTTTTAAAGTGATGATCGCACAAGACGAAAAAGGCTTAGATGCTGTAATGCATGCAGATTTAGTTTACAATCACTCAAATGCTGCAACTGACAACAAAGCAAGCTATATAGGATCTATCGTTTCAAAGAAAACCATTTATGCTTCGATTGAATCGGAGGAATTAACTCCTCGCTTGTATGGAAAATTCGGAATCATTACTGGAATTGCGAAAATCAAAAATCAAACGAAGGACGGTTCATTTACATTCAATCACCTTAAATATACAGATGTTTGGATTTTCCAAGATAAAAGATGGCAGATGCTTTCTTGGCAATCAACGAAAATACTTAACTAATCGTAGCGGCAAAATTTTCGATTTCAAGATAAATTAGGGCTAATTCCGAAGGCTTTATGCAATAGGGAGGCAAAATATATAAGGTATTACCCAGGGGTCTCAAAAGGATCCCTTTTTTTATAAAATGGTCATAGGCTTTTCCTCGGATGGGATTTAAATAACCATCTTTTTCAACGGTCTCTAATTCGCAGGCAACAATCGTTCCACAACATCTTACATTTTTTACCGTAGGATGCCCGGCCATTTTTACCTTCCATGCTTCATGGCTTTTCTCGATGGCTGCAATATTTGACCAAGTTGTCTCTTCCTCCATGAGATCCATACTCGCGTTTGCTGCTGCACAGGCGAGCGGATTCGCAGTGAAAGAATGGGAATGAAATAGGGTTTTCTTTCGATCTAAAGATAGAAAAGATTCAAATAATGGATCGGAGCAAACGGTAACACCCAACGCCATCATGCCACCTGTTAAACCTTTTGACAAGCAAACGATATCCGGTTTTTGTTGTAAATAGTCCATGGCAAACCATTTGCCTGTACGCCCAAAACCCGTCATGATTTCATCAGAAATGCTGATCAATCCCCCTTTTTTTGTTCGTGAAATGATCTTATCTAAGGTTTCAGCTGCATACATGTTCATGCCGCCGGCACCTTGAATGAGTGGTTCAAAAATAATGGCTGCATATTCCTCAGCATGTTTTAATTTAGCCTCTAATACTTCTAGGCACTGCGCTTCATTTTTTGGATTAGGAATAAATTCCACCTCAAAAAGCATGTCTTGGAAAGGAGCATTGAAGGAGCTTGGCGCCCCCAAACTCATCGCCCCAAACGTATCTCCATGATAAGCATCTTCAAACGCGATAATTTTCCTTCGCTTTTGATTGCCTTGATTGTGAAAGAATTGTAAGGCCATTTTTATGGCGACTTCTACCGCAGTTGATCCATTATCCGAGTAAAATACTTTTTCGAAATTGGCAGGTAAGTGACTTAATAACCGTTCGGATAAGCGAATTGCAGGCTCATGGGTAAAACCTGCAAAAATGACTTGTTCTAATTTGAGCGCCTGTTCATACACTTTTTGTGCCATATAGGCATTCGAATGTCCATGTAAATTCACCCACCAAGAAGCAATCGCGTCGATGTATTGATTACCGTCCTCATCATATAAATAGACTCCCTCGCCACGTACGATGGCAATCGATGAAGGCTCGATAAAATGTTGAGTAAATGGATGCCAAACAACTTTTTTATCTCTTTCTGATAGACTAATTTGAGATGGATTTGGCATATTTTATAATGGTTTCTGGCGTAATTTCTTCTTCCTGCTGGACACGCAAAACTACGGGTAATTGCGTATACTTTAAAATGAATTTTTCTCCAGATGGATTTGAAGGTCCATTGAAGACAATTCCCAAGATGGGAACATGGTTATCCTTCAGTATTTGATAGGTTAGCAATGTATGATTGATGCTACCTAAATAATTTTTACTGACCAAAAGTACAGGTAGACCTAGTTTTTTTATCAGATCTAAATTCGTTTGATGGTCGTTGATAGGTACGAGAATTCCTCCCGCCAATTCCACAATTAATGAATTTTTGGTTTGGGGCAATTGTATTTTTTCTAGGTCAATCGTGACCCCGTCGATCTCGGCAGCTGTATGCGGAGAAAGCGGTTGAGTTAATACATAACTAGAATCCCAAACCTTTACATTCGGCAATTGAGTCATTTTTTTTATAAATAAAGCATCCGCTTCCTCTGGATTTCCGGATTGAATCGGTTTCCAGTAGTCGGCCTGAAGCGCTTGAGTAAAGATGGCTGATATGAGCGTTTTGCCAATTTCAGTTCCAATCCCAGCAACAATAAATGATTTATTCATGGGTTTCCATGGTTTTTATGAGTGCCAAAATATCTTCTTTTTGGGTCAAACTGTTGAGCGTAATGCGAATTCTTTCTTCTCCTTTTGGGACCGTGGGATATACAATGGCTTTCACTGCAAATCCTGCTTTTTGAAGCTCTGATGCTTTCTTTTTCACAAGCTGGTTGCCCGAGATGAAAAAGGTTTGGATGGCTGTTTTACTTGGCCCCCACTGGTTTGATTTCGAATGTTGAACAAAAAACTCAATGTTTTCTTTTAATTTTTTTCGTAGGTCAAACTGAGTTTCTACCGAAGTTAAAGTGGTCGATAAGCTTGATATGTGATGTGGACTGGGGGCCGTCGAGTAAATAAAGGGTCGAGCAAAATTGACTAAAAAATCAATTAATGTTTGTGAACCTAGAACGACTGCACCTGCATTTCCCCAAGCTTTCCCAAAGGTAATAACCCGAGCAAATATCTCTTTTTCGATGCCCATTTCTACCGCTAATCCATTTCCATTAGGTCCATAGACTCCACCTGCATGCGCTTCGTCTAGGATTATTTCTGCATTGTATTTATTTTTCAAATGGACTAATTCCCGCAAAGGTGCCATATCGCCATCCATGGAATATACGGACTCTACCACAATCCATTTAGGTGTTTCGATGGGGTATTCGCGGAGTAAATTTTCTAAATCTAGTAGGTCATTATGGGCAAAGATTTTGCGCTCAGCTTTTGATAAGCGTAAACCGTCGATTAAACTTGCGTGCAATAATTGATCACAAAATACGACTTGATCTTTCTGAGCGATGGAAGAAATTAAGCCGACATTGGCATCGTATCCGCTTGTAAACAACAAAGATGCTTCCGCCTGATGAAACTCTGCACATTTTTTTTCAAATTGTTCTACCTGAATGGATTGACTTGAGATCAATCTAGATCCCGTGGATCCATTAATGGAAGTCAAATTGGATTTTAATTCATTAAAATCAGCTTCAATTTTATGTGCGAGAGATTGATTCTTAGCTAGTCCCAAATAATCATTGGAGCAAAAATCAATCAAATGATTCACAGAAATTAATGAACGAACAAGGCCATTTTCTTGTCGCTCCAAAAGCTGATTATGTAAAATTTGCTGGTGAGATTTCATCATGTAATTCGGTTGCAAATTACGAATTTTAGGTTGACATGGCGTGCATTACCCGTAGATTCCATTGAAATTGATTAAGTAATTGATAATTTCCATTAAAAATGATAAAAAATGTTTGACAATCTAATATATGTAATGTAGTATTGTACTGTGTTTCAATGTCGTAAGCACCTCAATAAAAACAATCCCAGTTCATTTCATTCTTTTTTTCATCATCTGATCCACTTTTTGTGTGTTGATATAATGTTTCAAAGATGATCTTTTGATCAGAAATCAGGTTTGGTAAATCAAATTAAGAATATTCATTTCACCATTTTATGGAAGAAAAACCTATCAAGAAAGTAAAAACAGTCGCGGAAGAATTGCCTACTAATGATCGTCCTAAGCGTCAAAGAATTCAAAAATCTACGGAAGAACCTGCTTTAGCCCCGATGCCTAACTCAATTCCAGAGCCAACCAATAGCGTAAGCGATACTGCTCCAGAGGTTATAGAAACTAAATCAGAACCAATATCAGAAGTAAAATCTGCTAGGCCTTCAAAGAATTTTCGTCCTCGCCAAGAGCGTAAGCAACCCGAAGTGGATGAGGCGCCAATTGAATACGATGCGATTGCTCCCAATGAAGATGAGGTGGTTGATACTTCATTTATAACTAATAATGAAAATGTAGTGGATTCAAAGGTTTCCCCTACAGATGCGCCTGTTGACTTAGATAAATTACCCAAAGAAGAAATCCAAACTCAAAATACGCAGCAGTTTAAGCCTCGTTCAAATTACAATCAAATCATCAAAGAATTAGATGGTTTGATCGACAATGAAGGAGTGTTGGAAATCATGCAAGAGGGTGGTTATGGCTTTATGCGTTCTTCCGATTATAATTATTTAGCTTCTCCTGATGATATTTATGTTTCTCCCTCTCAAATCAAAATGTTTGGTTTAAAGACAGGAGATACTATTTTAGGTAAAATTCGTCCACCCAAAGAAGGCGAGAAATACTTTGCATTGTTGAAAGTTGAATCCGTGAATGGGAAGACCACAGACGAGATACGTGACCGCATCAACTTTGAATACTTGACGCCACTTTTTCCTGAGGAGAAATTAAATCTATCGACGACGGCAGATAATTATTCAACTCGGATTTTAGATTTATTTGCGCCGATAGGCAAGGGACAGCGTGGAATGATTGTTGCGCAGCCTAAAACGGGTAAAACGGTTTTATTGAAGGATATAGCCAATGCCATCTCTCGAAATCATCCTGAGGTATATTTGATCATTTTGTTGATCGATGAAAGACCTGAAGAAGTAACGGACATGCAACGTTCTGTACGTGCAGAGGTTATTTCGTCCACCTTTGATGAACAAGCGGAGCGTCACGTAAAAGTGGCTAGCATTGTTTTAGAAAAGGCAAAAAGAATGGTTGAATGTGGACATGATGTGGTCATCTTGTTGGATTCCATCACTCGCTTAGCCCGTGCGTATAACACAGTAGTTCCTTCTTCAGGTAAAATATTATCTGGGGGTGTGGATGCGAATGCATTGCATAAGCCGAAACGTTTCTTTGGAGCGGCTCGTAATGTTGAAAATGGAGGTTCGTTAACGATTATTGCAACGGCCTTGACGGAAACGGGAAGTAAAATGGATGAGGTTATTTTCGAAGAATTTAAAGGAACGGGTAACATGGAATTGCAGTTGGATCGTAAATTATCCAACCGCCGTGTCTATCCTGCCATTGACATTACCGCTTCAGGTACTCGTCGTGAAGATTTATTAATGGATCCAGCGGTGTTACAGCGCGTCTGGATTTTACGTAAGCATATGTCTGACATGAACTCTGTGGAGGCTATGGAATTTTTACAACAACAGATGAAGGGAACAAGAACGAACGAAGAGTTCCTTGTTTCGATGAATCGATAAAATGGATTTACTCCAACCTGTTTGGTTCATCGGCCATGGCAGCCCCATGAACGCGTTGGCGGATAATCCATTTACGCAGCTTTTGGGCCAAATGGGTCGTCAAGCGCTTGAAAAAAATCCACCCAAAGCTATTCTGGTGGTGTCGGCACATTGGTTGAGCCGTGGAGGCACCTTCGTGCATGCTAGTCCTAAACCTGAAACTATCCACGATTTTGGCGGATTTCCTTCGGCTTTACACGCCTTTCAATATCCTGCACCGGGAAGTCCGGACACTGCGGAGCTTTTGGCTTCCGGTTCTCAGAAAATTCAAACGACCTTGGAATGGGGTCTGGATCATGGCGCTTGGACGGTGTTATGCCACTTATTTCCGGGGCATAATATTCCGACTTTCGAAATGTCGATCGATTATGGCCAACCATTATCTTACCATGTGACCTTGGCGCAGGAGTTACAATTCTTACGTTCAAAGGGTGTATTGATCATCGGTAGCGGAAATATCGTACATAATTTACAGGCCAGTGTAGCAAATTTATCCCGGGGCGAGGAAGATTTTGCCTACAACTGGGCGCAAGAATTCGATGCATGGTCGACCGAAAAAATTGCCGATAAAAATTTGACAGATTTACTTGCTTATACCTCGGCTCCTGGTGGAGCACGCTCGGTGCCTGCGCCGGATCATTATATACCAATGTTGTACTCATTGGCCCTGGCTGGAAAACATGAAGAAGTGCGATTTACGTATGATCAATTAGTCTATGGAGGAATCTCCATGCGCTGTTTTGAAATCAGTTAATTGATAAAAAGACTTTTTCAATGAGCGCACAGGCTTCATCCATTTGATCTTTAGTGATGGTCAAAGTTGGCGCAAGCCGAATTTTATTTCCATGCGTGGGTTTCATAAGCAGGCCTTCTTTCATTAATTTCAAGCAAATTTCATAGGCCAAAGGGCTTTCTTCATCCGTATCGATTTCAATGGCACACAATAACCCTTTGCCACGAACCTCGCGAATTAGGCTGGTTTTTATGGCTAATGATTTTAAAAATTGCATGAGTTGGGCACCCCTCGCTGCTGCATTTTCGACTAATTTTTCATCCTCAATAATTGCCAAAGCTGTCACGGCCAACACACAGGCTAAGGGATTTCCTCCAAAGGTCGACCCATGTTCGCCCGGTTTTAACGTGAGCATCACCTCGTTTGAAGCCAATACCGCTGAGACTGGCATAAAACCACCCGAAAGAGCTTTGCCTAATAATAAAATATCAGGTTGAACGCCTTCATGTTGGCAGGCCAACCAAGTCCCCGTCCTCCCCAATCCCGTCTGAATTTCATCTGCGATGAACAAAACATGATGTTTTTGACATAGCTCGTAGGCCGCTTTTAAATAGCCAGCAAAGGGGACAATGACCCCAGCTTCCCCTTGAATAGGTTCTAGTATGAAGGCTGCCACCTTCGGATTCGCCAAGGCGAGTTCCAAAGCTTCCAAATTCTGGTAAGGGATTTTGGTAAAACCAGGAGTAAAGGGCCCGAAATTCATATAACTACTTGGGTCAGACGAAGAAGATATAGCCGCGATGGTTCGCCCCCAAAAATTACCTTCCGCTACGATGATTTCCGCTTGGTTACTAGGAACGCCTTTGACTTCATAGGCCCATTTTCGGGCTAATTTGACCGAGGATTCCCCTGCTTCTACACCGGTATTCATGAATAGAACTTTGTCGTAATGAAAGCGTGTGGCTAGCGCTTTTTCCGCGAGGCCTAATTGGGTATTATGAAAGGCCCTGGAACTGAGTGTTAATTTTTTAGCTTGGGCCACCATCGCGTCGATCAGTCGAGGATGACAATGCCCCTGGTTCACTGCTGAATAGGCCGATAAAAAATCCATGTAGCGCTTGCCATCCACATCCCAAACGTAAAGCCCTTCGCCCTTTTCCAAAACCACCGGCATTGGGTGGTAATTGTGGGCGCCAAAATCCGATTCAATTTCGATGTAATCCGCTGCGTTCATAGGAAAAAACAAAGACGCATAAAGCGCCTTTGTCTGAATTTATATTTAAAGAAAATTAAAGGATCTCGTAGATACCTGCTACCCCTTGGCCACCACCCACACAAGCGGTCACCATTCCGTATTTTTTATTGCGGCGACGAAGTTCATGGAACAACTGGATCGATAATTTCGCTCCCGAACAACCCAGTGGATGCCCCAAAGCTATCGCCCCTCCATTGACATTTACTTTTTCTTGATTGATGCCTAAGGTTTTGATCACGGCCAAAGACTGCGCGGCAAAGGCCTCATTCAATTCGATCAAATCGATGTCCTCCAATTTTAAACCTGCTTTTTTCAAGGCGATTGGAATCGCTTCCACTGGCCCGATACCCATAAGGCTCGGTTCCACGCCTGCCGCGGCATAACTGAGCATTTTGGCGATGGGCTTCAACTTATACTGTTCCACGAATTTTTCTGAAACCACAAGCACAAAGGCCGCTCCATCAGACGTTTGGGAAGCATTTCCTGCTGTAACAGAACCACCCATGGCAAATACCGGTTTCAATTTCCCTAATGCCTCCAAAGTGGTATCGGCACGTGGACCTTCATCCTGAGAAACCACCCATTCACGCGTTTTTTTCGTACCTGATTTAGCATCAAAATAATTCTCGGAAACTTTCACGGGAACAATTTGATCTGTAAATAAGCCTGCTTTCTGAGCAGCTAAGGCTTTTTGATGGGACGCGAATGAAAATGCATCTTGCTCTTCCCGAGTCACATTATATTTTTTACTTACTTCCTCCGCCGTTAATCCCATCCCAATGTAATAATCAGGGTGCTCATTGGCGATTCCGTAATTTAATACCGTTTTATGACCCATCATCGGCAACATCGTCATCGATTCCGTTCCTCCGGCAATGACACAATCCGCCATCCCTGAGGCTACTTTGGCAGAAGCCAATGCAATTGCTTCCAATCCAGAACCGCAATAGCGATTGATGATAAATCCGGGAACACTTTTTGGGAGTGACAATAAAGAAATGTAGCGCGCCATTTGCATGCCTTGCTCCGCCTCTGGAATTGCATTTCCCACGATTAAATCGTCGACTAAAGCCGGGTCCACCGAAGGAACCTGCGCCATTAAATGTTTAATCACTTCCGCTGCCAAATCATCCGGCCGCATGGTGCGAAATCCTCCCCGATTGGCCTTAGCCACAGCCGTACGATATCCCGCTATTATGTATGCATTCATATTCGTAATTGATTAATTTCTTAAAGGTTTTCCGCCACTTAATAGGCTTCCGATTCTGTCCATAGTTTTTTGTTCTCCAGTCAGCGATAAAAATGCTTCGCGCTCAAGATCCAATAAATATTGTTCGCTAACTTGTTGGGGCGCATCCAAATCACCCCCACAAATAGCAAAAGCTAATTTGTTTGCAATCAAGGCATCGTGTTCCGAAATATATCGGCCCATCAACATCCCCTGAATTCCTGCTTTGAATAAAGCCAAGCCTTGCTTGCCCTCAACCCAGACATCACTTCGGCGATTTTTTTGTACATATCCCGCCTCAGCTAATAAGATGGCTTCTTTTTTCGCCTCACTAATGACTTGGCTTCGGTTTAACACAATGCGATCTTGAGTTCGTAAATAGTTCATTTCAAGTGCCTCATGTGCGGAAGTACTTACTTTCGCGGTCGCGATATTCATGAAGGCTTGTTGGAGTCGGTTTAACTCCACATCCCCCGCTCTCCTCGCATCTCCCATTCTCAATGTCATCTCTTTCGTTCCACCACCGGCTGGGATTAAACCTACGCCCACTTCCACTAAACCCATATACAATTCTGAATGGGCCACGATTTTATCCGCATGTAAATTGATTTCGCAACCACCACCTAAAGCTAGGGTATGCGGCGCCACCACCACCGGAATGCTGGAATAGCGAACGCGCATCATGGATTCTTGGAAAGTGGCAATCATTTGATTCACTTCGTCGAATTTCTTCTCGATACCAAACATATACAACATCCCTAAATTCGCACCCGCCGAAAAAGCTTCGTTAGATTCATTTCCAATAACCAAACCACGAAAATCTTTTTCCGCCGTTTCAATGGCATGGGCAAGACCTTCGAGGACCCCTTGGCCCATCGTATTCATTTTTGAATGGAATTCTAAGCCCACGATGCCATCACCTAAATCGATGATGTGGGCATCATCGTTTTTAAATACCGTGTTAGTCGGTTTAAGAATCGATAAACTGATTTGTTTTTCTTGGCCTGGAATGACTTGATAGCTTTTGCTGGCCCATTCATAATAGAGACGTTTACCCCCTTCGGTTTTGTAGAAAGTTGAGTGGCCGAGGGCCAACATCTCTTTCACCCATGGCGCAGGCGATAAGCCTAAATCCGCCATCATCGCATTCGCCTTTTCGACACCGATCGCATCCCAAGTTTCAAATACGCCCATTTCCCAACCAAAACCTGCACAAATGGCTTGGTCAATTTTCACCAAATCATCCGCGATTTCAGGTACGCGGTTCGACGCATAGCGGAAACCGTCTAAGATTGTTTTGCGGTAAAACTCACCGGCTAAGTCTTGGCCTGCCAATAGAAGCGCAAAGCGATCAGCTAATTGGTCTACAGCTTTCGAGCGTTCCAGCGTTTCAAAGGAAACACGTTGGGCCGCCCGATATTCAAACGTCTGCAAATCCAAACTTAAGATGACCGTTTTGCCCTTGTCGTCTTTGGTCTTTTTATAAAATCCTTGGCCCGTTTTATCGCCAAGCCATTTGTTGTCCATTAATTTTTGCATCATTGAAGGCAATTCGAAAATCGATTTGCTTTCATCTTCCGTTAACGCCGCTTTCAAATTATTCGCGACATGAACGGTGGTATCTAAACCAACCACATCCGAAAGGCGGAAGGTTCCAGATTTTGGTCGGCCTACGACTTTAGAGGTCAATTTATCGACTTGCTCTACACTTAATCCTAATTCTTCCACGACTTTCATCGTCTGCATCATGGAATAAACACCGATGCGGTTAGCGATAAATGCCGGGGTATCCTTACAAAGGACCGTTGTTTTCCCTAATTGCGTTTCGCCATAGGCCAATAAAAATTCAACGACCGAGGGATCCGTTTTGGGGGTCGGAATGATTTCTAATAAACGTAAATAACGGGGAGGATTAAAGAAGTGAGTTCCGCAAAAATGCGCTTGAAAATCGGCTGAACGGCCTTCTGCCATTAAATGTATGGGTATTCCAGAGGTATTGGACGTGATTAAAGTTCCAGCTGTTCTGAACTGCTCCACGCGATCATATAAAGATCTTTTGATGGCCAAATTCTCCACGACCACCTCCATGATCCAATCGGCATCTACGATTCCAGACAAATTATCGTCAAAATTTCCTAGTTGGATATTAGCCGCAAATCCGGCTTGGTATAAGGAGGCAGGTTTCGATTTTAATGTTTGTTGGAATGCAAGATTTACAATCCTATTCTTCACCAAAGGGCTTTCAAGAGATAAACCCTTCGCTTCTTCTTCTGCATTCAATTCTTTTGGCGCGATGTCTAAAAGAAGTACCTGTACCCCAATATTTGCGAAATGACAGGCTATGCGTGAGCCCATGATTCCCGAGCCTAGTATGGCTACTTTTTTAATTGAACGATTCATCAGAAATGATATTTGTTTTTAACAGTTTAATGAGGTTAACTCTCATTGGTTTTCAAAGAATAATCGTTTATGAAAGCCAAGAAGTAAATATAAATAAAATTTAAAGTGTTATGCAAGCATACTAAATTAAATTTCATAAAACACAATCAAAATCATAAATACCAAATTTATGGCAATGAACGATTAAAAAATGAGTCTGAATCTAGGCGTTTTCCACGTAGCTCGAAATCGGCTCGCAGGCACAAACCAAATTGCGATCTCCATAAGCTGAATCTATTCGAGAGACGGTTGGCCAGAATTTTGCCGACTTCACATACGGCAACGGAAATACCGCTTTTTCTCTTGAATAAGGGCGATTCCATTCACCAATTAAAACAATGTTTTGGGTATGCGGTGCATTTTTCAAAACATTATTTAGTTTGTCGGCGCTTCCATTTTCCACTTCTCTAATTTCTTCTCGGATGCTTAATAAGGCATCGCAAAAACGATCTAACTCTTCTTTATTTTCTGATTCTGTCGGTTCGATCATCAGGGTGCCAGCCACAGGAAATGATAGGGTAGGAGCATGGAAACCATAATCCATTAGTCGCTTTGCAATGTCTTCAGCTTCTACGCCAGCTGAAATTTTAAAGGGTCTGCAATCGACAATCATCTCATGCGCGCAACGGCCTTGAGAACCTGTATATAGAATTGGGAATTCTTTTTCCAATCTTGCTTTGATGTAATTAGCATTCAAAATCGCTGTTTCAGTAGCTCTTGTCAATCCTTCTCCTCCCATCATGGCAATGTATGCGTAAGAGATCGCTAAAATACTGGCAGATCCTACTGGCGCAGCTGAAACTGCTCCATGAGATTCTGCGGCTACTGAATCAGTCATTACGTGACCTGGTAAAAATGGAACTAATTGTTTCGCGACGCCGATAGGCCCCATTCCTGGACCACCACCACCATGAGGAATACAAAAAGTCTTATGTAAATTTAAATGACATACATCGGCACCGATTGTCGCCGGGGAAGTTAATCCCACCTGAGCATTCATATTGGCACCATCCATGTAAACTTGTCCACCAAAATCATGAATCATTTGGCAAATTTCCTGAATGGATTCTTCAAAAACACCGTGGGTACTTGGATAAGTGACCATCAAGCAGGCCAAATTATCTTTGTGTTCTTCCGCCTTTGCACGCAAGTCGGCTACATCGATGTTGCCATGGGCATCACAAGCAGTCACGATCACTTTCATGCCCGCCATCACGGCTGAGGCTGGATTTGTTCCATGTGCTGAAGAAGGAATCAAGGCAATATTTCGATGCGAATCACCTCTCGAGGCATGATAGGCACGGATTACCATTAAACCCGCATATTCACCTTGGGCTCCAGAGTTTGGTTGCATCGACATGGCCGCAAAACGGGTAATTTCACATAACCAATCGTTTAATTCCATGATTAATCGTTGGTACCCGCGCGTCTGATCCCCCGGCGCAAATGGATGAATTTTTCCAAGCTCTGGCCAAGTCACAGGAATCATTTCAGTCGTCGCATTCAACTTCATCGTACATGAACCTAAGGAAATCATGGAATGCACCATGGATAAATCTTTGGATTCCAAGGACTTTAAATAACGCAACATCCCATGTTCGGAATGGTATTTATGAAACACTTCATGCGTCATGAATGAGCTCTTGCGAGTCAAAGAAGCCGGAATTTGCCAAGCGACTGTTAACTCATCTCCTCCGATGCCATGGTTTTTGGCTCTTTGGAAAAAGGCTAAAATAGCGACCACATCATCTTCAGAACTAGTTTCGTCGAGGTTGATGCTCAATTTACTCGGGTCATTTTTAAAGTACCTAAAGTTTCTTTGGGCTTCTTCTGCATAGGCCCTAATTTCTTCCGTTAACTCTCCTGTCTGAACAGTTAACGTATCAAAATGCTGTGTATTTTCTAAGTTGAAGCCTAATTTTTTAAGTCCGGCGGCCAACAATTCTGTCAATCCATAAATTTTTCCGGCAATATTCTTTAATCCTTCTGGTCCATGGTAAATGGCGTAGGCCGCTGCCATGATGGATAAAAGTACTTGGGCTGTACAAATATTGGAAGTCGCTTTTTCTCTACGAATATGTTGTTCACGTGTTTGCAAGGCCATTCTTAAGGCACGATTTCCTTCTGTATCTACGGAGACGCCAATGATCCTTCCCGGAATACTTCTTTTATATTTTTCTTTTGTGGCAAAAAATGCGGCATGTGGTCCTCCAAATCCCATAGGTACTCCAAATCGTTGCGAACAACCCACCACAACATCCGCGCCCCATTCTCCCGGAGGAGTTAATAAAGTTAACGCTAATAGATCCGCCGCCACGACCACTTGGACATCATTTTCTTTCGCTGCATCTACTAAATTTTTATAATCAAACACTTCGCCATTGGCCGCGGGATATTGCAATAGCATCCCAAAAAACTTCGTGTCGGTTACATCGATAGTTTGATGATCCCCGACAATAATTTCAATGCCGATAGGTTCTGCACGCGTTTTTAATAAGTCAATCGTTTGAGGTAAACAAAGGGAAGAAACAAAAAATGCATCACCCTTATCGGAAGATTTTTGACCAAACAACATCGTCATCGCTTCTGCGGCAGCCGTTCCTTCGTCGAGCAAAGAGGCATTGGCTAATTCCATGCCCGTTAGGTCGATGATCAATGTTTGGTAATTTAATAACATTTCTAACCTTCCCTGAGCAATTTCTGCTTGGTAAGGTGTGTAAGCTGTATACCAAGCAGGATTTTCTAAAATATTTCTCAGAATAACTGTGGGTGTAATTGTATCATAATAGCCTAAACCTATATGACTTTTAAATACCTTATTTTGCCCCATGATTTGTTTGAAATCCCGCAAAAACTCAAACTCAGTTTTAGGATTTGGTAAACGTAATTCATGTGCCAATCGGATTTTAGAAGGGACAGTTTGATCGATGAGCGTCGCAAGACTATTGACTCCAATAGTCTTTAACATCGCATCCAAATCCTTAGGATTTGAATTATTATGTCTCAGTGAAAAATCTTCTCGGTATTTGAAATTTGGGTGCATAGTTGATAGCAGAAATTTTGTTGAAAAACTTGACAAAAATAATCTTTTTTTAGCGATTTATTTTTCAATTGTTAACTTCGCCTTCCCAAAAAATGTTTTACAAAATGAAAAAATCTACAATCTATGTGTTAGCCCTAATTTTAGTGGCTAAATTAATTCCAACAATTGTGTTGGCCCAAGGAAATCCGGTACCCTTTGCATATAGTATCAAGGCGGAGGACTTAAAAAAACACTTGACATTTTTAGCTTCTGATAGTTTGAAAGGTCGGAATACAGGTTCAGCCGAACAAAAAGTAGCGGCCAATTACATTGCTGATCATTTTAAGAAAGTAGGTTTAGCGCCAGTCCAAGGAAGTTATTTTCAAAAAGTAGGTTTGGCAAATCGTTCATGGTCTACTGTTTCATTTTCTTCCCGAGGAAAAAATTATGAATACATGGACCAATTTATGGCAACTGCTTTGGCACCCGTGGCTGCAAATACAAAATTATCTGCGGTTTTTGCAGGCTTTGGTGTTGAGCAAGGAGCTTATGCAGATTTTAGTCAATTAAAAGCAAAAGGTGCAATTGTCATTGCATTTGAAGGTGAAGCCAAAGATGAATCTGGAAATTATGTTCTGTCAGGTACAAAGGATCCGTCTGTTTTTGGTAAAGGAGATGGTTGGAAAGAAAAATTAAAACGATCACAAGCGGCTGGAGCCAAAGGATTGATTTTAATTTCAGCTAAGTCGGAAAAAGATTTTGGAAATGAAATGCGCCAACGCCAAATCATGATGAAGCGCTTTGGTAATGAGCGTATGGTCTTTACTGATCAAGCAGCTGCCGCGAATGAGGCTCCTGTTTTAATGGTTTCTGCGGCTGTGGCTGCTGAAATATTAGGAACTACTGAAGCCGAATTATTGGCTTTCAAAACGGATTTGGTACGCCAGAAAAAATCAGTATCCTCTAAGTTTAAGCCAGCACCTATCAGTTTAACGATTGAAAGAACTGAAAAGCCAGTTGACACATATAATGTAGTTGGTTTTTTAGAAGGCACGGATAAAAAAGAGGAGGTAATAGTAATCACCGCTCACTATGATCACATTGGTGTTTCTGCAGATGGAAAAATTAACAATGGAGCTAATGATGATGGATCCGGTACCGTCACAGTGATGCAAGTAGCGGAGGCCTTTGGTCGGGCTGCTGCGGCTGGTAACAAACCGCGCAGAAGTATTTTATTTATGACGGTGACTGGGGAAGAAAAGGGATTGTTAGGTTCTGAATATTACTCAAATCACCCTTTATTCCCATTGGAAAATACGGTTTGTGATTTAAATATTGACATGACGGGTCGCCGTGATGAGGGACATGAAGGAAAGCCTGATTATATTTATGTGATCGGTTCTGATAAATTGTCATCACAATTGCACGATGTGCTTTTAGAGCAAAATAAAAATCACATGGGATTGGATTTAGATTTTACATTTAATGATCCGAATGATCCGAATCGTTTTTACTACCGCTCGGATCATTACAATTTCGCCAAGAAAAAAATCCCGGTAGCTTTTTTCTTTAATGGGGTTCATGATGATTATCATCAGCCGACGGACGATGTGGAAAAAATTGATTTTGACCAAGTTCAGAAAATTGGCCGATTGGTCTTTTATATGGCTTGGGATATTACAAATCGCAATGAACGATTAAAGGTAGATTCAAATAAGCCTTAAAGAATTTCAATTTTTAAATGGATAGCGTTTGGCAAGAAATTGTCAAACGCTATTTTTTCTATTCATATTTCATAAAATTCAATGGGCAAATCATCTGGATCAGCGATGAAAGTAAATTTTTTACCCATGAATTCATCAATGCGAATGGGTTCTGAACTAATATTTTCGGAGCTTAATTGGCGCACTGTTTCTTCGATATCTTTGACTTGAAATGCAATGTGCCTTAATCCACAGGCCTCAGGCCTTGAAGTTCTTTTAGGGGGATTGGGAAATGAAAATAGTTCGATTATGTACTGTTCACCCAGCGCCAAATCTAATTTGTAGGAATCACTGGCTTCTCGGTATACTTCTCGGACAACGCTAAGGCCTAATTTTTCAGTATAGAATTTTTTCGAAATAGCGTAATCGCTGCAAATAATGGCAATGTGGTGTACGGAGCTTATTCCTAAATTTCCCATGAATGAAATTTTAATAAGGTTGATTTTAAATTAAAAAGGATAAATAATTTCCTTTTGTTTTTCCTTGTCGATTAGCATTTTCGAGTTTGAACTTCTTAGTTTTTCCCCTAATTTTTTAGCTAAAAATTGGCCTTTTTCTGGAAGAGAGATAAATAAATTATTTTTCTCTGATAGATCGTTGCGGGTATTGTACAATTCAAAATGTTGGTCTTTGTGGAAAAATATAAGTTTCCAATCTCCTTGGCGAATGGCGCTAAAAGGTTGAACATCTGGGGATCCGTTGGTCCTCATGTGTGGGTGATGCCAGGTGAAAAACCGATTTTGATTTGAATTTTTACCTTGAATGATGGGCACTAACGAAAGACCATCCACATGCTGGATTTTACTCTTTGGTTTAATGTTGGTTAGTTGGAGTATACTTGGAAAAACATCATCTACAATAACATTTTCATGATTGACACTTCCTTTTTTTCCTAATCCTGATACCACGAAAGGAATTCTCAATCCCCCTTCATAACCAGAAGTTTTCCCACTTCTTAGTGGTGTGTTATAGGTATTTCTTCCTTTCTTTCCTCTGCCCACATCGGTCAATCCACCGTTGTCCGAAAGGAATACGATCACGGTATTTTCGGTTAATTTATTTTTATCTAAATAATCGATCCAGTCGCCTAAGCTCTTGTCCATTCCTTCCACTAAAGAGGCGTATTTAGCTTCTGTGCTATCAATTCCTAGGTCATAATAATGTTGGACAAATCGCTTATCAGGTTGGATAGGCGTGTGTACTGCATAATTTGAAAAAAGTAAAAAGAATGGTTTTGGATAGGTTAACACCGAATCCATGACACGCATCGATTCTTGTGTTAAAGCTTCTGTTAGGTGAATATCTTTTCCCCAAAAGCGATTAAGATGCGGTACGGCTCGGATATCGTTAGGCGCCCCATTTGTTTTATTTCCAAAATTTTGCATTCCTGAATAGCTAGCGGGTTGGCCTGCCGCTGAACCCCCAATATTAATTTGAAACCCATGCAATTTCGGATTCTCACCGGGGCTTCCGTAGGCGCCAAAATGGGCTTTACCTGCATGGATCGTTGCATAGCCATTTTCTGATAAGATGGTAGCAATGCTCGTCGCACGAATACTATTTTTATTCTCGTATGGACTTAACCCGTTCATATTCCAGGCTGGCACATCAAATTTGGGATCACCACCCTCATCCGGGTTTTTGTCTTTTTGGAAGGTCCAAGAAGTTACCTTATGAGAAAGGGCGTTCATTCCTGTGAGTAAAGAAACGCGGGTAGGGGTACAATTTTGATTGGCATACGCATGTGTAAACTTAATTCCTCGGGCGGCTAATTTTTCCAAATTAGGTGTTCGATATAAGGAATTCCAAGGTGTTTTTTGGTCGGCAAATGGGAGGGATAGATCTTGCCATCCGAGATCATCGACTAAAAAAATGAGAAAATTTTTGGATTTTGGTTTTTCGGCGAGCAGGGAAAAGCTGCAAAAAAACGCCCCTGTCAATAGTATTTTTTTTATCATTATTTCATGGGAGTTGAGTGCATTAACTCCATTCGCCAGCGACCTTTTTCTTTCCGCAAAATAGCAGATTCAAGCCATTTTATGGTTGCATTTCTCGTTTTTGAGGTTATTTCTGCTTTGTTTTTATAATAAATCCAAGCTCGATTTTTGTCTATTTTTGTCTCTAGAAAATCAAATGAATTTCGCCTTAAATAACCTTCAGGTTTGGGTCTAGATATCTTGTTGGCCAGCGTGTCAATCGTCCAAATTTCTCCGTTTTCTAACAGTATAAAACCTTCTGCAACTTCCGCTTTCATTTGAGGAATATTCGTAACACTTAGCGCATCAAAAAAGCGAGTGATTACTTGTTGGACTTCCACTTTTTCCGGCGTTTGGGCAAAAGAAAATTGGGTAGAAAAAAGAAAGATTAGGGCTATTTTTTTCATTACAGCTTACTCGCTAAAAACCTTAGAATCTTGGGTAGCTTAATGTGATTGTTTATAGCATATAAACTCCCTCTTGTTCTCACTAGCTGTGCATTGTTCCCATTGAAGTTTTGTTCAGCTATTTGGCCTGTTTTAATATCAACTAAATTTCTTCTAATAAATAATTCCTTGGTCACCATATTGGAAAGCATAGGTGTGTAGTAAATACAGTTCTCAAAATAATAATGGGTCACCTGTGAATACCTGGTGCTTTGAGGGTCCTCTACGGGACTTCCTCCATGAATAATATTAGAAGACCAAATGAGTGCATCTCCTTTTTTAGCCAAAAATTTTTTCTTTTTATAGGAGCTCTTTTCCATTAAATCTTCCATAAAAGTCTCATACTCTGGATAGTTTTCATAGGAGGTATCCTCGGTCGTATTTTTAAAATCAGAAAAATTATATTCTGGATTCCGGTGTGAACCTGGATAATAAAACAAAGGACCATTGTTTTCCGTGATATCTTCTAAAGCAACCCACACACCACACATATATCTTGCAGGTAAGGAACTGAAATGTAAGGTGTCTGAATGTGCTTTTTGTTGGGTCCCAACTTTAAAATTTAGCGTTTGAAAGGGAACAGGCTCTCTTTCGTATAACATTTTTAGCGTGTCCATGATTTTAGGGTGACAAGCTAATTCTTTAACAGAATCAGAATATTGCCATAGATCTTGGATTCGAATATTATTTCTGAACGTCTGAATAGGGAAATTTTCATTAAACCCTTTATCATTCATTTCCGATTTAATTTTGTCAATTAACTCATTTGAAAAAATATTGGAAAGCACAATGAAGCCATTTTCATAATAATCTGAAGCCATTTTTTTATCCTCTTCAGATATATTTTTAGTTTTAATGATATCCGAAAAAAATGGGGATTCGACCCATGGTAAATTCATCTGAGACATATCAATTTCATTTTGAATAATTTCCAAATATAAGAGAATCCAATTATTTATTTAACTTAGATTTTCAAAACTTATTCACATGCAAAGACGCGACTTCCTTCAATCTTCTCTTTTGGCCTCAGGTTTGACATCTATTTCTGGAGCTAATCCAATCATCGCCAAACCGGCTTTAAGTCCTAAAATAAAATTAAGCGTTTCCAGTTATTCGTATTGGCACTTTAAGGGAGAGCAATTTCCAATTGAAAAGGTCATTGACGATGCAGCTGCTTTGGGTTTAGAAGGGATAGATATTTTGCACCGGCAAATGAAAAGTGAGGATAATGCCTATATGCAAAATATTAAAAAACATGCATTTCTGAACGGCATCGCCTTGACTTGCTTGTCGATTCATCAGGGATTTGTCACTCCAGATAAGGCTGAATTGAAAAAGCATGTGGATCATACGATTCATTGCATTGAATTAGCTTACAAGATGGGAATTCCTTGCTTGCGCTTAAATACGGGCCGCTGGAATACCATCAAATCGTTTGATCATTTAATGAAAAATAGGGGCATTGAACCAATTTTACCTGGCTATACCGAAGCCGATGGATATAAATGGTGTGTGGATGGTATCCAACAATGTTTAGCTAAGGCTGAAGAATGTGGTGTTTTACTCGCCTTGGAAAATCACTGGGGGCTGGGTTCTACTCCGGAAGGGATGTTAAAAATACACGAAACAGTCAATTCTCCATGGCTTGGTCTACTCATGGATACAGGAAATTTCTTGGAAGAGCCCTACGATAAATTAGAGAAAATCGCTTCGAAAACAAGCTTTGTTCAAGCAAAAACGTATTACGGAGGTGGCGAATGGTATTCTCTTGAACTGGATTATAAACGTATCATTCAGATCTTAAAGAAGGTGAATTACCAAGGGTATATTTCGATCGAATTTGAGGGGAAAGAAGCTGCGTCAACAGGCGTTCGTAAAAGTGTGGAACTGCTTAGAAAGGCTTTGGCCTCATAAAGCGTTGATGATGTAGTTCGAAAACAGAATATTGATTTTTCCCGTTTTACTCACATTTTTTGGATTCTCAAGGGAAGCCGATCGATTAATATCTATAACAACTCCTTTTGGGATTTTGAATTTTTTCACATCCACGGAAAAGGTTAATTCATCTGGAAGACCAAATTCTTTTTGTTTGCCATACGTGTAATCTGCGACTACGGTCCCATTAGTCCGAGTAGTAATTTGAGATTTTAAAATCAAAGCTTCGTCAGTGTCCACCCATATTTTAGCCAGCACAATTTCACCAGCGTCATTGCTAGGCAATAGGGTAATTGATTCCGTTTTGATTTTTTGTATTACCTCATAACCTGTGAAAATAGCGGAATAACTCGCTTTATTTTTCAGCATAATCGCCAAGTCAGTGAAGCCTTTTTTAGGTAAAATAGCAATCCCTTGCGTTTTCATTTTGATCTCATCCGGCTGCTTAAATTCTATTTTAGCTTTCACGGGGAGAATTTTAATTAAGGGAATGTCAGATTTGATTTTTGCGTCAACGGTATAGTTTTTGACGCGGTTCAGGTGGCTAATGACGGATGCGACGGTTTTGTTGGCATCCTGACCCAAAACCATATTGGACACACAAAGCAATAAAAATAGTCGGAACATCATGCGGTTATATCTTTTTTATTGAATACATAAATCGAAATGGAAATCAAAAGAACGTTGTGAATGACCAAAATTAAGATGGAGTTTTTGATGTCTTGAATCGGGAGCGGGTCTTCAAAAAACGAACGCCATGAGGCCATGTGGGTAGTCAGTAAAAAAGGCCTCACAGAATCAAATACATGAACATCTAGCGTCCCAATGATGGTAAACAACAAAATAATGGACATGGTCGTCACGATGGGTCCTATCGAATTATCTGTAAAACATGACAGGCAAATGGACAAGGAACTGACGGTAAACAAGGCTAAAAAAGCGACTAAAAATCCACCTAAATAACGCCAATTGACATCCGCCTCTTGCAAAATTACCAACCCGTCGCTATTTAAAACCATTAAATCGCCAGAGCCAAATAACAATTTCCCCATGATGACCGACATAAATCCCAGCCAAACAATCACAATTAAGGTATAAATTCCACCCGCAATAAATTTCGAAAGAAGCAATTGCGTTCTGGAAATCGGTTGGGTTAATAGCATCCGAATGGTTCCCATGGCGGCTTCTCCAGAAACTAAATCGCCCGTCACAAGTGCGATCAATAATGGAATTTGGACAATCAGCATTTGAAGAATGATGAAGGCAACTAAGTTTCCATTTAATACATTTCCTTCAAAACTTAACGTCTGTTCGAAAGACGAGGTGACAAACGAAATGATCGACATTCCGTCTGATTTTAAGGCAAATAAGATAACGCCCACTAACACGGTTATTGCCGCAATGCCCAAATAACTTCTTGGCTTAAGAGCGATTTTTATCACTTCATTATAAATGCTTTTGATGAAAATCATGCGTTAACCATTTTAATGAAATAATCCTCTAATTTTCGTTTTGCTTCGATTGAAAAAATTCCAATCCCAGCATTGACAAGGTCTTTGTTTAACTCACTAATCTTCGATTTTTCCATAGGTAATTCAATGCTCGTCTCATTGATGTCCGTTATTTGTATGTTGGGATATTGAGACATGATCAACGCTTTCGATTTATCTTTATCAGAAACCTCTAACCTGACCACTAAATCTTCGTTGTTCATTAATGCCTTTACATCCCCTTCCACCACCGAAACTCCTTTGTTGATAATCACCATGCGGTTGCAAATGATTTCTATTTCGGCCAAATTATGCGAGGAAAGGATAACGGTTTTATGCTGTTCGTTTTTTAAACGCAGGATTAAATTTCGGATGTCAATGATCCCTTGGGGATCTAATCCGGTGGTGGGTTCATCTAAGACAATCAGATCCGGATTGTGTAATAATGTCTGCGCGATGCCCAACCTTTGCTTCATTCCGTGCGAGAAACTTGAGAATTTATCTTGTTCTCGGCCCCCAAGTCCTACAAAATCGAGCATCTTGTAAATTTCTTTTTTGCCAACGGACACGCGGGAAAGCCTTGAAAAAATTTCTAAATTTTTATATGCGGATAGGTATTTATAAAAATCGGGCTTTTCAATAATGCTTCCGGTCCGGGATAAAATCTCATTTCGATCAGTGAAAATGGATTTTCCAAAGATTTTAATGGTACCCGAGTCGGGTTTAATGAGGGAAAGCATGCATCTGATCGTCGTACTTTTTCCGGCTCCATTAGGACCTAAAAAACCATAAACATCTCCTTGGTTGACATGAAAACTAACATCTTTGACCGCCTCAAACAAGCCAAATTTTTTAGCAATGGATTTTATTTCAATGATTTTTTCTGACATACTTAGGGAAAGGTAAATTTATAAACTCTAATCACTGGAAAAAGTTCAATCTTTTACAGGAAATCGTCACGCCTAGGGCTGAATACGTCAATTAATTCACCCTCCTCCAAGCATACCGCCCCATGAATTTCCCCAGTGGGGACAAAATAGACATCGCCCGCCTTTAAAATCGACTTTTCCGCTCCAATCGAAATTTCAAATTTACCTTTTGAAACATAGGACGCTTGCGTATGTGGATGATGGTGTAAGGTTCCAATGGCATGCTGGTCAAAACCCACTTTCACGATCATCATGGATTTGTTTTGTGCCATTACTTTCCTTCTAATTCCGTCTCCTAATTCTAACCAATCAACAAATGCATCTTCTATGAGTTTTTCTGATTTCATTATAAAATTTATTTTGAAGGAATTAGGTTTGATTTTACTTGAAATTCATTCAAGTCAATTAATATTTATTTAAATTCGTTTTTAAAGAATAATAGGTCTTGTTGATTTTAAATTTTATACGACAAACCATTTTAAATTTCCTTTTGAATGCAAGATAATTCAAGCGAAAGTGACAATCAAGCACATTTGAAAAAAGTACTTAGTCCTTTAATGTTATGGGGACTTGGGGTGGGTTATGTCATTTCGGGCATGTATTTCGGTTGGAATTTAGGTTTAAAAGAGGGTGGAACGCTGGGTTTGGCCATTGCCACAGGCATTGTCATTGTGCTCTATGCCTGTTTTAGTTTCTCTTATGCGGAATTAGCTTGTGCGATTCCAAAGGCTGGTGGGGTTTTTGATTATGCCAATAAAGCCTTTGGGGATCATGTAGGATTCATTGCAGGCATCGCCCAAATGATCGAATTTATTTTTGCACCACCGGCGATTGCCTTTGGTATCGGGGCATATTTCAATTTATTTTTTCCTGACATCCCTATTTTGTGGATTTCCCTATCGGCCTATTTCGTATTCACCGCATTAAATATTTATGGGGTAAAAGCCGCGGCAACTTTTGAATTATGGATAACCATCATCGCGGTGGTGGAAATTTTAATTTTTGCGGGGGTTACTTTGCCTCATTTCAAATGGGCCAATATGCAACAAAACGCTTGGCCTAATGGTTGGTTTGGTGTGGTCGCCGCTTTACCCTTTGCCATATGGTTTTTCTTGGGCATCGAGGGATTGGCCAACGTAGCCGAAGAGGCGAAAAATCCTCAAAAGGATATTCAACGGGGTTTTGGTTCAGCACTTTTCACTCTCGTAATTTTATGTGTTTTGGTATTTGTTGCGGCCATTGGGGTTGGGGGTTGGGAAGCCATTGTTTTTAAAAATGGCCTATCTGGCGAAACCTCAGACTCGCCGCTTCCATTAGCCATGGGTCAAATCGTGGGTGCTAATTCTTTGCTATTTCATTTACTGCTGACCGTGGGTCTTTTTGGTTTAATTGCCTCTTTTCATGGGTTGATTTTGGCAGCGGGTAGATCCACCTATGAGTTTGGTTTTAAAGGTTTTGCGCCTCGTTTCTTGGGAAAATTACATCCTACCTTTTTGACGCCAACCAACGCCCTTTTGTTCAATATGGGAATCGGTATATTGGCTTTATTGACCAATAAAACGGCTGAAATTATTACGATCTCAGTGATGGGAGCCTTGACGCTTTATTTTATCGCCATGCTTTCATTGCTAAGATTAAGAAAAAATGCCCCTAATTTATCTAGGCCATTTTCGGTTCCAGGGTATCCTTTGACTCCGATCATTGCCTTGTTAATTTCAGGTGCATCCTTGGTATTAATCGCTTATAATAATTCAAATTTGTTTTTTATTTACGCAGGGATCATCCTTATTTGCTTCCTTCTTTTTAAATTGTTCGTTCCAAAAAAACCTGTTTTATAATGACTGAAAATCAAATACTTGATTATGTGCGGGAGTATCCAGACCAACGAGTTAAAGTCGCGTTGGTGGATATCGATGGTGTTTTAAGAGGAAAGTACATTAGCACCGAAAAGTTTTTGTCCGTGATCCAATCTGAAATGGGATTTTGTAACGTGGTCTTTGGCTGGGACATGGCCGATGTAGCCTACGAAAATTCTCAGTATACGGGTTGGCATTCAGGATACCCAGACGCCCCAGCCCGCATCGATTTATCTACTTTTAGAATGATTCCTTGGGAAAATAATGTCCCATTTTTCCTTTGTGAATTAATCGATTCTCCTAAAAATAGCGCGGCTGTTTGTCCCCGAAATGTATTGAAAAAGGTGATTAGCCAAGCACAAAATGCGGGATTCACCCCATTCTTCAGCCAAGAATTTGAGTGGTTTAATTTTGAAGAAACGCCTGCATCTGTCAACGATAAAAATTTCCAAAACCTAAAGCCATTAAGTCCAGGAATGTTTGGGTACTCCATTTTAAGAAGCACTTTGCGCAACGATTTTTTCAACTCTTTATTTTCAGATTTAAGTGCTTTCGGGATACCCTTAGAAGGTTTACATACAGAAACAGGTCCTGGAGTTTATGAAGCTGCAATCGCTTATTCGGGTATATTGGAAGCTGCAGATCGGGCTGTTTTATTTAAGTCTTCCGTGAAAGAGCTGGCGTACAAGCAGGGTATCATGGCCACTTTTATGGCTAAATGGGATGAGAATTTGCCCGGTTGCAGTGGTCACGTGCACCAAAGTCTTTGGGATAAAGACGCGGCAAAAAATTTATTTTATGACGAAAATGATGCGCAAGGAATGAGTCAAACGATGCGGCATTATATCGCAGGCCAACTACATTGTTTGCCTATCATTTTACCTTTGTTGGCCCCCACCATCAATTCATACAAGCGATTAGTAGAAGGTGCTTGGGCTCCCACCACTTTAACTTGGGCCGTGGATAACAGAACGGTCGCCTTGCGCGCTCTGCCTGGTAGTAAAAAAGCGACCCGACTAGAAACGCGGGTTGTGGGTTCTGATGTAAATCCATATCTGGCTATGGCCGCTTGTTTGGCCAGTGGCTTGTACGGTGTAAAACATCAATTAGCTTTGCAAGAACCGACGGTAGGAAATGGCTATGCGGATGAGTCGCACGGCCGCTTGCCCGGAAATTTGCAGAAGGCAACGGAGGCCATGAAGCATTCGCCGATTTCCCAGGAATTATTTGGTGAAGCGTTTGTAAGCCATTTTGTGGCTTCGAGGGAATGGGAATGGCAGCAGTATGGCCGAGTTGTGAGTGATTGGGAAAAAAGAAGGTATTTTGAAATAATTTAAGATGGATTTTAATCAAGTAAGACAATTTAATTTCCCAACCATCATTCGGTTTGGGGCTGGTGCCGTGAAAGAATTAGCACCCTATTTAAAAAATCAGGGTTTCTCAAAACCGTTGATCGTCACCGATCCGGTGATTGCTGAGCTTCCGTTTTTCAAAAATATTTGTGCCGATTTACGAGGTGCTGGAGTTTCTGTGGAAGTATTTTCTGCCATACATAAAAATCCGGTTAAGTCAGATGTGTATTCCGGAACGGCGGTTTGGGATGCAACTCATCGCGATTGTTTGATCGGAATTGGAGGTGGCGCGGCCTTGGATGTTGCCCGGGCGATTGTACTCCAAGTAAATCATCGGGAGGATTTGTTTGTCTATGATGATTTGATTGGTGGAGATGTCTTTGTGACGAACGATGTGCCACATTTTATCACGATTCCGACCACCTCCGGAACGGGAAGTGAAGTAGGAAGGTCTGCCATTATCGCGGATGACGAAACGCACCAAAAAAAGATTTTATTTTCCCCGAAGCTATTAGCAAAAATTGTTTTTGCTGATCCGCTCTTGACGATGGAATTACCTGCATTTGTTACTGCAGCGACGGGAATGGATGCTTTGACTCATAATATGGAGGCTTATTTGGCCAAAAATTACCATCCCATGTGTGATGGAATCGCCTTAGAGGGAATGCGCTTAGTCGCTGATTCTTTAGTGGATGCGGTACGTCAACCGGATTTAAATGCCAGGTCAAAAATGTTGTTGGCCTCTATGATGGGCGCCATCGCGTTCCAAAAAGGGTTAGGGGTGGTTCATTCCTTAGCTCATCCGCTTTCTTCTTTATTAGATACGCATCATGGCTTAGCCAATGCGGTCAATATTCCTTATGGCATGCGGTTTAACATCGCTGGATTTGAGGATCGTTTTGCTCGCATGGCCCAAGCATTAGGATTGAAGTCGGAAACAGGGGAGTCGGTGGTTCAATATCTTTTTGACCTGAATTCACAAGTAGGCATCCCTCACCGACTAAGAGAAATCCAAGTAAAAGAGGAGCATTTGGATACTTTGTCGGCTTTGGCTTTTGCAGATTTTGCCCATCCCAATAATCCTAAGCCTGTATCTCAAGCAGATTTTAGAGCATTGTATGCAGAGGCTTTATAGCATATGAAACGAATTGGAATTACCACTTCTGATACAAACTTTCAAAATTATCCAAATTGGATTGCTGGTGAAGGGGTGGAAATTGTACAACTTTCGTATACAGAAAAAAACACACAGGATTTCGACTCTTGCGATGGTTTTGTTTTGACCGGGGGCATCGATGTACATCCGCAATTTTACCAAAATACAAGGGTAGATTATCCTAACACGACCGTGTTTAATGAATCCAGGGATCTTTTTGAAATTCAGGTTTTTGAATTTGCGCGCCAACAAAATAAACCTGTGTTGGCTATTTGCCGTGGAATGCAATTGATCAATATTGCTCTAGGCGGAAATTTGATTCAGGACCTTCAGGAAAATGGTTTTGAGAATCATAGAAAAGGATCCGAGAGGGATAGAGAACACAAAATCGAGGTCAAGCCAGGAACTTTATTGGCACAAATTTCTGGGTTCCAGCAAGGATTTGTGAATTCAGCGCACCACCAGGGCTTAGACCAAATCGCTGATGAACTTAACGTTTCTGCTTTTTCAGAAGACGGGGTCGTCGAGGCCATTGAATACAAGGATGCAAACAAACCGTTTTTATTAGCGGTTCAGTGGCATCCGGAGCGGATGCAAATTCCAGCTTCAAACTTAGCTTTTTCTCAAAATATACGCAGCGCTTTTATGGAAGCCATGCTTAAAAATTAAATGATGAATATTATCAATCCCGCCACAGAAGAAATTATTACTAGCGTTCAAGAGGATAACGAGGCTAGCCTGGCATTGAAATTTGGACGATTAAAAAAATCCGCAAAGGTATGGGCAGCTGTTCCGATTCAAATCCGAGCAGAAATTTTGGAGAAATTTGTGTCCTTGCTCAAGGAAAATATCGAAGAATTAGCTTCTGTTTTGACGTCAGAAATGGGTAAGCCTTTGCAACAAAGCAGAAATGAAATCAATGGGGCTGGGGCAAAGGCTACGTGGTTAGCGCAACACGCGACCCAATATTTGTCGGAGGAAATCATGTCGGTTTCTGACCAGATGACAGAAAAAATTGTGCATGAACCTTTGGGCATTATCTGCAATATCTCGGCCTGGAATTACCCCTATAATGTAGGTGTTAATATTTTTGTGCCTGCATTGCTAGCGGGAAATGCGGTCATGTACAAACCCTCTGAGTATGCCACATTAACGGGTCTTCAGATAGGTAAATATTTAGTGGAGGCAGGTGTGCCGGAGGATGTATTCCAAGTGGCGATCGGGGAGGGAGAAGTGGGCAGGGCTTTATTGGATATGCCTTTTAACGGGTATTATTTTACGGGATCCTATCAAACGGGTCAAAAAATGTATCAGCATGTGGCCAAAAAAATGGTTCCATGCATCCTTGAATTAGGTGGGAAAGATCCCGTTTATGTGGCGGATGATGTGGTGGATGTGGCAGGAGCCGCGGCAGGAATTGCGGATGGTGCCTTTTATAACAATGGGCAAAGTTGCTGTTCCGTGGAGCGTATTTATGTACAATCCGCGATTTATGATGCATTTGTGGAGGCTTTTGTAGCGGAAGTACGTTCGTGGAAAATGGGATCGCCTAAGGAAGATGGCGTCTATATTACCGTGTTAAGCCGCAGGGCTCAATTGGCAATTCTCGAATCTCAAGTTGCGGATGCGGTTGCAAAGGGAGCTCAGATTTTAGTAGGAGGGAAGCGTGTAGACCGGAAGGGAAACTATTTTGAGCCTACTGTTCTTGTCAATGTAAGCAATGAAATGGCGGTGATGCGAGAAGAAAGTTTCGGTCCTATCATTGGAATTATGCGGGTTGAAAATGACGCGGAGGCAGTTGCTAGGATGAATGATACTGACTATGGCTTGACGGCTGGTGTTTATTCAGCGAGCCAACAAAGAGCCGAAACGTTGTTAGCTCAAATAGATGCAGGATCAGGATATTGGAATTGTTGCGATCGGGTGAGCGCCGCTTTGCCTTGGAGTGGTCGTGGTCACTCGGGTTTTGGATCTACCCTTTCTGAGGTGGGTTTGAGGGCCTTTACAAAACCTAAGGCCTATCACTTAAGAAAATAAAAAAGAACGTGAGAATTCTCCCACGTTCTTTATAATCTATTTTTTATTTCTGTGCGTTAATCCAAGCCGCTAGTTTTTTTACATCCGCTCTAGGGAGATGGCTCATCGGAGGCATAGGCGTTGCAAAATCAGGCCAATTCGATGGCTTAGGCGCGATGATTAAAGCTTCAATTTGAGCATTGGTATAATTTCGTTTCGCCACTTCTGTGTATGCTGGACCCACCGCTCTTTCTTTGACTTTATGGCAAGCTAAGCACGTGTGTTTCGTTAAAAGTGCTTGCGCTTCCTTATCCGAAATAATTTGCGTTTTGGTAATTTTTGGACCAGCTTCTTTGGTTTGATTATCAGGAGTATTGGCTTCTTTACCTGCATCTATTTTCTCTTTGGCCGCTTTAGGTTTTGGAGTTACTAATGGAATATTTGCTTTAGGTCCATTCGGTATAGAATTTAAGGTATAAAAAGCTGAACCATGCAAAAGAGGTAATGCCTCCGTATTGGATACTACTCCTTCCGGCTTGATGGTGTGGATGTAACCCTCTCTTAGGCCGTCGACAACAATTCGAACTTTAAGTCCATCTTCAGATACTTGTGCACCCCGAACCGGATTTTCTTTTTGGTTGACCATCGGGCTTCCATACACGGGATGATATTTATAGATGTAGCTGCTTACATCGTAGTTATTTACATCTGAGGCTAATTTTTTATTGACCGGCAAAGTAAACTCAATTTCAAATCCATCAGGCATCGCACGAACGGCTTTCATTTCAAAAGGAGTTTTTCCTGAGTAGACCAAACGTTCTAAACCAAAATCTTCTTTTCCAATGGAACCCCAACCGCGATTCGTTCCTCCTACAAATAGGTTTTTGTCTGAGCCAAAGGCCATTCTAAGTACCCCTGACCTAAATCCAGATACAAATTCAAATGAAGCACCTTGGAATCGGCCATTTATTTTTTCTAAAAATACCCGAGCAATTTTGGACATTCCTTGGTCGCCAACAAACAACTGACCCGAAAATGGGCCAAAAGCACCATTCGTTTCATCCGGAATTATTTCAGAGGTTGATATGCCTAGAACTCCATGCGGCAACCAAACAGCCGGTGATTTAATACCAAGATTGGGAAGTGATTTGCCCATTTCATAAATGGTGGTCATCGGCTTAGCCTCATTCTCGACATATTCAGGTTTAACAAGGGGATTATCTCTTGGGTCTACTTTTTCAAACACCATTTCTTTCCTCATTTTTACCGGAGATTCTGGTCGGTCTGCCCACTTCAAAGAAGCAGGGTGTCCCATGAAATTTCCTTTTTCAATGTGAGAAATGAATCCTGAACCTTGCCAATCGCCTTGGTTATCGCCATAAAACAATTCTCCATTAATCATTCCTAGACCACATGGAGAGCGCATGCCAGCGGCGAAAGGCTCCATTTTTCCGTCGGGGCTAATTTTCATGGCCCATCCGCGCCAAGGAACGAGTGATTTTCCCGCCCACCAATCGGTGTTACCAAAACCTACATTTCCTGTCACATAAAACGAGCCATCGGGTCCCACTTTGGGGCCGTATGAATATTCATGGTAATGACCTGAAATCGGCCAAGAATAAACAGTTTCATAGCGTTCCGCTTTTCCATCTCCATTTTTGTCGACCAATCTTGTCAACTCTCCCCTTTGTGCACAATACAAGAAACCATCCAAATAGGTTAAACCTAAAATTTCATGCAAGCCAGATGCAAATTTTCTGAAATTTGGGCGTGCGCTATTGGGGTTTTCGATGATGTAAACATCACCTCTTCTGGTGGAAACGGCCACATCGCCATTGGGCAAAAGTGCTAAACCTCCCACTTCCAAAACTAATCCTTCGGGTGCTGGGATTCGGGCGATTTTGTAATAATCGCTCTCAGTAGGGTTTTGAGCAAAAGCCATCGTTGAGATGACCAATAATAAGACTACATATATATTTTTCATTTCTTTAAATTCTAAGATTACCAAAGGATTGAATATTGTATTTTTTCTGCGGCTGGAAGCGTCAAAACTTTATTGAACCCACTGCCTTCAATACTTGCGCCAACGGCCTTAATGTAATAGGATTTTCCATCTAGGGCATATAAGTTATCTCCCATTTCTTTTATTTCAGAAGACATTCCTATTCTGATTTTTTGTCCGGCCGTAGGATTTTTGATATTGATATTTCTTTCTAAATATTTATGATCGATAATGCGGATTTTGTCTTCCACATCAGATCCGGATACTTCGTAAAGAAAGGTCGGCAGATCTTGATCATCCATGATATATCCTTTTGTTTTGAAATTTGCAGCAGGATCTGGTTGGTCTTCCAGCGAAATTAAATTTTGATTTTGAACGATAAGAGGGACATTTGGTAGGTATAGAACCGCACCTCTTGGCCTCGAAGAACCATCACCGCGGCTATCCCACATAGGAGTCGTATTTAGAAAATCACCTTTCCAGATTTGAGCGATGGAGCCATTTTCCAAATCGTAGGTATAATGTAAGTTGGAAGGATTACCTACGTTTACCGCATGCGCCATTCTTCTACCTCTTTTTCCGTTTTTCATTAAGTCGACAAATGATCTAAATACAATAGGTTCTTTGGCGTCCAATAAAATAGGGTCGTCGGAAGAGGATCCCAAATAAGAACCTAAACTATGGTAGGCCGTTGATCTGAATTCAGGGCCTTTTATCCAAAAACCCAGTTTGTTATCGACGCTCTTTTTTGTTTTTATGAGGGTGATTTGAAGGTCAACTTTCCCTTCGGGTAGTTCAATAACTTGCGTTTTGCGTCGGTTATTTTCTTCGTTTTCTTCCTTAAATATTTCTTTGCCATTGATTGAAATCCAATGTTTGCCTGCAATTTCAATTTCAATTTGGTGCTTGCCTGCTTTCGGTATATTTAAGCTTGTTTTAAAAATTTCAGCATAGTGAAAAGGCTTGGAGCTTACGTCCCAAGTTAATTTTTCGGTGCTTCCGCTAACATCTGGTTTTTTGGTGATAAACTCTTGAATAGATTTGAAATTACCATAATACACTTGGTAATTTACGGGTGCCATGGCAGCAGGTGTTGAGCCTAAATCGGTCACTGTTAAATTTCTAAAAGCGACAGCACCGTGGTCACCTTGAATCATGAAAGGTCCTTTTGCTACCTCTGTTTCTGAAATAGGACCGCCCGTTGGCCCCGTTAATTCCACATTTTCATGAATGATCATGCCGTTTAGTTTGACAGAAATTACTTTGGCATTTGCGATTTTTTTCCCTTGCGCATCGAAGCGAGGTGCTTGGAATGACACCTCCATTTTTTGCCAAAGCCCAGGTGCAAGACATGCGTTGACTCTTGGGGCATGTCCTTCGTATAAATATTCTTTGGGATTAAATTTTCTGCGTTTATAAATACCTCCACAGTCTCCGGTATTTGGGTTTTTCACCCCCCAAGAATCCATGAGTTGGAGTTCATAGCGACCTTGAAGGTAAAATCCTGAGTTGGAATGAGTCGCCATCATAAATTCGAAAGTGGCATCGAAATCCCCGTATTCTTTGTTGGAGACCAAATTTGACCTATTTTCTTTATTGGGCAAATTGACTAATATGCCGCTGCCTGGTTGTATGCTTAGGACTTCGGGTTTATTGAGATCAGCTTGTGCGTCAGATGCGATTTGCCAATTGCTTTTTCCTGTGTTCTTCCAAAAAGAGAGGTCAGAAAACGAAATGGTACTTTGTGCATGAATGGCAAATGGGAGTAAGAGGACGAGGGTCCACCGTAATTTTTTCATGGAGTAAATGGAGTAGTTTAAATTAATTTTTAAAGATAGGTTAAATTTTATAAAATATTAATTGAGCATAAGCTAAAGGTTTTGTAAATGTATTTTTATCTTGCAGAAACCTTTTACCATGAAAATTCTATACACTTTTTTTGTCCTGGGGATATCCCATTTCATTTTTGCTCAGAGCCAATCAGTTCCCAAAGTTTTTCTAAAAGATGTTTTAACATTCCCATTAGGTGCTTCTGTTAATCCACGTTTATTGGACGAAAATGTTACGTACCGGGAACGTACAGGTTCTGAATTTTCGAGTTTGACTGCTGAAAATCACATGAAAATGATGAATGTGCATCCTGGGGCTGATCGTTTTGATTTTGTTTTAGGGGATGAGATTGTCGCATTTGCTAAAAATAGGAAACAGCGAATTCATGGCCATACGCTTGTTTGGCATAATCAAGTTCCTCAGTGGATGAAGGATTTCCAGGGAGATCAGGTAGCTTGGGAAAATATGTTAAAAAATCATATTCAAACAGTGGTCGCACATTATAGGGGAAAAGTGGCTGGCTGGGATGTGGTGAATGAGGCTTTTTTAGATGATGGTAGTTTACGTCCCACGATTTGGTCGGATCATATTCCTGATTACATCGCTAAAAGTTTTTTATGGGCACGGGAAGCGGATCCTAATGTGTTGCTTTTTTACAATGATTATGGCCAAGATGGGAAGCCAAAAAAGATGCAAGCGATTTTAAATCTGGTACAGGATTTCAAAAATCGTCATATTCCAATCAATGGGTTGGGTTTGCAAATGCATGTCAATATCGGTTCAAAAAATGAGGCGATTTTGGAGGTGATTAATCAATCGGTGGCAACAGGTTTAAGCGTCCATTTTTCAGAATTGGATGTGGCTGTCAATCCCAAAAACAATCCTGATTTCGTCTATGATGATGTGGCAAAAGACGAGCAATTAAATAAATTTTTGTTGTTATTTAATGCATTTAGATCGATGCCTAAAGTCCAACAATATGGCATTACTTTTTGGAATGTTGGCGATAAGGATTCTTGGCTCAGAGGTTATTTCAAACGTCCAAAAGAAAATCCGTTATTGTTCGACGATTCATACGCACGCAAGCCAGCGTACAATGTTTTATTGCAAACGCTTAAATAGTTTTTAGTTTAAGCCTAAATCTTCCTGAATTCGAGCTACTTTATTTTTTAATGCTTGAAAAATTCCTTCAAAATCAGCGGCTGATTTAAGTTCTGAATTGACAGAAACGTAGAATTTTATTTTGGGTTCAGTGCCTGAAGGCCTAGCGGATACTTTGGAGCCATCCGCTAAAATTAATTGAATTACGTTGGATGCTTCAATGCCTAAACCCGTGGCAATGGGTGTGATTTCACCTGTCAGCAAATTGGTCGATTGCAAGCCTTCGTAATCTAAAACCTGTATGGGTTTGCTACCGGCCACGGTGGCGGGAACATTTGATCGAAGATTTTCCATCATTTGTTTAATTTCATCAGCTCCTGCTTTTCCTTTTTTTGTTAATGAGATAAGTCCTTCGTAATAGAAATTATTTTCCATGTACATCTCTGCGAGGAAGTCAAAAAGGGAGAGGCCTTGATCTTTTGCATAGGCGGTTAATTCTGCAATCATGGCACAGGAAGCCACGGCATCTTTGTCGCGCACCGCATCGCCGATTAAATACCCATAGGATTCTTCTCCTCCGCCGATGAACTTTTCTTTTCCTTCCAGTTCGCGAATTACTTGGGCGATGTATTTAAAACCAGTCAGCGTATTATAGCAAGTGACACCGTAAGTGGCGCACATTTTATCAATTAAATCAGTGGTGACAATGGTTTTTGCCACAAATTCTTTGCCGGTGAGTCGGCCTGCGGATTGATCCACCTTTAATAAATAGTATAGGATCAAACTTGCCATTTGGTTTCCGTTCAAAAGTTGCCATTCGCCCGATGGGCTTTTGACTGCGGCACCTACTCGGTCCGCATCTGGATCCGTGGCGATGACCAAGTCGGCGTCTATTTCTTTTGCTTTGTTTAAGGCCAACGTCATCGCTTCCTTTTCCTCTGGATTTGGGTAAATGACAGTGGGGAAATTTCCGTCTGGAATTGCTTGTTCTTCTACGATGCTGACTTGCTCAAAACCTAATAGAGCAAGTGCTTTTGGAACTAAGGTAATTCCGGTTCCGTGTATGGGTGAAAAAACTATTTTTAGGTCTTTTTGGCGCTTAATTACTTCGGGTTGGCGGCAATTGGTCAGAATCGTTTTTAGGTAAGCCTCGTCTATTTTTTCATCTAGCAAATGAATTAGACTTGGATTTCCTTCAAATTTAATTTCGTTAATGCTTTGAATGGCGTTTACTTCGGCCACTATGTTTTTGTCGTGTGGGGCGACTACTTGGGATCCGTCGGACCAATACGCTTTATAGCCGTTATATTCTTTTGGATTGTGTGATGCGGTAATGACTAAACCCGCTTGGCAACCTAATTCCCTGACCGTAAAAGATAGTTGGGGTGTCGGCCTCAAAGCCGGAAAAAGAAAGACCTCGATGTTATTGGCAGAAAATATGTCGGCACAGATTTGAGTAAATTCGGGTGAATTATTTCTAGAATCGTGTGCGATGGCGACTTTGATTTTTTGGTTTGGCAGGCATTTATTGAGGTAATTAGCAAAGCCTTGGGTAGCTGCCCCCACGGTGTATCGATTCATCCGATTGGATCCCACGCCCATTTCACCCCGCATGCCACCGGTTCCAAATTCAAGTGATTTATAGAATGAATCGGTCAAGGTGGTTATTTCCTTTCGGTCCAATAATCCCTGTAACGTTGATTTAGTGGTTTCGTCGTAAGGTCCTGATAACCATTGATCTATATTTTTCTGGGTGGTTGGGTCGAATGAGGTTGACATTAAAAATATCTGGGATAAATTTTGATGAAAATTAATTTGCAAAGATAATTTTAAATTGGTTTTAAAAGGCGCAAATGTGTTATAATTTAATGGAATCCAATTGAGGTTTATATTAAACTAAAATTGCGTGATTTATCTTTTTATAATTTGGGTTTTAATTTTTTTTAAATTTTCTTTAACGAAATTTTTCAAGTAGAAGGGTTATGTAGTACCCAAAAATAATAGATGGATAAATATTTCAAATATTTATTGGTAGCACTAATTCCATGTGTTTTTTACTATGGATTTTATTTCAAATATGGAATAAATGCCCCATTTGCTGATGATTGGAGTGTTATCGTGGGTCTTGTCATCCATTTCTTTCATGCCCAAGAGAGTTTTTTAGATAAATTTCTATTGCTTTTCGCACAGTGCAATGAACATAGGGAGTTGTTTCTGTCGATCATTTCTGTCACTCAGTTTGCTATACTTGGGCATATTAATTTCTTCTATTTAAATTTAATCGGTGGCCTTTCTAGCTTAGGAATTCTGATAATTTTATACAAAATCCTTAAGCGTTATCGACATCCTGAATGGTTAATTATTCCCATTTCGTTTACCCTTTTCAATCTTTCTTATTTTCATAATTTATATTGGCCAGTTTCGGCGATCCAACATAATGTAGTGGTGTTTTTAATCGTATCAACCTTATGTGTTTTGGACTATTCGCAAGGGGGAATCAAATCTTTTCTCTTGGCTACTTTTATCGCCTTTGTTGCATTGTTTTCAAGCGGGAATGGATTCATCGTCTACATTGCAGCTACGCCTTTGATTTTTAGGTACCTAAAAGTGTATCGGATTTTATGGTTTTTTTCCGGTGCATTCTTTTTTTTATTGTATATATTTAATTACGATCATCCCGTTCAGCGAGGGAATTTTCTAAGTAATATATTTTTATTTAAGGGGATTCTGGGCAATTTTTTTGCCTACTGGGGTGCGTTTGCTTCTTCGTTTTTTGAGTCAGGATCTGCCTGGATAGAACCCGTTTGTATCGCGATAGGGGTCCTTGTTTTCTTTACTTTTTTGTATAAGTTTTGGATTAATCGGAAAGATTTTTTTCAGGATCAGAAAGATTATCGTTTTAAATTATCTCTATTTATATTTTTGTTGTGTACGGTCGGAATTTATTCCCTTGCGAGAGCCAATATGCCCATTTCAAATGTTTTTGAAAGTCGGTATGCGATTAACACGACTTTAATTTTGCTTTTGTATATATTGTTTTTTGACAGTTTTATTTACCGCAAACTAAAGGTTGCCATCATTGGAGGTATCGTTTCTTTTTTCTTTTTTTCTTACGTTAACCACTTAATTGACTTAGTTAATTTTACTAATATGACTTCAGGGTCTGTGATAAAACATTCGATTCAAAAGCGAGAGCATTATTTCTTTAGAGACTCATTAAATAATAAGATTGATCTATCAGCACCGACATTAAAAAAACTTGGTCAATTAGCAAAGCCGATTGTCAATTTTACGGCGATTTTACCTAGTTCTGTCAAGTATGTTAATGATGCAATCAATTTGACATTTAGTCATAAAATTTATTCATTGGACCCTGACTTGGCTAAAATTTCTCAGGTAATCCAACAAAATAAATATGATACCTTACGGGGATCAAATAAATTTAAATTAGGGGAGTTTGAATTTGATATAAATTCAGCACATTTTTCATATACCGGTTTAAAAGTCAAGGGTAGAATTTTAAATGGAACTGATGGATATTATTTAGTTTTTGAGAATGGCCAACATCAAAACTGGGTTTTCAATATGTATTGGAGAGAAATAGATCGCCGTAGGCAACTGACGCATTGGGACGGAATTTATTTGAGAAATTTAAGCGGAACGGTTCCCTTCATTTATTTACCTAACGATCGTTATGTGGCTAAAATCTTTAAGATTGAGGATGGACAGCCTACACTGGTTGGCGTAACACCAAACTTCAGCGTCAACGGGATGTAAATTCCCCTTTGAAAACTTGTACGGCAGGGCCCGTTAAGAATATTTCCGTAAATCCTTCTTGTGAATTTCCTTCAAACGAAACAGATAATTCTCCCCCTAATGTTTTAATTTGAACGGGACTTTTCATGCCCTGAAATACGTGTGATATCAAAGCTGCCGCGGTAACACCCGTTCCACAAGAATAGGTTTCATCTTCGACGCCACGTTCGTAGGTTCTGACAAATATGGTTTCCGCATCGACTTTCTCAACAAAATTGGCATTTGTTCCTTGAATAGGTTCGTATGCTTCCGAATACCGAACAGTTGCCCCTACATTTTTCACATCATAAAATTGAACTTGCTTCACGAATCTCACAAAATGCGGTGATCCGGTATTGGTGAAAAAATCATCTCCATGTTGGTCTATCGCGTGAACATCCATCATTTGAAGGGATATTTTGTCTTCGCTAACAAACGCCGTGTGGGGACCATCTACGGCAATAAAACTGGCTTTTTCTTGGATGATATGTAAGTCAGCTGCAAATCTAACTAGGCAACGGCCTCCATTTCCACACATCGTTCCCAGTGTTCCGTCAGCATTGTAGTAGATCATTTTGAAATCATATCCCGGTGCATTTTGCAATAGCATGAGTCCATCAGCTCCAATCCCAAATCTTTTTTGGCATAAATGCGCTATAGCCTCTTTACTGAGATTAAATAACTCATTACGGTCATCAATTATGATGAAGTCGTTTCCGGTACCTTGGTATTTATAGAATTGCATAATTTTTAATTGCGTGGCAATTTAGGGATTTTGGATTAAATAACGCTCCTTAATTACCTGAATGTGATGCTTTTCGTGGCCAGCAATCATCCAAGATAATGCACTAACACTGACCGACTGGCCATTGGCGTTACCTAATTGGTTCGCTTGGAGCGTGCTAAAGGATTCAATTAGACTTATAGTTGCTTGGCGAACTTGGCGATATTGTGTCAATACATGGGTAAATTTTTGGGATTCATATTCCGCATGAAGTAAATATTCATTTTCATCAAAACTAGGAAGTGCTTGCCTTTCTCCTCGAGAAATGGCGAGCGCTCGATAGCTGAAAATACGCTCGGTATCTATGATATGTCCTAAGAGTTGTTGGAGACTCCATTTACCAGGTGCATAAGCGTGATTTTCTTGGCCTTTTGCTAAGTTCTGGAAGATTTCGAGGAGCTCCGTATGTTGGCTTTTTAGGATATCGATCAAATTGTCTTTGGCCTCAAAGTTCAGGTATTCAGCGAAATAGCTTGAGTTTGGGTATTCATAAGGCTCGGGTAGTCTCATTATTTCAATAAATTTTCCACAAAGGTATTGTTTGAAAGCAGAAATTGCCTTATTTTGTGCCACCAATTTAAAATGGTCCGGTAGTTTAGTTGGTTAGAATAC
>SXXW01000032.1 GCA_005791165.1 Cytophagaceae bacterium
CAGGCAGCTTTGACACATATGACTTGTTGAAATACATGGTCAAAACAATCAAATATAAAAAGCCCATTGGCGTTCAGTGTTACAACATTAAAGGGAATAAACCCCAGCTTATTAAAAACACCATGTACGTTTGGAATCAGTATAAGACACGATTGGAAACTGAAAATAGATGATCATAAACCAACCATCGCTTGATCAAAAACCTACAGCAATGCGTTGGTGGATATGTGCGCTGTTATTTTTTGCCACGACCATCAATTACATTGACCGACAGGTATTTGCGATTTTAGCACCCCAACTTCAAACCGAAATTGGTTGGTCTGAAATAGAATACGGGTACATCGTGACGGCCTTTCAATTATCTTATGCCATTGGATTGCTGTTGGTGGGTAAATTGATTGATTTTTTAGGGACGAAAAAAGGATTCATACTTTCCATTATCGTATGGTCTTTGGCAGCAATGGCACATGCTTTAGCTCGTACGCCGATAGGATTTGGATTGGCAAGATTAGCGCTAGGGATTGGTGAATCCGGTAATTTTCCCGCTGCAATTAAAACCATTTCCGAGTGGTTTCCTCGTAAGGAAAGGGCTTTGGCCACGGGTATTTTCAATTCGGGTTCCAATATTGGTGCGATTGTTGCTCCATTGCTTGTACCTATTATTGCACTTAATTTTGGTTGGCAAGCAGCCTTTATCTTCACGGGTTTATTAGGTTTTATTTGGTTGTTTTTCTGGCTTAGATTAATGAACCGCCCCGAAGAACACCCCGGAATTAATGCGGCTGAATTGGATTTGATTAAAGCAGATACGGAGGAGAATCTTGAAAAACCGACATCCATTTGGAAAATCATCCGTACCCGAAAAGTATGGGTAATAGCCATCGGAAAGTTCTTAACTGACCCTATTTGGTGGTTTTTTCTCTACTGGCTCCCCAAATTTCTTAATACCACATATGGGTTAAAATTGGATAAAATTGGCTTGCCACTCATTGTCGCTTATTTGATTGCAGACGTGGGGAGCATTGGAGGCGGTTGGCTTTCATCTCATTTTCTAAAAATGGGTTGGAGTATAAACGCAGCTCGCAAAACCACTTTGCTCATTTGCGCCATCATGGTGATACCTATTTTTTGGGCCTCGGGCATTGATGACTTGTGGCCTGCCGTTATATTAATTGGCCTTGGCATGGCCGCGCATACGGGTTGGTCTGCCAACATGTACACCTTGGCAACCGACTTTTTTCCAAAAAAAGACATGGGAACTGTCGTTGGATTTATTGGAATGGCAGGGGCTGTGGGTGGGATGCTCATGGCTTCAGCCACGGGACATTTACTTGAAGCCACGGGTAGTTATAAAATCCTTTTTGTCATTGCTGCGTCTATGTACGGCATAGCGTTGGTCATTATTCATTTATTAGTACCCAATATTGATGCTGTAAAATCTTAAAAAAATAGATCATGAAATTTACAAAAGAACATCTTGAGGCCTATCACCGCGATGGATATGTGGTAGTTCGTAATTTCTTCACACATGAGGAGGTAGATTTATTGTATAAAATAGCCATTGACGACGACCTAATGAGTAAAAAAAGTTTTGACCGGACAGATGCCTCTGGCCTTAAAACGAAGTTAGCGCTTTGGTATTCACTGGATGAAAGTTTATATAGTAAGTTTGCTCGTTCTGAGCGCATTGTAGATGCCTTGGAGCAAATTTTGGGTGGTAAAGCAGCACATTATCATTCAAAGCTCATGCAGAAAGAACCTAAAACGGGCGGAGCTTGGGAGTGGCATCAGGATTATGGGTATTGGTACAAAAACAACGGGTTTCTATTCCCTGATATGCTAAGTGTGTTGACCGCACTTACGCCTGCAACTAAGGAAAATGGGTGTTTACAAATGATTCGAGGTTCGCACAAATTGGGTAGAGTTGAGCATGGATTTTCGGGGGAGCAAGTTGGCGCAGATATGGAAAAAGTGAATGAAGCGCTCAAAATCATGCCCTTGGAATATTTGGAGATGGATTTCGGGGATACGGCGTTTTTCCATTGCAATACACTACACGCTTCTGCGGCTAACCTGTCGGACAAGCCTCGCTGGTCAATTATTACAGCATACAATTTGGTCAGCAATAAACCCTACAAAGACGTTCACGCCAGCAGCTATATGCCAATTGAATCTTTTAAAGGGGATTTATTGACTCAAGATGCGATAAGTATTACGGATGATGCCGAGTTTTTGATAAAATAAGTTTCAGGCCGATCAGAAAAAAGATTCATGGTTGGGTTGAATAATACGTCTATCCCATTTAAAGGTGAATTCCGTTTACCCAATTAGCCATTACTTTTTGCCTTCTTATACGAGTAGAACAAAACAATGAGCCCAAAAATAACAGAGGGGATCGATAGGATTTGGCCCATATTAAGCGCCATTTGATTTTCAAAATCACTTTGGTTTTCTTTCAAGAACTCATAGAAAAAACGAAGTCCAAACAACACCACCATAAACAATCCGGTCATTAACCCTTCTTGAGTTTTCGCCTTCTTTTTAGACCAAAACCACATTAATAGGACAAAAATCACCAAACAAGATAATGCTTCATACAACTGAGAGGGATGCCTGGCCACTACCATGGCAGGATCACCCAAAGGATTAAATTCATAATCCCTGAAAAATTTGAATCCCCAAGGGAGGTCTGTGGACTTTCCTATGATTTCAGAATTCATCAAGTTCCCCATGCGAATAAAGAATCCGGCCAAGGAAACGACAATCACCATCCGGTCGGTCACATACAAATACGACTGGCCTGGATTTTTCTTCACATACAAATAAAAGGCCGAAAAAAGACCTACTGCCGCCCCGTGAGAGGCTAAACCTGAAAATGGAGGGGTAATCATTTGTATGAAAAAACGCATGGGATCCGCTTGCAATAAAGGGAATTCATAAAAGAAATAATGCCCCATTCGCGCACCGACCACCGTCGCCACCATCGCATATAAAAGCAATTGGTCCGCTTGCTCGATAGGCCTACCCTCCTTTTTGAATATATACGTCATCACTTGGAACCCCGCCAAAAAAGCCATGGCAAAGAATAGACCATAATAGCGAACAGGGAATTCGAAAATTTTAAAAATTTCAGGATTAGGATTCCAGTCAATTGAACAAAAGATCATAAAAATAGAATTTCGATATCTTCAAAATTAAGTTTTTTTTCTACAATATTCACATGAAAGCTGGGACTTAGATGATTGATCATTTGGATAAAATTGAAAAAACGATCCAATCATATTTTATCCAGTGTAATTTAATTTTGGACAGAAAACACATGTTATTAGTTCACAAATAATATATATCTATAAATTGTTTTTAGTTTCGTAGAAAAGATAGATTAATGCAGGAAATTGAACCCTCCTACCAGTGGGAAAACATATACGAAGCATCCAAAGACCGAAAGTCGCCGTTTTTTGGTAGATCATATTCACAAACCGAATATGAGCATGATATTTATGGCTATTACATTCATCCAAATTGGGACGAAATCGATTCTGAAACCCTCTATTGCAAGATTTTATTTACCGATTATGAGGCCAAATTCACCATCATTGAATTATTTGGCGAGTGGAATGATACCCTTCATAACGACATCATGCATTTGAAGCGAAATGTCATTGATCATTTATTAGCTGAGGGAATTAAATATTTCACATTGGTCGGTGAAAATGTTTTTAATTTTCACGGAAGCATCGAAGACGATTATTATGCTGAATGGTTTGAGGAGGTGGAAGATGGCTGGATTACTGGCATTAATTTTGCTGAATTTGTAGAAAGGGAATGGGAAAAATACCACATCGACTACTACATTAATTTTGGCGGGAACTTATATTTACCGCAATGGAGAACATTGAAACCGGAGCTAATATTTTTGTCCATTAACCACATTATTTCACATCGATTAGGTGCTGTGTAAAAAAAAATATTTAGCTTTGCCCACTTAATTACACATATTTAAACCTATCAAATTGATGAAAAATTTTTTGCTAATGTCTCTTTTATGTTTGTCCTTTTTAGGATTTTCTAAAAAGCCTGATTCGCGTTATTTTGAATTACGCGTTTACTATTGTCATCCAGGAAGATTAGATGCTTTAATTCAGCGTTTTACGAATCATACAACCAAGATTTTCGAAAGAACTGGGATGACTAATGTCGGATATTGGATTCCGAATAAAAATGATGAAAATGCACTTTATTATATCTTATCCTATCCAAACCAGGCGGCAAGAGATTCCTCTTGGAAGCAATTTGGCCGTGATCCAGAATGGAAAGAGGTTGCTAAGAAATCAGAAGAATCAGGTAAAATTGTTGCGAAAGTTGTCAGTACATTCATGAATGCGACGGATTTCTCTCCTAAAATCAAAGCGTCAAAAGGATCTCAAGATCGTACGTTTGAATTACGTACCTACACGCCGTCTACGGATAAATTACCGAATGTATTAAGTCGTTTTAGAGACCATACCTTGAAATTATTTAAGAAGCATGGCATGACTAATATTGCTTATTTTTCGACGATCGATAAGGATCCGACTAAGCAAGGGAAGTTATTGTACTTATTAGCTCATTCAAGTGAGGATGCAGCAAAAGCTTCTTTCGACAATTTCAGAAAAGATCCTAATTGGATCAAGGTAAAAGAGGCCTCTGAAAAAGATGGAAAAATTGTTGACAAAGTAGAATCTGTGTTTATGCACCCAACAAGCTTTTCAACTATCCGATAAAGTGATATCTTTGTGGCGTAATTTACTCATACAATTACGCCACAAGATTCCATGGAATGGATTAAAAAAGGATTGATTTTTTGCCAAAATGGCAATGAATTTTGGAATAAAAAAGGCTACGCACACGTAGTCTGTGCAGATAATAGCGATCCAGATAAACTCCGACTATATTACTCGGCGAGAGATGAAAAAGGAAGGTGTCAGGCTTCCTTCATCGATTTAAATCCTCAAAATCTATCAGAAGTTATTTATGTTCACCCAACTCCTATTTTGGATTTGGGACAGCCGGGCACTTTCGACGATTGTGGAATTATGCCTACTTGGTTCCTACAAAATGGAGCTGAAAAATGGCTTTATTACATTGGTTGGACCGTAAGAAGTACCATCCCCTATCACAATGCTTTAGGTTTGGCCACATCAATAGACGGAATCAATTTTACCAAAAAATTTGAAGGTCCCATCATTAGTACGACGGCCACTGAACCGTATTTCAACGGATCTGCCTGTTTTCTCATGCATGAAGGAAAATTTAAAGTTTGGTACTTAAATTGTACCCATTGGATTAAAAATGGGGATTTAATGGAGCCTAGCTATCACATAAAATATGCCGAATCAAGTGATGGAATACATTGGAAAAGAGAAGGGAAAGTTGCCATCGAATATCGAGATTCAACCGAAGGAGGGATTTCGAGACCCTCAGTCATTATCGAAGATGGAATCTACAAAATGTGGTTTTCTGCCCGTGCCAAAACTGATTATAGAACCAATAGAGATCGCTCCTATCGCATTTATTATGCTGAATCCGCGGATGGAATCGAATGGACCCGAAAGGATGCGGAAGCGGGAATTGATGTGAGTGAAAATTCGTCCGATTGGGATTATGAAATGATCGAATACCCATTGGTCATCAACCATCTTGACGAGAAAATCTTATTTTATAATGGAAATCATTTTGGTCAAAGTGGAGTTGGATATGCTGTTTTAAAGAAATAAAATGAATTTCTCCTACCTAAATAATCAAGTGTATCCTGGACATAATGTTCCCTTAAAACCCAAAGTGAGCGTTTGTCTGATCACGTATGCCCATGAAAATTATTTAGATACTTGTTTACAAAACATATTAAATCAAGAAGTTGACTTTTCCTATGAAATAGTCATTGGCGAAGATTGTTCACCAGACAAAACCGCGGAAATAGTTAAAAGATATGCGGAGCAATTTCCTGAAAAAATAAAGGCATTTATTCGACCTAAAAATGCGGGTGCCAAAATCAATTTCTTGCATTGTTTTTTTGAGTGCAAAGGAAAATATATTGTGCATATAGAAGGCGATGATTATTGGACCGACCCCAAAAAACTTCAGACTCAGGTCGATTTTTTAGATGCTAACCCAGGTGCATCGGCTTGTTTTCATAATGCAGAAATCATTTTTGAAGATGGAAGTGGATTCGCACCTCAATTAATTAACCAACCTGATCAAAAAAAATGGGTTTCTTCAGCTGATTTTTTAGGTAAAAAAGAGACTTGGTTTATGGCAACTGCCAGCGTAATGATGCGTACCAAATACGTCCAAACATTACCAGAATGGTTTTTGAAATCTAAAAGTGGCGATATTCCCTTGTATGTAATTTTAGCGGAACAAGGACCCATCGGCTACATAGACCGAATCATGTCGGTTTATCGAAAGAACGAAGGGGGCATGAGTTATACGGATAGCGAACAATCTGAGGTGTTTTTAAATAACCGAATTTTCATGTATTCAAAAATTAATGAACATACTCAGTTTAAATATAAGGCGCTCATTCAAAATATCATCTACGAATACTTATTATTAAAAGTTCAAAGTAGGAGAAACGAAAAAAAATATTTGAGAAAATTGGTCTTTTTCTTGAAAGCTTTAGCCTACCAAAATCCATCGAATTGGAAACAGGTAAAGACCCTAGCAAAAGAATACTTAATCTCTCCTAAAACACTACTCAAATACTTGAATTTCAGAAAAAAAATCAACGATTTTTTACGTTTTTCATTCAAATAATTCAATAAATTTTCCTTCTGAGTAGGATATTAAATAGAATTCATAGAAATTTAGGTTAATACAACATAAACCTATTGATACTCATGAATAAATTCGCTAAAAAGTCTTGGCTTTTTTCTAGTATACTACTAATCGGCGTGCTGGCAATTAGCTCAGCGTTTAACAAAAATCAAAAATCAATTTGGGGACAAAACCTTTTAGATTCATTAACTGAATCACAAAAAAGGGAAACTCAAAATTCATTAAAGGGATTAAAAATTCATCCAGATTTAGAAATCACAACATTTGCAACTGAGCCCATGTTGCAAAATCCTACGAACATTGACATCGATTCAAAAGGCAGAATTTGGGTATTAGAGGCTTATAATTATCGGCCTGCGATCACGGGAAATCCAAGCAACCCAGCGGGTGACAAGATATTAATTTTAGAAGATACTAATGGCGACGGGGTAGCAGACTCAAGAAAAATCTTCTATCAATCTCCTGATTTAAATGCGCCCTTAGGAATTGCGGTATTAGATTCGATGGTTATCGTCGCTCAAAGTCCTTATATGTGGAAAATGTTTGATGACAATCACGATGGAAAAGCAGATCGCAAAGAAATTTTATTCCAAGGAATTGGTGGTGAACAACATGATCATGGTGCGCATGCTTTTGTTTTTGGCCCAGATGGAAAATTGTATTTCAACTTCGGGAATGAGGGAAAACAACTTTTAGATGCCAAAGGAAAACCTGTTTTAGACCAAGATGGTGACATTATTGGACCCAACAAATACAAGCAGGGCATGGTGTTTCGTTGCAATTTAGACGGAAGTAAAGTGGAATGTTTAGGTCATAATTTTAGAAATAACTATGAGGTGGCTGTCGATTCATATGGGGCTCTATGGCAATCAGATAATGATGATGATGGGAACAAGGGGGTTCGGATTAATCATGTTTTTCCATACGGTAACTATGGATATAAAGATGAAATCACGAATGATGGTTGGCAAGTCAATCGGACTAATATAGAACCTGAAATACCCAAAAGACATTGGCACCTAAACGACCCAGGTGTCGTGCCTAATTTATTGCAAACGGGTTCAGGATCACCGACAGGGATTTTAGTCTACGAAGGAAACTTATTGCCTACGGCATTCCAAAATCAAATTATCCACTGCGATGCAGGACCGAATGTATTGAGAAGCTACCCAGTAAAAAATAATGGAGCTGGTTATTCCGCTGAAATTTTAAATATTGTTCAAGGAGTAAATGATCAGTGGTTTAGACCTGCCGATGTTTGCGTGGCACCGGACGGTTCCATATTTGTGGCCGACTGGTATGATCCAGGGGTAGGTGGACATCAAGCAAGAGACCAAACTCGAGGTAGAATATATCGAATAGCTCCTAAAAACCACCCGTACAAAGTTGCGAAATTAGACTTATCCACCCCTGAATTAGCCTTAAAAGGCCTAGAAAACCCTAATTTAGAAACGAGGTATTTAGCCTATCGGAAATTACAAAATTTGGGTGCGGGCGCAATAAAAGTCCTTGAAAACAGCTTTGCAACTAATTCAAATCCAAGATTTAGAGCTAGAGCATTTTGGTTATTAGCTAATAGCCCAAAGGGATTTGATTATATTCAAAAAGCGGCAGAAGATTCTAATCCAGACATACGCATGACGGCTATTCGTGCAATGAGCCGATTATTTCCTATTGGCCAATGGAAAAAATTAGGAGAAAAATTAGTGGATGATTCTGATCCACAAGTTAGAAGAGAATTGGCCATCGCCTTGCGACATAATTCAAGTCCTAATGCAGATAAGATTTGGACGAAATTAGCCTTGCAACACAATGGGCAGGATCGTTGGGCTTTAGAAGCTTTAGGAATAGGCGGAGATGGCGTTTGGGAAAACAGATTGGATCACTATTTGGAATCAATCAAAACCTTGAGCGCAAAGCCTACAGGATTCAATGATTTAATGTGGCGTGCAAGAAGTGAGAAAGCCCTTCCATATGTAGCAGAACTGATTAAAGCTGATGGAACTTTGGATCAAAAGTTGGCTTATTTCAGAGCATTAGATTTTATTCCAGGGGAAAACAAGCATACATTCTTACTCGACTTGATAACAAATCGGTTTAAAAATGATCCAGCAGGTCAATTAGTTGCTTTGCGACATATAAAGCTGTCCGTTCTTCAATCGAACCCAGCAGCAAAGAAAACGTTATTAGCTTTGATGGCTAAAACGAGCAATGAGTTAGATTTTTTAGAGTTAGTTGAAAAATATGAACTTACAGAGGCTACGCCTAAATTGCTAAAAATGATTCTTGAAGGCAAGCAAAGCAGAAAAGCAGGTCAGATTATTTATAAGTTAAATGGAGGGTCTGATTTAATGGACAAAACTTTTAGAACAGGAAATGAAACGTTCCAAAGAGCTATCATCGAAAGTATTCGTTGGCAAGGTCGAACAGAATCCATAAACCTACTTAACGAAGCAATGACTTCAGATAAATTTAGTTTGGCGATACAAAGAGAAGCGGCTAGATCTTTAGGAAATTCATTAGCTGGCGAAAATTATGTTTTAGAGGCTTTGAAAAACAAGAAGGTTCCTGAAAAATTCATTCCATCAGTGGTTGAATCGGTCAGCAGAACGTCAAGAAAAGCAATCAAGACAGAGGCTGCTAGCTATCTAAGCTCCAGTCAGAAATCGGCAAGTATCAATAAGCACCCTGCGCTAACTGAGCTAGTCGCGGTACGTGGAAATGCCAAAGATGGATTGAAAACGTTTATTAATCAATGTTCTATGTGTCACCAAGTATACAATGAAGGAATTGATTTTGGTCCAAAACTAACTGAAATAGGTAGTAAATTATCAAGGGAAGGACTATACTTATCGATCTTGCATCCTAATGCGGGAATCGGTTTTGGGTATGAAACCTATGAGCTTAAAACAAAATCAGGAGATACGTATCAGGGAGTTGTGGTATCAAAAAATGAGACAGATGTGATGTTGAAACTACCTGGTGGATCCACACAAAGTTTTAAAACTTCAGCGTTGAAATCCATGAAACAATTACCTGATTCGTTGATGCCTGAAGGATTAGCGGATCAAATGAACACCCAAGAATTTACCAATTTAATCGAATATTTAGCAACATTAAAAAAGAGATAAGATGAATCGAAGATCATTTGCCAACATGCTTGGTGGAAGTTTATTAACAGCTGGGGTTGGCTCTCAAGCATTAGCGTCCACAACCAAAAGTAAAAGTTTATATGCCTTAGCGGAAGCACCTTACAAAATGTTGTATGCTCCGCATTTTGGCATGTTTAAAAATCATGCTGGAAATGATGAGATAGACCAATTGAAATTCATGTATGACATGGGCTTCAGGTCTTTAGAGGACAATGGATTAATGGGTCGCACACCAGAATTACAAAATAAAATTGGAGAAACCATGGGGAAATTAGGCATGACCATGGGAGTATTTGTCTTGAATCATGAAGGATTTCCAGATAGGCTAACCATGACAACAGGTACCAAAGAATGGAAAGAAGCATTTAAAAAAGCATGTAAAAACGCTATAGAAACATCTAAAAGAGTTAATGCTAAATGGTGCACCGTAGTACCAGGAAATTACTACAGAAAATTACCTATCGGCATTCAAACAGGACACGTGATTGATAGCTTAAAAATTGGCGCTGAATTATTAGAACCCCATGGATTAGTGATGGTATTAGAGCCCTTAAGCGATACACCAGATTTATTTTTACGCTTTTCAGACCAAACTTATGAAATATGTAGAGCGGTAGGAAGCCCGTCATGTAAAATTCTTTTTGACATGTACCACATGCAAAAAAATGAAGGAAACATGATTACGAACATCGATTTAACTTGGGATGAAATTGCATACTTCCAAATAGGTGATAATCCAGGTAGAAAAGAGCCTACCACGGGAGAAATAAATTATGCGAATATCTTCAAGCATTTGCATAAAAAGGGCTATAGAGGAGTATTAGGCATGGAACATGGTAATTTCTACCCTGGAAAAGAGGGAGAAATTAAAGTGATGGAAGCCTACAGAAAATCAGATCTTAGCTAATTTTTTTTGGAAATTCAATTAAATATTTAGACATTCGTTTAAATATTTAATTGAACCATGGAAATAACATTTAAAGCAATCAATGATCCAACTCGGCGAGAGATACTTGTTTTTTTAATTGGCGGTGCGCAAAATGCCGGAGAAATTGCTAAGCAATTTTCAATGTCGAAACCAAGTATTTCTCATCATTTGGATTTACTCAAGCAAGGTGATCTCATCATTGCAGAAAAAAAGGGGCAATACATTATTTATTCATTAAATAGAACAGGCTTTGAATTAGTTCATGGCTGGTTCCAGGGATTTGCTCAGTATTTTGAATTTCCTAAACCTAAAATTCGTTTATAATGAATGTTCCTGATGAATTTGGGAATCCATTTGCTTTACATTAATTTCAACAAAAAATTCAGATCTGATGAGTGAAAAATTGCAAAAATCGTTGGCCTTTTTAAATTCAGAAATGCCAAATAACTGGCTAAGTTTAGCGGTAACGCAACTACCTAAACGAAATATATTTCAATCCATAGGAGATTTTTTCGCGGGTAAATCAGGCAATCATCGAATTTCATATTTGGCCGCATCAGAAAGTGAGGTTAAAATCATTCATTATCAAGGTTCAAATGTGGTGGGTGGGCAAACAATTCCGATGAACTCGATGGAATCATTTGAGATTTCAGAAGGAAGTACTGATGATGGAGTTGTAGCTATATTTCATGTCCACTTTGAAGAAATAATTTCCACCAATAAAAAAGGAATAAAAAAACTAAAAAGCCATTATTATAAGTTGATGCCCACTCTATTAGGAATAAATGCTTCTCCCATACAAGCGGTAGAAGAAATTTTATGGGCTCAAAATGCGCGAAAAAGCATGTTGGCAACTTTAAAACCATATAGTGTTAAAATCCAAGAAAGACTGGCTGAGGAACAAAGAATTGCGGAAGAAATTAGGATTGCTGAGGAACTAAGAATCGCAGAGGAATTACGGATTAAGGAAGAAGCGAAGCAAGCGAAAATAGATGAAAAAGAAAGAGCTAAATCTGAAAAAAAGGTCTAAAATTCCAACGATACTATTCTCGCAATTTCAGTTCATCTTCAATTTTCAAATTAAATAAGTCGCCAGATTTAATGGCGACAATACTGACTAATACTAAAGTCACGCAACCTCCTATAATCACGGATGGAATCGTTCCAAAAAATTTAGCTGCAACACCCGATTCAAAAGCACCCATTTCATTCGATGTACTAACAAATACGCCGTTGACCGACGAAACTCGACCGCGCATTTCGTCCGGTGTGTAAAAACGTAAAACTGTCTGCCGAATAACCACTGAGATAGAATCAAAAGCCCCCGTAAAAAATAATGCGGCGACAGAAAGCCAAAAGTTGGTCGACAAAGCAAAAACCAAAGTTGCCACCCCAAAACCGGCAATGGCCAACAATAAATTACGCCAAGCCTTATTCAGCGGTGGAAAATAAATAAGCGTGACCATCGTAATCACTGCTCCGATAGATGGAGCAGCTCTTAAAATCCCTAAACCCTCAGCTCCAACATGCAAAATATCTTCAGCAAAAATGGGTAAAATGGCAATAACCCCGCCAAAAAGAACTGAAAAAAGATCTAGAGAAATGGCGTATAAAATTATTTTAGTTTTAAAAACGAAGGAAATCCCTTCTGCAAGACTCTGCCAAATAGATTCATGAACAATGTTTTTAGCTGGGACAGGCCTACTTTTAATTTGCAGAATGCATATCATGACAACTAAAAGCAATAGAATCACAATAAATAATGAGCCTTCAATTCCCGCATAAGCATATAAAAATCCAGCAACCCCTGGACCTATAATGGAACCAAACTGCCAAAACGAACTATTCCAAGTGGCGGCATTGGCAAAAACTTCTTTTGGAACTAAAAAAGGATTCAAAGAAGATGCTGCTGGATTAAAAAAACCTTTGGATAGGCCAATTAAAAAAATGACAAAATAGATGACATAGATGTGCATTTGAGCATCCCCATACCTCAACTGACTACTGGAATAAAGTAAAATGCAGGAGGCCAAAATAATAATGGATAGCGTAACCTGCATAATCCTCTTCTTATTATGATTATCAGCAAAATGACCCCCAAACAATACTAATGAAATGAAAGGAACAGCTTCGGCAAGTCCAATTAAACCTAAGGCTAATGGATTATGCGTGATTTTATAAATTTCATAGGCAATTAATACTTCTTGTATGAGTAAGGCAATCGTAAAAAACGTATTACCAATCACATAAGCACGAAATTCCGGAAATCCCAATGCGCGATAAGCTTCTTTATGTTGAAATAATCGCATATAAATAATAAAATAAGGGACTAAAAAAGGCTACTTCACCTAACCATGCCCACTGTTTGCTTTTAGAAATATAATGAATCCAAAGGTGTATTACAAAGGTAATTAAAAAAGGCAGGAGCATAAAAACAGATATGTGGCTAAAAAATAAAATTGCCAACCATAAACAAACAAATACACCTTCTATACCCTTAAGTATAAAATCCCCTTTCAAACCTGAATTAGCTAATAAAGTAAACAACACTAAATTCTGTAAAGCCAATAAAAAAAACAGAGATGTCATGAGGATCAATAATACAAAAGGTGCTTCCCATTCATTTAAAAAGACATATAGGAAAATTCCCATGGAATAAATAATGGCAGTCGATATTTCCTTTATAAACTTTATTCGATCAAAAAAACCATAAATCAATAAGGCCCAATAAACGATTATTAAAAAACCAATGAGTATTCCATGAATAATTAGGTATTTAGGCAAATATATAATAATACTCAATAGAATTAGAAAATTGCCGACAATCAAGCACTTAATTTTAAATTTATGTCGACGGTGAAAGTCGTGAAGCGCAGAATTGAGAATGGGCTTTTGATTGTCAATCATTCGATCTATTAAATAAATAATCCAAACCGAAAAGGCTAAAGCAAGAATCACCATTAAGGGTGGTAATTGGCCCGGAAGAAAAATAGTCGTTAATAAACATTGAAAAAGGCAAGCACCCAAAACGACATCAACACTTAAAAAATGTAAGGTTTTAAAAAATCGCATCCTTACGTTTATGAATAGTAATCAGGTCATCTATTTTGATTTCGCCAAGGGAGATAGGAACAAATTGCTGTCCAAAATAAACCTTGTTTTCAAATTTTCGCGTTTGGGATAAGGCCTTTAAAATATTGGAATCCGAGGTTCCGTCATTCGGGTTCACATTAATTAGTTGGCACCTAGCGCAAGGTTTAGCCCCAAACAATTTCACATCACTTCCAATTGAAATTTCATGCCAGGTGTCTTCTTCGAAAGCCATTTGATTGGATACGATGATATTGGGTCTAAATCGGCGCCAATCTAAAGGCTGATCCAAAAGCGAATCCATGTAATTAAATGAGGCTTCGGAACACAATAATACAGGCAGAGAGTCAGCAAAAGAGCTTATCTTTGATTTTTCTGTATGGTATGCAGGATTTGTGGCCCGAGAAAAACTCGTAGATAATTGAAATAGTCGGACATGTTGACCTAATTTTTCTGTAAACCAAACCGACCAGTCTTCCAGGACTTCGTGTGCCATCACTCGATCATCCCAAATCTGAACTTCTTCCGTTGTTCCCAAAGTTGGATTGAAACCAAGATATTTAGTACTTTGAGTCGAAAAGTCTAAAACTTCAAAACCTCCTTCTTTTGATTCTAATTGGAACCTAGTTAATTCAGGTCTAGTCCTTTGGGTAATAAAATTGTTATTTTCATCCACCAACATAAATCGCCTATCATACTGCAAGCCAGGAGGCTCAATGATAATTTTTGAGACATTAATGCCTCCCAAAGATTTAATGGGATAAATAATAATGGAATGAATCTTAAGCAATGACATGTCGCAAATTAAAAAAAAGGATCCAAATTATACTATGGGGACTTATAGGTATAAGGCATAGAATTCTTAATCAAAATCATTAAATTTGTTATTGATCATTTGAAAACCATACATTATGAAATTTTCTTACCTGTGTTTAATCGTATTATTTACCTTTATTTATAGCTCAGTTTCTGCACAAAAACTTTTAAGTTTAGAAGAATCCATTCAACTAGGGTTACAAAATCATTTTTCGATTCAAATTTCCAAGAAAAGAGAAAAGCAAGCATTAAATGACAATACACCTGGTAATGCAGGTTTTTTACCAACGATCACAGGTACATTAAATAAAAACTATACGATTTCTGGATTAGACCAAGAGTTTTTTGGAGGATTAAGGCCTCCCCTGGTTCAAAGTGGTGTAAACTCAAATTCTTCTAATGGAGGTCTGGCTATGGCTTGGACACTATATGATGGAAAAGGAATGTTCATATTACGAGACCGATTTAAAGAATTACAAAACTTAGGCGCAAAGCAAACCGAAACCGCCATCGAAAACTTGATATCACTTATTTCATCTTCCTACTATGATTTAATTAGACAAAATTTACGTGTTAATAATTTCAAAAAAGGACTTGAAATTTCAAATGATCGCCTAAAATTAGCCAAAGATCGTTATGAAGTTGGCCAAGGCTCGAAAGTCGACTATTATTCAGCCCAAGTAGATTACAATGAGGACAAAGCCTTATTAATCGCTCAAGAACAGTCTTATTTAAATACTAAAATTAGCTATAACACATTATTAATCAGGAATCATCGAGAAGAATTTAATGTAGATTCAAAAATTGATTTATTGCCTAAACTAAATCTTCCTGAATTAAAGGAATTCGCATTAAAGCAGAATCCAACTTTGATAAGTGCGCTTTTGACTAAAAAGATTACAGACTTAGATACTAAAAGTATTCAGAGTTTACAAATGCCACAAATCGATTTATTGGCCGGTTACAATATGAACCAAGTAAATAATGGGGCGGGATTTGGGGTGCAAAGAGGAACTAGTGATGTGTTAAACTATGGCTTAAGGGCAACCATCAATATTTTTGACGGGTATAACCAAAAACGAAGAGTTCAAAACGCAAAGATCAATGCAGAAATTGCTCAATTACAGGTTGATGACCTTAAAAATACACTTATCTCCAATTTAGAAAGAGCATATGTTACCTATGAAAATGCATTGAATTTAATTTCGTTGGAGACCGAAAACTATGCCATTGCCAAGCAAAATATTGACATAGCCTTTGATCGATTTAAGGTTGGTATCGCAATTTCCTATGAATTAAGGGAAGTACAAAGAAATGCAGTATCAGCTGAAACAAGGTTAATTGAAACTAAATTTGCAGCCAAATCAGCTGAAATAGAATTAATCAGACTGAGCGGAAATCTATTGTAGGCCAGTATCCTCCTCGTTCAATTGATTTTGGTATAACTCATAATAATAGCCCTTCCGTTTCATAAGTTGGAGATGATTACCTGTCTCAACAATTTGTCCATCTTGCAATACCATAATTCTCTTTGCTAATTTCGCCGAAGAAACGCGGTGTGAAATAATTAAGCTTGTCTTCCCCACCATAATTTTCTTGAGGTTATTCAATATTTTATGCTCGGTATGAGTATCTACGGCAGACAAACAATCGTCTAAAATAAGCATCGTAGGATTTTTTGCCAAAGCACGAGCGATAGACACCCTTTGCTTTTGACCACCTGAAAGCGTTACGCCACGTTCCCCTAAAATCGTTTCAAATTGGTCCGGAAATTCCATGATATTTTCATATACATCCGCCATTTTAGCCGCATGCATTATTTGTTCATTGGACATACCATCCTGACCAAAGCTGATATTTTCGGCAATCGTCGTAGAAAATAAAAACACATCTTGAGGCACATAGGCAAGGGATTGCCGCACGTGCTTAATATCCCAATCTTTCAGCGAAACTCCATCCAATAGAATATCACCGCTGCTGGGATCATAGAATCGGGCCAGCAATTGGGCCAAAGAACTTTTACCTGAGCCGGTTATACCCAGCAGGGCAACTGATTCACCCGATTCAATTTCAAAAGTAAGTTGGTTTAAAATTTCACGTTGAGTACCAGGATAAGTAAAGCTTACATTTTTAAACACCCAATTGCCAGAAATTGACTTTACTATTTGTTTACCAGTTTCCAACTCTGATTTGGCTTGTAAAAATTCATTAATCCGTTTTTGCGAGGCAGCTGCCCTTTGGATTTGAGAACTAGTCCAGCCAAGTGCAGTCACGGGCCAAGTCAGCATAAATACGTACATGATGAATTCCGTAATATTGCCCACGGTAATTTCACCGGCCATAACTTCTTTTGACCCGATGTATACAACTAAAAGCGTACTAAATCCAACAAGCAATGAAATTAAAGGAGTAAATAAAGAGTCTACTTTAACTAGATCAAGGGATTTCTTCCGATAGTTAGCAGATGCCGAAGCAAATTGCTGACCGGAATGGCTTTCCCGAACAAATGATTTAAGGACTCTAATCCCTGAGAAAGCTTCTTGGGCCAGCGTAGAAATCGAAGATAATCCAGCCTGAATTTCCTCCGATTTTTTCATCACAATCGAATTAACATAATAAATACTAATAGATAAAATAGGTAATGGCAAGAGAACATACCACATTAATGTAACATTCACTTGGGCCATGTAATAAATCACCAGCGCAAAAACAGTAATCAAATTAAACCCATACATCATGCTCGGGCCTACATACATCCGTACTTTACTTACATCTTCGGAAATCCTAGCCATTAAATCACCTGTGTTTTGCTTTCGATAAAAGGATAAGGGGAGCGTTTGATAATGGGCATAAATCTCATTTTTCATTTCATATTCAATGTGTCTTGACATGACAATTAACGTTTGTCGAATCAAAAACAAAAAAACACCTTTTATGAAAGCCATTAAGACAATTAAACCTCCATAATAAAATAAAGTGGAAGCGAAAACCTCATAAAATACGGATTGAATGGGAAAACCTTTGAATAGAAAATAGACATCGATCGTTTCTGTAACTAAGTCTAAGGCATATCGAACTAATTGGGCAGGGACAACACCAAAAAAGTTAGAACAAAAAGTAAAAAAAATGCCAAGAAACAAATGCCATTTATACTTCCAAAAATATTTATTTAAATGACCTAATGCTCCCATGCTAATTTTATAGACAACAAATATAGGGGCTTTATAAATTAAAATCCTTAATTTTAAGCTTTCAAATTATTAGAACGCTCTTTATTTACGGATGGTAAACAGAAGATTACTTCGGGTTAAAGCATTTCAACAAATGTATGCCTACTGGACCCAGGAACGGGCGCAACACCAATTGGCGTTTGACGAGTTAACATACATTTTCCTTCCCGACCTATCCTTAATGATTGCGAAAGAGGAACAAATGCCTCGTTTAGAAGGACTTAGAAAGTTGGCCGAAATCCAATTAACCGAATTTTTTCAAGAAATTCCTACCGAAGAAACAATCCCAGAAGAGTCTTTAAAAGCAGCGCAGTCGGTATACAAAAAATATCAAATCAATACGAAAAAGATTGCTGAAAAGCTTAAGAAAGACATGGTTTCAGAGGTCGAAGCCATCAACAATACGTATTTAAAAATTTTATTTTACTTGCAATCGCTGTCAGAAATTGCTCAATGGGATGAAAACAGAAGGCTTTTAGAGAACTCAACCAAAACATCCTTATTAAAAAATAATAAAATATTAGCCGTATTCCCCAAATGGAAATCTTTGCAGGTTGCCTTTAAAGACAACCACATAGGATGGTCAGAAGATGAAGAAACTAGATTGAAAAAATTGTTTATTGAAGCCATTCTAGTCGACCCAATATTTTTAGATTATTTACCTAATGCAGGTAAAAATTTCGAGGATGATTTAGAAATCATTAAATATATTTTGAAAAACTTTCTGTTAAAACATCCTAGCATGACAGAATTTTTTGAGGAAAAAGATTTAAATTGGAATTTGAATAAGGACGTTGTTAAAAGTATGTCAACCAAAACTTTCAAAATTGAAGCTTTGGAAGATTTAAGTTTGCAGCCATTAGCCCTTCAGTGGGAAGATGACAAAAGCTTTTTTGAAGATTTATATGAATTTACATTAGATTCAGATAAAGATTTAAATGGCTGGGTGGAAGCACAAACGAAAAACTGGGAGTCAGACAGATTAGCAATGACCGATTTTATACTACTAAAAATGGCGGTTGCTGAAATGATTAAATTTCCAAGCATTCCGGTGAAAGTTAGTATTAATGAATACATTGAATTAGCAAAAAACTATTCCACTCCTAAGTCGGGGCAGTTCATCAACGGAATTTTAGATGAAATCTCGATTCGACTCATGAGCGAAAAAATTATACAAAAATCAGGTCGAGGATTAATCGACATAGCCAGTAAATAATATGAGTAGATCTTCAAAAACCCTATGGGCATTTATCGTGGGTGCTGCAGCCGGAGCGGTTGTCGGCATTTTATATGCACCAGACAAAGGTGAAAACACGAGAAACAAACTGTATTTCCAATTAAACAAATACAGAGACCAATTAAAGCAATTGATCAATGACATGGTGGATGGTAAAGAAATACCTGATTCAATGGCTAAATCTGAAGGCAAAAAAGTAGTCAACGACACTAAAATCAAAGCAGAGAAGTTATTGGAGGATGTAGAAAAAATGATGAGTCAAATTAAAACGAAACCTTAATTCAATGCGAGGATATCTTTTTTTGATCATTTCAATTTTCTTTTTTGCATCGTCGTGTGAAAACAAGCAAAAAGAGAGCTTAAATGCTTCAGAAAATGCCATACCTATGGACATGCGTCCATCTCCTGAAAAGAGAGCGAAAATGGTTTTTGAGCAGCCGAGTGTGTATTTAGGAAGAATTACCGAGGGAGACTCCATCACCTATACATTTAATTTTAAAAATAAAGGAAATCTACCTTTGAAAATATTATCCGTTAATGCCTCATGCGGTTGCACAACACCCAAGTGGAGCCAAGAATTAATTCAGCCAGGTAAAAAAGGATTTATTAAAGTCATCTTTGATTCCAAAGGCAAGCAAGGAAAAGTTCAAAAAACCGTAACTGCCTATTGCAATACATTACCAGCTGATAACACAGTTGCCTTTAAAATAGAAGTTTTACCCAAAAGAAATTCAAACTAATCCCTTACCTATATGCTAATCTTACAAGCAGGAAACCCTCAAATGATGCAAATAATCCTTTTTGGAGGAATATTTGTTGTATTTTATTTTTTCATGATTCGTCCGCAACAAAAAAAGGCGAAGGAAGCCAAAAAATTTATTGAAGAATTAAAAACAGGGGACAAAGTAGTAACCATCGGCGGTGCTCATGGAACCATCATTTCCATCAGAGAAAAAACAGTTATCGTTGAAGTAGATTCAAGCAAAGGTGTTAGAATTGTTTTTGAAAAAACAGCTATCTCAAAGGATGCATCATCAAGATTAACTGAGGAATAAAAAATGACACATAGCCTGATCCCTTTTATTGGTGTTACAGGTGGAATTGGATCCGGCAAATCGATGATTTGTCGGATTTTTTCATGTTTAGGTATTCCTGTTTTTGAGGCCGACAAACAAGCAAAAATCATTTTAAATGAAAATGAAATGGTCAAAAAATCAATCAAAGAATTGCTAGGGAACCAAGCTTATACAGATAATGAAGAGTATAATCCATCATGGGTGAAAGCAAAAATCAAAGACGATCCCAGATTAATTCCTTTAATCAACTCCATTGTACATCCTGCCGTCAGAAAAAAAGCCATTGAATGGCAATTAAGCCAAAAAAACATGCCTTTTCTAGTATATGAAAGTGCCTTGATACATGGTAAAAATAAACCTGAAATAATCACTAAATTAATCGTCATCAATGCCGACAAAGCGGACCGGATAAAAAGAATTCATATGAGAGATACATCGCACACAACAGATATTAACACCATAATGAATGCCCAACCCAGCGAAGAGACCTATTCAGAGCATGCCGACTTCATCATTAAAAATAGCCATAATGATGTGATTTGGCCGCAAGTTGAAAAAATATACAAATCCATTACTGGCTTAACTTTAGTATTATTTCTCTTACTGAACACTTCTTCCATTCCAGTGTTCAGCCAAATAAAAGCGATGACGTTTAACATCCGAATGGATACCCCCTCAGATGGAGTTAATCAATGGAAGTTCCGTACTAATAATTGCGCTGCACTAATCAAGTACAACCAAGCTGATTTTATAGGCATGCAGGAAGCATTTATCCATCAAATAAAAGATATTTCATTGGAATTGCCCAATTATGCTTGGTTTGGAAAAGGTCGAGATGACGGAAAAGAGTCAGGTGAATTTTCCCCCTTATTTTACAATAAAATTAAATTTACCCTCATGAAGGAAAAAACATTTTGGCTTTCCGATTCATGTGACAAGGTGGGTTTTGGTTGGGATGCCGCATGCCGAAGAGTGGTTACATGGGGATATTTTAAAGAAAATAAAACAGGCAAGAAATTCTACGTCTTCAACACTCACTTTGATCATTTAGGAAAAGTCGCCAGAAGAGAAAGTGCTAAACTCGTTCTCAAGAAAATAAAAGAAATTGCCGGAAAATCTCCCGTGATATTAACCGGTGATTTTAACGCAACACCCGAAGATGAACCTATAAAAATTATCCTAAACCCAAAGGATGATGATAAATTGACCGATGCTGAAAAGATTAGCAAAAATGGCCACTATGGTCCTTATGGAACATTCAATGCCTTTAAATCTGAGCAACTAGGGAAGCATATCGACTACATATTTGTTAAAAATGGAGTGTCATGTAGCCAACATACCACCCATTCAGAAACGTGGGAATCTAAATTTCCTTCAGACCATTTTCCAGTAAGTGCAGTACTACATCTACCCTAATTTGATTTTGGAATTATAGGCATATACCTTAACTTGCATAATGGAAAATTTTATTGTTTCGGCTCGAAAATACAGACCTACAACCTTTGACTCTGTGGTGGGTCAAGCGCATATAACAACCACATTAAAAAATGCGATAAAATCAAATCATTTAGCCCAAGCATTTCTTTTTTGTGGACCTAGGGGAGTTGGGAAAACAACCTGTGCACGAATTTTAGCCAAAACAATCAATTGTGAGAATTTAAATCAAGAAGGTGAAGCCTGTGGCAAATGTTCTTCATGTCATTCTTTTCAAGAAAATACTTCCTTAACGATTCACGAATTAGATGCGGCATCCAACAATTCAGTAGATGATATAAGAAATTTAATTGACCAAGTGAGGTATCCTCCTCAAAGTGGTCGCTATAAAATTTATATCATTGACGAGGTTCATATGTTATCTGCTGCTGCATTCAACGCCTTTTTAAAGACCTTAGAAGAGCCACCATCCTATGCTATTTTCATCTTAGCTACGACGGAGAAGCACAAAATCATACCGACCATCCTTTCACGTTGCCAAATTTTCGATTTTAATCGAATTCAATGGAAAGACATGGCCCAACACTTGGCCAACATTGCCGAAAAAGAAAATATTACAGCTGAGCCATCTGCATTGGAATTAATTTCGATTAAAGCAGATGGGGGACTTAGAGACGCACTATCGATGTTTGACTTGAATGTTACATTTTCGGTCGACAATTCACTAAGACACAAAGATGTGCTAGAGAACCTACACATATTAGATAGCGATTATTATTTCACACTAACAGACCATTTGGTAGCCCAAAACCATACCGAAACCCTATTATTAGTGGATGAAATTATGCGTAAAGGTTTTGATGGACATCAATTCATTAGTGGATTAATGGAGCACTTTAGAAACTTGCTTTTTGCAAAAGATCCTAAAACGCTCGCTTTAATGGAATTAAGCGATGAGTCGAGAAATAAATTTGCCGTTCAAAGTGAGAAGACACAAACCTCCTTTTTGCTTTCTGCCATGAGCATTTGCTCGCAATGCGAAATTCATTACAAAAGCTCCAAAAACCCTAGACTTCATTTAGAACTTAGCCTTTTAAAAATAAATTATTTACCCTCTTTATTCAAACCGAACAATCTAGTTGCCAAGGAGGGCGCTTCCGGAAAAAAGTCTGAGTCCCCAGTTGGCACTACGGGGACTGAAACAAATGAAACTGTAGTTCAAAGCGTCCCCACAACAAGCCTTCCAGCAAAAGAAGAAATAGCTGCAGTTACCGAAACCGCCGCTGACTTACAACCAGAACCTACGATCGAAATCATTAGCGATTTAGAACAAATGGCACCCGACCAAATCGTCGAGTCAGAAGAAATTGATTTACCTATTTCTTTGCCTGATCAATCGGTAGCTAGCCCTGCAGAGGCGCCAGTATTAGATCCTGCCGTAATTAAAAGTTCCATCTCAACTTCAGGCTTAAGAAGTGCGAAAAATATTTTGGATTCGAAAAATGAAACGAGTGAAAAAGACTCGCACTCCGACCATCATGCCGATCAAGAAGTAAATGAAATTACACTAGAAGAATTGCAAAGTGAATGGACACAAATTGCTAATAATTTCAAAACGGCTAATTTGATCAATAAATATGTCATGATGAACAGGCCTATTCAAGTGATAGGAAACTCCATACATATATCGTTTGAAAATGAAGTTCAAATGCAGCAATTCAACGAAAATATTAAGTTGGAATTGCTTACCACGTTAAGGACTAAATTAAAAAATCATTTGATTGATATTGAATTAGACTTAGTAGAACAAGAAAAAAGTGAGAAGAAGATGTTGTATACGCAATCAGACAAATACAATTTCTTAGTCGAAAAACACCCAGTAATTTCCGAGTTAAAGCAAAGATTTGGACTTGACCACGAATTTTAAGCTAGCGAATTTGCCCATTTCCTATGACCACCCACTTTTCTGTGACTAATTTTTCAAGTCCAAAGGGCCCTCTTGCATGTAGTTTTTGAGTGGATATACCTACTTCCGCTCCTAATTCAAAAATGCCTCCATCGGTAAACCGAGTGGACGCATTCCAATATACAGCCGCAGCATCCACAGAAGCCAAAAATTTATTTGCTTCTGATTCATCCGAACTGATAATGGCTTCAGAATGCCTTGAAGAATAATTGTCAATATGCGCTAAGGCCTCGTTTAAATTATGAACTACTCGAATGGAACAAGCAAAATCTAAATATTCTCGGCCAAAATCAGCATCTTCCGCCTTTTGTAAATAAGGATAATTTAGATCCGTCAAAACGATAAATGATTTTGCATCCGCATAGATCATCACCTTATATTCCAATAAATCATGAACAGATTCTTTCAAAAATTCTTGGACTGCTGATTCATGCAGTAATATGGTATCAAGCGAATTGCAAACAGAGGGACGGCTAACTTTAGCATTAACAACAACAGAAACGGCCATAGCAATATTAGCCGTTTTGGCAACAAAGGTATGGCAAACACCGGCTCCCGTTTCTATGGTAGGTACCATCGATTCTCTTCTGACACGCTGTATTAAAGCGTCAGATCCTCTCGGAATAATGACGTCAACATACTTTACCGCATTTAATAAGGTAGAGACATGATTGCGGTCTGTGGGTAATAGTCGAATTAAATCAGAAGAAAGTCCTGCTGCAACAAGTGCTTGATGAATCAATTGGACTAAAATAACATTTGAGTGCCAGGCATCAGAACCTCCACGCAAAACTGCAGCGTTACCCGACCTAATACAAAGTGCTGCCACATCCACCGTAACATTAGGTCTTGATTCAAAAATTACACCTACAACCCCCAGTGGCACAGATATTTTTGTTAATTTCAATCCGTTAGAGAGTATTTTATCGGTTAAAATTTGCCCTGTAGGATCGGTAAGTTTCGCAATTTCAACTACGCTTTTGGACAAATTAGTAATTCGGTCTGAATTCAATAGTAAACGATCCCTCATAGGATCATCAGCAGCAATTGAAGCTAAATCTTTTACGTTTTCAGCGATGATGGCTGAAGAGTTTTCAAGTAATAATTGGGCTAAATGAAATAAAACTTCATTTTTCTTTTCAGACGTAGCCAAAGCCAAAGAAGTAGAGGCTTCTCTTGTTAAAGCTAATTGTTCGATAATTTCGTTCTCTGAAAAAGACATAGTCAATGATTAAAATTTAACCAAACAAAATAATTAAAAATCATATCCAAAAGTCAAATAGGTAATTGGAGGTTTAACCTCACCATTATCGATACCAAAGGCGTAATCAAATTTGATGAAGTAGCCTAACAAATTAGCCC
>SXXW01000033.1 GCA_005791165.1 Cytophagaceae bacterium
CAAATTTTAATCGGATCAACACCTTATCAAGGTTATTATATCTCAATTTCTTTGACTTGTTCAATGTGATTTGAGTGAATTATCTCCAGATGCCATAGGTTTGGTTTTTACTCAAACGCTCCTGATTACTTGGAATTCTATTTCGGATGTAGTAGCAGAGGCATTGAATTTTTTGATCTATGCGTGTCATATACTTTAGCGTAATTCCTGGATTGACTTTGATCATCACAAAAATTATATTTTTAAATTTGAATCCATGGAGAAAAACTTATGGTAGGTTGCTATGGAGTAGGAAAGACAAGCAAATCTTTTACATCTAAATGGCATTTTTTTTTTTTTTTGCAGGTTAATTGACTTTTTATTAGATTTGAAAAATTATATTAAATCATTTAAAACTTAAATTAAATATGAAAAAAATCTTTATTACTTTTTTGGTTTTTTGCTTAAGCAATTTTGTTGTTTTGGCCCAAAACCATAGCGTAAGTGGTACGGTAAAGGATACAGACGGAGCCGCACTGCCAGGTGTCAATATCATCGTAAAGGGTACGAATAAAGGTACTAGCACAAATAATGAAGGCAAGTTTAGCCTAAATGGTATCTCTGAAAAGGCTAGTTTAATTATCACTTTTGTGGGCTACACAAAACAAGAAGTAGACATTGATGGCCGTAGTAAAATTGATATAAACTTAGTTTCGGACGATCAAGTATTGAATGAAGTCGTAGTAGTAGGTTACGGTACGCAGCAAAAAGTTAACCTTACTGGGGCTGTCGGAGTAGCCACCTCTGAAAGGATTCAAAGTCGACCTATTGCCAATACCGGGGAAGGTTTACAAGGAGTAATTCCTAACCTTAATGTAAACGTAAGAAATGGAGACCCTTCTCAGTCACCAACATTTAATATCAGAGGCTTTCAGTCTATTAATGGTGGCTCACCACTTATTTTGGTTGATAACGTTCCTATGGATATTAACCGAATTAACCCGAATGATATTAAAAGTGTATCAGTACTAAAAGATGCGGCTGCTGCTGCAGTTTATGGGGCTAGAGCAGCCTTTGGTGTTATTTTAATTGAAACTAAGTCTGGCTCGTCAGGTAAAGTTCAAGTAAATATAAGTTCCCAGGTTTCAATGGCAAAGCCTATTTTTAATATGGATGTCGTGACAGATCCTTACGAATTTGTCACCGCTCGTAATAAGGCGAATATACGTACCTCTGGTGTACCCTCATATGATGCAGATTTTGTAGAGAAAACGAAGCGATATTCCGAAAACCCAACCTTTGAAAATTCATGGGGCGTGGTGAATGGAAGTTTACGTTACTATGGATTTAATAATTACCAGAATCAAATAATGACTGATTTTGCTCCTACTCACCAGCATGATGTTTCAGTATCAGGAGGTTCAGAAAAAAGTAGTTATTATCTTTCATTGGGTCATTTAAGTAAAGATGGATACATAAAGCCAGCTAATAACGAGAAGTTTAAGCGTAATAATTTAATGATGAAAGCCGATTTTAAAATCAATAAATGGATTACATTAAACGAAAAAGTAATATTTAATCAGCAAAATAGTGATAAACCCCACTTTTATAATTGGGACGTAAATATCAATACGCTTGCACGTGTAAACCCTATTCAACCGATACAATTTCCTGATTTGCCTTTTTATCAATTGCAAGGAGATAGAGAACAATATGCGCCGTTAATCGGTAAGTATTTTGATGGAACCAACTGGTTTCCATACCTTTTAGATGGTGGTCGTGAAACCTTTACTAACAATGATTTGTGGTTGACCCAGGGCCTAACCCTAACACCTGCTGAAGGTTTGAAAATTATCGGATCTTTTTCGCATAATTCTTTTAGTAGAGAATATAAAGATGTGCAAAGTAAAGTAGATATTGTTTCACCTGATTTAAGAAACCCAAAACCTATTAGTAATGGATTCAGTGGCGACGATTGGGTGAGAAATGAAAGCAGAATAAATAGGTATAATGTAATCAATATTTATGGTGATTATTCTTTTCCTTTTTTACCTAAAAAACATGTCCTGAACCTAATAGCTGGATTTAACCAAGAAGATGCCAATTTTAGATATGTAGGAGCAAGAGCCAGAGGCTTAATAACCCCACTTATTCCAAATATTGGTGCCACAATAGGCAATCAAGAAACCTTTGGCTCAGAAGAGCATTTTTCATTAAGAGGTGTTTTCTATCGTTTAGGTTATAATTTTGATGAGCGCTATTTATTAGAATTAAATGGCCGCTATGATGGTTCTTCTCGTTTCCCCAAAGATACAAGATTTGGATTTTTCCCTTCAGTATCAGCTGGTTGGAGAATCAGCGAAGAAGCTTTTATGAAAGACCTTACTTGGGTATCTAATTTAAAGCTTAGGGGTTCTTATGGTACATTAGGAAATCAAACACTTAGAAACGATAATATAGAACTTTACTACCCATACTTAGCTACTTATGGGGCAGGGCGTGCTCCTTATCAATTTGGATCTGGTATGGTACCATTTATTGCGGCACCAGGCCTTGTTAGCCCTGGCCTTACTTGGGAAACAGTGGTCTCGAAAAACATAGGACTAGACGTTTCTTTATGGAATAATAGATTGGATGCCTCTTTTGATGTCTATACTAGAGACACTAAAGATATGTTAATGAATGTTTCATACCCTGATATTTTGGGTACGATCGCTCCTAAGGAAAATGCAGCAGATTTGCGTACCAAAGGATGGGAGGCGAGCCTAACGTATAAAAATAGTAAAGGTAAAGACTTTAGTTATGATGTAACGCTTGCTTTATCCGATGCTACGGCCGCAATAACAAAATTTAGCAATCCTACTGGAGCTATTAATAACACTTTCAGAGTAGGCCAACAATTGGGTGAAATATGGGGTTTTGAAACTGTTGGAATATTCCAAACGGCCGACGAAGTAAAAGCCGCAGCTGACCAGTCAGGTTTGGGCAACAACTGGCGGGCTGGCGATATCCAGTATGCGGATTTGAACGGGGATAGAAAAATAAATTATGGTGCTAATACCATTTCTAATCCGGGTGATCGTAAAATTATCGGGAATTCTACCCCTCGTTATACCTTTGGAATAAATAGTAGTATAAGATGGAAAAATTTCAATGCCAACATATTTTTTCAAGGAATTGGTAGCCAAGATTTTTGGCCTTCAGACGGTAACTGGACGTGGTTTTTCCCTTTCAATGCAGGTCATGTGGAGCGTTATTATATTACGGATACTTGGACGGAAGAAAATCGTAACGCGTATTTTCCGGCAGCACATATTTCTACTAATGATGGTAAAAACAAAATTGCACAGTCTCGCTTTTTGCAAAATGCAGGCTATATGAGATTGAAAAACATACGCTTTGGCTATGATTTACCATCTAAAATCTCTAAAAAAGTGGCTATGAATAATGTACAGTTTTTTGTGGTGGGAGCCAATCTTTGGGAATATACCAAACTTAGAAAACCATTAGACCCAGAATCTATTCAAAGTGGTGCGATTGAGTATCCAATGCAACGGTTATTTACTTTTGGTATTAACTTATCTCTATAATCTTTAAATCGTAATTATCAATGAAAAATATATTAATAACCCTTATTGTTCTCCTTTTTGTTGCTACTAGCTGTAACGATGAGTTTTTGGAGCGATATCCTTTGGATTCAATTACTGCTGAAACTTTCTGGAATACGGAAAACGATCTATCTGTATACAATAATAGTTTATACAATTTGGCCAGAAATGATTTGAATGTGCCTATTATGATGGGTCATGACGAAGGATTTAACAGTAATTTTCTTAGTATTTGGTATTTGGACGAAATGAGTGATAATGCTACTAGTGTACATCCTCGCCATAATTTTTATGCCCAAATTAGAGCTGGGAAACATATTGCCACGGTAAACCCTGATAACTATGGCTATCGTGGATGGAATTTTGTCCGTGCTATAAATATTGGTTTGGCCAACTATGGTAAGGCTAAAGTTACAGATGCTATTCGAAACAGGTATGTTGGTGAGGCGAGACTATTTAGAGGATGGTTTTATGCAGATAAAGTAAGTAAATATGGCGATGTGCCTTACATTGAAAAAGAGCTAAATACAGAGTCGGAAGAGCTATTTGCAGCAAGAACCCCTCGGGTTCAAGCGATGGATAAAATTTTTGATGACCTAGCATTTGCTGCCAAGAACCTTCCGGATAGTTGGGGAGATGGCGGTGCTCCGGGAAGATTAAACCGTTGGTGTGCGTTGTTAGTACAAGCTAGAGTTTGCCTTTTTGAGGGAACATGGCGTAAATATCACGGTATACCCGGTGGGCAAAAGTTCCTTGAAACTGCTGCGGCTGCATCAAAGGAATTGATTGAAAAAGGTCCATATAAAATATTTACTACCGGAAATCCTAATAAGGATTATAATTCCTACATGCAAGCTTTAAATCTATCTGGTAACCCAGAGGTGATGTATTGGAGAAAATATACGCTTGGCGTCATAACGAACCACGTTCAATCGTACTTTGAATACCACGGTGGAGCTACTCGAGATTTTGTGGAGGATTATTTATGTACTGATGGCCTTCCTATTTCATTATCAAAGCTATATAAAGGAGATGGTAAAATAGAAGATTCTTTTGAGAATAGAGATCCTAGGATGCGCCAGACAATTCTTCACCCAAGTGATGTCTCGGTGTATAAATACCATTTGAATGATGGGCGTGCTTACCCGCGACTTAATGGAATGGCCGGTGGTAGAATATCAAATACAGGTTACCATGTAATTAAAAATTATAATGCCGATGATATGATCGGAAAAGCTTTTAACACTGCTGAGTCTCCTGCAATTACGCTTAGATTGGCCGAAGGCTTACTCATTTATGCGGAAGCGCAAGCCGAATTAGGTAAAATTTCTCAGGGTGATTTAGATATGAGTATTAATAAACTTCGTGACCGAGTTAAAATGCCTCATTTAAAATTGGATAATATTCCAGTGGATCCTAAATATGTAGCTGAAGGTATTTCACCAGTATTAGCCGAAATCAGACGAGAAAGAAGAATCGAATTGTTTAATGAAGGATTCCGATACGATGACCTTCGACGCTGGAAACGAGGAGCTAAGCTGAAAATTAAATCATTGGGATTAGCTATGGATGCTTCACAAAAGGAACGATATAAAGGTTTCGTTGTTAGACTTTATAAGGACCCCGTTAATGGCAAGGAATATTTAGAGCCTTATGCGGGCTCAGATTTTGCTGATCCTGTTTTCGAAGAGACAAAGCATTATCTCTGGCCTATTCCTTTGAATATTTTGGCTCAAAACCCTGCTATTAAGCAAAATCCTGGTTGGTAATCATTTTTTCTTACATTAATTTAAAATTAACATCCATGCCACACCTTTCGAAAAGTGTGGCATGGATGTTTAAAGCAAGCATCTTAAGTTTAAATTAATTTTTATTGAATTCTTTTAAAACATTTCATAGACAAGAATCCTCATTTACATTCTTAACCTCTCGAAAATGGGTTCAATCTTTGAATATTCTTTTATTCAATACTTAGAATTTTAAAAAAATGGATGTAAAAAAAATACCGTTATTAATTGCAGTTTTACTTTTTTCATTTTGTAAAATTTTGGCGTAAAAAACTGCCGTTAGTATTGTAAAGGATCAATTCTATATCAATGGAAAACCAACCTACCCAGGTAGGTATTGGCAAAATCTTAAAATTGAAGGTCTTTTAATGAATGCGAAAATGGTTCAAGGTGTATTTGATGATCTTAACCCTGAAATTTCATCTGAATTTCAATATCCTGATACTCAAATGTGGGATGCCACAAGAAATAACAATGAATTTGTAAAAGCTATGCCCCAATGGAAAGCCCATGGCTTACTTTCCTTTACATTAAATATGCAAGGCGGAAGCCCATATGTCTATGGTAACAAAAAGTGTATTAACCCAGGTTTTCATTCGGATGGTCGCCTCATGATACCCTATATGAATCGGCTTGAAAATATTCTTAGAAAGGCTGATGAATTAAATATGGTTGTGATTCTAGGCCTTTTTTATTTTGGACAAGATCAATTCCTTAAGGATGAAAAGGCCGTGATAAATGCGGTGAGGAACGTAAGAAACTGGCTATTGAAAAAAGGCTATCAAAATGTAATGATTGAAATTGCCAATGAGTGTGATCACAAAGATTACGACCATGCCATTCTTCGGCCAGATCGAATTTCTGAATTAATCAATCTAGTGAAGAATAAAAAGAAAAATGGAAATCGTTTACTAGTAAGTACAAGCTTCACAGGGCGAAAAGTGCCTAATGACCCCATTATTAAAGCCTCAGATTTTCTTCTGATTCACGGAAATGGAGCAAAAAACACAGCAGACATTCAACGTTTGATAGATCATACAAAAGCATCTAAAGCCTATCAGAACATACCCATAATAAATAATGAAGACGACCATTATGATTTTGAAAAGGAAACTAATAACATGATAGTTTCTATAAAAAATTACGTTTCTTGGGGCTATTTTGATTTTCGATTTAAAGGTGAAACAGATTTCAATGAAGGCTATCAAACTATACCTGTAAATTGGAATATAAGTTCTACAAGAAAAAAAGCATTTTTTGCTAAATTGAGAGAAATAACAGAAAGCAATTAACAGTTAAATCAAAAGGTAAAATGAAAATAATAACCAGAACTAAATTAAATATCGGTATTGCATTGATATCCTGCTTGACTCTTTTGCTATCTTGTGCAACTAAACCCCCTTTAAAGTCCTTTGAAAAACCCCAGATTGAATCTGCAATGATCAAAGCAATGCAATGGCAAGAGAAAAATTTTAAATATGGTAAAGGACCAACAGATTGGACCAATGGAGCTTTTTACACAGGAATAATGCGAGCGCATTTAGCTACGCAAAACACTGTTTTTAAAGATGCAATAATCAATATGGGGCGTAAAAATGAATGGAAAACCTACGATAGATATTTTCATGCTGATGATATCGCTATTGCCGCATCATATATTTATCTCAAAAAAAATGGCAATGATGAAGCGAACTTAGAAGCTACTGATGCTTGGATATATGACCATTTAAATAAGCCTCATGATTGGAAAGTAGGAATAGGAAGTGCTGAGCAAAAAATACTATGGTGGTGGTGTGACGCACTTTTTATGGCGCCACCCGTATTGGTCAATTATTCGAATCTTAAAAAGGATAGCCAATATTTGGACGAAATGCATAAATATTACATGCAAACCTATGAGTACTTATTCGACAAAGATGAAAAGTTATTTTATCGAGATAATCGTTTTTTCATAAAAGGAGATCCCTCAGATAAACTGGAACGCAACGGCAAAAAAGTTTTTTGGTCAAGAGGGAATGGTTGGGTATTGGCGGGCCTTGCATTGATTCTTGACGATATGCCCAAAAATTATGTTCATCGTCCTTTCTACGAAAATCTTTTTAAAACGATGTCTGCGAGAATATTAGCCTTGCAACCGAGCGATGGCCTATGGCGTACTAGCTTGCTTGATCCTGATAGTTTTATGCATGGAGAAGCAAGTGGAAGTGGTTTCCATACTTTTGCTTTAGCCTGGGGAATTAATCAAGGCATACTATCAAAAGAAAACTATCTCCCTAGTGTATTAAAGGCGTGGACAGCATTAGAAAAATGCCAACAAGAAAACGGTATGATAGGCTGGGTACAAGCCATTGGTTTTGACCCCAAACCTGCCGACAAGGACTCTTGGTTTAATTTTGGAACCGGTGCCTTTTTATTGGCTGGAAGTGAAATGCTAAAAATGAAGTCAGATAAATAAATTATTTTAAATACTAAATAAAATATCCCCAAAAGTCATGAAAAAAACACTTTTTTTCTTATTGGTTTTCTCGTTTTTCAAGGCAAATTCACAAAATTTGCCTGGCCACCCAAGAATAATATTGCTAAAAAATGAAGAAAATATCATTGCCGCTAACATAAAAAATGATAAAAATTGGGCAAAAATACACCAAACTATTTTGGCCGAAAGCGATAAAATTATTGTTTTACCCACTTTAGAGCGTATCCAAATTGGACGTCGTTTATTAGATAAATCTAGAGAGTGTTTGCGAAGGGTATTCTTTCTTTCATATGCATATCGTATATCAAAAGATAAAAAATATTTTGACCGATGTGAAGCCGAATTATTGAAGGTTTGCCAATTTTCAGATTGGAATCCTAGTCATTTTCTAGATGTTGCCGAAATGACTTTGGGCGTATCAATAGGCTATGATTGGCTTTATGATAATTTATCTGAAAATTCTCGAAATATTATTAAACAAGCTATATTGAAAAAAGGAATTGAGCCTTCGCTTGATCCAAAATACAATTCGTGGCTCAGCGTAAGCCACAATTGGAATCAGGTTTGTAATGCCGGGATGACCTATGGTGCTTTAGCTATTTATGAGGAAAACCCAACACTCTCAAAACAAATTATTGCCCGAGCCAAGGAATCAATCAAAATGCCATTAGAAGACTATAATCCTGATGGAGCTTACCCCGAAGGCTACGGGTATTGGGGTTACGGAACTAGCTTTCATATATTGTTTTTAAGTGCTCTACAAACCATACAATTAATCGATAACCAAATAGATAGCGGGTTAATTAAAACTGCTTCATACTTTCAAAACATGCTAGGTACCTCTGGTAAAAGCTTTAATTATTCAGATGCTGGCAATGGTGCTGGCCTTAACGCGGCCATGTTTTGGTTTGCTTATCAATCAAAAAATAACAGCCTGCTTTTCAACGAAAAAAATTATTTGGATGATGCCTCAAAAATGGGTGGTAATAGAATTTTACCAGCTGCGATGATTTGGGGGAAAGACCTGAAATTAGATCAAATTGATGTCCCAACGCAAAAAACTTGGATGGGCCAAGGGAAAAGCCCGGTGGCTATGATGCGCAGTTCCTGGACAGATAAAAATGCTATTTATGTGGGTTTAAAAGCAGGATCAGCTGCTGTAAATCATGCACATATGGATATTGGCTCTTTTGTCATGGATGCTTATGGCGAGCGTTGGGCCATGGATTTAGGTATGCAAGAATATGAATCGCTGGAGTCGAAAGGTGTAAAGTTATGGGACAAAACCCAAAATGGGCAGCGTTGGGAAATTATGAGATACAACAATCATTATCATAACACCTTAAGTTTCGACAATGAGCTACAGCTAGTTGAAAAAAAAGCCACAATAATTCAAAATACCACAACACCCAATTTTATGAGTGCTGTAACAGACCTCAGCTCTATTTATGAAAACAAAATAAAAGAAGCAAAGAGAGGGCTTGCGATACTACAAAATGATATTGTCGTAATTAAAGATGAAATTACGAATAATGAAAAGCCTACTCAAATGAAATGGCTAATGGTCACACAAGCCGATGTAAAAATTTTAAATGCTAATACTTTTCAATTAACCCAGAATGGAAAAAAAATGTATTTAAAAGTACTTGCGAATACAAAAATTGAACTAAAAATCTGGAACACTGATGCGGTAAATTCTTTTGATGCACCTAATCCAGGTACAATTAGAATTGGTTTTTTGGCTAATTTGGCTGCTAGTCAAAAAGGCGATTTTACTGTTCTTTTATCATCAAATAATAAAATAGTGAAAGTAAAACCTTTAAATCAATGGAAATAAGACCTTGGGTTTTTTTGGTTTTAAATTTTATTGTTTCCGTCTCTAAGGCTCAAGAAATGGTCACTTTAAATCTTAAAGACGATGGTTTCAGAGGGATTTGGTATTTTATTGGTAAAACTAACAACGAATATGTTCATAAATATAGCGGTGGTTTAGGCACTTATCCAGCTAATCATTATCCATTTTCAGTATATTCCGCGAAAGTGAACAAAACCTTTTTTTGTTACGGAGGGGCGTCGAAAGACGCTAAGCCAAGCTTATTACACGAGGTGGCCTATTTTGATCATAAAACAAAATCGCTAAGCCGTCCCACCATTGTTTTGAATAAGAATACAGATGATGCCCATGACAATCCGGTGATTAGTATTGACAAAGACGGCTATATTTGGCTATTTTCTACTTCGCATGGAGTAAATCGCCCGTCATATATCCACAAAAGTGTTAAACCTTTTGATATAGAAAAATTCGAGTTGGTAAAAGCAACATATTTTAAAGATGGTGAACAAAGACCTTTTGATAATTTTTCTTATTCACAAATATATTATGATAAAGAAAATGGATTTATGGGCTTTATGACTCACTATGATATAGGCGTGCTTAAATATGGTACAAATAAACCTAGAAGAACCTCTGCTTTTATTACGAGTAAAGATGGCATTTCTTGGTCTGAATTAAAGGATATTGGTGCTATACAAGAAGGGCACTATCAATCTAGTGGTTATACAAAACTACCGAATGGTCAAGTGAAGTATGTCACTATTTTCAATTATCATCCTGATACAGAAAAGGGTGCCGGTTTAGATTTCAGAGCAAATATCTACTACTTAGAAACCACAGATTTTGGTCGAAGTTGGCAAAATTGTAAAGGAGAAAATATGAATCTACCTTTAAAAACCGTTGTAAACCCAGCTTTGGTTCTTGACACACAGAAAGATAGAAAACTCGCTTACATCAATGATCTTGGTTTTGATGAAAAAGGAAATCCTATGTTTTCATATATTTCAAGTTTTGGGCCGGAACCAGGACCAGAAAATGGGCCTTACGAATTAAAAACTGCTTTTTTTAATGGGCAAGAGTGGCTCTACAAAAAAGTGGCTGATGTGGACCATAATTATGACTTTGGCTCTTTGTATTATATTAATGGCCAATGGCGCTTATTAGCTCCGAAAGAAAATACACCTTTTGCATACAATACTGGTGGCGAGGTTCAACTTTGGAAATATGCCACAAAAAAAGCGAAATGGGAACTGTCAAATTCATTGACTAATAATAGTAACACGAACCATTCCTATCCTAGAAAACCCATTAATTACCATGCTGATTTTCAGGCTTTTTGGGCAGATGGAAATCCACGAAAAGCCAGTAAATCATTTTTTTATATTTCCAATAATAAAGGAGAAGTTTTTCAATTACCCTATCAGTTCAAGACTCAATTAGTTAAACTTTCGAAGCAATGAAAAAATTACCTTTGCCTAGCTTTTTGACTAAATGGGTTGGTAAGCAGATACAGCGAGATTGATTTCCCTTTTAGATTGATCAAATTACAAGCAGAATATCATTTAAAAAATTAATTTTTTGAGACTAAAAAGGCTCTTATAATCGAACAAAAAATGAAAAAAATCAAAATCACACTTTTACTGATCCTACTAGTTCAACAATTGGGAATGGCCCAAACTAACGACCTTGTTACCATCAAAAAAAGGGTCATTGAAGAGTTATTTTTAATCAAACCTGATGATAAAGTTATTGAAGTAATATTGTCAAAACTTAATGAGGACGGCAGCTTTAATGATATTAATTATACTGATCTCAGCCGAACAGCAAGTTTCCCACATGGACAACATACCAACAATTTAGCTAGTATGGGCAAGGCTTTCAACACCAAATCTTCCGTGTTTTATCAAAGTGAAAAAGTAAAAAGTAGTGTTATAAAAGGCCTAGAGTTTTGGGTAAAAAATGATTTTGTAGGTGATAATTGGCATGATAATCAAATAACTACGCCAACCAATCTAGTAAATTTGATGCTTGCCATGGGAAATGATTTACCTAAAGAGTTGGTAAACAAAGCACAGCCGATGATTAATAGGGCCAATATGGGCGCCTCTGGTGCTCGTCCAAGTGGCGATAGAATTGTAATAGCTGGTTTAGTGGCCAAGAATTGCCTGTTTTTGGGAAAAGACGCAGCATTTGACGACATAATAAAAATAATAGCCGATGAAATGAAATTTTCTACGGGCCAAAGAGGTATTCAGCACGATTATAGTTTTCACCATAGGCCAGACAGGGTGAATAACACCGACTCTTATGGTTATGGTAAATTTGCCAATGCCTTTGGCGAATGGTCGCTATACGTAGCTGGAACAATATATAAATTTCCCATTGAAAAAATAAATATGCTAATAGACTATTACCTTGACGGCATTTACAAACAGCAAGTATATGGTGTGTATGATGACGTGTCGGTCAAAAATAGAAGTATTGCAGGTAAAACTTTGTTTAAACCCAAAGATACGCGTGAAATTGAAAGGTTGTTGGTTAGCACGAGTTATCGTAAAAAAGAACTAGAAGAAATAATAAAATTGAGAAAAGGTGCAGGTAGTCCCACTCAATCTTTTGCTAAGTTTTTTTGGCAAACAGAACATTTTGTATTTCAGAGACCAGAGTTTTATACCTCCGTAAGAATGTTTTCAACTAGAAATCGAAACATGGAAGAGCCTTACAATGGTCCCGGAAAAACTACTCACCACCGAGCTGATGGTACCAACTATTTGGTTTTGAAAGGAGATGAATATCATAATATTTGGGCGGCTTACGACTGGCAGAAAATATCCGGCACGACCACAATGCAAAAACCTGCACTGCCGGACGCCACTCAGATTCAAAAAGATGGTTTAACAAATTTTGTAGGTGCGGTAACCGACGGCCTTTATGGAGCAGTTGCTTTTGACTTTAAAAGTCCGCATGATATGTTAGAGACTAAAAAATCTTGGTTCTTTTTTGATAAAGAATATGTTTGCCTCGGGGCAGGTATAAAGCCAAAATCTAACCTACCTGTGGCCACCACTGTGAATCAAGTTTTATTAAAAAGCGATGTAAACATCAAGCAAAATGGAGCGATAAAAATACTTCCCAATGGCAATAGATTAGCTGAAAATGTAAAGTGGGTCCATCAAGATAATGTGGGGTACCTGTTTCCTACATCTACCACGATACATATTTCTAACCAGACAGAAACTGGCCGTTGGTCAGACCTTACCGACCAAAAAAATATAAGTAAAGAGCTAGTAAGCACTAATATTTTCAAACTTTGGTTTAACCATGGGGATAAAATTAATGAAACCGATATTCATGGAAGCCGAATAATGAAGAATAGGCCAATATATGAATACATTGTAGTGCCTAATGTAAGTGTTGAAAATTTGGACGAAACTAGCCAAAATAATAGAGGAATTGAAATCTTATCTAATACTGAGGATCTTCAGGTAGTCAAGCACCATATCTTGGGTCAGGTGCAATTAGCCTTTTACAAAGCTGGTGAAATAGTCATAGATAAGGGGAAAAAAGTAAAAATGGAAAGCCAAGGCATGGCGCTTTTAAAAATTAAAAATGGAAAAATTGCTGAGTTGACCCTTGCTGACCCTTCCAGAAATTTGAATAAAATCATGATTACTTTGCCAGGCATTTATACCTTAAAAAGGGAAGGGGTGTTAACTCTTCCCAATGCAAAAAGTGAACATACCATCTTTATTGTCGACCTACCTCAAGGAGTGTTTTTAGGAAAAAGTGTTCATGTAAAGTTATAATTCATCATTTATGTTGATTTTTGATTTTAAATATACAAGGAAAAGACGATGAAAAGCTCCTTCCAATAAGAGATGCATTTGAATTAACAATCATGTTATCAACACGGAAAAGTTAGATCTGAAAGATGAAAGCAGTTTTTGTTATTCCGGTTTCGCTGGTAATTTTTTATGCAATAACAAAAAATATGCCCTACTAATGTATCGCCAACATACCATTGTTAAAGCTGTTTTAATCTTAAATTTTAATATGTAAAATAATGATGAAAGTTTTGATTTTTTGCCTTATAATTTCAATTTCTGGCTTTTCACAGGTAAGCGAAAGGAATATTTTGTCTCAGAAATATTCGTTAGAATTTGTTTCTAAAAATTTGATTCCCCACAATGAATGGAAGCCATATCCGAAAACGAATCAGGAATGGCAGGCTATTTTGACTCCCGTGCAAATTGATGAAATAATCAAAATTGCGGAAAACTTTTTGAATAGCCCTATTGCCGAAATTACTGGCTCTATGGCTATGGATTTTGTTCGGTCTGGAGATAGGGAAAATCACGGAAAGGCATCTTATGGTCGTAGAAACCATTTGGTGCCATTGATTATAGCTGAAAGTATTGAAAATAAAGGACGATTCACCGAAAAGATTTTTAACCTTATATGGGCTATTTGTGAGGAAAGTTATTGGGGTGTACCCGCCCATATTCGTAGTACTGGGCTACCCGATATTGAAAACCCTGTTGTTGATTTATTTGCCGCTGAAACTGCCGCAGTATTAGGTTTAGCTGACTATTTGATCGGTGAAAAAATGGACAACATTAATCATTTAATCAGAAAAAGAATTTATTTTGAAACGAATAGAAGGGTTTTGCAACCCATTAAAAAATGGGAAAATTATTTTTACCTAAGTCGCACAAAACCAGTCAATAATTGGAATCCGTGGATCATTTCAAACCTTTTGATGGCCAATTTATTTTTGGAAAAAAATGAAACTAGGAGGGCGGAAAATGTAAAAGATTATTTATTTCATTTAGATGCCTACTTAAATAGTTTAGGTGATGATGGTGGTTGCAATGAGGGTCCTACTTATTGGTTTCATGCTGGGGCTTCTGTATTTGACTTTCTCGAAATTATGAAAAGCGTTTCTAAAGGAAAAATCAATATTTATCATGAGCCTTTGATAAAAAATATGGCTTCCTATGTATATAAAATGCACATTTCTAATACTTATTTTGTGAATTTTGCTGATGCAGATCCAAAAATTGAGGACCCCGATGGCTTGCTGCTTTATCGGTTTGGAAAGGCAATTGACGACGAGAAAATGATAGCAATGGGGCAATGGGCATTTTATAAGTTTAATCAAGAAATGACTGTTCCGGGAAGAAATTCAATGCGAGTGATGGAAAACCTGATGTATAGAAATAAAATTCCCATGCAGACCGGACAGTATCAACCCAGCGGAACTTATTATATTGCAGATATTCAGGTACTTAGTTCAAGAACAAAACAAGACTTATTCTTGGCGACACATGGGGGACACAATGCCGAAAGTCATAACCATAATGATGTGGGGGACTTTATTGTATATGCTAATGGAGAACCTATAATAATCGACCCTGGTCGTGGAAATTATACAGCTCGCACCCAAACACAACGTTACGACTTATGGTATACGCAGTCAAACTATCATAATCTACCCATCATCAATGGTATCGGGCAAAGAGTTGGGCGAGAATTTGAGGCAAAAGAGGTTAAATCTATTGTCAATGAAAGTGAAGCAACGTTAAAAATGAATATTGCCTCAGCCTATGAAAAAGAAGCAAAAGTTCAATCTTGGAATCGCTCAATAAGCTTAAATCATCAGAAAAATAGGGTTGAAATTTTGGAAGATTATGTTTTAATCGATAGACCAATTTCATTGCAGCAAGTATTCATGACGGTATGTAAAATTAATATAGATACACCGGGTACCATTGTACTTGAAGCTGAGCATTCAAAATTTGAGATTAGCTATGACCCAAAACTTTGGAAGCCAAGCATTGAACTAGCCTCTACAGAAGGCATGGAATATAAAAAATTTAAAACTAATTGGGGTGGCAAGCCAGTTTCCAGAATAATTCTTGAAAATAAAACCCTCAAGCAAAAAGGTAAGTATGGATTTGTGGTGAAAGAGTTATCTAGTAAATAATACATTGATAATCAATTTTATACTGTTTGTAAGCCTTTGTCAGGTTTATCTAAATGGTCATGATACCATTAAGTTTTTTACCCTGTAAATCGAAAGCGAAATTAGACTGATAGCGGCAACTTTATGAATGGTTTAATTTTAAAACAAAACTAGATCTCGACCGAAATCTCGACTCGTGCTATGCAATTGGCTATCGCTCTCATTATATGAAGGAATACCTATTTTTGATATTCATTCTGATGTATTTAATGGTTGAGTTATAGGTTTGAACAAATAAAAATCTCATTAATATCTTATAGAATTAATATATTCTAATTTTTATGATTTATTCTATAGGAGTGTGGTGAGTTAAAATCAGTCTCTTGTGCTCTTTTGTTTGCTGCTATGGAATGAAGGTGTTTGCTTTATTTCAGTTGGGTCGTATCCACACGGCTAGGGGTATCTTCCCCGGATATAATACTCGTTGCGTAAAACTTCCCAGTGTTCTGGGATTGAACAAGCTCTAGTCCTCCTGAGAGTTTAAGAAGGACAAATGTTTGGCCACTCGTTGAGTTGACCTTTTCCATGTAATCTGATACAATTACCATAGCGTTAAATGTTTAAAAATGAAATAATGCTAGGCTAGAATTAGCCCAGGGGGAGACACTCGCCTGCCCAGAGCCTGGGAGGGGTTGCAGTCTGGAGTACCCTTAAAGGGGGGATACATGGAAAATTTTAGGATTTTAGAATTTTAGAATTTTAGAATTTGGGGAATGATAATAATTCAAAACAAGAGAATGGGAAACTTCTTGAATCAAGCCTCTATTAATGCTATATTAATTTAATGGAAGAGGAAATAGGGAAGATGATAAAATAGGTAAAATATTACCGATGGGTTACACGCCCTCTTTTTCATCTATAAATGCAATAAATCAAAGCGTTTGTAATTGAGAGTAAACAGAAGTAAACGAGAGTATTAATTAAAAACTTGTACCTATGTTGTACCTGTAAAACAAAAATGCCTATAAATCATTGATTTACAGGCACTTAAAGTTATTGTATGTGGTCCCACTAGGATTCGAACCTAGGACCCCCTGCTTGTAAGGCAGGTGCTCTGAACCAGCTGAGCTATAGGAACATTCCGCTGAATGGGATTGCAAATATCCGAAATTATTTATTTTTATCCAAGTAGGACACAGAAAAAAATGGATATTTTTGCGCCAACAACCTTTCTTTTGATTTTTTGAACGAAAGAACGCATCTTTGTAGACACATATAATATCCCATGGATCAACTTCTTAGCCTCGATAACTTAATCAGTTTACTGACCCTTACTTTTTTAGAAATTGTCCTGGGAATAGATAATATAATTTTCATTTCGATCACCGCAGCCCGTTTACCGAAACAAGATCAAGCCAAAGCCCGTAACATAGGTTTAATTCTCGCTATGGTCTTTAGAATTGTCTTGCTTTTTGGTATATCTATTCTTATATCACTCCAAAAACCCTTTGCCCACTTTCATTATACCTACTTCAATGCCGCCCCCAACGGACAATCGATCATTCTGTTTGTAGGAGGTCTCTTCCTACTATACAAAGCCAGTAATGAAATATTCATGAAGCTAGAAGGGGAGGAGGAGCACTTGAGTAGCAACACCCAAAAGAAAATCAACAGCATCGGTACCATCGTGACGCAAATCGCCCTCATCAACCTAGTCTTTTCCATCGACTCCATTCTGACCGCCATAGGCCTATCCGATAATATGTGGGTGATGATCATCGCCGTAGTGGCTTCTGCCATTATCATGATGGCTTTCTCAGGACCTGTTGGCCGTTTTGTCAACGATCACCCTTCTTTGCAAGTATTGGGCCTGTCTTTCCTCATTATGATCGGTTTCATGCTTATTGCCGAAGCCAGCCACGGCTCTGAACTCAGTATCCTGGGTAATACCATCGGGCAAATCCCCAAAGGTTACCTCTACTTCTCCATCGCCTTCTCGCTGTTTGTTGAGTTTATTAATATCCAAATGAAAAAGAAATCAACCAAATCCATCGAAATTCACGACATCAAAAACCAAGCTGAAAAAGACGGAATTATTTGATGCGCTCAAAAGCGCAATTAATGAAGGTATTGAAAGTGGATTGGTGAAAAATTTCAATCCTAATGTACATCTTATGTCTTTGAAAGCTAAAAAAAGAAATATCATTACTAAAGTTTCATTATAACGAAACTTTAGTATCTTTAGCCCTTTGATCTGGGTAATCAATGGACAAGTTTTTTGAAATCTTATTTTTAGATGAGACATTTGAATTTTTGAAAAATTTGGATCGTAAACACTACGAAAAAATACTGTATAATATTCGTAAATCTCAGTTAGAACATAATCCGGAACTTTTTAAAAAACTATCGGATGATATTTGGGAATTTAGAACACTGTATCAGGGGCTTCAATATAGATTATTGGCCTTTTGGGATAAGACTTCAGCAAATGGCACCTTGGTGGTTTCAACACATGGATTTATTAAAAAAACAAGCAAAGTTCCAGACCATGAATTTCAAAAAGCGGTAAAGATTAGAGCAAAATATATGGCAGATAAGTAAAATATACACGAAAATGAAAACATATACATTAGAGCAAGTACAAGACAACCTTATTGGTAAAATGGGTACACCCGAACGAGATATATTTGAATATGAACTTCAAATGGATTTAATTGGTAAAGCTATTAAGCAAACACGACAAGAAAGGCAACTGACTCAGGAGGAACTTGGAAAACTTATAGGTGTTCAAAAAGCACAAATCTCAAGACTTGAAAACAATGCAAGTAACGTAACCATGGCTACTTTGTTGAAAGTTTTTACTGCATTAAAAGCAACAGTCAAGTTTCAGGTGGAACTACCTAACCAAAACATTAGTTTACACTCGCATATTTGATTTTAATCTACACCGACTAACTATTTTACCCCCTTCGCAATTCCCAACAACTCCTTTGCGCCACCTTGCGGTAAACCTAAGACTTTTTTCTTAACACGACCACTCGCATCCATGAACATGATCGTCGGATAGCCCTCTAATGGATACATATTAGCTAAAGCCGGACCCTCGCCCGCCTCCATGTCTACACCGATCGACACATAGTGCGCATTGATGTAATCCCCCAACTCTTTATTTGGGAATACCTTAGTCTTTAACACCTTGCAAGGTCCACACCATGAAGTATACGCGTCAAACATAATTAATTTCTTCTCCTTCTTCGCCTTAGCCAAAGCCTGGCGGAAACTTCCTTCAAAAAATTGAACTCCATCACCCTCCGCTGCAAATGCAGAAAGACTCGACATCACCAACAAAAACAATAAGACCTTTTTCATATTTTTATCATTAATAATATTACCTATTACCTCTTACCTATTACCTCTTACCTATTACCTCTTACCTATTACCTCTTACCTATTACCTCTTACCTAATACCTCTTACCTATTACCTAAAACCTCTTACCTACAATCAATTATACGAATTCAACATCACCGGCATCACCAACAACAAAATATCTTCACTCTCATCTTGATCCGACGGGATAATTAAGCCAGCCTTGTTAGGTTCACTCAATTTAATGTCCACAAACTTGGCCGACAAATTGCTCAATAACTCTGATATCAATTTAGCATTAAATCCAATCTCCATATCCTTGCCCGAATACTCACAAGGCAACGCCTCATTCGCCTCATTCGAGTAATCCAAATCCTCCGCCGAAAGTGTCAACAAATTAGCCGTCAACTTCAAACGAATTTGATGCGTCGTCTTGTTCGAATAAATCGAAATACGCTTCACCGAGCTTAAAAACTCCAAACGATTAATCGTTAAAATTTCATTATTCTCCTTCGGTATCGCATTCTCATATTCCGGGAAACGCTCGTCGATAATTCGACAAATTAATTGGAAACTCTGGAAACTAAAGAAGGCATTCGATGCTGAAAAGTCTACCGTCACCGACGTATCATCCATCGGCAAAGTAGATTTCAAAAGAGCCAACGCTTTCTTCGGTAATATCAAGCTACTCTGTGTCTCAGGACGTATATCATTTCGTCGATAACGTACCAAACGGTGACCGTCCGTAGCCACAAAATTAGTATGATCGCCCATCATTTGAATCAATACCCCCGTCATCGCCGGACGCATGTCATCATTGGAAACAGCTAATAATGTATTAGCTATGGCTTCTCCCAATACTAATCCCGATAAATTAATCGATTGTGTTTTAGCCACCTCTGGGATTCTCGGGAAGTCAATTGGGTTTTCCCCACTTAACTTAAAACGGCCATTTTGGGTAGATATCTCCGCACCAAAAGTACCCGGATCCGCTGCGATCGTAACCGGTTGGTCCGGCAAACTACGCAATGTCTCCAATAATAATCGGGCCGGCAACGCAATAGAGCCATTCTCAAATCCTTCCACATCTAAGGTCGTTGTCATCACCGTCTGCAAATCAGACGCAGTTAGGGTGAGTTTATCACCGGTCAACTCGACTAATATGTTTTCCAAAATTGGAATGATAGGATTACTAGCAACCACTCCGTTGATGGCGGAAATTTGCTTTAACAGAACATTCGATGCGACTAAGAATTTCATTATTTAATTCAGCTTTAAAATTTTATTGACCCAAACGCAACCATTTTTGCGTTCAAACATTGAAGTTAAAATATTTTAAACACTATACCAAAGGAATCAATTATTGTATTCACTTTGAAAATCCATTTTAAGGAAAAATGGATGCTTAAATTAAATTTTTGGTGTAAAAAATAAAAGGGGTGAAGACATAGCTTCTTCCCCCTTTTATAAAACCAAACAACTTATTATCTATTTTTCTGCTGCTGTGGCTCCTTTGGCAATTGAATAAACAACTAAACCAAAACCGATTTTGTTCACCGCATCAGCAATGTTGTAAGCTAAATCGATGTTTCCAGCAAATCCGCTTAACAAGTTGCCTGGTAACATCATGTAACCGATTGGATAGATAGCCCAACCTACTAATGTGAACCAACGCATAACGTTATATCCAGACTTCACAGCCTCACTTGTAGAAGCAGCTGCTAATTTAGACGCCTCACCTACGTAGATTTCATAAATGATGATTGCCCATCCTAAAGTAGAGATGATACCCCATAACACGTTTTGTGCTGGCACTACTGCCTCTCCAATGTAACCTGCAACTAACATCACCACAGATCCAAAGATTAAACGAGATAACATCCCGCCTTTAGCACCTGCTGGCTTTAAGATCAAATAATACTCGATACACATCAAAGGAACTGTTAAAGTCCAGTCAATGTAACGGAATTGTGTTGGTGACTCATGTGTTTCTAACCACACGCCACGCATGTAAAAATAATGTACCGCTGCGATAAAGGTAATCAATGCTGAAATCAACAAAGATGTTTTCCACTTATCGTTTACAGTTCCGCGCTCTACGATAAAGAAGATAGAGGCAGCCAACATCGACATATACCCTGTGAAGAAGGTAAATCCAATGTAATCACCAGCAGCTAAACTGCCGTCCAATAAAATGTTTAATAGATTCATAATTAAATTGTTTAAAAAAAGGTTGAAAATTAGTTTGGTTTCTTAACTCAATTCGAGTTTGATTTCTTAACACAAATATGTAAAAATTGTTTTTAAAATACCAAAAAAAATTAAAATAAATGTTGAAAAAGTATAAATATGCCGTGTTTAGGCACTATTTTTTTTTCACATTTTGATGCATTAACCAAAAATGGGGCATGGTTAACAGCGAAAGAAAGATAAAAAAGTAATAAATCACGTAGCTATTTGAGTTCATTTTAAGAAAGAAATAACCCATTAAAAAGGCTAAAATACTGAAGGGTAATAATTTAGTTAAAAGAGATTTTATCGTTAGTTGCAAATGCTCCGACATATCGCTCAAACTATAGACTGCATGGCAACAAGCAAAATAACAAACAAAGGCAGGTAGCAAGGGGAGGAAACAACTCAATATAAGTGTAATCAAGGTATTCAAATAACGATACATGCTCTTGCGCCTAAAGCCCAAAAGGATACCTAATAAAAACAGATAGGGATAGTAAATGGGCAAAGCTGCGGGTAATGCCCAAAGCCAATCTCCCAAAACTACTTTTACCTCGTCATAATGGAAATAAATAATCCAACCCAATATGCCAAAGCCCAAAGACATTTTTTGTAAATACGCTTGGATAGCCCCATTTTCCAGTTCCTCATTTTCAAAATCACCAAAATGAAAAATGGATATCAAAATAAAAATAACAAAGGATATTTTGGGAAAATAATACCACATGACGGCATAAAGCAGCATCACACCCAAATAACTTGCCACGAAACTGATTAGAGAAAAAGATAAACCTTGGTCTTTTTTTTGTTTTTGAATGAGTAAATAATCCCCAGCACCATGTGGAATACCCAATAAAAACATGAAAATAAAGGTAAATGCATAATCAAAATAAGGATTGCTAGGCTCCACTAAAAAGCGAAAACCACAATATCCGATCGTGACGATGGATCCCCAAAATCTCTTTAATTGGACCGGGTAAAACTTTTCCATAAATGCGTTAAAAATAAGCGAATAGGGAGTCTGCAGAATATCTGTATCTCTTGGAATAGCGTGCTTTTTTCATCCAAAAACATCAATATTTGAGGCATGGGCACCGAGTTAAATAGTCTGCGCATCACTTCAGGGAGTTGTTTCGTGTCTGTTTTAATGATGCTTAACAATAAACGATCATAAAATCGGAAGCGCCCCGACCTTTTTCTATTTGAATTTGAAACGATATTTTTCGCGTCTTGGTGCATTCGAGTGAATGCATAGCCCGTGGATGCCTTTACCTGCCCAGCCGCCGTGCCTATTTTAAGGATTCCACCGGATTCCAATGGAAACGCATAATCACTCATCGGGATACTTCCCATTTCTTCCTTTTCTAATACATAAGGAATTGACCCCAATTTAGTCTTCCAATATTCCTCCCAAAGTTCCTTATAGTAGTTTAATTCATATTTCTTCTTGCTAAAGACGGTAGTCTCTACTAATGCATGGGTTTTGCTGAAGGGCAATATATAATGAAAGCAAGTGAAATGCTCATGCTTTTGCATTATACTAAAATCCATTAATGTCGCCTTATTCTCATCAAACGCTGGAGTATCTGTGCGAATAAACTTTCCATAAAAATGCTGATAAAGCCCGCCACTATTTTGCCAATCTTCTTGGTTAAAGCGAGAGTCCGCAACTTTTTGGGCACTAAAAGATTCACCAGATGCTAATGCAATATTAAAAATTCCATCCCCTTTAACTACTTCTTTGGCCATGCCATCTACGACTATAATGCCCGGATTTTTAGGGATATATTCTGAAAAGAAATAGGAATAGAATTTCTCAGAGGAAACATACTGGTAGTGAATAGGTTCAACACAGGACTTAATTTCCGTTCCATCAGCGCCGACAAACGCTAAATGATTCCACTTTTTTTCAATTAAATGCGAATAGATAGGAGGATCACTTTGCCAGAAACACCAAGATTTCTCGGATCGATCTCCTGAATCAATGACTAAGATTTTTAAGGGGTCAACGGCGGGAGCTTGGGTTAATTCATACAGCAATTGAAGGCCTGCCGCACCAGCACCTATAATCGCCATATCAAAAATCTCTTTATCCTTCAATATAATTTTTTAAAGTATTTTTTTTACAAAAATGCTGCGTAATAAATAAATTTACGATTAAATATTAAATTTTTGTTTTCTGTACCAAATAATACACGCACTTAGTATTATTCCAAAGCCAAGCGGAATCAATAGATTTAACCATTGCCAATATGCCCTTTCTGATTTCACTTTCGCTTTATCCAAAGGCCTTAAGCTGACCGATTTATTTCTTGACATCATCGCCTGACCATCGTCCATCAAATAATGAAACGAATTTAACAGGAAGTCTTTGTTGGCATACGTATGTTTCGAAAATGGATCAAATCCCAAACCCCAAGGACTCTTCGTTTCCAAATCTACCCCATTCAAGGCCACATCTCCATCGCCCACCACCACGATTCCTCCTGCTTTTCCACTAGCTGCCACAAAACTTTTTGACAAGCTGTCAAAAGGTAATATTCGATTTCGAAAGGCGGACACAAATTTACCTTCTACTAAATACGCAATAACTCGAGATCCCGCCACATAATTCTTGGGGTCAAATTCTTTCCCTGAGGCCGAAAAGGGGAGGGTCGCAGGGGCTTGTTGGACCTGTGTATATGGACTCGTTTTCAATAAGGCTGTTTTCTGCAAATAGGATGCTCCCTTCACCGTGTCTAAGCTAGACACAAAATGTCCATACACCGCATCTAAATTCCGTGTAATCACTGAGCTTGGGTTACCTTGCAACAAGGGAAAGGCTGGCCACGGCATTAACTCGATGGATGGCTTGTTGCCAAAATTCCCCACCGCCAGCGGAATCGTGCCGCTCAATTGAGCATCTTTGACTAAATCGGAATTCACGCGGATGCCGTAGCGGAAGAGTAAATTTTGCAAACCTAGGTCGATGGGCGTTGCCACCAATCCTTGATTTGCCACCGTATCCACCCGTATTCCATCCAATAGAAATACCGCTTTTCCCCCCTTAACTAAAAATTGATCTATTTTATATTGATCCGCCTCACTGAATTTTCGGTCCGGCTGAATCACGCAAATCGCATCTAAGCCATCCAGTGTGGGGGAAGCAGACAAATCCACCGGATATAAATCATAGCGTTTTTTCAAACTAGAGATTAAATCAATCTGTTTGATGGCCGGCACATGGCTATAGTCCAAAAAGAATCCGATCTTCTTTCGCTGCTGTTGGCCAATAGACGCAATCCCTTGCATGATTTCATATTCCATGCCCTCCACACTCTGATTTAACATTTCCTGCGGAGAGGATAATTTATTCCCTTTTAAAAGCAATACACCTATTTGCGTATCTCCTTTTTCAATCAAAACTCCTGGGAAGACCAATTGCTGTACCTGTTTTCCATCCTCATTATTGACGACATTCGTAGGTGGAATTCCTAACGAATCTAATTGGAAAATGATTTTTTGGCGCGCCGACTCATCCGGATATTCTTCATATACATCTATCTTCTCGATCTCAATCCCCTGGCTGCTATTCATCTTAAGATCTAAGAGCAACTCATCCAAGGCCTTCTCCATCCGCTTAAATCCAGCAGGCAATTTATCACCCCCTAAAAATACTTTTATGCGAATGGGGCCATCTTGTTGTCTGATTAAATCAATACTCGAAGCTGAAAGCGTGAATTTTTTCTCTTCACTCAAATCAAAGCGCAATCGGATATAAGGGCTCAGCCCGACGAGCAATACGCCCATCGCGATCAACAGTAAGCCAATAAAAGGTTTAATCCGGTTTTTCATGCTTCTTGCAAACAAGAAAAGCATCCTTCACAGAATGCTTTTTCTTTTGATAGGATTTAAATCTTAATAGAACTTATAGCGCTTATCTTCAATTTTAGCAGCTTCTTTGATCGCTTCATTAATGTAAAAAGAAGCTCTCTGAGTTCCCATAGATTGAATTTGATTTTTATACGTCGAGTAATCAGCTAAGGCTGGGGCAGGTGCACCTCCTGTTTTTTCAGCCACATAAACTCCGTTTTCTCCCACAAATACCGCAGAACGTTTTCCGTTTTGTAAACCAGCGATACGGCCTAAGGCGATTGCATCTGGACCCGCTGTATTCAACATACCATTTGATAATGAAACAGCTGAAACAGTTTCAACCAATGCACCCGCTCCATATTTCTGAGCAATTTGTTCCAAAGGACCTTTGATTCCCGCTAATTTCGCTGAAATTTTCTCACCCTTCAATTGGTTAAGCACCATGGTAGAAAGTTCTGATTTGAAATCAGCTACTTTCACATTATCCTTTTCTGTCTTACCTGTAACATAAGCCACGATGTATTGATTCTCTTGCTCAAAAACCTTTTTAGATCCATCGCCTACAGCTGTTTTATCATCAAAAGCCCAACGAACGATTTCGCGTGCATTGGCCAAATTATTGATCGCCGAAGCATTTTCAGTCAAACGTTCCGCACGCATCATGATTAAACTTTTATCACTTTTAAGCGCTACCTCAAAAGCTGCTAAGTTACCATTCGCATTGGCAAACGCATCTGCTTTCGTATAAACCCTATCCATCGTTGCCTGTGAGGAAGAAATAGTTTTGTTGATCGCCGCCAAACGGTAGGATGTATTTGTTTTGCCATCCGTTACTTTAACGATATGAAAACCAAATTCTGTTTCAACCAATCCTGGCATTAATCCCGTTCCTGAAAATCCGAAAACGGCTTTTTCAAATCCTTTGGCCATCGAACCATTATTCTTAAAATATCCTAGATCTCCACCACTTTGAGCAGTACCATCCATTCCATTCATTTGCGCCAATGTCTCGAAGCTTGCGCCTCCTTTGATTTGCGCTAATACTGCCTCTGCACGTGTCTTAGCTTGCGCTTTTGCCGAATCAGATTTGTTGGCCGGAGCGATCAAAATATGACTTGCACGAAGCGTGAATAAAGTATCTTTCTTGACACCGCCATATTTATAGATCGAATACGTTAATCCATTTTTGAATGGACCGTAAATTCCACCGACTTGGAAAGTGGCCAACTGGCTCTTAACTACTTCAGGAATTTCCGCATACGAAACTAAATAAGGTGTTCTCACATCTGAATTAAGCATCGCAAAAGCAGAGTCATTCGGTGCAACCGCTAAGTCTTTCGCTAACTTCTTGATTTGAGAATAAAAATCTGCTGTATCTTGTTTCGTAGGAACCACTGGGAACGTTACGTATTGAATTGCACGTGTATTAGTTCCCTTATATTGATCTTTATGTTTCGCCAAATATTCCTCCAATTGGGAATCCGTTACCTTGATAGAAGAGTCTGGAATAGAGAAGAAAGGAACATACACAAAACGGGCATCAAATTTCGAGTTTTGTGTTTGGTATTCTTTTTGCGCCTCATTTTGAGTCACGTAATTGGACATACGCATTAAGTTTTCGTATTTATTACGAACGCGATCTTGCGCTAATGATTGCTCAAACTTAGCCCAACCTTGTTGCTGCTCCACAGGCATTGTCTTCAAGTTTTTCAAAAACTGAATCACAAAAGTCTTGTCGAATTGCCCTGTTTGAGGATTTGTAAATTGCTGACGAACAGATGGATGGATGTTATTTCCTTGCACCATGTCAATTAATTCTTCCTCTGAAACTTTGATTCCTAAGGCGTCAAATTCTTTTTTATAAGCGATGTCTAAGATGAATTGATTCCAAACTTGGTCTCTAATCATCGTTGCCTCTTGCTCGCTCGGGCCCTTACCTGTTTGCGCGGTATAATTAGCAGTCGCCTCTTCCACTTTTTTCTGGAAGTCTTGAACTTTAATGTCTTCGCCGGCGATTACGCCAACTACTTGATTACTTGACCCAAAAAGGGATGAATTACCTTGAAAAATATCACTTCCTATAAGAAATAACACTAAACTGATCGCGATAGCCGCTGCCGCAATTCCCGATTTCTCTCTAATTTTTGTAATTAATGCCATTGATAATAATTATAGTTTTTAATTCTTTTTTTGTTCCATTGTGATGAACAAAAGAAACGCAAAATAATCACATTTTTAGTGAAAAAGCAAGCCCTTTTTTATTCATCTAAATCAATTACGCTTTTAAAACAGTTGCTAAACTTTCCAAAAAGCGGTCGGCGATTTTTTGATCAATCCCCAAACTAGGTAATAAACGAAGTGTATTTTTCCCTGCATAGCCACAGAAAATGTGTTCCTTGAATAAAAGGGCGTCTCTCACGGGGCCGACAGGCTGATCTAATTCGATCCCTATCATCAAGCCACGGCCTCTAACTTCCGTGACACTTTGGAATCCTTCTAAAGATTTCGTGATATAATTTCCTATCTTTTCTGCGTTTTGAACCAGGTTTTCTTCCTCAATTACATCTAAAACCACATTTCCTGCTACACAGGCTAGATGGTTCCCGCCAAAAGTTGTTCCCAATAAGCCATAACTCGCCTGAATATGAGGGGCTATCAAAACGCCACCCATCGGAAATCCATTGCCCATACCTTTGGCGGTAGTCATCATATCGGGATGGATACCTGCAAATTGATGTGAAAAGAATTTTCCTGAACGGCCATAACCGCATTGAACGGAATCCAAAATTAATTGGGCCCCGGTTTCATCACATCTTTTTCTCAATGCTTGCAGAAATGCATCAGAAGCTACTTGGATTCCACCTACGCCTTGAATTCCTTCCACAATAACGGCTGCATGTTCTTCCGTAATTTTTTCCAATCCATCGATTTGGTTGAAAGGAAGAAAGGTAACATGCTCCGTGCTATTGATCGGCGCGACAATACTTGGATTGTCTGTCACGGCGACAGCTCCAGCCGTTCTGCCATGAAATGCTTTGGTGAAGGAAATGACTTTTTTCCTGCCCGTGTAGAAAGAGGCAAGCTTTAATGCGTTCTCGTTCGATTCTGCACCGGAATTAGTTAAAAATAAGGTGTAGTCTGAGTATCCGGATAGTCGGCCTAGCTTTTCCGCTAATGCTTCTTGGCCCGAAATGATGATTGAATTGGAATAAAAACCAATATTGTTTAATTGCTCCGTCATCCTCGCCACGTAAGTAGGGTGCGAATGCCCAATGGAAATCACCGCGTGGCCTCCATAAAGATCTATATATTCCTGTCCATTTTTATCCCACACGGTACTCCCTTTGGCTTTCACCAACTCAATCGGATACAACGGATATACGTCAAATAATTTCATTTTATTTCTATTACCTAATACTTATCACCTCTTACCTAATACCTGCCACTCTTCAACCTCAACCCCGCGTCTTCATCCCAGCCCAACATTAAATTCATGTTTTGAACGGCTTGGCCCGACGCACCTTTTAATAAATTGTCAATCACTGATGTGATTAATAATTGGCCCTCGTGAACCTCCAAATGTAAAAAACATTTATTCGTATTCACCACTTGTTTCACATCCACCGGTTGTGCGCTCCTAAAAACGAATGGGGAATTTTGATAAAATGCATCAAACATTTTCTCTGCCTCTTCCTGGCTTCCGGCAAAATTTGTATATACGTTGGCCATAATCCCCCTTGAAAAATTACCTCTATATGGAATGAAATGGATTTTTGGGGCAGGATGTACTGCTGAAATCGTTTGGCGTATCTCGGATAGATGTTGGTGCGTAAAGGTTTTATACACACTCACATTATTGTTTCTCCAGGAAAAATGACTCGTTTCCGACAAGGACTGACCGGCACCCGTTGAGCCCGTGATGGCAGAAACATGAATGTCTTGATTCAATAAGCCTTTAGCTGCAAGGGGCAATAATGCCAGCTCAATACTCGTAGCAAAACAACCCGGATTGGCGATCTTAGTCGCTTCCTTGATTTTTTCTTTTTGGAATTCAGGCAAACCATATACAAATCCCTCCGACTCATCCCTGAAATCGGTACTCAAATCGATGATTTTGGTATGCCAAGGAATGCTTTGGCTGGCCAAGAATTTCTTGGACTCTCCATGTCCTGAGCAAATAAAGAGCACATCTACGGGCGTTAGGTCTTTCGTGAAAACCAAAGAACATGAGCCCAAAAGATCCGTGTGGATATCTGAAACTAATTTGCCAGCTTGAGAATTGGACATCGCGCAAGTGATAATTACATCAGGATGATTGATCAAAATCCGCAATAGTTCTCCCCCAGTATATCCAGCCGCTCCTACAATTCCTATTTTTGCCATCTTATTGAGGATTCACTTTCCGGTGAATCATGGTTTGATTTGAAACTATTTTTGAAAATCCTCTAACGTCTTCACCCGTCCAGGCTTTATTCATTTCGCCATAAGACCCAAAAACGGACGACATCAAGTCATTTTCTGATTTTATACCCGTTACTTGAAATTGGTATGGACTCAACTGTACATAAACCGTTCCCGTGACTCTACTTTGGGTATCGGCCAAAAAGGTCTCAAAGTTGCGCATCACAGGCTCTAAAAATTGGCCCTCATGCAATAAGTTGCCATAGGTGTCGCCCAAACTTTGTTTCCAAAACAACTGATGCTTGGTCAACACATGTTTCTCTAACGTATGATGTGCCTTAATAATGATCAATGGGGCAGGGGCCTCAAAACCAACCCTTCCTTTAATCCCAATAATGGTATCTCCCACATGGATGTCACGGCCAATCGCAAATACTCCCGCACGAGCCGTTAATTCTCTGATCGCGTCCACTGAACTTGCATAAGTTTCATCATTTAGGCCAATCAATTCCCCATGTTTAAATTGGAGTGAAATCTTTTCGGGAGTCGTTTTGGTCAATTGGGTCGGCCACGCCTCTTCTGGCAAATATCCATCCGAAGTTAAGGTCTCTTTTCCACCCACAGATGTACCCCACAATCCTTTGTTGATTGAATAGGCGGCTTTATGCCATTCTTGGACCACCCCCTTGGATTTTAAATACTCGATTTCATCTTCTCTCGACAATTGCAAATCCCGAATGGGCGTAATTACTTCACATTCAGGAACTAAAATCCTGAAGACCACATCAAATCGTACTTGGTCATTGCCCGCACCCGTACTGCCGTGAGCGATGGCTTTGGCGCCTAATTTATCTGCATATTTAGCCACAGCAGTCGCCTGAAAAACACGCTCAGCACTTACTGAAAGTGGATATGTGTTATTTTTTAACACGTTACCAAAAACCAAATATTTGATGCAATCTTGGTAATATTCTTCCACCACATCCAACGTAACGTGTGAAGTAACGCCTAATGAATAGGCTTTTTCTTCAATGGCCTTGAGCTCTTCTTTTGAAAATCCTCCTGTGTCCACTAAGGCCGAATGAACTTCCATTCCACGATCTTCTTTTAAGTATTTGACACAAAAAGAGGTATCTAATCCCCCACTAAACGCTAAAATTACTTTCGGCTTGCTCATATTATTTTGATTTTCCTTTCGGTTTGAAAGGCATTAATAATTTCTCTTTAAACTTTTTCAATTGGCTAAAGTCGGCCATATTTTTCAAAAATATCCACTTCTCATCTTTCTCCTCATCCGTTTTCTTTACTTCATTGGGATCAAAAATCATCCCAGTACATAAACAAATTTTACGTTCAGTACGGGTCAAAATATCGTAATTCACACAGGATTGGCATCCTTTCCAGAAGTTATCATCCACAGGAAGTTCTGAAAAAGTCGTAGGTTCATAACCCAAATCTGAGTTGATTTTCATGACGGCTAATGAAGTCGTAATCCCGATGATTTTGGCTTCCGGATAACGCTCTCTAGACAATTCAAAAGCTTTAGCCTTCACTGCTTTGGCCACTCCGTATTGTCGGTAAGATGGGTTTACAATCAAACCTGAGTTGGCCACAAAATTGCCATGTTGCCAAGTTTCAATGTAACAAAAACCTACAAAACTACCATCCACATCATCTGTGGCAATAATCGCTTTGCCTTCCGACATTTTTTCGCGCAAATACTCAGGTGTACGTTTGGCTATGCCGGTACCTCTGGCTTTGGCGGACTCAGCCATTTCGTGGCAGATGGACTCTGCCAATACAAAGTGTTCTTGACTGGCAACTTGAACGGTATAAGAATTCATGTAAAGACGAAGAAAAAATAAAACAATGATTAACGTATTTTAAGGTCAAATCAGACCCTAAAAATAAATCGTCGCCTTCGTCGGAGGGGAGATATTAAAAAAGATTTTACGTATTTTATTTTCATTCTCTTTTGTAAACTTTGGTGTTTAACCATTAAGTTTGTCTCAATTTAGAGGCCAAATTTCGATAAATCCTACCTTAATTCCCAATATTCCTACAATTATTTAATGGATAATGACAATCCCCTTCATGCAGAGACTTTGATTTATGCTTATGCACAGGGGTATTTTCCGATGGCCGATGAGCTAAAAGGACTTCAGTGGTTTAATCCGGATCCCCGTGCTATTATCCCTTTAGACACCTACAAACCCGCTAAATCACTGCGACCCATCCTAAATAAAGGACTTTTTGAGATCCGTGTGGATACTCAATTTGAGTCTGTGATGCGAGCTTGTTCGATGCCTAGGTCAGAGGAAGATGGAGTTTGGATTTCGGAGGAAATGGTTTTGGCGTATACGGAATTACACCGATTGGGTTTTGCACATTCTGTGGAGGCTTATTTTGAAGGCCAGCTTGTAGGCGGTCTGTATGGCGTCAGTGTAGGAGCGGTTTTTTGTGGGGAATCCATGTTTTCCAAAGTTCCAAATTCCTCCAAAGTAGCTTTTCATTATTTAATTCAAATTTTAAATGCGAACCAATTTGAATTGTTGGACACACAATTTATCAACGATAATGTATTGAGGTATGGGGCGATCGAAATTTCTCGAGATACTTACCTGAGCCGTTTGGCGAAAGCTTTGAAAAAAAACTGTAATTTCGAATTGATTAATACCATATGATTTTATCACCCATTACACATTCGGAAGAAGTCGTTCATATTAAGGACTTGGACACCAACAAGATCATCGATTTATATCGGCGTGATTTTGGCATCGATGTGATCCCCGAAATAGGAAATTTCCCGCAGATCGGAATTTATCAATGTAAGTCTAGTCTTCTTCGCTTTTATGCTCATTACGAAGAAATTGCGGGCAAGGATGCTTTCTATTGCCAATTGGCCCAAAAATATTCCTCCTATTATTCTGAAGATAAATGGGAGTTTAACGCCGTCCTTCCTTATTTCAAGAAGAAATCCAAGGTGTTGGAAATCGGTTCAGGGAACGGATATTTTTTAGATAAATTAAAAAAGCTACAAATAAAAGATATCACGGGATTGGAAATCTCTAGTGATGCGGCAAAGACATGCCAACAAAAAGGCCATCAGGTGATTAATTCACCGATTGAAGCTTTGGATGAAAAGAAGACCTATGATGTCATTTGTTCCTTTCAGATATTTGAACATTTGCCGAATGTGGATGCGACGCTATTGAAATCCATCAAACTGCTCGAAAAAGATGGGCTTTTAATGATTTCTGTGCCCAACAACCTTTCCTTGTTATTTTCGTTAGATCCTTACCATACCTTAAATTTGCCACCACATCATGTGATGCTTTGGGATGAGATTTCATTGAGAAAAATAGCCAAGCTTTATGATTTAGAAGTGGTTGATATTTTAAAGTCAGAGGCAACCATCTCGGAGAAAAGCCGTATTTATAAATTGCAATTGGCGGGTATTTTTGGATCCTTTTTTGGATCAATTTTTCATACGCTTACTCGTTTTTGGGCTAAAAACCTGATGGGTCAGCGCTATGGTGCGGCCATCATTGCGATTTATCGAAAGAAATAAAATTCAATTTTTCGAGCTTTTGAGCTACCTTTGAACTTTTTACAATCAGTATATGTCCAAGTCGATTTTAGTCATCAAGTTTGGTTCTTCATCCATCACTCATGCAAATGGGGAGGTGAATGAGCAGACTTTGGAAAAAATCGCGGCCCAAGTAGCCACGTTGCAACCTAATTATCACATTGTATTAGTGTCTTCTGGTGCGGTGGCCGCAGGAAAATCAGTGATCAAAAACTACAAAGGAACTTTATCAGAACGTAAAGCAGCAGCGGCTGTTGGCAATCCGCTTTTGATCGCCAAATACAACCATTATTTTCAAAAATATGGGATAGCCATTGCGCAATCGCTCTGCGAAAGGCATCATTTTTCTCAAAGAGAGCAATTTTTGCAGTTGAAGGAAACATATCAGGAACTTTGGAAAAATGGGGTGATCCCGATTGCCAATGAAAATGATGTGGTGAGTAATGTGGAATTAAAATTCTCCGACAATGATGAGTTGGCGACCTTAATTGCCACCGGATTTGGCGCTGAAAAATTATTGATAAGTACCTCAGTGGGTGGTTTATTGGACGAAAAGGGGGAGATCATTCGCCATGTCAAAAAAATAGATTCCGATATTTTATCTGTAGTTAGCAGCGATACTTCTAGTACGGGTTTGGGTGGAATGATTTCTAAATTAACCTTTACCCGACTAGCTTCTAGGTTAGGGATCAAGGTGGTGATTTTTGGATTAGAACAAGGCCGTGGGATTATAGATGCATTGGAAGAGAAGATTGGAACGGTTTTTGAGGCTCAGGAAGCGAGTTTGACTGCGCGCCAAAAATGGTTGGCCACCGGAAGTTTGATCGCCGGGAAAGCCGTTTTAGATAAAGGGGCTGTGAAGGCGATAGGCCAACGAAAAAGTTTACTTTCCGTCGGGGTAATCGAATATCTAGGCGATTTCGACAAAGGAGAGGTGATTGAATTATTGGATATTTCTCGGAACCCAGTGGCTATTGCCCGTGCTAGGTGCTCGAAATCTGAACTCCAACGAGCGGTATCAAGCATTGAAGTGGCCCATGCAGATGATATCGTCATCTGGTAAATTGCTTATGCAATCACCACCGCCTTACCACTCTCCACATCTTGTTCCACCACTTTGTACTTGACATTTTCTTTGGTGCTACCATCCATGTATTGTACCGTCACGCGCTGATTGCGATCCGCAATCTTAATCGCCTGACGCGGAGCTACTCGCTCGACCGAACGTTGAGATGGATCATGATAGTCCATGTCTGAACCAACTTCAGAACCAGAAGCTAATCCGCCCACCAAAGAGGAAATAGCCTCATCTTTGCTTAATTGGAGTTTAGGTGCCTTTTCCTTACTCGGTTTTTGAGATTGATTCGTCGACTGTACCTCCGGGATTTCCGCTTTGATCACAAAACTAATCGTGTCCATATTCACCCTCGCCACAAATCGCTGAAATAAATTAACCGCCTCAAACTTATAAATCAATAATGGATCTTTTTGCTCAAATACCGCATTTTGCACCGACTGTTTTAAATCGTCCATCTCACGTAAATGCTCTTTCCACTCCTGATCAATTAAAGACAAGGTGATGAATTTCTCCATCTCTGTTAGTACTTCTTTGCCGTTTGAATCGATTGTTTTTTGTGCATCCACGACCACACCAGTGACCATCGCACCATTAGAAATAGGCACTTGGATTCCGGAATAACCTTGGCGCTGTGCCTCACGAGCGACCTCAATCACCTGCTTGCCTATGGCTTCGTTTTTCGACTTATAATGCTGCTCGGCAGCTAAAAATAATTTCTCTGTCTTCGCATCTGGCGACATTTTATTGAACTCCTCCTCGCCAAACGGCGGCTCCATGCCCAATAACTCAATCACCTTTAACTCTAATTCTGTATAGCCAGTGTAAGAAGTTGAGATGTCTTGACACACGTCAAACAAAATATTGATGATGTCCAACGATAAACGCTCGCCCAAAAGTGCATTTTGCCGACGCTTATAAATCGCATTTCTTTGGTAATTCATTACATCATCGTATTCCAATAAACGCTTTCGAATCCCAAAGTTGTTTTCTTCCACTTTCTTCTGCGCTCGCTCAATCGACGAAGTAATCATCGAATGCTGAATCACTTCTCCCTCATCCATGCCCAGTCGGTCCATCACTTTCGCAATACGATCCGAACCAAATAAACGCATTAAATTATCTTCCAAAGACACAAAAAACTGAGAAGACCCCACGTCACCTTGTCGGCCTGCGCGACCTCTCAACTGCCTATCTACACGTCTAGATTCATGGCGTTCAGTTCCTATAATGGCCAAACCACCCGCTTCTTTTGACGCCGGACTTAATTTAATATCCGTTCCACGACCTGCCATGTTGGTGGCAATCGTCACCTTCCCTGATTGTCCAGCCTCAGCCACAATTTCAGCTTCCCGAGCATGTTGTTTGGCATTCAATACATTGTGCTGAATCTTACGAATATTCAACAATCGACTTAATAATTCTGAATTCTCTACCGACGTTGTACCCACTAAAACAGGTCTTCCTTGATTCACTAATTCCTGAATTTCTTCCGCCACCGCATTGTATTTCTCACGCACCGTGCGATACACTTTATCTTCATGGTCATCCCGCAGGATGGGTTTGTTGGTCGGGATCGAAACCACGTCCAACTTATATATCGTCCAAAATTCCCCAGCTTCCGTTTCTGCCGTACCCGTCATACCTCCTAATTTGTGGTACATACGGAAATAATTTTGAAGGGTAATCGTCGCATAGGTTTGTGACGCATCTTCCACATTAACACCCTCTTTGGCTTCAATCGCCTGATGCAAACCATCCGAATAACGTCGGCCTTCCATCACACGACCCGTTTGCTCATCCACAATCTTCACTTTCCCTTCCACCAAAATATATTCGGTGTCTTTTTCAAACAAAGTGTATGCCTTGAGCAATTGGTTCACCGTATGAATCCGAGACGCCTTTTCATTGTAATCACGAATCAGCTGTTCTTTCTGAACCAAACGCTCAGCGTCACTCAGCGAAGTATTTTTTTCTATTTTGTTTAAGTCAATTGACAAATCGGGAAGCACAAAAAAGCTAGGATCTTCCGTGTTGCCACTCATAAATTCCAATCCCTTTTCGGTCAATTCTACCTGATTGTTTTTTTCCTCAATCGTAAATAACAAAGGCTCATCTGCCTGAGGCATTAGTTTTTGGTTTTCGGCCAAATAAATCCCTTCCGTGTCGTTCAACAATTGTTTGTTGCCACTTTCAGAAAGAAACTTGATCAAAGGTTTTGACTTAGGCAATCCTCTAAAGGCCCTAAATAAAGAAAGTCCACCTTCTTTTTTATCTCCGGCGGCAACCAGCTTTTTCGCTTCGACTAAGAAGTTTTGAACGATTTGTTTTTGGGCTTCTACCAATTTATGAATGCGCGGTTGGAATGCCTCAAATTCCTGCTCATCCCCTCTAGGAATAGGTCCAGATATAATTAAAGGCGTTCTGGCATCATCGATCAACACGGAATCCACCTCATCTACCATGGCAAAATGATGCGGTCTTTGGACTTGATCCTCAAGACTACGCGCCATATTATCTCTCAAATAATCAAAACCAAATTCATTGTTGGTACCATAGGTAATATCAGCCATATACGCCGCGCGACGCGCTTCGGTATTAGGCTCATGCTTATCGATGCAATCCACTTTCAAGCCGTGAAACTCGAACAAAGGCGCATTCCACTCGGAGTCACGTTTCGCCAAATAATCATTTACCGTCACAATATGTACTCCACGACCCGCTAATGCATTTAAATAAGTAGGAAGTGTAGATACCAAAGTCTTTCCTTCTCCCGTGCCCATTTCGGAAATTTTTCCTTGATGCAAGACAATTCCACCGATCAACTGCACATCATAATGCACCATATCCCAGGTGATTTCATTGCCAGCCGCATTCCATTGGTTTAACCAAATCGCTTTGTCGCCTTCGATTTTAACATTGGATTTTTTTGCGGCAAGAACCTTGTCGTCCATGGTCGCCTTAACGACCAATTGCTTATTTTCGGTAAATCGCCTAGCTGTTTCTTTAACTACCGCAAAGGCCTCAGGGAGTATTTCAAGTAGGATAATCTCTAATTGTTGGTTGCGATCTTCGGTTAATTTATCAATGGCAACAAAGAATTTTTCTTTTTCGTCAATGTTTTCCGTGGCCTGACCTTGCTCGTGTAACGTTTTTATTTCGGAATCGATTTCCGCTAAAAATAATTGAATTCGCTCTTTAAATTCAGCCGATTTAGCCCGTAAAGCATCATCAGAAATGGAGGCTAATTGGGCAAATGCACTTTTAATTTGATCGACAAGCGGTAAGATAAGCTTGATGTCACGATCCGATTTAGTGCCAAATATTTTGTAAACGGTTTTGCTTAGTATTGAAAACATTGTATTTATTCTGCCCTTTTAATCGGGTGGTGAAAAATTAAAACGCAATTTACCAATTTGAATTTTTATCCTTGCTATGTTGTACGAATTAATCCAAAAAAAATGCCGTAATCTTTTTTAAATTGTTTTGTTTTGTAGTGAAATATTAAAATTTATGTCTGAATATCCTGTTCCACCTCGTCGTCCCCCGCGTAAAAAACTGAAAATGCCTTTGTTTGGAGGGATGGGAGGCAGTAGCAATCAAGGTCCAAGCACCGACTGGGGAGTTAAAAATTTCACTACAATTATTTTTGTGGTAGGCTGTTTGGGTTTATTGGCTCAGATTTTTTTACCCAACCTATGGGCAGAAAAAATGTATGATTCGGAAAATGAAATTTCGGATATCTCCATTGACGGAGCATTAAGGAAAAAATATACGGATGCGTCTGACCCCAATGAAATTCACTATATATTAATTGTTCGTGAAAAAAATGGCGCTAGAAAAAAGTTTGATTTTTACCGAGTGAAACCTAATTTTTTTGATCAAGTCGCGGTACCCCAGCGATTATTTAAATCGTCAGGAAGTTTAGATGTGCGGGTGACTCGATTCACCAAGCCGGACACCACACTTAAAATCGAATTTTTGGAGGATTAAGATTTAATTTTCTAGCATTAAATCAATATTAAATTTTTTAATTTTTATATTTTTTTTGATCAGTTTGTTGATTATTCGGCAATATTTATTTAAATTTGTTTCGTTATAACATATTTTATAACCCATCAAAAAAAAGGTTTCAAGCATTTTAAGTGCTTATTCCACTCTAAAACTTAATATATGCCTGTTTGGAATTCATCCAATATGAGTCATTTATTATCAAGGTCATTGTTTGGTTTTTCCAAAAATGATTTAACGATGGCTTTGGGATTTGGCACCTTTGCAGATTTTATTGATAAGGCCTTATTGAAGGACGCAGTTTTACCTCCGGCTCCTAATGCTTGGGTAAATACGGTGCCGGCTCAGATTCAGCAAACTGACGGAAGTGCTGGCAGATGGTACAATGAAATGACTGGTTGGTGGTATTCCCGCATGGTGAATGAGGGGTTAAGCATGCGTGAAAAAATGGTTTTATTTTTTCATAATCATTTTGCTAATGAGCGCGACAAGGTGAGTTATCCTCAAAATATGTACGTTCAAAATCAATTGTTTCGTAAATATGCCTTTGGGAATTTCAAACAATTAGTGAAGGACGTTAGCAAGGATCCTGCCATGTTGATTTACCTAGATGGAAATAATAGTCGGGGAGCGAATCCCAATGAAAATTATGCCCGTGAGCTGATGGAGTTATTTACCATGGGAATCGGGAATTATACAGAGACTGATGTTAAACAAGCGGCTAAAGTGCTTTCGGGTTATCAGGTTTCGGGATTAAACGCAAATTTTGTACAGGCCCGTTGGTATACGGAGGCCAACGTCACCGTTTTAGGTAAAACAGCGAAATTCGATATTAATACATTAGTAGATCATATTTTCGAGCAAAAAGCTACGGCTCAATTCATTTGTCGGAAGTTGTACCAAGAATTTGTGTACTATAAACCGGATGAAGTATTCATCACAAAAATGGCGACGGTCTTTAAGGCGAATAATTTTGAGATGAAGCCCTTATTGAAATTTTTATTCACTGCAGATGAATTTTATAAAACTGAAATCATTGGTTGTAAAATTAAAAGTCCGACGGAATTATTAGTGGGAAGTGCCAAATTATTGCAAATTAAAACTCCCGATTTGAATAATTTTTATGAGTTGGCTAGGACTTTGCAAATGCAATTGTTCCAACCGCCTGATGTGGCAGGATGGCCTGGCCAGCGGGAGTGGATCAGTTCCACCACCTATTCTTATCGCGGTGGATTCACGGATTCTTTATTGAGCGGAAGGCGTTTCAATGGGGCAGCGGTAACTTCTAAATTGGATCCTATTTCATATGCACGAACATTTTCTACTGCGGAAAAAGCGAACGAATTCGTGGATGAGATTGTTAGATTAGCCTTAAGATTTCCATTGTCAGATACACGACGCAAGTTTTTGTTGGATACATTATTAGACGGTACGATTTTGGCAAATTGGACTACTTATACCCCTAATTCTGATGCACGTGTAAATAAATTTTTAAAAGCGCTGATGCGATTACCTGAATACCAACTTTGCTAACATGAAAAAGAACGTATCTAGAAAGCAATTTTTACATCAAATGGCCTTGCTCAGTGGCGGGGCTGCTTGGGGTATGGGCTCAGTGACCGGAAAAGCATATGCACAAGTTCCCGCCTCCATGGCTTCCATGGTTGCTGGAGCTGAACGAGGAAAAGCATTAGTAATTATCCAATTGAGTGGGGGAAACGACGGATTGAACACAGTCATTCCTGCCGAGGATGATCAGTATTTTGTGAAAAGGCCCGACATTGGGATTAAAAAAGACGTAGCACTTCCTATAAAAAATGGCATGTATTTTAATCCCGCAATGCTTGGGATAAAAAAAATGTATGATCAGGGGAAAGTAAGTGTGCTTCAAAGCATTGGATATGCCAATCCAAATCGTTCACATTTTAGAGCTACGGATATATGGAATACAGGATCAGATGCCAAAACGGAATGGGATGAGGGCTGGGCAGGTAGGTATTTGAGCTTAAAATATCCACAATACCCCATGAATTTGCCCAAACATCCGATGGCAATCCAGTTGGGCTCAGTCGAATCACTTTTATTCCAATCTGATTTAGGTCGGTTTGGAACTGTTTTTGAGGATCCGAATTTATTTTACCAATTGGTCAACGGAAGTACCGCAGATTCAGATATGCCCCCTGCTACATTAGCTGGGGAAGAATTGGGTTTTTTAAAGCAAATAGCCGCCTCTTCTATTCAATATTCGAAAGTCATTCAAGAATGTGCTGCGAAGGGAAAGATTAATCTTACTTATCCTTCTAGTAATTTAGCACGCCAACTACAAATTGTTTCTAAACTCATTTCGGGTGGAATAGAAACACCGATTTTTTTAACCACGATTGGTGGATTTGATACGCACGCTAACCAGTTGACGCAACATGCCAACCTATGGAAAACGATTTCAGAGGCCGTCACAGCTTTTCAAACCGATTTAGAAAACATGAATTTAGCTGATTCTGTTTCAGTGGTTACTTTTTCTGAATTTGGCCGAACTGTGAAACAGAATGGGACCTTAGGGACTGATCATGGAGCTGCTGCTCCCATGTTTGTCATAGGAAAAACCGTGCGAGGTGGATTGATAGGAGAAAATCCTAATTTAAAAATATTGGATGCGAGTGGGGACTTGAAGTTTAATTACGATTATCGCCAAGTTTACTCAACCATTATAAGAGACCATTTGGGCGTAGGTGCGGTGAATACGCAGCAAATTTTTAATCAAGCATTTGAGCGTTTGCCTATTTATAAAAATTCGCCTGACCAATTGCCAGAATTTACTTCGTTGGAACTTGTAACCTCAGTACCTAATCCGGTGATTGATTTTGCTTTAATCCAATATTCCGTTTTTGAAAAAATGCAAATTAAATTAGCGGTGTATGATCTTCAGGGTCAAGAGATTCAGCAGCTTTATCAGGGCAATCGTGAGGTTGGATCGTATCAAATTACGGCGGATCTCGCTCGAATTAGTTCGGGTTTTTACATCATTAGTTTGTCTGGACCAAATGGACAGCGCCAAAGTAGGCGAATGATCAAACAATAATTTGTATCTTCGTGGTTGAACGTGTACAACAATTTTAGATTGTTGGCGTTTAATGGTGTAATATTAAATGTAGAAAATACATGATTCGATCAGTCTACTTATTTTTTGTTTTTATCTTTTTTGCTGCTTATTCTGCAGAGGCACAGTTTTGGTTTTTAGGCCAAAAAGCCAAAGAACGTTACGAGGGAATGCCATTTAAGCCACACTCTTCTGTAAGTTTTGGAGCTGGAACGTCTAATTATATTGGTGATTTAGTGCCTGCGGCTGGCCTTTTTTCGGTCGCTTCACAAACGATGCGTTGGAATGTAGGACTTCAATACACCCGTCATTTAAGTCGGCATTTGAGTGGAAATATTCAAGTAAGTTATATTCGAATCGCTGGGGATGATAATTATTTTTCTTCAACGGGTGTTTTTGAAGGAAATTATTTGCGAAATCTACATTTTAGAAATGATTTAAAAGAGCTTTCTGTGAGTGCCGTTTATGAGCCGATGGGCAATGCAGAGAATTTATCCAAACGACCTCTTTTGTCGCCCTATTTATATCTGGGCGTAGCTGGATTTACACATAATCCTGTGGCGCGCCAAATTATTTTGCCTGGAACAACCGCTCCTACTCTAGGTAGCTGGGTAGATTTGCAAGCTCAAAATACGGAAGGAGCTGATTACTCATTAGTCAATCTTTCTATTCCTTTTGGTTTTGGATTTCGATATAAAATAGGGGCGCAAGTGGATTTGGGTTTTGATTTTGGTTATCGAGTTTCTTTAACCGATTATTTGGATGATGTCTCTGATAACAGATCCGCCGTGTTAGCTTCCACCTCTTTTTTTACATCTAGAAATGGAGAAGCCTTTGCAGCTAATACGTTGGTTAACAGAATTCCTTTGTCAACTACCACAACGGCACCTATTTATTCGACTGGACCAGATCAGTATTTTACCACGCAAATTCGATTGATTTACCACATTAAGAATAAGATTGATTGTCCGCCATTGCCGAATTAAAGAACGATTCCTGTGCCTAAAATACTGCTCACAAGTTTATTGGTTTTCATTTCTGTTCTTTCTTTTGGACAGGGTTGGCAATTTGCGGCGGGTCCGGGGGCCGTTTTATATAAGGGAGATTTACTGGATTGGCACTTGGCTCCCAACGCTGCCCAATTGGAAAAAATGTCTCCTTCGGTTAATTTCCAAGTACGTTACCAACAAAAAAACGCATTTGCCTATCGGGCTAAATTTAATTTTTCATCCTTACATGGAGATGGAAGCCTAAATTCATTGCCCGTGATTGGCTTTTCGACTAAGACTTTTTCTAGTCCTTTGATTGATCTATCGTTGATAACTGAATATAATTTTTTGGATTATCAAAGCAATCGGAAGATTAAAAACTGGACCCCTTATTTATATGGAGGTTTTTCTGGAATGTTTGTAAGTCCTTCAGGTTCGATCCCAAATCCGATGACTTTTTTCACTTTTTCCATTCCTTATGGACTTGGTGTCAAGTATCAAATTAATCCAGCTTGGGGAGTGCAATTTGAGTTTGGGACGAGTAAGGTTTTAACGGATGTTATCGACGGAATGCCTTCTTACCTAGGCTCAACGGATAAAATTTCTTTTTCACAGGGCGACCAGTTTTTAAACTCTTCATTGATGTTTACCTATTCAATTATTTCTATCTTTTGCCCTAAGGAATAAGCGAATAATTACTTTGAATAAGGTTGTGAATTAGCTACCTTTGCCTCTTATTTGATAGCTTGAATTACCATTTACTGTGGACCAAAATATAAAAGATGCCATTGACCTGAACAATTTGCCAGCACATATTGCTGTCATTATGGATGGGAATGGTCGTTGGGCCAAACAGCAAGGATTTAAAGATCGGATTTTTGGACATCGCAATGCAGTTTCTGCGGTTCGGGAAACGATTGAGGGTTGTGGGGAATTGGGAGTTGATTATTTGACATTGTATGCATTCTCAACGGAGAATTGGAATCGTCCGCAATCGGAAGTGAAGGCGTTGATGAGTTTATTGATAGGTACCATTCATGATGAATTGCCTACAATGATGAAGAATAAAGTACGTTTAAAAGCGATAGGTGATATTGCATCGATGCCAGCTAATTCTCAAAAGGAGTTAAAGGCGGCGATCGAACAGACCTCTGGAAATACGGGATTGACCTTAGTTTTGGCACTTTCGTATTCAGGAAAATGGGATTTGGTCCAAGCAACACAGTCTTTAGCCAAAAAGGTGGCTGCAGGTGAGTTGAACAGTTCGGACATTGATGCTGATTTATTGGCCTCTCATTTGTCGACAGCTGGAATGCCTGATCCTGATTTAATGATACGCACGGGTGGTGATCATCGAATTAGTAATTTCATGTTGTGGCAATTGGCCTACGCGGAGTTGTATATTTTTGAAGATTTATATTGGCCAGATTTCAGAAAACTTCATTTGCATCAAGCGATTGTTGATTTTCAAATGCGTGAGCGGAGATTTGGTAAAACAAGTGAACAAGTTAAAAGCGAGGGCTAAGGCTCATTTATGAAAAATAAAGTTTATTTACAAGCAATCCACCAGGTGAAGAAATATCGATTATTTCTGTTTTTCTTAGTGAGTATATTTTCTGTCCCAAGGGTATCTCATGCTCAATTGTTGGGTGGAAGGTTATTTTCAACAAGTCCTACTACAGCGGCGCCGACATTTTCTTATGCTACGCCTACCGAGTATGAGATTGCTGAAATCACCGTTACCGGATCTCAGTTTTATGATGGAAATTCCATGATAAACATCTCAGGTTTGCAGGTGGGAGATAAGATTAAGGTACCTGGGGACATGATTGCTTCAGCGATTCGCAAGATTATGGATCAAGGAATTTTGGAGGAAGTGGAGATTTATGCGACTAAAACGGAGGGAACTAAAATTTGGTTGAGCATTATTTTAAAAGAACGTCCTAGGTTATATGCGATCCAATATACAGGGGTTAGAAAAGGGGAGCAGGAGAGTTTAAATGAAAAGGTAAAAACCTATAAGGGAAAGATTATCACAGAAACGCTTCGCAAGAACTTGGAGTTAGCGATTCGTAAATTTTATCAAGAGAAGGGTCGATTAAACATCAAGACCAAATCCGTGATTAAGACGGATACCCTGCGTGGAAATAATGCCACGTTGATGGTCAATGTTGTCAAGGGCGAAAAGGTAAAAGTCAACCAAATATTTTTGAATGGGATTGAGCCAGATGCCCGTAGTTTGATTTTGAGAAAAATTAAAAATACCAAGCAAAGAAGGTTTGGTCGGATCTTTAAGCCTTCCAAATTTGTGCCTAAAAAGTGGGATGAGGACAAGGAAAAATTGTTGGCCGCCATGAATAAATTAGGCTATCGAGATTTTCAAATTAAGTCGGATTCCATTGCAAAGTTTGATGAGGAGTCGATTAATTTGACGATCAATTTAATCCAAGGGAAAAAATATTATTACCGGAGCATTTCTTTTGAGGGTAATTATATCTACCCAGATTCTGTGTTAAGAGATGTAATCGGAATCAAGAAGGGAGACATTTATAATACAGAGGAATTAGACAAGAAAATGAGCCAAAATCCAGGAGAGGATTTAAGTTCCGTATACATGGATAATGGGTATTTGTATTACAATGCAGAGCCTATTGAAACGGCTATCGAGGGAGATTCGATTGATTTAACGATTCGTATTTCAGAGGGAAAGCAAGCAACTATTAATAAGGTTATTTTGAATGGAAACACTAAAACATCTGACCATGTGGTGATGCGAGAGATTCGAACTTTACCGGGTCAGAAGTTTAATAAATCGGCAATTATTCGTACGGTGCGTGAGCTTTCAACGATTGGTTATTTTAATCCTGAAAAAATATCACCTAATCCCATGCCGCGTCCAGATGGAACGGTGGATATTGAATATAATGTGGAGGAGAAGCCTTCAGACCAAATAGAATTGTCAGGGGGGTGGGGTGGATTTATTGGTTTTGTGGGAACTTTAGGAGTTGTATTCAACAACTTTTCTGCTAAGAATTTAACCAATTTATCTGCTTGGCGACCTTTGCCGGCGGGTGATGGGCAAAAGCTTTCAGTGCGTTTCCAAGCCAATGGTGCAGCTTTCCAAAATTATTCATTGACTTTCACCGAACCTTGGTTGGGTGGTAAAAAACCTAATTCATTTTCGATTGCTCTGAATAGAAGTGTTTCATATCCTTATCAGTTTAGAGCAACCGGTGGAGGTATGGGTGGATATGGCAACGGTTACGGGGGAGGTTATGGCGGTGGATATGGAGGAGGTTATGGCGGTGGCTATGGCGGCTATGGTGGTGGTTATGGTGGCTATGGTGGCTATGGTGGAGTGGGAATGAGTAATTATTCAGTGCCAGATTCCTTATTAGATGCACACTTTAATGTGAACAGTGTTACGTTCAGTTTGGGTAAGCGGTTGAAATGGCCAGATGATTATTTTTCATTAAGTCATTCTTTGGCTTTTTCTCAATTTGATGTGGATCGTTATTATACTTGGGCGTATCCGCAAGGTATTTCGACTTCGATTACGTTCATGACTAATTTCTCTCGAAATAGTATTGACAATCCTACTTTTGCTCGAATGGGCTCAAGCTTTTCTTTAACAGGCTCCCTTACACCTCCTTTTTCTTTGTTGGGCGCCAATGAATCAGGCTCGTTAATTGAATACCATAAGTGGATGTTGGATGCGAGTTGGTTTAGTCCACTCGTAGGCAAATTTGTGCTTCATACTCGTGCACACTTAGGATTTTTGGGTTCTTACGGAGGAAAAGAAACGACTCGATTTGAACGGTTTGATTTAGGAGGTTCTGGAATGGTTCAAGGTTTCTCATTTAACCGTGATATTGTCGGTTTAAGGGGATATAAAGACCGAGTAATTGGGCCTTCAGGATCTTATGGTAATGGGGGAGTTGCATACAATAAGTTTGTCATGGAGGTGCGTTATCCAGTTTCTTTGAACCCTTCAGCCACGATATTTGTGCTAGGTTTTGCTGAAGGAGGAAATAACTTTTCAAGTCTTAGGGAGTATAATCCTTTTAATTTGTATAAATCGGCAGGATTTGGCGCACGTATCTTTATGCCAGCCTTTGGTATGATTGGAATAGATTATGGATTTGGATTTGATAAACCAAGGCCAGGGGATTCGGATTTTGGTCGCCAAGCGTTTACATTCTCCATAGGCCAACAAATCAGATAGGCGAAACAATCGGCAAATGAAAAAAATACTTTTTTTCTTGTTGGGTTTGAGTTTGTTGGTTGGCCCTACCTGCAGTGCTCAGAAATTCGGATATATTGATACCGAATTCATTACATCTAAAATGCCTGAATACCAGAAAGTGCAGGCCAAAATGGATGAGATGACCAAACAATGGATCAAAGAAATCGAGGCAAAAAAAGATGAAGTAACCGTTCTTGAACGGGCATTTAAATTAGAAGAGTTGTTGCTAACGGAAGATTTGCGGCAGCAACGTCTTCAACAAATTAAACAGAAAGATCAGGAGGCTAAATTGTTTCAAAACTCTGTTTTTGGTGCAGAGGGTGAATTGTTTAAAGCAAAGAAAAATGCATTGAAACCGATCTTAGATGAAGTTTCAAAAGCGGTAGAAAAAGTAGTGAGACAAAAAAGATTAGATTTCTTGTTTGACAAGGCAAATGATGGGTTAGCTTTAATTTATACGAATCCTGTACACGATTATTCCGATTATATATTGGAGGAATTGGGATTAGAATTGGATCCTAATTTGAAAAAATAAACCTTAACCCATTATTTTAACATAAACATTCCTAATTTTACAATTAACAAATAGAAAACAACGTATGAAAAACAAATTTTTATTGGCCGTAGGCCTAATGTTCGGTATGGCAACATTACCATTAAAGGCCCAAGTTAAAATCGGATTTATCAATGCTGATTATATATTAAGCCAAATGCCTGAGGCCAAACAAGTGGAAGAAGATTTAAAAAATACTCAAAAGCAGTATGAAACTCTTTACCAGGGAAAAGTGAAGGAATTTCAAGACAAGTTAGCCGCTTTTGAAAAGTTGAATGCGGATACTAAAACTCCAGATATTATCAAGCAAGATAAAGAGAAGGAATTACAAAACTTACAGACTTCTATTCAAGAATTCCAACAAAATTCTCAATCTTCTTTGCAGAAAAAGCAAGCTCAATTATTGCAACCCTTGTTGAAAAAAATTGAGGAAAACATGCATGCAGTAGCCAATGAAAATGCGTACACACACGTATTTAATTATGATGCAGGTATGGGAACAGCTCCAATTTTATTGCATTACCCAACGGAAGCTGCTATTTCTGATCTAGTTTTAAAGAAAATGGGTATTACGCCTAAGCCAGTGACAGCTGCTCCAACGGCTGCTCCTGCGGCTGCTAAGCCTGCTGCTGCTCCTGCTGCTGCAAAACCAGCGGCTCCAAAGAAGTAAGGTAGAATTAATCCTATTAAAAATAGACGCAAGGAATTGCGTCTATTTTTTTTGCCTCCAATTTGTAATGAAACTGCCTTCAGATTAATGGTTAAAATATTTAAAGAGATAGTTCCCTATTTGGAATAAAGACACTATGAGTATAATGCCAAGAACTAGGTAATGAAATGTTTTCTCTGGTATTTTCTTTAAAATAATTTTGCCTATATAGGTTCCAATGAAACTAATAGCGATCAAAAATGGAATTAAAATGATGTGATCCTTGGTGAAATAGCCATTGAAAATATAGACAAAAGCCCTGGTAGAATCTACGCCCATGTCGACCATAGCCGATGTGGCAATAAAGACTTCTTTTTCTAAATTAAACGCAGACAATATGAGTCCTCGGATTGCACCACCAGTTCCAATAAGTCCAGCTAAAAATCCGGACACTCCTCCGCCAATATATAAATTAGTGTTTGTTTGTTGGATCGATTTAGCTTTTCGAGAGATCGAATACAGCGCTATGATTAGGATAGACGCATTGATTAAAACTTCACTTTCAGTGACCGGAATATATTCAATCAGCAAGGCACCTAAAAAGACCGAAATGATCGCAGGGATCCCTAGTTTAAAGGCAATGTTTTTCTCAATACTTTTTTGAAATAATACGAGTTTCGATAAATTACTGAATATGTGAAAAACAGCCGTTATGCCTAAAACAATTTTGAAATCTAAAAATAAAGAGGCCAGAGGTACAAATAAGATGGAAGATCCAAACCCCGATAAGGTTCCTAGGATTTCTGCGAGGAGAGCTAATATGAAAAATAACGCATATTTCTCCTGCATTTTTTTTATTCTATTGGTTTATTTGCCTCAAAAAATTTGTTTTGAAAAATGATGATGGCTACCACTCCACAAAATATGGCCGCATCAGCAAAATTGAAAATAGGCGTTGAGTAATAAGATCCGCCCCACAAAGGAACCCATGTAGGCAAAATACCCTCCCAAATATCAAAAAAGAACATATCAATCACTTGGCCATGAAACCAATTCATGGGTGCTCCATAGGGAGCATTTTCTAAAAACACGCCATAAAAAACTGAGTCAATTAAGTTGCCAATGGCTCCACCCAATATGAGAGACACACAAATCAAAAGACCCTTGGGGCTATTTTTTTGGGTTAACTTGAATAAATAATAGCCAATACCAAACATGGCAACAATTCTAAAACAGGTCAACAATAATTTGCCATAAATGGTACCTAGTTGGATTCCAAATGCCATTCCTGGATTCAACGTATAATGTAATTTGAATAAGGGTCCTATGAGTTCGATTTGCCCAAAATAACCAGGTTCCATATAAAAGTGTACGGCCATCTTAATTCCTTGATCCACCAAAATCACGGATAAACTCAATAAAAAAAAACGAAAATGCTTCATGATAACTTCCTTCTGTTCACTTCTTTTTTAATTAGGGCAAATTCCCTAGATGTTTGCCCCGCAATAGAACTATTCTCTTCGGCGCGTCTAAATAAATAGGGCATAACCGATTCAACAGGTCCATAGGGAACATATTTGGCTACGTTATATCCAAAATGCGCTAGATTATAACTGATATTATCCGACATTCCTAACAACTGAGCAAAGTGAATTTGTTTATGATTGTTTACTATACCCATTTCATTCATCTTGTCGCATAAGTGAATACAGCTTTCTTCATTATGTGTTCCAACACAAAAATAAACAGTTTCTAAATTTTGCAAGCACAAATCTACCGCTGCATTGAAATCTCGATCTGTATCATGTTTACTTTTATGCAGGGGTTCTGAATAGTTTTCCTCATGGGATCTTTGGCGTTCCTTTTCTAAATAGGCTCCCCGAACTAATTTCACTCCTAATGAATAATGCTGGTCTTTGGCTGATTTAATGGCTTTAGATAAATTTCCGAGCATATCTACTCGATACATTTGAAATGTGTTATATATGATAACCTCATTTTTGTTGAATTTTTCCATCATCTCATACGAAAGAAGGTCGATGGAATTTTGAATCCAACTTTCTTCCGCATCAATGAAAAGTTTTACCTGTAAGTCAAACGCCTTTTGGCAAATTTCTAGTAAATATTCTTTGCTCAAAGCGAATGATGCCTCATCATCCTCGACTAAAGGACCTGTTTGAAATTGTTCAAGCAGTTCTGAACTGAAGATCCCCGTCACTTTAAAAACAGCAAACGGTATCGAAAGTTCTTGATGCGCTTTCTCAATCGTTCTCAGGATTTCATTTTTTGTTTTTTGAAATGATTTTTCATTTTCTTCCCCCTCCACTGAATAATCGAGAATGGTTCCAATCGAAACTTTATTAAGTCCTTGAATTGTATTTTCACAATCTTCAATGGATTCTCCTCCACAGAATTGTTGGAATATCGTGGTTTTTATGAGTTTTTTGATCGGAAAATGAAGGAAAAGGAACAATTTGATGAAAAAAGTGCCTAACTTTACAAACCAATTTTGATTCATTATGGCAAAAATCCAATAGGCTTTTTGTAGTGCGAAATTATTTTTGGAGGCAAAGGCAATGTGGGTGTCCTCAAAGGAAAGCTTTTTCAATTCGTTTGATGAAGTATTTAGGGTCATTTGGTACAAAATTGCTTGCAAATATAAGAGTTTATATTGACCGATATTCGTATCATATTAAATAAATAATCATAAATCACAGGCGAAAGCTGCCTGAAAACGTAAGAAGTATTATGAATGCCAATTTAGACATTATTCCTATGCAGGAATGGATTCAGACGGAAGGTAAACCCCTTATTATTGCGGGTCCGTGTTCAGCTGAAACAGAAGAGCAAGTATTAGAAACAGCTCGTCGCATTAAAGCGGAGGGTTATGCACATATTATGCGTGCTGGAGTTTGGAAACCACGTACGCGTCCAGGTAGTTTTGAAGGAATGGGAGAGCCTGCTTTAAAGTGGTTAGTGGAGGCTAAAAAAGAAACTGGATTGCCATTAGCGATTGAAGTTGCTACTCCTGAGCATGTTGAGTTGGCTTTGAAATATGGCGTTGATGTATTGTGGATTGGTGCACGAACGACTGTGAATCCATTCAATGTTCAAGATTTAGCAGATGCACTTAAGGGTGTGGATGTTCCAGTATTAGTTAAAAATCCAGTTAATCCAGATTTAGCTCTTTGGGTAGGTGCATTTGAGCGTCTTCAAGGTTCTGGCATTAAGAAATTAGGTGCGATTCACCGTGGTTTCTCAAATGCACAAGAAACGAAATACCGTAATTCACCTATGTGGGCTATGGCTGTGGAGTTAAAGCGTTTATTTCCTCAAATGCCATTAATTGGTGATCCATCTCACATGGCTGGAAAGCGTGCTTTATTGATGGAATTATCTCAAAGAATACTTGATTTAAATTATGATGGTATGATTATCGAGACGCACAGAGATCCTGATGCGGCTTGGTCTGATGCGTCCCAACAAGTTACCCCGGAGAAATTAGGTGAGATGTTACGTGAATTAGATGTGCGTAATGCAAATTATGGCGCTGATTTTTCAGATGAATTAGCTAGTCTTCGTGAGAAAATTGATAACATTGACCGTGAAGTATTAGAAGTTTTAGCTGCTCGCATGGCCGTAGTAGAAAAATTAGGTGAGTACAAGCGCGATAATAATGTAGCTGTTTTGCAATTAGATCGTTGGAAACAAGTTCATAGTGATCGTGCAAATCAAGCCAAAGGTTTAGCTTTATATCCTGAGTTTGTAGAAGAGTTGTTTAAATTGATTCACTCTGAATCAATTCGTAAGCAAACTGAAGTAATGAACTCAGCCACTGCATAATTAATTCAGGGGAGATAAAAATTCCTTTTGAATGAAAATTTAAAATCCTCCTGTATTTCAGGGGGATTTTTTTTGTAGCTTATGCTATAGAATTTGCTAAATTCCATTTAGTCGATGGACGCTGATTTGAAAGCTGAAAACTAATTGCTTTTTGAGACTTCGGAATCCTGAATTTTATCCCCTTTGCTTACCTGATAACTGCCGTATACGACTAAGCTAATTCCGAGGCACACGATAGGACTTGGAAAGCCATGGCCCAAAATTATTTCAATCAAGATAGAAAACAAAACACTGCTATTTCCAATGGCCCCCACGATGCTTGTTTTTTCATTTAACAAGGCTTGAGTAGTAAAATATTGTACCCCTAGTGCTAAAAGGCCCATAATTAAAGCGAGCAACCATTCGTTGGCACTCGGATCGATCCACTTCCCTGTCAGGAAACTATTAGGAAGGTCCGTAAATGTACCAAAGGACAATGAAAGAATAGAGGCGATGAGCCCTGCACCCATGAATGAAATAACCACCCACCTGGAATCATAGTATTTTTGCGCCTCTTTGATTGCGATGTATCCCAATGCCGTTCCAATGGCATAAATAATACCCGTACTATGATGCAAAAGTGATCCGTTGGTCTCTGGCCTAAAGATTAAAATTATTCCACAAAAGCCTACAAGCAAATACATGATTTGGTGCCGGGATAATTTTTCAGTGGGAAATATGAAAAAACTAAAAATAGCGATGAACAAAGGAAATGCTTGGCCGTAGGTATTTGTCAGTGATAAACTCAGGTGTTCCAGGGTATAAAATAAGCAGTATAAAGTAAAGGCCCCCAGAATGCCTCGGAGAATAATGAAATATAATTTACCCCCTTTTTGGATGGCAGGTTTAAGCCATAAACTGGTAAATAAAAAGGGGAGGCCTACGGCACTTCTAAAAAATACCAATTGCACCGATGAAAACTTTTCGCTTAAATCCTTTGCCATGGCCGACATAGATGCAAAGCAAAGGGAGGAAATCAACATAAAGAAGATTCCTTTTTTGTTTATTATAAATGAGGTGATTTTGGTAACTTGCATTTCATTTCAAAGATATGACAAAAAAAATAATTTTATCATCAGATGCTCCTGCTCCCATTGGCCCTTATTCACAGGCTGTTGAGGTGAATGGTACTTTATATGTGTCTGGTCAAATCGCCCTTTCGGTCTTTGAATCAGGGGCAAGCATTGAGGAAGAAACGGATCAGGTCATGAAAAACTTGGCTTATATTTTAAAAGAGGCGGGATATTCATTTGAACAAGTGGTCAAATGTTCGATTTTCATTCAGGATATGAATCATTTTGGTCAAATCAATGGCGTATATGGCCAATATTTTACGGCAAATCCACCGGCTCGCGAGACCGTTGAAGTAGCTCGTTTGCCCAAAAATGTTCGCGTTGAGATTTCTTGTATTGCCTATAAATAAATATATATGTCTAAAAAATTAAGAGTTCGATTTGCCCCCAGTCCCACAGGTGCTTTACATATTGGAGGGGTTCGAACCGCTTTATATAATTACTTATTAGCCCATAAATTAGGGGGTACTTTTATCTTACGCATTGAAGATACGGATCAAACCCGCTTTGTTGAAGGTGCAGAAAACTATATTTTAGATTCTTTAAAATGGTTGGGAATTATGCCCGACGAAGGAATTGGGGTTGGAGGTCCACATGAACCTTATCGACAAAGTGAACGTAAGGAATTATATAAAGTATATGCAGATGAATTAATCAATTCAGGAAAAGCATATTATGCATTTGACACCTCTGAGGAGTTGGATGCGATGCGAGCAATCTATGAAAGTAAAGGAAGTGCGTTTCAGTATAATGCTTTGACAAGAGTAAAATTAAAGAACTCTTTATCTATGTCTGAGAAGGAAATAACTGATTTAATTGCTTCAGGGATGCCTTATGTCATTCGCTTAAAAGTTCCAGCGAAGGCAGAAATACGGTTTCAAGATAGCATTCGAGATTGGGTTCATGTTCATACGTCCAGCATCGATGACAAAGTTTTAATGAAGTCGGATGGCATGCCAACCTACCATTTAGCCAATGTCGTAGATGACCATATTATGGAAATTACTCATGTGATTCGCGGAGAGGAATGGCTTCCTTCTGCTCCGTTACACATATTGTTGTACCAGGCATTTGGTTGGCAGCCGCCACAATTCGCCCATTTACCTTTACTTTTAAAGCCGGAAGGTAATGGAAAGCTTTCTAAAAGAGATGCGGATTTAGGGGGATTTCCTGTCTTTCCTTTAGAATGGAAAGATCCACAAACAGGAACTATTTCGAAGGGCTTTAAACAAGAGGGATATCTTCCTGCGGCGATGATTAATTTCTTGGCTTTTTTAGGTTGGAATCCAGGTACTGAACAAGAATTATTCTCATTGGATGAATTAATTTCTGCTTTTTCTTTAGAGAGAATCAATAAAGCAGGGGCTAAATTTGACGTAAATAAAGCCAAATGGTTTAATGAGCAATACCTTAAATTACATGATGTTAGCAGTTTAGCTACCCAATATTTACCCGATTTGCCTAAAAAAGAAGCAGAATCATTTGTGCATTTGTTTTTGGACCGCATTACTTTTCCTCAGGAATTGGGTGAAAAAGTGAAGGAGTTCACGGAAATACCTACGATATATGAAGAGGCAGTCGTACTAAATAAGTGGAATGAAGAGTCTCAAAAGGGCCTACAAGTTTTAAAGGAAAGTTTGCCAGGATTGGAACTATGGGAAGCGGAATCCATTAAGGCATATATTCATGTGAAATTAGAAGAAGCCGGTATCAAAATGGGAAAGGTGATGCAAATGTTGCGTGTAGCCTTAAGTGGAAATGGGGCAGGACCCGATTTGATGATCTCAATGGAATTGTGGGGTAAAGAGCAAGTTTTGCTTCGGCTTACCCATGCAATAGAGGCCTTTAATAAAAGATAAAATGGCAAAAAAAATAATTAAGCCGGTCGATAAAAAACCTAAGGTGCATCCTAATTTGGAAGGTTTTGAAATGAAAATTGATTCGTTTGGTCAAATTATTTCTTCGATGGATCGCGACCAGTTAAATTCCTTTTTGGACAAGGAAATGCCAGATGATAAAAAATTAACTCAGAAAGACGATGAAAGTAAATAAGGAAGATGTTTTAAAGATTGCCCATTTGGCTCGATTGGAATTAAATCCCAATGAAATAGAACCGATGCAAGAATCTATCAATAAGGTACTGGACTGGATGGAAGCGCTTAATGTGGTGAATACGGATCATGTAGAACCTTTAGTTCATATGACTCCGGCTATGAATCAATTTAGAGAGGATGTAGCTAAGCAAGATTTGCCTAAAGAAAAAGCGTTGGCTTTGGGGCCGGATACCAACGAGCAATATTTTAAAGTACCGCAGGTAATCGAATAATTAATTCAAGTAATATTGAATGGCCTTCTTCATTTCCGAAGCACTAACTGGGATATCATATCCACAATCGCCTATTCCGGTCAACAACGAAAAGCGAATTTCTTTGCCTTTATTCTTTTTATCTTGAGCAGTTAATGCGATAATTTTTGAAATTTCTTCTGGGTGTAATTTGACCCGACCATAGTTTTCAAACAAATAAGATTCTATTTCTTCGAGTTCTTGTAGGCTAATTAATTCGCGTTGATGGGAAATAAATGCTTCTACAATCATGCCGATCGCAATCGCCTCTCCATGTAAAATTTTCCTTTTCCCTTTATCTAATAAATAGGTCTCAACGGCATGGCCTAAGGTATGCCCAAAATTTAAGATTTTACGTAAGCCTGCTTCCTTTGGATCTTCTAAAACAACCGCTTCTTTGATCGCAACTGAATGAGCAATTAATTTTGATAAATCCAATTCCTCGAAACTTTGCTGGCGTATCGAACTCCATTCCTTTTCATCGCGAATTAAGCAATGCTTGATAATTTCAGCAAAGCCAGATTTTTTTTGTTGGATCGATAAGGTATCAATGAATTTTGGGTCAATTAAAACCGTTTTAGGTAATTGGAAAACCCCGATATGATTTTTTAGTCCGTGGAAGTCGATGCCCAATTTGCCCCCTACACTCGCATCTACCTGGGCTAATAATGTCGTTGGAATTTGAATGAAATCAATTCCTCTTTTGTAGGTGGAGGCACAAAAACCTCCCAAATCACCGATAACTCCGCCACCTAAATTGACCAACAGGCTATGTCGATCCATATTTGCCTTGGTCATGCGATCCCAAACTTGCTCGCAGGTAGTTAAATTTTTATGGTGCTCACCAGATTTAATCAGAATTTTGGTAAAATTTGAAGGCAACAAATCTTGAATGATAGGCAAACAATATTTGTTGGTAAACTCATCGACCAAAATAGCAATATGCGAATATTCGTTTTGGTCAAAAAAAGTGGCCAATGATTCAGAAATGGGAGCTATTTTAACAGTCATGTGGGTAGAAATTCTAATTATTATCAAAAATACCTAGAATTTATCAAATTGGGAGCATGAGAAACCTAATTTTGGTTTTGTTGTATGCATTTTCTTGCCTAATTTTGCTCCCGATTAGGTTGCATACTTAATTTATCATTATGAGAGAAATTCAATTTAGAGAAGCCTTGCGTGAAGCCATGCAAGAAGAAATGCGAACCGATTCAAATGTTTTCCTTTTAGGAGAAGAGGTGGCTGAATATAATGGGGCCTATAAAGTTTCCCAAGGGATGTTGGATGAGTTTGGTCCGGAACGTGTGATTGACACGCCGATCGCTGAATTGGGATTTGGAGGGATTGCAGTAGGTGCTGCTGCGAATGGATTAAGACCCATCGTAGAATTTATGACATTCAATTTTTCATTAGTTGCTATAGACCAAGTAATTAATTCGGCTTCTAAAATAATGTCTATGTCCGGTGGACAATATTCTTGCCCGATTGTTTTTAGAGGACCGACTGGAAATGCGGGTCAATTATCATCCCAGCATTCATCTAATTTTGAAAATTGGTTTGCCAATACACCAGGTTTGAAAGTGGTTGTTCCCTCCAATCCAGCGGATGCAAAAGGTTTATTGAAAGCTTCTATTCGTGATAATGATCCGGTCATTTTTATGGAATCGGAAGTCATGTATGGAGATAAAGGATTAGTACCTGATGGAGAATATTTGATTCCGATCGGGAAAGCTAATATCGTAAAAGCGGGTAAAGACGTTACTCTTGTGACTTTTGGCAAAATGTTGTCTCGTGTAGTAATGCCTGCAGTAGAGGAGTTGGAAAAACAAGGTATTTCCGTTGAGGTAATTGATTTGCGCAGTGTGCGCCCTATTGATTATTTGACCGTAGTGGAATCAGTTAAAAAAACCAATCGATGTGTAGTTGTGGAGGAAGCAAATCCATTAGCAGCTATTTCTTCTGAAATTGCTTATCATTTACAGCGTTGGGCTTTTGATTTCTTAGATGCTCCGGTGATTCGTGTGAATTCACGTGACTTGCCTTTGCCTTACGCGCCTACGTTAATTGAGGAAATTTTACCAAGTGTAGAAAGAACGATTAAAGCAGTAAAACAAGTTTTATATAAATCTTAAGGATAGCATTTAATGCATTAAAAAAACCCGAAGCATTTGCCTCGGGTTTTTTGTTTGAGCAAAGATTTTATTTTGGAAATCTATGTTTAAAGCACGTAGATAAATCTAGATCCATCTACGTCAATTCCTTCTAATTTAATTCGACCTCTTCTGGCTTCTAATAATTCCGTAGCTTCTTTAGGGCTATTTACGGCCTTATCGTTTATTTTGGTAATGATGGATCCTTTGGATAAGCCATACATTTCTAACCTTCCGTCTGCGGTAACTTCTACGACCTTAACCCCAGAACTCAACTTAAACTTTTCTTTATCTGCACTACTTAAAGAACCGAATTTGGCACCTAAGAACTCTGATTTATACGTTTCGCCGATATCTCCTTTGAGTATGGAAGTGTTCCCATCTTTATTCTTCAAGGTTACATTGAACTCTTTAATCTGGCCATCACGATTTACAGAAACATTTAATGATTCACCGGGTCTCTTTCTGCCAACAATCTCCATGAGTTTGGCAGTTGATTTTGTATCCACACCGTCAATTTTCATGATTACATCATTGATTTTAATTCCGGCATCTTTCGCTGCAGAGTTTTCAGCAAATCCACCTACATAGACTCCATCTTTTACTTTAAGATCTTTTTCATCTACTAATTTCGAGTTTACTTCTAGGATATTAACCCCAAGGAAACCTCTTTGGACATTGCCGTACTTGATTAAATCACCTGAAACTTTTTTGACAATGCTTACGGGAACGGCAAATGAGTATCCAGCAAATTGGCCCGTACGTGAATAAATGGCAGTATTAATACCGATCAACTCGCCTTTTAAATTCACAAGTGCTCCTCCAGAATTTCCTGGATTAACTGCTGCATCTGTTTGAATAAATGATTCTAATGGGTTAATATCCCCATCGCGATCGATGATATTCTGACGACCTTTGGCAGATACAATCCCAGCCGTAACGGTTGATTCTAAGTTAAAAGGATTCCCAACGGCTAATACCCACTCTCCAACTCTCAATGCATCTGAATCTCCAAAAGTGAGGAATGGAAGGCCACTTGCCTTAATTTGAATGACAGCTAAGTCAGATGAAGGGTCCGTCGAAATAACCTTGCCTTTAAATTCTCTTTTATCATTCAAGATCACTGAAATCTCACTTGCTTCAGCTACTACGTGATTATTAGTTACAATATACCCGTCAGCGCTAATGATGACGCCTGAGCCAGAAGCCTCTTGTTGCTGAGGTGCTTGTCTACGACCACCGCCTCCTCCACCACCAAATGGATCACCAAACCCGCCAAATAAATCGTCAAATGGACTGGAAAATTGCTGGCGCGATCTCTGTTCCATTTTAGTTTTGATATGAACCACGGCAGGGGTGGTTTTTTCGGCTGCATACGTAAATTCCCCTGGATTTCCGGGGACATTAATGCTCGAGACCGTGTTTGTAAATGCAGAAGGAACTTCGCCTAATGTATTTTTTGAACCCAAATTAAATAATTGAAATGCGCCTAAAGAAATTCCACTGGATAAAAGCGCAATGACTACATAGGATTTTAATTGATTTTTCATTTATAAGGATCTTTTATTAATTGTGATTATGGTTTTTGAATGTGCGAATTTAACGTAAAAATGTACTCAATTGTTTAAGGTCTCTAATTTTATTAACAAGTTTTAAGTTTTTATCTAACTCGCCAAGCAGTTTTATTTGCCAAATGATTTGGCTATTTTTGCCCTTTGAAAATAAATATTTAGTATGATATTAAGTGAGCAAGAATTATTAAGACGTCAAAAAAGGCAGGAACTTATTGGCATGAGAATAGATCCCTATCCTGCGGCCGCATTTTTGGTCAGCCATTATTCTTCTCAGATTTTGGCCGAATATAAACCTGAATTAAATAACTTCCAAGAAGTGAGTTTAGCAGGTCGATTAATGGGATTTCGCATCATGGGAAACGCTTCATTTGCTGAATTACAGGATGCAAATGGGCGCATTCAGTTGTATTTCCGAAGAGATGATTTATGTCCTGGAGAGGATAAAACGTTATATAATACTGTTTTCAAACGCCTTCTGGATATTGGCGATATTATAGGTATAAAGGGTTATGCTTTTACGACCCAAGTCGGTGAGATATCGGTTCATGTGAGCGAATTTACTTTGCTATCCAAAGCGCTGAAGCCACTTCCAGTGGTGAAAGAAGCCGACGGTCAGACCTATGATGCCTTTTCAGATCCTGAAATGAGATATCGTCAGCGATATGTTGATTTAATCGTTAATCCTTCCATTAAAGATATTTTTGTCAAACGCGCCAAGATCATTTCGACGATGCGGACGATGTTTGACCAAAGGGGTTGGTTAGAAGTGGAAACTCCTGTTTTACAATCTGTCCATGGAGGAGCCTCGGCTAGACCCTTTAAAACGCATCACAATACGTTGGACATGCCTTTATTTTTGCGCATTGCCAATGAACTTTATTTAAAGCGTTTGATTGTAGGTGGATTTGATGGCGTCTATGAATTTGGAAAAATGTTTAGAAATGAGGGGATGGATAGAACCCATAACCCTGAATTTACTTCATTGGAATTTTATGTGGCCTACAAAGATTACCATTGGATGATGAATTTGACCGAGGAGATTTTTGAAAAGGTAACCTTGACCTTACATGGTCAAACTAAGATTTCAGTGGGAGATAATCACATTGAATTTGCAGGGCCCTATCCTCGATTAAGTATTTCAGAAGCTATTTTGAAATATTCTGGGGTGAATGTAGATGAGCTTTCTGAGGATGAATTAAGAACAAAATGTACATCTTTTGGGATGGAAGTGGATGCTCAAATGGGGAAAGGTAAATTGATCGACGAGCTTTTTGGTGAGAAGGTGGAAGCTAATTTAATTCAGCCCACGTTCATTATTGATTATCCCGTCGAAATGTCTCCGCTAACGAAAAAGCATAGATCGAAGGAGGGTTTAGTTGAACGCTTTGAACTATTTGTGAACGGCAAAGAAATTGCAAATGCTTATTCCGAATTAAATGATCCGATTGATCAAAAAGAGCGGTTTGAGGACCAACTAAAATTAGCTGAAAAAGGTGATGATGAGGCGATGGCGATGGATTATGATTTTATCCGTTCATTGGAGTATGCGATGCCACCCACTTCGGGTATTGGGATTGGAATAGACCGATTAACCATGTTGATGACGAATCAATCCTCGATTCAAGAGGTGTTGTTTTTTCCTCAAATGCGTCCAGAGATCATGAAAGAAGTATCTTCGGATCAAGATTTTATCAGCGCAGGGGTACCCGAAATTTGGATTCCAGCATTACAGAAAATGGGAATTTTGACTTTGGACGCTTTGAAAGAAGCTAATCCAAATAAAGTTTTCAATGATCTAGGTGGAATGAGAAAGAAATTGAAGATTGATTCTTCTATGCCTACTAAGGAGGAAGTTGCCTCTTGGATTTCCTAATTTGGTTCTGGTTTAAATTTGACTCGATTAAATTAAAGCCATTTAACTTTAGAAATAGTATTCGATTGGTAAACCGAACCATATAAAATAAAAAAAGCCTTCATTTCTGAGGGCTTTTTTTTCTCTTCAACTAGAGATCAATTTTGCAATCTTCAATAGGTAATCCTACATATATTGTTTAATCCTGATTTGCTCTAATCAAAAAAACGCAAGAAAATTAGATTTTCTTTACGTTGATAGCGTTTGCTCCACGCTTTCCATCAGTAACTTCATAAGATACTGAATCATTTTCGCGGATTGTAACACCTGTAAGGCCAGTTACGTGTACGAAAATGTCTTCACCTGTTTGATCATCAACGATGAATCCGAAACCTTTCGTCTCGTTGAAAAATTTTACTTTACCAGTTTGCATAAAAAAAATGTTAAAAATATTAATACCCTCGAGAGATAAAATCATGTAAACCGACAAACTTTAAATAGAATCAATAGCCTGGAAAATCAGAGGAGAAACTAGTGGAGAATGTCGAAATTAATGATATGTTAAATCTTTTAAGTGGTCAAATGTATAAATAATTATATTGTATACAAGAGAAATGAAAATATTTTTACTTTTTTTTAAGTTAAATATTAATATTCTAATATTTTATATAATTAAATAGTTTTATGTATTTTCGACGATGTTATTTTGGGATCTTATTCATAATTTCGTGATATAATTTAATCGATATGTATAAAATTAAATATTTCGTTGAAAATCAGGCATTTGGAGTTTGTACTCGATTAGGTGAAAAGTTTAAAATTTCGACAAGTAGTATTCGATTGTATTTTATCTATACTTCTTTTTTAACGATGGGTTCTCCCATTATCATTTATTTAATCCTTGCTTTTTGGATGAACATCAGGCGCTATCTACGCCAAAGAAACAATCCTTCTGTTTGGGATATTTAAAATTTCAAATCTGAGAATTTCTTAATTTTTTTGAAGAAGAAATCGAACACAATGCTTCCAGGATAGCTTTTAATGTATTTTTCTTGTAGGCTCTCCGGTAGATTCTGTTTGTTTTTGTGAAAGATCACATATTTGTAGAAATAGAAATGTGCGTGTAATACGGCTAAGAATTGCATCCATTGCATACTTGTTAAAAAGCGTAAACCAGCGATTCCGTCTAAAATCATCCGTTTAAGTACCGTATTAAATTTTTGTGCTGGGTCTACGTTTTTGTAAAGTAAGATCAAGTTGTTGCGGAAATTCAAATAGGTTTTGAAGGGGTTTCCTTGGGCTAAAGTTCCGCCACCTACGTGTAAGACTTGACTTTCTGCAACGGCAGCAATTTGAAATCCGGCTCTTTGGAGGCGCCAACAAAGATCAATTTCTTCCATGTGTGCAAAAAAGTACTCATCTAATCCGCCGACTTTCCAAAAAAGCTCTGATTTAACCATTAGGCAGGCTCCAGATGCCCAATTGACAAATGAGGTGGGATATTGATTCTCGTTTTTTTCCAAATGATCAAAGATTCTTCCACGGCTAAAAGGATAACCCAATCGATCCCAATATCCACCAGCGGCACCTGCATATTCAAAATATTCAGGTTTTTGATAATCTAATATGTAGGGTTGCGCCGCTGCACAACTAGGATGCATCTCAAAGAAGCTCAATAACGGATTTAGCCAATCTTTTTTTGGTTTAATATCAGAATTCATGAGTACAAAATACTCAGCATTTATTTGTTTAAGGGCAAAATTGTATCCACCCGCATACCCTAGGTTGTTGGCCCATTGAATAATGCTAACCTCTGGAAATTTTTCTTCAACTAGCTTAACGGAATCATCTGTAGATCCATTGTCGGCCACATAAATCTTTCCTTCCGATGTATTTAAAATAACATCTGGAAGGAATTTTTCTAGAAAACCCCGACCATTAAAATTTAAGATTACAATTGCGACTGACATAATACAAAGGTAAGACAAATCGAGATAATTAGAATTTCTTGAAGAAAGATGTATTTTTGTTGGCGTAAAAACATCCAACAAACCAACTATGTGGGCTTCTCTTTTTCGAAAAAAAACCATTGATAAAATCATTTCAGATCAGTTAGAAGTAGAAAAATTAGCGGGTCACTCCATGGTGCGCAACTTGGGTGTTCGAGATTTAACCTTTATGGGTGTTGCAGCCATTATAGGCGCAAGTATATTTTCAGCTATTGGGCAGGCCTCAGCTAATGGAGGACCAGCCGTTTCATTATTATTTGTTTTTACAGCTTTAGCCTGCATGTTTACCGCATTTTGTTATGCTCGGTTTGCGGCGACAGTTCCTATTTCTGGTAGTGCCTATACGTATGCTTATACGAGTTTGGGTGAAATGGTTGCCTGGATTTTGGGCTGGAATTTATTGCTTGAATATGCAATTTCGAATGTGGCCGTTGCCATTTCTTGGTCTAAATATTTTGTGGATTTATTAGAGGGCTTAGGATTTCATGTGCCTGAATATTTAACCATGGATTATTTGTCGGCCCAACGAGCTCACGTAGCTGCTCTACAAGCGTTAGAAGCGGGTCAGAAATTAGAGCAAATGTCTGTCAATGTACGAGAAGGATTTGTGGCGTTTAATTCGGCCCCCGATTTTTTCGGTTGGCATGTTGTCGCTAATATTCCCGCTTTGCTCATCACAGCTGCGATTACCTATTTAGTTTACATTGGCATCAAGGAAACCAAAAACATGAATAATATTTTGGTGGTACTCAAATTAGCAGTCATTGCTATCGTGGTAGGTGTGGGGGCATTTTATGTTCAAGTAGAAAATTGGACCCCATTTGCCCCCAACGGAATTAGTGGAGTATTGAAGAGTGTGGCGGCTGTTTGTTTTGCTTATATTGGTTTTGATTCGATCTCAACAACTGCGGAGGAATGTAAAAATCCCCAAAGAGATATTCCCAAAGCAATGATGTGGGCATTACTAATTTGTACCGTTTTATATGTGATGGTTACATTGGTACTTACTGGAATTGTTCCATCTGGCGATTTAGCTGGAATAGAGGATCCGTTGGCTTTTATGTTTATGAAGGTTAATTTGCCCGGCGTGGCTGGAGTTGTAGCAGCGAGTGCTGTTATTGCTTTAACGAGTGCGCTTTTGGTTTATCAAATGGGTCAGCCACGTATTTGGATGACAATGTCACGTGATGGTTTGTTGCCTAAAGCTTTTTCGCGCATTCATCCGAAATATAGGACTCCTTCGTTTTCAACAATAATGACTGGTTTTTTGGTGGGCATTCCTGCCTTATTTGCCAATTTAGAGGAAGTGATAAATCTGAGTAGTATAGGAACTTTATTTGCTTTTGTGCTGGTATGTGGCGGGGTATTAATTTTAGATTTAGATCCTGAAAATCAGAAAAAATCAAAGTTTAAAATCCCTTATATCAATGCTAAGTATTATGTGGGGCTTTCCTTAGTGCTTGCTTTGTATTTTTCTTTACCGACTTTAGGCGCTTGGCAAGATTGGTTTGAGGGTATTTTGAGTGGAGCGGAAAAGGCAGATCATGTGATTATGACTTGTTTTTTCTTGATTTGGGTTGTTATGGCGTTTTTTAGTGTGACTCATAATCTTTCATTAATACCGGTATTGGGCCTTTTGGTGAATATGTATTTGATGACTCAAATGGGGGCTTTGAATTGGGAACGCTTTTTGTATTGGTGCTTAGCCGGTATATTGATTTACTTTGGATATAGTTATCGGAAAAGTAAATTGAATGTATAAAAAAATGCCTCAAGAATATTGAGGCATTTTTTTAAATTTAAACCCATTGAAATTAATCATTTCTACGACCACCTAATAAGTTTAAGTAGTAAAGCAATTGGGCCAACATGCCCAGTGCAGCGACCACATACGTCATAGCAGCCCACCAAAGTGCATCTTTTGACATTTCATATTCCGTAGGCGTGACAATTCCTTTTTCTTTAATCCAAGCCAACGCACGATTTGATGCATCAAATTCAACAGGTAAAGTAACAAAGCTAAAGAGTGTGGCTAGGGCAAAAAGCGCAACACCAATGGTCAATAGAAGTACACTTCCAGTAGAATAGAGCACGAACATGCCAATCATTAACAAAATCGGCATAAATCCATTCGCCACATTTAACATGGGCACCATGGCACTTCTGAATTCTAAAAAAGAATACGCTCGCGCATGTTGGACTGCGTGGCCACATTCGTGCGCAGATACTGCGGCGGCGGCGGCATTTCGACCGTGAAAAACATCATTAGATAAGTTCACTGTTTTGTCCGCTGGATTATAATGATCTGTTAATTGGCCCTCAACAGAAATTACTCGTACATCCGTTATGCCATGATCAGCGAGCATTTTTTCGGCAATTTCTTGGCCAGAAAAATTACTTTGCAAAGGCTCTTGAGCATACTTTTGAAATTTTGATTTTAATCTCCAGGAAATTAACATTCCGGCCACTCCAAATAAAATAGCGATGATATACATAATTTTAGTTTTTTAGTTTTTGAATAATTCCAGTCGTTGAATAATCGGGAACAAGAGGTATAGTCAGTACTTCACCACCGTATACCAGCACTTCTTTGGCTCCCACAATGGTTTCTAAATTGTAGTCATTTCCCTTCATTAACACATCAGGCTTCAAGGTTTTAATCAGATCCAAAGGTGTATCTTCGTCAAAGATAATGACCATAGAAACAAATCCCAAAGCTGCGATTAATCTTGCCCGTGCATATTCAGAATTCACAGGTCTTTCAGGTCCTTTTAATTCTTTGACTGAGCGGTCGGAGTTAACTCCTACAATGAGTTTTGTGCCGTTAAGGCTTGATTTTTCAAGATAGTCGACATGACCTAAATGTAAAATATCAAAGCATCCATTCGTGAAAACAACGCGTTCATCTTCATCGGATTTCCACTTATTTCGTTGGTCTATAGCCGAAATAAGATCTAAGATTTTACTTTGACTCAATGGGTTTTGCATCGATTTGTGTTAAAAATAAGGTTAAGATAAAACTTAATCCGCCCAATAACAAAATGGTGACCATTTGGGTTCCATGAAAAAATGTAGCTAAAACGGTCGCGTCTTTTACAGGGATTAAATAAAATACTAAGGCGGCTGAAACTAATTTATGGTAAGCACCAATTCCACCTTGAGTAGGGGTCGCCATGCCAAATGTGCCCATTACAAGCACCATTAATCCGGCAGAAAGGCTTAGGGATTGACTAACTGGAAAAGCTAATAAGAGCACATAGGCGTTTAAATAATAACAGACCCAAATTAGAACGGAGTATAAAACAAATTTTTGAGGGTTTTTGACATCTTTGATACTTAAAATTCCGACGATCCAGCCAGCTAAAATTTTACCTAATTTATTATTTGAAGTAAAGGCTTCCCAAAGCTTTTCGATTTTATTTTTAAATAAAAATAGCAAAATAATAAAAGCGCCTACAACTAAAACCGTTGACATAATCAAATAGGTTGATGGAATAGTTGCATTGGGAAATAAATATTGTTGCATGGGTTCCCATGCAATAAAAAATGCCATAATGACAATGAACAGCAGACCGAGCAAATCGACAATCCTTTCCGTGATGACTGTTCCAAATGATTGCGTAAAAGGAATGTTAGCCGTTTTTGTTAGCGATCCACACCTAGAAACTTCCCCCATTCTTGGAACAATAAAATTGGCAAAATACCCAATCATGACCGCTGAAAATGTTCTGAGCGTACCTGGGTAAAAACTCATCGCGCCGAGTAACTGTTCCCAACGCCAAGCACGTAAAATATGTGAAAAAATGGAAATTAAGATGGAGAGCAGAATCCATTGGTAGTTGGCAACCGCAAACGTATCAAATATATCTTGCCATTGTATGTTGCTTGTTGAGAATGCCCAATACAACAAGCCTAGGGCTAAAGCAGTAGAGAAAAGATACTTTATTATGGATTTTAGCATGAAATTGGGTTAGAAAATAAATCAATTAGCAAAATAAAGACCTTTAGAGGAATAATGGTGTGGAATTGCGATAATTTTTTTGTACTTTTGCATTGTTTTTTTGGGATAATTTTTCCCCATAAATAATTTTAGAATGGCCAAATTACGTATTCTTTACGTTTCGAGCGAGGTTGATCCCTTTCTAAACACATCACAAATTGCCAGTTTTGTCCGCAATCTTCCTACTGCCATGCAGGAAAGAGGTATGGAGATCAGAATATTGGTTCCAAGATTTGGTTCTATAAACGAACGCAAAAATCGATTGCATGAGGTGGTCCGACTTTCAGGAATTACGATTCCGATGGGAGAAGAGGAGAAGCCCTTAACGATTAAAGTGGCCAGTATTCCTGCGGCTAAATTGCAAGTTTATTTTATTGATAATGAAGATTATTATCAAAGAAAATATATCTTGAACGACAAAGAGGGAGCTTTTTATCCTGACAATCATGAAAGGGCTATATTTTTCTGCAAAGGAGCTTTAGAGACTGTTATTAAGTTAGGCTGGGCACCGGATGTCATTCATTGCAACGATTGGATGTCGAGTCTAGTGCCATTATATATTTCAACGCATTATCGCAATCACCCTATTTACAAGGATTCAAAAACTATTTTTTCTCCACACAATTCTGCCTTTGATTTTACGTTCTCAAATGAAGATTTGTTGGAAAAAGTGAAAATTGGTGATTTAGATGAAGCGCATTTAGGTAGCCTAGCTACTTCTGATTATCATGCATTTATTAAAATAGGAGCAGAATTTGCCGATAGAGTAGTATCCTTAGAAAATGTGGATAATACCCGCATTCAATCAATTATTGATGAATATAAAGAAAAAACCCACCAAAATATTGCCGAAAATGACCTCGATTTCTTCGAAAAAGCTTACATTGAGATGGCCGGCGCTTAAATGGTTGGTAATTTTTTCCCTTTTTCTATCCTCTTGTGATGATCCTAAAGAAATAGGTTCGGATCTTTTTAGTGTTGAGGTAGGATTAAATTACACGGATACTTTAACCGTTAATTCTTCTACGGTTTTGATTGATTCCATTTATACTGGGGCTAATAATTCATTTTTATTGGGTGCTTATTTTCATCCTGAACTCGGTTATGTAACGTCTGATGTCTTTACACAAATTGCTAATGCGGATACCTTAAATGCTAAAGAAAATTCTATTTTGGATTCATTGAAAATGTCTTTGGTGTATACCAATTTCCAAGGCGATTTAACCCAGCCACAAACTATCAAAATTTATCGGTTGAAGGATAGTTTGAGCAGAAGTTCTAGTTATTTTACTAACTCTACAGTTCCTTATTTTCCTGAGGTGTTAATGACTCATACGTTTACTCCTAAACCTCTATTCGCTAAATCAGTTAATGGAGATTCGGTCAAATATGATACGTTAAAATTTCATTTGGGATTGGCTTTAGGAAAAGAGTTAATTTCGAAGTATAAGGATAAGGCTATTTCAGGCGGAGGGACTTCCTTTAGAGATTTTTTTAAAGGTTTTTATATTCAGACGGCTGAAACTAAGAAAGCGGCTATTATGAATTTCTCACCTGCCTATTCCAAAATGACCATGTATTGGCATAACCCAGGGGATAATTTAAACTATTATTTAAACTATTATTTCAGTTTGTCGAATACCTACACGGCTGAATTCAACGCGCGTTTTAACCGGATTAAATCTCAAAAAGTAGGAATTTTGGGCAATTTGGTTAAGTCTGGGGATAAAATATCTTCATTAAAAACGAATAATACTACCTACATTCAATCGGGAACTGGTGTCGTGACAAAAATCGATTTACCCTATTTGACTAAATTGAGAGGTAATAATAACATTGCAGTTAATAAGGCAGAATTAGTTTTCCATGGGGCGGATAATTTGGATTTAGCACAGACGATAGGCCAACTATCTTTAATCGAATCGGATGGTTCTAATAGACCTTTAAGAAATACATACGGACTTAAATACTTTGTTGCCGAAGGTGCAGCAGGAGTTCAAACAGCAAGTTATAATTCTAGTACCAATACTTATTCGTTTAATGTTACGACTATTATGCAAGCATTATTGACTGGGAATAAAGCTAATTTAGGTTTTTTATTGACTCCAGCTATTTCAGCAGATGCATCAGGAAATGCTAAAATATCAAGTGAGAGTGTACGATTTGTTCCCCTTAATGCGTTAAAGGCTAAATTGAAAATTTATTATTCCTATATTGCCAAAGCAAAATAATCAATCAGTACATGTCCGGCCCCAATAATCCTTTGAGGGTAAGTTTAGTTCAATTCGAAATCGCTTGGGAAGATCCTATGGCAAATTGTGCCCTATTAGAGGAAAAGCTCCAGCATTTAATCAATCAAACAGATGTGGTGGTCCTGCCTGAAATGTTCAGCACGGGATTTAGTATGAATGATCAAGGGGCTGAAATAGCCCATGGTCCGGTTATCAAATGGATCAAATTAATGGCTAATCGGCTTAATGCTTTAGTCGTAGGGAGTATTAAATGCAAAGAAAACAATCATTTTTTCAACCGGTTTTTGGCTATCACACCGGATGGTGAAAAATTCAGCTATGATAAAAAACATCTTTTTAGGATGGGTGGAGAGGATCAGTTTTATACAGCGGGAAATGAAAGGCGTATTATTTCTTATAAAAATTGGAACATCGCGGCTTTTATTTGTTACGATTTACGATTTCCCGTGTGGTCCCGCAATGTCGACTTGGCTTATGACTTAGCGATTTATGTGGCCAATTGGCCTGCCGTTCGTTCACATGCTTGGAATACATTGTTACGGGCACGTGCCATTGAAAACTTATCTTATGTGGTCGGAGTGAATCGGATAGGCCATGATGGGAATAAAATTCAATACCAAGGTGATTCTGCTCTTGTTTCTTATTTAGGAACTGATTTGTTGAATTTGTCCAATGAAGATTCGATTAAAACCTATTCCATTTCAAAATCTGACCTGATCGAATTCAGAGAAAAATTCCCTACGGATTTGGATGCCGATCATTTTACGCTCGTAAATTAGTCTTATCCTTAAAGAAAGCTTCAAGGCCTCCGGGGTATTTTTTTGCTTCTTCTATGCTGCAATTGGCTTTCAATTGACCTTTGTCGATTAATAGAACATGATCACAGATGGCATTGACTTCCCCTAGTAAATGACTAGAAAAGAAGATGGTCTTATCTTTTTTAAAATCGACAATTAATGACCTAATCTCTTCCATTTGATTAGGATCTAAACCACTGGTAGGCTCATCTAGAATTAATATTTTGGGATCATGAAGGATCGCTTGGGCTAGGCCAACTCGTTGTTGGTACCCCTTCGAAATTTCTTTTATTTTCTTTTTTTGTTCTCTTTCTAGACCGACCAATTCAATGACTTCTATAATTCTTCTGCTTAATTCAGTCGAACCTATGCCATGAATTTTGCCAATAAAGGTTAAAAACTCTTTGATATACATTTCGGGATATAATGGATTATTTTCTGCCAAATACCCGATTTGCTTTTTGATTTTTACCTCTTGTTCTTGCACACACATTCCCAAAATTTTGGCCTCTCCACTACTTGGAATTTCTAAGCCCATGAGTATCTTTAATGTGGTTGATTTTCCAGCCCCATTAGGTCCTAAAAATCCGGTTATTTGGCCCATTTTTAAGTCAAAACTTAGGTCACTGATGGCCAAGGAATGACCATAAGATTTACTTAGATGTAGGACTTCAATCGACATAAATTTCATGTTATTTAAGTTGCAATTTAGGTAAAATAGGAACTAAATCTGCGTACCTTTGTGTTTTCGTTAAATTATTGATTGATATATGAAGGAATTACCTATTCGATTGGACCGTATTGAAGACGCCATTCAGGATATTAAATTGGGTAAAATTATTATTGTTGCCGATGATGAAGATCGTGAGAATGAGGGTGATATGATATGTGCTTCAGAGGCAATTACTCCTGAGTTGGTCAATTTTATGATCAAAGAGGCGAGGGGTCTCATGTGCGTTTCTTTAACTGAAGAGCGTTGTTTAGCCTTGGGATTGGAGATGATGGTTGATCAAAATACGACATCACATGAAACGCCATTTACTGTGTCAGTTGATCTATTAGGCAATGGTTGTACCACTGGAATTTCTGCGGGGGATCGCTCAAAAACCATCAAAGCATTGGTGGATTTTAATACTAAACCCACTGACTTGGGTCGTCCTGGTCATATTTTCCCTTTGAAGAGTAAATCGGAGGGAGTTTTAAGGAGGACAGGTCACACGGAGGCATCGATGGATTTTGCGAAGTTAGCTGGATTTCAGCCTTCAGGTGTTTTGATTGAAGTCTTGAATGATAATGGGAGTATGGCTCGCTTGCCTGATCTTAGAAAGATAGCCGATAAGTTTGATCTTAAGTTAGTTACCATCAAAGATTTAATTGAATATAGGTTAAATACAGAATCATTGATTACTCGTGAGATTGGTGTGAATATGCCAACGGAATGGGGTCAATTTGAGTTGATTGCCTTTAAACAAAAAAATACTGGGGATACTCATTTGGCATTAGTCAAAGGAGAATGGGAAATAAATGAGCCTGTGATGGTGCGCGTGCATAGTTCTTGTGTGACCGGAGATATTTTTGGTAGTTGTCGTTGCGATTGCGGTGATCAATTGCACGCCGCCATGGGAATGGTTGAAAAAGAAGGGAAAGGAGTCATTTTATATATGTTCCAAGAGGGTCGTGGCATCGGATTATTAAATAAGCTAAAGGCTTATAAATTGCAAGAGCTTGGTCGAGATACGGTTGAGGCGAATCTGGAGTTAGGCTTTTCGATGGATGAGCGCGATTACGGAGTAGGGGCTCAAATCTTACGTGATTTGGGTGCACATAAAATTAGGTTGATTTCGAATAATCCTAAAAAAAGGGCCGGTCTATTAGGCTATGGCCTTGAAATAGTGGACTCGATTCCGATTGAGATTGCGCCTAATAAACACAATGAAAAGTATTTGGAGACGAAACGTGATAAGATGGGGCATTCCATTTTAAGTAAATAAACATAACGAAAATAAAAAAGGCCGAAGGATATTAATTCTTCGGCCTTTTTTATTAATCAAATCAATGAAAATTAGGATGATTTTACTGTATTTAGTTGTTGCCTAATATAATGGGTGTCCCTTTACTACTTCCCATGATAATTACTTTGGCATTAGGCGATTTAGCTAATTCTTTTTGAGCTATAATCGACTCATATTGCAATTGTTTGTCGCTCAATCCCGTAGATAATATTTTTTGATAATCTGCGATACCTTGTGCTTCAACGCGTTTTCTTTCGGCTTCTTGCTTTTCTTTTTGAAGGACAAATTGCATTTTTTGAGCATCTTGTTCCGCATTAATTTTAGATTCTATTGTTTGCTTGACCGAATTGGGTAAATTAATGTTTCTGATTAAAAGCTGTTCTAATACTAAGCCACGTTTCTTAAAGTTCTTCTCAATGTCATTGTAAATACGTGTTTGGAATTCATTTCTCTTTAACGAGTATAATGCCACCGCATCGTAATAAACGGCATTATCACGGATCATGGTTCTTGTAATAGGGCGAACCACTTTATTTTTATAATCTTCGCCTATTTCCTTTAAAATTTTGGGTGCATCAGAAGGTAAAATTCTAAACAATACCGTTAAGTCAATCACTACTTCTAAACCGTCTGCGGTAAGTACCCGAATGGCATCATCACCTGTTTTATCTCCTTCATCATGAACGGCCGACATCGTATAATTTTGAGTTTTTCCGTCGAAAATATACACGTTGGCAATGGGGTTCACAAAATTCAATCCACTTGTTAAGGTTTCAGGAACCACCTTACCAAAAACACTTTGTACACCCACTTCTCCTGCATCTATTTGCTTAACAGCAGAAGTTAATAAGCCAATGAGGGCAAATACAATACCGACAATTTTGAATGTTGGGCTATATTTAGAAAATACCAAATTGGGGCTACCAATACCTTGTCCTGCTAAATAAAGGACGATTCCGACAATAATTAAAAACATAGTGATTGGGTTTAATGAGTTGAGCAAATATAATAAACCAATTTACACATTTTTTGAATCACGCCATCTAATTAGTCAAGGTGATTTGTGTTTATTTTTGATAAAATATACCTAATTTTGAGCATGATTGAAATTAAAGACATACACAAGGAATTTGAGGGGAGGGTCATTCTTGATGGCGTGAGTGGTGTATTCAAACAAGGAATGACGAACATGGTGATCGGGGGTAGTGGTACGGGAAAAAGTGTTTTATTGAAATGTATGATTGGGATTTTGTCACCTGAAAAAGGCAAAGTGCTTTACGATGGAAGAGACTTTGTGAATGCAGATCAGGAAACTGTTAAGGCCATTCGAAGGGAGATGGGGGTGCTTTTTCAAGGTGGAGCTCTTTTCGATTCAAAAACGGTGTTGGAAAACGTTCGATTTCCTTTAGATACACTGACTTCGCAAGGTTTAGAAGAAAAAACAGAGCAGGCTATGTTGTGTTTAAAAAGGGTAGGATTAGAGGCTGCTGCGAACCAAATGCCTTCAGAAATTTCAGGAGGAATGAAAAAGCGGGTGGGAATCGCAAGAGCTATTGTGATGAATCCTAAATATCTTTTCTGCGATGAACCAAACTCCGGATTAGACCCATTAACGGCTGTCAAAATTGACCTTTTGATTCAAGAAATAACGGTTGAATATGGAATTACAACTATTGTAATATCTCATGATATGAATTCTGTGATGAGAATGGGTCAATACATTATGTTTTTAAAAGATGGCAAAAAGATGTGGGAGGGGAACTCTACCAATATGATGTCGAATACGGTGCCTGAATTACAAGAATTTTTATCGACCAAATTAATTTAAAATGCCTAAATCAAATTCAGTTCCACAGGTGTTTGAAAATTATTCTTTAAAAGAATACAATACGTTTGGGATTGATGTTAAGGCTCAATATTTCACTAAAATTTCGAGTTTAGAATCGTATGTGGCTCTGCTAAAAAAGGGCCAATTTTCGCATTTGCCACATTTGTTTTTAGGTGGAGGAAGTAATATTTTGTGTACAAAGCCTATTGACGCACTTGTTGTCAAGAATGAAATAAAAGGTTTTGAAGTCATTCAAGAGGATGAAGACCACGTCATATTACGAAGTGGCGCTGGTGAATCTTGGGATGACTTGGTGAGCTATGCCGTACAGCATCATTGGTCAGGAATTGAGAATCTAGCCCTTATCCCAGGGACCGTTGGCGCTGCCCCGATGCAAAACATAGGTGCTTATGGGGTTGAAATTAAAGATACATTTGATCATCTAGAGGCTTTGAATTTAGAAACTTTAGTTGTGGAACGATTTGAAAAAAATCAATGCCAATTTGGCTATCGGGAAAGTTATTTTAAGCATGAAGGAAAGGGTAAATACTTGATCTCAACCGTCTGTTTTAAATTAAGTAAAAAGCCTATTATTAAAACGTCTTATGGGGCGATTCAAACTGTTTTGAATGCAAAAGGAATAAGTAATCCTACGATTAGCGATATATCTAACGTGGTGATTGAAATTAGAAAAAGTAAATTGCCAGACCCTAAAGAGATTGGAAATTCGGGAAGTTTTTTTAAGAATCCGACGGTAAGCTCTCAAGAAGCTAATCGTTTAATAAGTTCTTTTCCTGGGATACCTAATTATCCTGTCGAGGAGAGTACGGACATTAAATTTCCTGCTGGCTGGTTCATTGAACAAGCGGGTTGGAAAGGTTTTCGAGATGGAGATGCGGGTGTGCACGTAAATCAGGCATTAGTACTGGTTAATTATGGGCATGCGACTGGAATTCAAATCTTGGCAATTGCTGAAAAAATCAAAGCTTCCGTCTTTGAAAAATTTGGCGTATCGCTCGAAACTGAAGTAAATATATTATAACCTAAAAGATTAGTTGGCACTGAAAAGTCACATCCGTTTTGTGTGAGCTGCTGATTAGCTCTAGTCCTGAGCCAATTTCATCCCGATCTAGATAGTTTGTCCTTCCTAATTTCAGGGAAAATATGGAATTTTTCGTCCATTTATAATCCATTACGAGACAGTTTCTGAAACCATGTCCATAATAGGCGGGGAGTGAAAATGATAGAGGAACACCCACTTCATATGCATATAATCTTGAATCATAGGAGGATGAACGAATAAACCCTATTCTTAATTGAATTCCCAAAGACCGCATTTGGTATTTTACATCTTGTAGGATAAGCAAACCTGTTTCGTTTGTGTTTGCACCTATCAATAAGCATGTCATGATTCGCGTGTGGAAATCCAATTTCTTGGCCTTAAACTGATGTAGGTCTAGACTCGTTTGTATTAAATGATTTCGAGTTAATTTTGTATTGCTCCGACTAATATCATTTTGTTTAGAGGTCCATTTTAGTTGGCCAAAAAACGCATATTTTCCTCTTTTTTCCCATTGGTATCGGCTTAGCACTTCCCATCCCCATGAATTAGGTTGGGATACTTCATATTTTAATCCTGGGAACTTAAAAATATCGAGGTAATTAGATAGTTTATTTCTCTTATCAAAAGTGATTTGATTTCCTACAAATAAGCCTATTTCGTTCGTTGTTTCTGCACTTTCCCCTATTCCCTTTGCTTTAGGGCTAAAATAGGTTTTTGCATAATACCTACATAAGTAGGAAAAATCCGTTTTTTTAGACACGGCAAAGGCACCACCTTGAATTGCTGCCATATGATTATCAGGCATCCAGGCAAATTCGCCTGTTAAATGAACTGTTTGTATTGGGGTTTGAAAGCTAATCGAGTAATTTTTAACCTGATTCCCAGACCAAGAATTTTCTTTGTAGGCGAGTGCTGATTTTGATTTTTCTAAAGAAAATAATGTGTTGGATAGATTAAATTGTATTGCTAAATGGCTGGTTTTGTGAATCCATTGTAAACTTCCACCCCATGCTAATTCCTCCACGTTTGATTGGCGGGATAATTCGGTAGTTGTTCTGTGGTATCCATCCTCAATCCATGAATTGATTTTTTTAGATTTCGTAGTGCTGTCGGAACTGAGGCTAGCGTCCAAATTTCTAAAAGAGCTATAGGCTTGAAAATTAAATGAACCCACATGAAATTGGACGTTTAATCCACGATAGAAAGACGCTTCCCCACTAGATGTATACGGAATTGCGCCCAAATGAAATTTTTGTGTGGCTTTGATGCTTTCAAAGCTTTTTCCTAAGGAAAAACCACCTGATTGGACTAGTCCTTGTCCCCACTGATTGATGAAATCTCCAATGATTATTTTGTCAACCCAATGGTTTGGCTTTATTTCGATAAAAACGCTTTTGAAATCAAGATAGTTGGCTTCTCCTGCATCTTTTTGTATTAAAGCACCTACTCGCAGATTATTGTTTAATTGGCCTCGATATCGAGCTAATTGGCCCCAGGAATTACCCAAATACCTCGTTTTGCTTCTTGAATCTTTAGGGCTAAAACCTTTTTTTTCTTCTAAGGTTTTTTCGTTTCGGATGAGTAGTTGATGTTTCGATCCCAAAAATTCATACCATTTTTTATTTATTTTATCGCAGCGTAAAAAAGGTCTTATCTTTTTTAAAAGGGCTAGATCCCAACCATGAATTGTTTGAAGTTCAAAGATTGATTCAAAGGAATGAACTTGATTTCGGTGCGAAATAAAATTTGAAATTTGGATCGAAGTAAGAATTCCTAAAGCCGAAAGCTCATCCGCAGTTACTTGGTTAATTTGAAGCGGATTTTGTAGGAAATAATTAAAATTGGATTGCTTTTCCTCATCGGCAACCATATCTGATTGTTGGGAAAATAGGGCTTGAAAGCTAGCAATAAAATTAAAACAAAAAGTAGTTTCATTTTTAGATGAAACTACTTCGTTTATTCCTGAAACTTTGGTCAAAAACTGATCATTTAGATCACTTAACTGAATTTCCTTTCGATGAGTTCATAGAGTTCATTCCATAATTCTTGATTGTCGACTCGTTGGAATGCTGCATAATTGGTTTGCAAGATTAATTTCCAATCGGTGGATTTATTCGCCTCATGGTCGATGAATTGAATAACTTGATCCAAGTAGGTTGGTTCTCCGTCAAATAAATTTTGAATGAAATTGATCTTTTGAAATAGGGGTAGGGTTTCGGCTAAGGACGAAGTCATTTCGGTATGAATTCGATCTTTTAGGGAATTGTCTTGATTGGTTTGGAGCGTCTCAAAAACCTTTTCTTCAGGAGAATCACCCAATATATCCAATATTTTTTTCTCTGCAGGAGCTTTTGGGCCAATTTCTAAATTTAAAACAGAAAATTCAATGTCGATATTTTCTTGGACAAATTCTTGATCTTTCTTATCCACATTATCCTCGATAGCTTCAGCGAATAAGATGGAATCTATCTCGATAGATTCATTGTCATTACTGCTAGTTAATTCTTGATCTATCGTTAAATCACTTTCCTCATCTTCCACTTTAATTTCCTCTTCATCATTAACTTCTTCTTCTTCGATATTGATTATGACTTCCTCTTTAATCTCAATAACCTCATCATTCACCTCATCCTCCTCTTTCATGTCCTCTAATGAATCAGCTGGGGAGCTATAATACACTTCGGCATTTAACAATTCGTCGAAAGAAGGATAAACTTCTTCTAAAGAAGCAGGTTTAGACTCATCGGTTGTCCCGATGGTTTTATTTGTTAAATCTTGAATCCAATCCAGCCAAATTTTTTCAGGTAGGGTTACATTGATTAAAAGGCTTTGCATGGCTGAACCCCATTTTTCTGTAAACCTATTGGATTCCCAATTAAAATTAGGAAATGTATGCTGGATGAAATCTGAATGGAGTTGGTGAGTAAGTTCGGTTTGAATAATTTCTATGATGATGGGATTAATTTCCCAATTCATCACCTCTTGGAAAGTGGTCAATGTTTCATTTTCGGACCAATAGTGTGCAAATAAACTAGGTGTTTTCATGGGAGTTTATTTAATGCCCAACTCTTCACAAGCTTTCATCGCTGCAGTTTGTTCGGCTTTCTTTTTTGAATATCCTTTTCCTTCAGAGATTTTTTCTCCATCTAGAAGAACGAAAGCGGTAAATTCTTTATTGTGGTGCAAACCTTCCTCTTCCAGAGTGAATTGGGCTTTCTTGCCCTCTTTTTGTGCCCACTCGATGAGCAATGATTTGAAATTGGGGTTGTTCTGAACGACAATTTCTAAATCAAAATATTGTGTCAATATCTTACTAATGATAAAATTTTGTGTGAAGGCAAAGCCTTTGTCTAAGTAGACGGCACCAATAAACGCCTCGAGCGCATCTCCATACATACTGGACCGTGACAAGATTGTTTTTTTCTGATTTTCGTATTCGATCACTTCATCTAGGCCTAATTTCCGGCCGAGCACATTGAGTGATTCTCTGCTGACCATTCTTGACCTAATTTCTGTTAAAAATCCTTCGTCTTTAAATGGAAATTTTTTAAATAAATAGGCAGCCGTTATCATTCCTAATACGGAGTCGCCTAGGAATTCGAGTCTTTCGTTGGACTCTTTGTATGTTTTAGCGACGCTATCTTTGGATGCCGAGGCGTGTAAAAATGCTAATCGGTATAAATTTAAATTATTAGGTGTTGAGCCTATTAAATGCGTCACTGATTTTTTTAGAAATTTCTCTCTTAGGTCTATGGTATTTGGGTTAATCCAACTTAAAAGAGTTTTTAGGGGCATAAATTATAATTTTCTAAATATGACTGTTGCGTTATGGCCTCCAAATCCAAATCCATTACTTAATGCGACTTCAATTTTTCTAGCCTTTCCTTTATTTTCCGTTAAATCGATTCGTTGGTCAATTTCCGGATCTCTATTGAAAACGTTGATGGTTGGCGGCACAAATTGATTTTGTATGGCTAATACGGATGCGACAGCTTCTACAGCTCCAGCACCACCCAATAAATGTCCAGTCATGGATTTAGTAGACGAGATTGACAACTTATACGCATGTTCACCAAAACAATCTATGATTGCTTTAATCTCTTGTGGATCTCCAATGGGAGTTGATGTTCCGTGCGTATTAATATAGTCGACTTCTTCCGGTTTAATTCCCGCATCTTCTAATGCGTCAAGCATGGACAATAAAGCCCCATAACCTTCTGGATGTGGAGCCGTGATGTGATGGGCATCGGAAGAGAAACCTCCGCCAATTAATTCCGCGTATATTTTGGCACCTCTTGCTTTTGCATGTTCATATTCCTCTAAAATTAATGCTCCTGCACCTTCTCCTACAACAAAACCATCACGGTCTACGTCATAAGGACGAGAAGCAGTAGCAGGATCGTCGTTTCGAGTTGACATCGCGTGCATAGCTGTAAAACCACCTACCGAGGCAATGGTCACAGGCGCTTCTGAACCTCCGGTTACGCAAACATGAATTCTGCCTGTTCGAATATAATTGAATGCATCGATGATGGCGTTATTTGCCGACGAGCATGCTGAAACGGTCACGTAATTAGGCCCCCTAAATCCATTACGAATGGAAATTTGTCCGGAACTCGAATCCGCAATCATTTTAGGAATAAAGAAGGGATTGATTTTAGGTGTTCCATCTCCTTGGCCAAAATAAATCATTTCGTCCTCAAATGTCTTCAATCCGCCTATTCCAGAACCCCAAATGACGCCAACTTTATTTTTATTCAAGGTCTCCATGTCAAAACCCGCATCTGCAATGGCCTCATCTGCTGCCACTACTGCATATTGGGTAAATGGATCCATTTTACGAGCCTCTTTCGGGTTGATAAAGTCTTCAACCTTAAAATCTTTTAATTCACAGGCAAAACGGGTTCTAAATTTTTCCGAGTCAAATTTCGTGATGGGACCACAACCACTTTTACCCTTAGATAAACCATCCCAAAAGTCGCCAACGGTATTTCCGATGGGAGTGAGGGCACCTAGCCCCGTGACTACAACTCGTTTTAATTCCATGTGATTTTTTTTAAATCGTTCAAAAAAAAAGTCAATTAGTCCTAGAAATCATGTAGGATAAATCCCTCATTCTTTGCCTAGTACTAATTGACATATTTAATTATCTTGATTCGATTACTTCGCGTTTTCCAAATAGGCAATTGCTTGACCTACTGTTTGGATATTTTCAGCTTGGTCATCCGGAATTGAAACACTAAATTCTTTTTCAAATTCCATGATCAATTCAACCGTATCTAAGGAGTCAGCTCCTAAATCATTTGTGAAAGACGCCTCTGGAGTAACCTCTGAAGCCTCTACACCTAATTTCTCTACGATGATGCTTTTTACTTTTTCTGCAATATCTGACATTTTATTAAAAATTTTGGGGTTGAAAAACGTTGCAAATATTAGAATTTTAAATTGGATTATCAAACAATTTTTATTCTAAATATGATTTTATAAATATTATATATAAATAATAGAATTCTGGGTGTTTAAATTATTGAAATAATGAATTTTACGCCTATTTATTCTTAAAAACAGAGCGAAGCTGCGCCTAATAATCCTGCATCATTTCCTAATAATGCTTTTTTTATGGTCAATTTTTCTAAGTAGGCTGGGGTAAGCCAATAATTTAATTGTTTTTCCATGCTTGGAACAATAAAATCAAAGGAAGCTGATAATCCACCGCCAATAAATATATTTTTAATATCTAAAATCCGGATCAATGATACTAGCATATCACCTAAAAGCGTACCTACTTCATCCCAGATGGCTTGGGCTAACGCATCCCCTTCTTCGGCAGCTACGACTAGCGCTGTAGTTGAGATAGTTCCATCGCTTGGTAAACTTGTTTCCCCCTTATATTCAGCCCTCATACGGTTGGCCATTTGAAGCAATTCTTTTTTGCCTACATTTCGTTCCAACACTTTACCGTTTTTGGACGGCACATGTCCTGGTTCCATGGCATTCCCATCTCCACCTAAAAATATTTTACGGTCGATGACCGCTGCTCCACCCACGCCAGTACCTAAGGTAATGAAAACAAAATCTTCAGGCATATTTGATTTTTCCGGAGAAAAATAAAATTCTCCTAATGCCGCAGCATTGGCATCATTTTCCATGAAAAAGGTATGTTCAGGAAAGCGCTTTTCCAACATATCAATCATAGGTGATCCGTCAATTTCAGGAATGGCAGTGATTTCAATTAAGGTTCTTCTATCTTTTGTTAAAATTCCAGGAAGGCCTATGCCCACTTTTTGAACATTTTTATGTTGGTACAAATGCAAAGCGATTGCATCCGCTAATCGATCTAAAAAATGGTTGGATTCACGCCATGTAGCGGTATCGTAACTTTGGAAATTGTTTATCTGACCTGTATCGGCATGTACAATTCCCATTTTAACACCGGTTCCACCGACGTCGATTCCAAGGTATTCAGTTGCTGGCATTGAATTCTAATTTTTATGAATATACGAATTTCCTCAATTTTGACGTGATTTTCAAATTCTATTTTGAGCTCAGGTAAACTTGTTCTAATTTTTCCATTATTTGGCCTACAGCAGGGCAGATAAGGACGTTTTTGGCCGTTAATTGCAATATTCCCATCATATTTTTTCGGTTCGTATGCGGGTATTCCTTACAAGCTTTCGGTCGATGATCATAAATCTGACAGGTATTATCTTCGGCCGTTAAAAAAGGACAGGGAGCTGCTGGATACACCCAATCTCCATCAGAGTCTTGGACGAGATAGGTATCTAAAAAAGCGGAAACCTTCATTTTAAACAAATGGGATACTCGTTGAATATCTGTCTCATTCCACATAGGACTGGTTGTTTTGCAACAATTTCCACAAGTCAAACAATCCATTTTTTCAAAAACATCCTCATGTGCTTCCCCAAATTGCTTATCTAAGTCCTTTGGTTTTTTAGCTATTATTTTTTGAAATACTTTTTTATAGGAAGGATCTTTGGGCATAATTTAGGACTGAAGAGGGAAGCAGGCGCGGCAACGAGCTTCATAGGTGTCGGATTCTCCTAACAAGACCGTATCTTGGTTGGCTGCCGTTCGATAGGAATACTGGGCTACGCCACCGCAGGAAACACATACGGCATGTACCTTAGTAACATATTCGGCAATAGACATTAAATCCGGCATGGGACCAAAGGGCAATCCTTTAAAATCCATATCTAACCCTGCTGCGATGACTCTTTTTCCTTGGTTAGCTAATGTATTACAAACGTCAACAATGCTATGATCAAAAAATTGAGCTTCATCTAATCCGATCACATCGCAATCTCCAGCCAGCAATAGAATTTCTACCGCACTATGAACAGGGGTGGACCGAATGGTGTTTTGGTTATGAGAAACAATATCTTCATCATGATAACGGGTATCCGAAGCAGGTTTGAAAATCTCAACTTGCAATTGGGCTATTTTTGCCCGCCTAAGTCTTCGAATGAGTTCTTCTGTCTTACCAGAAAACATGGAGCCACAGATCACCTCAATCCAGCCCGATGAGCTAGTTTTTTGTGTCGATTTCGAGTGATTGGGTTCTAGAAACAAGGGCGTAAAATGCCCCTGAAATAAGTTTCAGGGGCCATTAGGTGAATACTATTTTGAGCTGAAAGTAGCCGAGAAATATTCGCGGTTCATTCGAGCTATATTTTCGATTGAAATGCCTTTTGGACATTCAGCTTCACATGCACCCGTATTTGAGCATGCACCAAAACCCTCTTCGTCCATTTGGGCCACCATGGCTTGCGCACGTGTGGCGGCCTCAATTTGTCCCTGAGGTAATAAGGCTAATTGAGATATTTTAGCTGAGGTAAACAACATCGCAGAAGCATTTTTACAGGCGGCTACGCAAGCGCCACAACCGATACAAGCTGCTGCAGCAAAAGCATCATCCGCATTATCTTTATTGATCGGAAGGCTGTTAGCATCTTGTGCATTTCCGGTATTAACGGAAATAAAACCACCAGCGGCTATGATTCGATCGAAAGCAGATCTGTTAACAACCAAATCCTTAATCACTGGAAAAGCACTAGCTCTCCATGGCTCCACGGTAATCGTTTCACCATCTTTAAATGAACGCATATGTAATTGACACGTAGTCACACCGCGATTAGGTCCATGAGGCCGACCATTGATGTACATGGAGCACATTCCACAAATACCTTCGCGGCAATCGTGGTCAAAAGCGACCGGGTCGTCACCCTCTTCGATTAAACGGTTATTTAACACGTCAATCATTTCCAAAAATGACATATCGGTTGAAATACCACTCACCTGATAGGTTTCGAATTTACCAGCTGTTTGGGTATTTTTTTGTCTCCAAATTTTGAGTGTCAGGTTTAAATTTCCTTCCATTATATCGATTTATTTATAAGATCTTTGAGCAATTTTGATATTTTCATATTTCAATTCTTCTTTATGAAGCTTGAAAATGGATTGTTTTTCGTATTCCCAAGCGGCTACGTAGGCGTATTTATCGTCATCTCGTAGGGCTTCTCCATCTTCCGTTTGGAATTCAGTTCGGAAGTGACCACCACAACTTTCATTTCTGTCCAAGGCGTCAATACACATTAATTCCCCAAGTTCTAGGAAGTCGGCCACACGACCTGCTTTTTCTAATTCTGGGTTTAAATTGTTTATTTCACCTGGGATTTTAACGTCAGACCAAAATTCCTTTTGAAGGGCTTGGATTTCTTTAATAGACGCTTTCAGACCTTTCTCGCTTCTAGCCATTCCACATTCATCCCACATAATTTTACCTAAACGTTTGTGGAAATAATCCACAGGCTTTGAACCTTTGATGTTCATCAGGGTCTCTAAACGATCACGAACAGCTTTTTCAGCGTTTACAAAATCTTCTGAATCAGTCGACATAGACGGCGTACGAATCTCAGCAGCTAAATAAGCACCGATTGTATATGGAATGACGAAATAACCATCCGCTAATCCTTGCATCAATGCCGAAGCACCCAAACGGTTAGCTCCGTGATCTGAGAAATTAGCTTCTCCTAAGGCATATAAGCCTGGAACCGTTGTCATTAAATTATAATCAACCCAAAGTCCACCCATGGTATAGTGAACCGCTGGATAAATACGCATCGGAACTTCATATGGGTCTTCTCCAGTGATCTGCTTATACATATCAAAAAGATTGCCATATTTTTCTTTCACAACCGCTTTCCCCATGGATTGAATCTCCTCGTCCGTTGGGCTATGCATATTGTGTTTATTAGCTTCCCCTTTCCCATAACGAATGATGGCTGCTGCATAATCTAAGTAAACGGCCATTTTAGATGATCCTACTCCAAAACCTGCATCGCAACGTTCCTTCGCGGCTCTCGATGCAATGTCACGTGGTACTAGGTTACCGAACGCAGGATAGCGGCGTTCTAAGTAATAATCTCTTTCATCCTCCGGTATTTCATTAGCCTTGCGGGTATCATTTTCTTTTTTGGGTACCCATATACGGCCATCATTTCGCAATGACTCGGACATTAAGGTCAACTTAGACTGATGATCGCCAGACACTGGAATACAGGTAGGGTGAATCTGCGTGTAGCAAGGATTTGCAAAGAAAGCTCCTTTTTTATGTGCCTTCCATGCCGCAGTAACATTAGATCCCATTGCGTTCGTCGACAAATAAAATACGTTACCATATCCACCGGTACACAATAAAACGGCATGTCCAAAATGTCTTTCTAATGCACCGCTGACAGAATCACGGGCGATAATGCCACGGGCTTTTCCGTCGATGGTTACGACATCAAGCATTTCATGTCGAGTAAATAATTCCACATTACCCATTCCCACTTGGCGTTGCAAGGCTGAATAAGCGCCCAATAATAATTGCTGGCCCGTTTGACCCGCCGCGTAAAACGTTCTTTGAACTTGGGTTCCACCGAATGAACGGTTTGAAAGCAATCCGCCATATTCACGTGCAAAGGGAACACCTTGAGCTACACATTGGTCAATGATACTGCCGGATACCTCAGCTAAGCGATGCACATTGGCTTCCCGAGCTCTATAATCTCCCCCTTTAATGGTGTCATAAAATAGTCGGTATACTGAATCACCATCGTTTTGATAATTTTTAGCTGCATTAATACCTCCTTGTGCGGCAATTGAGTGCGCACGTCGAGGAGAATCTTGAAAGCAAAATACTTTTACTTTATATCCTAATTCAGCTAAAGAAGCGGCAGCTGATGCACCTGCAAGTCCGGAACCTACTACAATGATTTCTAAGCTGCGTTTGTTGGACGGGTTTACCAACGGAACACTCGATTTGAACTTGGTCCATTTCTCGGCTAAATTTCCATCAGGGATTTTGGCGTCTATTTTTGTCATAATTTCTTGTCGGCTGATATTAATGAATCAAATGAAAATAAAATGCAATCGGCATGGAAGCAAATGTCGCTGAAATAACGACTGCATAAACAGTACCAATCGTTTTTATGGTCGGTGAATATTTAGGATGATTCCATCCTAAGGATTGAAATGCACTTTGGAATCCATGCAACAAGTGATAACCCAACGAGACACAACCCAGCACATAAATAACCACCACAATAGGACTTTGAAAAACGATTTGCATTTCGTTATATAAAGTATGCGCTTCAGTCAAATCATCAGTTAGGCGAGAAAAATACCAAAAATGTTTTAAATGGATGATTAAAAAAAGTAATAATAAAGTGCCCAATAAGCCCATGGATCTTGAATACCATTTGCTATTAGCCGAACCGTCAACCACCGCATAAGCGACCGGGCGTTTCTTTTTATTATCAAGCCACAAACGTAAACCATCAAAGATGTGAAGAAGTAATCCAGCAAATAATACAATTTCCATGGTGCGGATCACAGGATTAGTTCCCATGAATTCGGCACCTTCGTTGAAGGCCACTCCGCCATCATTTAAAAAGATGGTCGCATTAAGTCCACAATGCACAATAAGGAAGCTGATTAAAAACAGGCCTGTGATGGCCATCAGGAGCTTTTTCCCGAGAGATGAATTAAATGATTTTGTTAACCAAGCCATAAATAAATGTATTTGTTAAAATTAAAATTACTCAAGCGTTTTATTTTTTTACTAATCGAACGAATTTTAGCTACCAAAAATACGACTCAAACGTGGGTTCTTCAAATTAATCGATTAAAAAAACCATTTTTTTTAAATAATTGGATTTGCTTTATTAACTTTCCTATTCACAAATAGGTTTTATGTCGGCAAGAAAAATTGCTTCTTACTTTTTGGTTTTTTTTCTAGGTTGTTTCACTAGTCATGCTACGCATTTAAAAGGGGGTGAAATTACGGTTAAACGTATTTCAGATAGAACATTAACCTACGAGTTTACCTTAACCACCTACACAGAAAATAATCGGGCCAATCAGGATCAAGGAGATGTTAATTTTTGTTTTGGGGATGGCACGGCTATTTTTAAAGCAAAAAGATGTTGTGGGAGTCCCGTGGATATCGGCAATGGGACCATGAAAAATATCTATAAGATCGAGTATACGTATCCAGCTCCCGCTCTTTTTTATAGGGTTTCAGTCGCTATACCTAATCGGAACGATGGGGTAAGAAATATTACACGTTCAGTGGAAGTCCCTTTTTATGTGGAAACCATTTTTTCGATTAATTCAGGATTAGGGCAAAATTCAACTCCCTTGCTCATAAATCCAGCGGTCGATTTGACTGCCGTTATAGGCCAACCTTTTATTCATAATCCCAATGCGGTGGATGCGGAAGGTGATAGTTTGGCCTACCGTTTATCCGTTTCAAAAATAGGCGATTATGAAACATGTTCTTCAGTAAGCAGGGGATTGATGGCTCCTAATTTTCGCCAACCCAATGAAGTGGCTTCTGTTCCTTCCTCATTTACGATCAACCCATTAAATGGCGATTTGATTTGGAATTCACCTCAAGAAGTGGGTTTATACAATTGTGCTTTTATAATCGAAGAATGGAGGAATGGAGTTAAAATTTCTGAAACGGTCAGAGACATGCAGATTGAAGTTAAAGACGTGGATAATAAGGCCCCTAAGATAACGGTGCCGCCTGATGTTTGCGTTCAAGCGGGTACTTTTTTAAGTGAAACGATTTCCGCTACAGATGTATTATCAAAATCGGGCCGTTTAGATCCAATCACTATTTATAGTTTTGGTAATGTATATGCAATGGATACGGTTTATGCCGTTAAACAACCTTATGCTACTTTTTCATCGTCACCCAAACAGCCAAGTCCTGCTACGGGAGTATTTAAATGGCAAACGGCTTGTCAACATATTCGAAAGGAAACCTATGACATTTTCTTTAAAGTGGAGGATAATCCACCTGTGAATGTAGGCGGTGGTGTCAAGTTGGTCGATAGTAAAATCTGGAAAGTACGCGTCATAGCGCCTAATGTCAAAGGCTTAAAGGCGACGATTAAATTGTCTACGGCCAGTGCATTATTGACATGGAATTCTTATGCATGTGCGCTACCTAATGCAAAAATTATCATTTTCCGAAAACAAGCGGCCTGTAATCCTGTGGTGAATAAACCTTGTTCAACGGGGATGTCGCTCACTGGTTATACGGAAATAGGAAGGGTGGATGTGACGAAGACTTCTTTTGAAGATAATAATGGCGGGAATGGTTTGATGAAAAATTCAAACTATTCCTATGTTTTGGTGGTCATTTTTACAAATAGCAAAGGCTCGGACGATTACAGTCCTATGTCGGAGTCAGCATGTGTTTTGATTCCTTCGGCGGCTCCTTTAATGACCAATGTGTCTGTTCTAAAAACGGATGCGAAGGTAGGGGAGATGCTTGTCAAGTGGACAAGACCTTTGAAACTAGACACGAATTTTTATTCGGGACCTTATCAGTATATCGTTCAGAGAGCGGATGGTCAAACTGGAAGTAATTTTTCTGCCATCACTTCAGGGATTCCTGCTCAAATTTCGCCGGCTAAATTAGATACTGTTTATACAGATAAGAATTTGAATACGGTAGCTGGTGCTTATCGGTACAAAGTAGATTTTTATTATTCTCAAAATAATCAGTTCAAATTATTAGATTCACCGAGTCCGGCAAGTTCCGTCTTTTTGTTGGGACAAGCGGCTGTCAAATCTGTTAAACTGGCCTGGTCAGCTAATGTGCCTTGGTCGAATGATTTTCAAGTGCACCGAGTATTCCGCGAGACTCCTAGGGGTTCAGGAAAGTTCAATCAAATTACAGAGGTTTCTGTTGCGGGTCCTAATTCGTATACTTTCACAGACCAAGGAATTGATTATTATACACAAGATGGGAAATTCGATGTGGTTATTTCTCCGGATTCAACCTATTGTTATTATGTACAAACCGTTGGGACCTATGGGCAAGGACTACCTAATATAGGATTACTTAATTCGTCCCAAATTGTATGCATTAAGCCGCAATCAGACGTAAATCCATGCGCACCTAAATTAAGCTTGGCTGCTTTAAATTGTGAAAGTTTAGATGCCTCGTTGAATTGCCAGTTCACAAGTTTCACTAATACGCTTATTTGGACACCTACCTTGACGGGATCTTGCGATCAGAGTATTGCGAGCTATCGAATTTATTATTCGAAGGATGGAACAACATTTGGGAAAATAGGAGAAGTTTCTGATTTAAAATATTTACACCAAAAGACAGACTCGTTTATTGGTTGTTATTATGTCACGGCTGTAAGCCAATTGGGCAAAGAGTCGGCCAAGAGTGAAACTGTGTGCCAAGATAATTGTCCTTCTTTCGATTTGCCTAATTTGTTTAGTCCAAATGGGGATGGAAAAAATGATGTATTTCAAGCGATGAGATGCCCACGATTTGTGAAACAAGTTTCTTGTAAAATAGTGGACCGTAATGGCCAATTAGTATATCAGTATACAGGAGATATCAATGGATTTGGTTGGAATGGAAGGGATTTAAATGGCAATGTCATGGCGTCGTCAACGTATTTTTATACCTGTGATGTGATATTTGATGTAAAGAACGAGGCGTTAAAAACTAAGCAACTGAAGGGTTGGGTTGAATTAGTAAAATAATTTAAAATGCAAGTGATTATTGACGGGAATTGCCGGTTTTGCCTGGGGTCAACTAAATTATTGAGACGGATGTTGGCGGTCCAATTGCATGTAATTACTCAGTATGACGTTGAATATTTGGATATTCAAAATCGATTTAAACCTGCAGACTGGGCAGTTGATAGCATCAAATTGATTGTTGGCAATCAACTATTTATGAAGTCTAAGGCAATTACTGCTTTGATGGTGGAGGCTCACTGGTACTTCCAGCCTTTACGTATTTTCTTTTTATTGCCTACAAGTTTTCTGGATGCTATGTATGATTTCATAGCCAAGAATCGATATTTGTGGAGAAAGGAAGATAACTGCGAAGTTATTTAGGTGTATATGGTGTGGTTTGAGTAAAGAAACTCAGAGGCAAAGATTGATCCCAGCGCGTGGCTGCTTGTTCAAGACCAGCGCTATTAAAGTGAATGCCATCCCATCGATATTTTTCCCCAGTCAAAGTTTCTAAATCAGCTCCGACAACCGTATTTTTTATTTCAGTCAAAATTCTTTTTTGGGCAGACTTAACTTTCATGATGGGCTCAGCAGTTCCACCCGTATTGCTTTTTGCAATGGAGAATGTTAATAGAGGCGCACCTAATAGATCTCTTGTTTTCTGAACATACATTTTAGTGGATTCAACGATCGTATTTTCTGACAATAAACCATCATTTTCCCCATGAATGACTAAAATCCCTCTTAGTCCTATTTTTGAAATTTCATTGACTAATCGCTTTTCATATAAAAAAAAAGGAAATCTACCCTTCCAATCAAAAAATGGATGTTGGAAAGGCAAGCCCATGGCCGAAAGTCCCCAATGTTCTGAAGTGGAACCTCCGATGCCTGTATTATATATTCGTACAGGTACATTTAATTTTACTTTTAATTTTTCAGCTAGTCGGCCCCAGAAATTATTTACATTTCCTGAAGAATAATTCAAAACGGAAGCCCATGTGGGGTCATAATTTTCAATGGTATAGGGGGTTTGTCCTTCGGCTAAGGAATGTCCAATGACGGCAAAAACTTCGCCAACTTTCACATTCCAAGTTAAAAGTGTATCGGTATAGACTTTGTTATCATTGAATAATTGGATTTGTGGGTAATATCCACCGGCTTTTAACGTAAACTTACCTTTGAATTCATTGGTGATAGGATCTATACTAAGGGCCAACCAATCCGTCGAAACACCACTTAATGAACTATTGAATTTTATTTTGGCCGATTGGAATTTTTTATCTGATTTTCCGACGATTATGATAGCACCTTCATTAATTGCATTTCTTTGTGCAAAATCTATACTATTGAGTTTGTCAATGGTTACTGTTGAATTGTTGGGGAATTTAGGGGCAATATCTTCTGATTTGCAACCATTTAGTAAAAGAATAAGGCCCAATAAAGGAAATATCGATAAATTTTTAATCATAGTTTTAATGAGCTATTTGTTTTCTTCATTTCAGAAAACGCTTCATTTTTTTATCTTTGCTAACAAATTTACATTAAATAATTAATTTATAAATGAAGGCATATATTTTTCCTGGTCAAGGATCGCAATTTCCCGGAATGGGGAAAGATTTATTTGAAACCTATTCGTTTGCGAGGGAAATATTTTCTGAGGCAGATGAGCTTCTCGGATTTCCACTTTCTGAGATCATGTTTAATGGTTCTGAAGAAGAACTTAAGCAAACGAAAGTGACCCAACCGGCCATTTATTTGCATTCAATTCTAATTGCAAAATTAGGTACCAATTTCAAACCTGATATGGTGGCAGGCCATTCTTTGGGCGAATTCTCTGCCTTAGTGGCCTCCGGAGGATTAAGTTGGCAAGATGGTTTATCTTTAGTTTCCAAGCGTGCAATAGCCATGCAAAAAGCATGTGAAATACAGCCCAGCACGATGGCTGCTGTTTTGGGCTTAAGTGATGAACAAATTGAAAAAGTTTGTGCTGAGTTTAACGGCGAAGTGGTTGCTGCTAATTTTAACTGTCCAGGCCAAGTGGTCATTTCAGGAAGTATCAAAGGGGTTGAGCTAGCCGGAGAAAAATTAAAAGAAGCAGGTGCAAAAAGAGTATTATTGTTGCCCGTAGGTGGTGCTTTTCATTCTCCATTTATGGAGCCGGCTCGTGTAGAGCTAGCAGCTGCTATAGAAGCAGCAAAAATTGACCGCCCCGTTTGCCCAATATTTCAAAATGTAAATGCAAAAGCATCTCAAAATGAAGTGGAAATTAAAGCTAATTTAATTGCTCAATTGACCGGTCCGGTTCGTTGGACTCAATCGATCGAAGCAATGGTTTCTGCGGGGGCCACTCAATTTATTGAATGTGGACCTGGAAAAGTTTTGCAAGGCTTAGTCAGGAAAATTAATGCGGAGGCAATGGTGTCTTCGATGGAACTGATCAGCTAATTGGAAAAATTAAAATTAATAGCTTGATTTTCAGCGCTTGAACCTAATTCTAGAGAAATAATTCAATTATTTTGAATCAATGTTTGATAATTACAGCGCAAGCGCTTAATTTTGCACTCTATTAAGATTGACCTATGGTGTAAAGGTAACACACCAGTTTTTGGTTCTGGTTTTCTAGGTTCGAATCCTAGTAGGTCAACAAAAAGCCCCAAATATTTATTTGGGGCTTTTTAATTGAGTTTTTGGGTATTTAACGAAAGACGCTGATATTTTTTTGGTAAATCATGCCATCAGCCGTTTTAACCAATATTTTGTAAAGTCCTTGATTAATCTGACCTACATTAATTTGCGCAGTACCATCTTGATTGACATTGGAATCCATTAATATTTTTCCATCTATCGTATATATTTTAATGACTGCCCCATTCAAGGAGGATTTAGATTGAATAGAAATTAAGGCACTAACTGGATTTGGAAATACTGTTAATCCGAAATCCTCAGGAAGTGTATAATTGAATTCAACTTTCGGAGATATACATGTTAGCGTATTTGAATATTTTTTAAAGGCAGTATTTGAGTATTTGCCCGCTTCCTTAACTCTTAAAATAGAGGTAATTTCAGCTAAGGGTGCGCCATTAAACTCCCAAGCATATTTAATATCTCCATCTGTTTTTGTTTTTCCACTTAAAAAATAGGGACTTTCTTGAGCGATTATAGGAGCTGCTGGATTGTCAAATACTTTCGTTTGAATGGCATTTGAAAAGGCTGTTTTGCAATTAAACTCGTTGGTTCCTAGCACCTTAAAAGTGCCCGTTTCGTTCACAATTATATTGGAACTTTGAGCGCCTGTATTCCATGTGAATTTCATATTGGTACTTCCTAGGGCTTTTAGCTCAACACTCTTTCCTGCACAAAATAAAGTATCACCGGTATTCTGTATCGTAGGTTTTATAGGCTGAGGTAATGTTAACATTTGAAATTCTGGAATTGTATATTGATTTCCTTTCGCGTCTTCAAGTCGAACTGTATATTTGCCTGGATTAATTTTATTTATAGTGAATGAGCTATCGACCAGTTTATTCTCATTAAACCATTTTATTTTAGTGAATACGGTTGATGTAAGTTTAGCTGTTGTTTGATTATTCTGATCACATAATAGTGACAATTTAGGGAACTCTTTGGCCGCTATTGCTTTGATATTTCCACTAATTGCTGCATTTATTTTATCTGACCAAAGAGTAGCTACTTCCCCGTAGGCTTCTGGGGAAAAGTGGACACATGCTGCAATTTCATTGTTTTTTCTAGGTATCTCTACTTTGTCGGTATTCGGCCCACTGAAAACTTGGGGCAAATCACTTGAGGTGACAACTTCCCTTTGAGCCTGTATGAAATTATTGTCCCAATAGTTGGACGTACATACTCCATCCACTCTGCCTGCTGCAAATGAAATTTCAGCGACCAACCAAGGCACTTCAATGCCCGTTTGATTTCTTAAGTTTTTTATTACGTCAATGAGCTGATTTTTGTATTTTGTTGCTTCTGCTTTTTTTGTTTCTTCTGTATCATTCTTAAAGGAAAATGAATCCGTTTCTCCTTGATGCCACAAGATGGCTCTGACTCCATTTTTAAATCCGTATAGCTCAACGGATCTTTTTAAATTTATAAATGGGTAACCAGCCGTATAATATAAATCAGGATTGAAGGGGTTTTGAGATGGTTTTGGGTTAGTTTGAGATGATTCGTGCCAATTGCGCATTTTAGTGCCGAGCCATGCCGCATTGATAAAACTAACCGGTACATTGTATTTTTCTGTTAACATATCCCCAACCATAGGCCAATAGTAATTGGATAAGCCCATGGGTCCAATTGTTGCCTGAGAATCTAGTTTTGAAAACTCAGTGAATGGAAAATCTGTATTCAACGCACCAATGTATTTATTGGTCGTAGAACTATTGTAAAAAGTGTAGTAATTGTAAAAGTTAGCGACATTTACTCGGTCATCTTTTGCTCCACTACTTAAATTAGTATCCCTTGCAGAACCTTGTGCGTTTGATTGACCGGCAATAATGAAGTTTTCACCAACACCAACTCTTTGCAAGGAGGTTGAGTCAACTAATTTAGAATTTTTAAATGTTCTTATTTTTAAAGTATACCAACCTCCTTTAACTAGCACATTTTCTTGGTAATAACCACCTAGAGGCGCTGTGTTCAATGACGTCCAGTCTATTAAAGTTCCTTGTCCTTTTTTAACGGGCTCAAATTTGTATTGAATCAAATCTAAGTCTTGGTTGAATTTTCCTAATAAAGCTATGGTGGCTTCGTTTTGAGAATTCCTTTGGAATATTTGACGATTATGAGGATATATAATAGTTGTTTGCCCTTGGAGATTTATGCTAATCAGTAAAATAAAAACTAAAAGACTATTTTTTAAATAAGAGTAATTCATAGATGTGTTTTGATATCTTTTTGTAAAAATAGTGGATATTCACAAATTTCTATAGGTTAACCTATTTTTAGGTTAATTTACTTAGCAATAATTAAAATAGTTTCCCCCATTGCCATGGCTCCATGGGAATTAAATTTAGCAATAATGTATATGTGGGTGTGATCAGATGTATGATGAACATCAAATAAAGTAGATGCCTCAAGGGTCTTATCTCATTAAATTCAGCGGCTAATTTAAATGGAATGAAAATCAAAATGAATGAAAAAGACATACTTCTTGTCACATCGTCAACACTAGTTGAAACCATTAAACAAGCCACAAAAATCATTAAAAATGAAATAGCTAGCCAATAATTCTTTTTAACGGCCATTGCGCAGATAGCAAATATTGGAAAAATTAAAAATACTTTTAATGCATAATAAATGGCATAAATCATCTTGGCTCCATGCCTTAATGCAAATCCTATGCTTACTCCTGAATTTGAACCTACCGGAGTTTTTAAGTCGAATTGAAGATATAAGATTGTTCTTATAATGACATAGATACTGATGCTTATGGTTACAAAGTAGAAACTTTTATTTTTTAAAATAAGTAACCTTAAAACACCACTCAAACTTGTAGAGATTTTTGAAAATTCATTTTTATTTAGAATGAAATAAATTGGCATAACCAATGAAGGAATTACAGCCCTTTCATCAACGAAATAGCTAAAAACCAAAATAAGAATGGATATTTTTTTGTCATAAAAATAGATTGAGAGCATGAGGCCTAAATAGGCAAATGAGTCGTAAAATAGGGTGTCGTAATTAAATGAATGTCCTACATATGTAAATAACATAGCTAGGACCGACCAAAATGCGATGCTTGCATTGTTACGCATCAGTTTTTTAACAGTATTTAAAAAAAGCCAAATAAAGGCAATCAACGATAGCGATTGAAGGTAAAATAGTTTTAAAGCGTTTAAATGAAATATTTTGCCTATTAAATAGGGGGTAATTCTTAATTCTCTTTTCATAAAATGATCCCCTTCATCTTTGTTTTTTGTAGCTTCTAGCGGATAATCAATTTTATGATTAACAAAATCTTGAATGAAGATTTCATTTTGACTAAAGGATTTATTAAGCTTTTTGAAGACAGATTCTGGAAAATAGATACTAGAAAAAAGCAAATAAATAGATAGACTTAAAATAAAAGTGCCAAGATTCGAGGATGTTAAATGCTGAATATATTGATTAAACCTAGAAATAAAATTGGATAAATTGGGTATCATATTTATATCTAATTTATTTCAATAGTTCCTGGATCTTTTCCCCAATCCCTTGATTTTTAAACTCTTTTGCTTTTCTACCATATACCCATAAAGTATAGGGCAATGGTTTTTGATGTAAGATTTCATCCGGAATTTTAAACGTGGTTGTCCCTCCCGTTTTTGTCTTGATTAATACGACTCCATTTGCACCACGCACCCCATAAATAGCGGTAGTCGATGGATCCTTTAATACATTAACTGATTCGATATCATTGGGGTTAATGGTGTTTAAGTTGGTGATGGGCACTCCATCCACCACATATAATGGACTATTTGCATTGATAGAACCAAATCCCCGTATTCTAACCATGGCTGATCCGCCTGGAGAATTATCATTCCCTACAGTAACTCCGGCAACTTGGCCAGCCATTTTTTGATTAAAAGTTCCAGCGGCTACTTGTGATAAATTTTGTCCACTAACTTCTCCCACTGCTCCATTATTATCACTTTTAGGTTTTGGAATTGAAGGTTCTATAAACCTAGGAATAAATTGAATTCCTACTCCAGCTGCCCCTTCTGCACTTCTTCCTGACACCACGACCACTTTTTCCAATTGGCCCAGTGGGATCGCATTGGTATCCAGATATTCCCCTTTGGTAAATAAATCCACTGGATCATAAAAGTAGATGAATAGCGAATCTGATTTGATGGCGAATGTTCTTTTAGCTTGTTTTGCCTTGGATCCCGATGAAGTACTTGATCCAAAATATTGTTTTAAAATACCTATTAACTCGTTCGATTGACTCATTTTTTGGGCCATCAACGAATGACTCATGCAGAATAACAAAGCAAAACTGACAAGTATTTTCATTTTTATGATGCGATAATAGTTCCTAGTTTCTCATAACTTAAAATCATTGACCGAACATTATGGTAATTTATTTTCCAAGAAGTCGCCATGTGTCGCCAAATGGGTTCTCCCTCACGGGTCAATAATGGCCACCATTCTCCTGTGTTAAAATTGATCATTTTGTCGAAAACAAAGCGATGCACTTGCTTATGTGCCGCTAAGAATTTTTCATCTCCAGTAAGCAAATACGCATCGAGCATGCCTATTAACATTTCAGCCTGTTGCCAAAATTCTTTCTCCTGATCATACACAACGCCCTCATGTGAACCTTCTACATAAACACCACCAAACTCCCAATCCACGCCATGATTCATGGAATGATAGAATGCCTTTTCTAAATTGATTCGGTAATCTTCGATGGAAAAACCGCCCACTTTCAAGGCATGCATTAATAGCCAACCAAATTCTGAGTTGTGACCATACGAGGTATTGTCGGTAGCCGAAGCTTTTTGGCCTCCCTCAGCAAAACGATCCCAACCCCAAACGATATCAAATTTAATCTGTGGCGCGACGGACCAATCAGCCCAAAACTGCGGTATTCCTGTCCCCGTTTCCGAATGCATTACTTTTTGAATCAATATGTCAATGGACTCTTTTAGTTTTCTACGATGCAATTCTTTACCACTGGCTTCATAGAGAGTGGTGAAAGCTTCCATCAGGTGCATGTGTACGTCAAGGGTTTTTCGATCACCTCCAGGAGCGCCCGGTCCCATCAACTTCCAATCCTCTGAAAAGAATTCCCAGTAGCCACCTAAATTGGTATCCACGGCATATTTTTGCAATAAATCAAAACACTTTTCTGCATATTCCAAACCTATTGGATCACCTGTGGCTAAGGTATATTCACTAAGGCTATAAATGGCAAAACTATGGCCGTATCCTATTTTTTGTCTGTTGGTCGCCTCCCCTTTACGATTCATCATCCAGTAAAACCCTTCATTTTCATGATCCCACATTTTGTCTAACATGAACCTTACCCCATGTTCGGCCATTTCTTTCATGATAGGTCCCCCAAATCCATGTCGGTATGCCTGAGAATACGTAAAAACAGATCTCGATTGTGCGATCAATGACTTTTCATCTTGCCCAGAATCTTCCCCAAATTCATTGTAGTGTGTGATAAATCCACCATAGGTTTTATCCATGGTTCTTGTAGACCAAAAAGGCAATAGATGGGCTTCTGTATACTGTTTGATTTCGTCACGAAGTGATTTTAATTCTTCTTTGTTCATAAAAATGTAAGGTTTAATTTTTCAATTTCTTCTGGACTGGCAGCACCCGTTTCCCCAATTTTATGGATGGATATGTGGGCACACAAATTAGCAAATTCACAGCATTCAGCGGTGCTCGCTCCGGTGGCTTTAGCCGCTGAAAATGCAGCGACAACCATGTCACCAGCACCCACGGTGTCTATTTCTCCTTTGGGTTTAATGCCCGATTGCCAATGAAATTCCGTTGGGCTAGCGTAGATTAATCCGCGCTCACCTAAGGTAACTAAGGCCCCCGTTTTTCGTTGGGTTACCCAGTTTTTAATGATGGCAATTAATGTTTCATCTAAGGCCAACTGCTTTGGACTTAATTTTAAAATGGCCGCCAATTCAGATTCATTAACTTTTAAAGGGATTTCAGTGGCTTCGCCCCCTAAATTACGTAGGTCGGCCAATGAACTTTTGTTATGCAGATTAATGAGCTTTTGTAGCTTTTTTATACTAGCCTTGTTTAATAAAGGATTTTGAAATTGTTCATTCACAACAACCCAATCATACGAGACTATTTCAGTTTCTAAATGCTGAATTAATGTTTCAGATTTTAGTTGGAATTGCTTATTCTGTGTACCAAAATCAATGCGATTTAATTCGATGTCAGCCCACATCGGTTTCGAGTAGGTCGGCGTGTCGATATCTGAAAAGGGCAATAAATGCGTGGTATCAATCGCTAATGATTTACATTGGAATTGCATTTCTCTCCCAAATAAGTCTAGTCCTATCGCCCCAAAGGCAAAGGCCTTTGCTCCCAAAATAGACAGATTTTTAGTCACGTTTCCTGCACCTCCTAAATACCCTTTGGGCTGATACCCCCAGAAAACATTTTTCCCAGTCTCCACTGAGAATTCTTTCGTTAGCGTGTTTTCTTGAAAGTAAAAATCAACGGCAAAATCTCCGATAACTGCGATCTTGATTTTCTGTATTTGACTTAAGATCTCTCTAAGCCGATTGGAATTCATAAACATAGGTTTGAAAATGCCTCTAAAAATAAGGATATTTTCTCAGAAAGGAAATAAGTATTTTTGCGTAATTTTAAAATTCGAAATTTAGAAAATAAAATTTTTGACCATTGGCTTTAATTAAATCAATTTCAGGCATCCGAGGTACCATCGGAGGTAAACCGGGCGAAGGCCTCAGTCCCATCGACGTAGTTACTTTTGCTGCCGCTTATGGCACTTGGCTCCAGCGAGTAGGGCATGCATCGAACACCATTGTTTTAGGTAGAGATGCTCGAATTTCAGGTTCCATGGTGTCATCCTTGGTGGCCAATACCCTGATCGGTTTGGGTTGGGATGTCTTAGATATAGGATTATCTACTACTCCCACCGTTGAACTAGCGGTTCCTTGGACGCAGGCTGCCGGTGGAATTATCATCACAGCAAGCCACAATCCAGCTCAATGGAACGCACTTAAATTGTTGAATCATTTAGGCGAATTTATATCGGATGCGGATGGAAAGGATTTGTTGGCGATTGCCGAAAATCAAGATTTTTCATTTGTTGAAGTACATGATTTGGGCGAATACAAGGAGGATCATTCTTTCTTGGACCATCATATTCAACATGTTTTAGGTCTTCGTGGGGTTCATGCAGATCAAATATCTAAAGCAAATTTCCGAGTATTGGTGGATGCCGTTAATTCCACTGGAGGAATTGTTGTCCCCGATTTATTACGTGCCTTGGGTGTGAATAATGTGGATGTGATTTATGGAGAACCAACAGGCCATTTTGCGCATAATCCAGAACCTTTACCAGAGAATTTAGGGGTAATGATTTCCAAGATGAAAGAAGGAAATTATGATCTAGGTATTGTGGTCGATCCCGATGTAGACCGTTTGTGTTTTATTTCGGAGGATGGAACGCCTTTTGGAGAAGAATATACGTTAGTTGCGATAGCAGATTATGTATTGTCATTAGGTACGGGTAATACGGTTTCTAATTTATCGTCTACGCGCGCTTTACGCGATGTGACCGAAAAGCATGGAGGAAGCTATTTTGCGGCGGCTGTTGGCGAGGTCAATGTCGTCAACCAAATGAAGGCTCAGCAGGCTGTTATCGGCGGAGAAGGCAATGGAGGCGTTATTTTTCCTGAATCACATTATGGTCGGGATGCTTTGGTCGGGATTGGTTTGTTTCTGACGTATTTAGCCCAAAAAGGGATTAAATCATCAGAACTACGAGCTACTTTTCCTTCCTATGTTATTTCAAAAAATAAAATCGAGTTATCGGCCAATTTGAATGTTGATTTAATCTTATCGACGGTAGCTGAGAAATATAAAGACCAACAGGTTAACACGATCGATGGAGTAAAAATAGATTTTCCAGATCGTTGGATACACTTAAGAAAATCAAATACCGAACCCATCATTCGAATTTACGCGGAGGCCCCTAACGAGGAGGAAGCCAATACACTTGCACAACAAATTATACAGGTAATCGAAGAAATTGCCTCCAACTAATAAGGTATGAATTCAAAACAATCGCCGATTTACTTAGATAATGCGGCTACTACCCCCATAGACCCTGAGGTATGGAAGGAAATGCAGCCCTATTTTGAGCAGTTTACGGCAAACCCCTCGTCGATTCATTCGCATGGCCGACAAGCCAAAGTGATCGTTGAAAAAGCTAGAAAGACGATTGCCACCTTATTAAATGCCTCTCCGTCGGAAATATTTTTCACATCTGGAGGTACGGAAGCAGATAATACGGTGATTCAATCTGCCGTTTTATATGGCGGAGTTAAGACGATTATTACCTCACCTTTAGAGCACCATGCCGTTTTACATACGGCGGAGGCATGGGAAAAATTGGGAATGGTAGACCTGAAAATGGTCAAGGTAGATGCGAATGGGGTTATTGATTTAGCTGATTTGGAAAAATTGTTATCTGCTTCGCCCGACGCCTTAGTGAGTTTGATGCAGGGAAATAATGAAATTGGGAATTTATTGGATTTGCATGCAGTGGGTGATTTATGTGAAAAATATGGTGCTCTATTTCACTCAGATACGGTTCAAACGATGGGACATTTTGTGCACAATGTGCAAGAATTACCCGTTCATTTTTTAGTTGGCGCCGGACATAAATTTCATGGACCCAAAGGAATAGGTTTTCTCTATGCCAAATCAGGGACGAAGTTCTCTCCTTTGATGCATGGGGGTGCCCAAGAACGCAACCAACGTGGAGGCACTGAAAATGTATATGGAATGGTGGGAATTGCCAAAGCTCTTTCTTTAGCTTATGAAAAAATGGCTGATCATGAAACGCATATAAAAGATCTAAAAACATATTTCATCCAGGGTTTACAGAATAATTTCCCAGGCATTGAGTTTAATGGACTTTCAGGTGATATAGATAAAAGTTTATATACGGTTTTAAATGTACGCTTTCCTCAGGTTCAGGATGGAGATATGCTATTATTCAAACTCGACATAGAAAAAATATCAGCTTCGGGAGGGAGTGCTTGCTCTAGCGGAACTTCTGTGGGCTCTCACGTGCTGACCGCATTAAATCCAAATGCGGAAGGTGCAGCTGTTCGATTCTCGTTTTCGAAAAATAATACTCGGGCAGAAATCGATCGCGTATTGGAGGTTCTGCTCAAAATAATAAGCTAAGAAGCCTAATACCATTTACCTAATTTAATAAGCTCTAGCAAAAACCACACGGTGCTCGGAAGTTGACCCAGTCAAAATACATTTACCCGTTTCTTTTTTGACACCTAAAGGAATACATCGAATGGTCGCTTTAGTCAATTCCTTTATTTTTTCTTCCGTCTCTGAAGTTCCGTCCCAATGTGCAGAGATGAATCCACCTTCTTCGATTTTCGTTTGAAATTCTTCCCAGGTATTCACTTCGTGGGTATTTGATTCACGGAATGCGAATGCTTTGGCATAAATTTTTTCTTGAATGTCTTGCAATGTGTCAATGACCACTTGCTCGATTCCGTCGAAAGGCATACTCGTTTTTTCTCTGGTATCTCTTCTAGCAAGTTCAACGGTTCCATTTTCAATATCTCTACCGCCAATAGCCAGGCGAATAGGGACTCCTTTTAATTCGTATTCGGCAAATTTAAATCCAGGACTTTGATTTTCTGAAGTGTCAAATTTCACCGATACCCCTTGTTTTTTCAAAGCTTTTACTAAAGGATCTATTTTATCTTTGATTAAGTTCAATTGCTCATCTCCCTTGTAAATTGGAACGATAACGACTTGGATGGGCGCTAGTTTGGGAGGTAAAACTAAACCCTGATCATCGGAATGCGCCATGATTAAAGCACCCATTAATCGGGTAGACACACCCCATGAGGTTCCCCAAACATAATCTAATTGGTTTTCTTTGCTTAGAAATTTTACGTCAAAAGCCTTAGCAAAATTTTGGCCTAAAAAATGAGAGGTACCAGCTTGCAATGCCTTCCCATCCTGCATTAATGCTTCGATGCAATAGGTTTCTTCCGCTCCAGCAAATCGTTCATTAGCTGTTTTTATCCCCTTTAAAACAGGCATCGCCATAAAGTTTTCAGCAAACTCCGCATATACTTCGAGCATTTGTTCGGTTTCGGCAATGGCTTCTTTTTTAGTCGCATGGGCCGTATGACCTTCTTGCCACAAGAATTCAGCTGTTCTTAAGAAAAGGCGCGTGCGCATTTCCCAACGAACCACATTGGCCCATTGATTAATCAATAAAGGTAAATCTCTATATGATTGAATCCAGTTTTTGTAGGATGACCAAATGACTGTTTCGGAGGTCGGTCGGACGATCAATTCCTCTTCCAATTTTGCGTCTGGATCTACAATGACACCTCCGCCATTAGGATCATTTTTTAATCGATAATGAGTGACTACGGCACATTCTTTGGCAAATCCTTCTACGTGTGAAGCTTCTTTGGAAAGGAACGATTTAGGAATAAATAAAGGGAAATAGGCATTTGTGTGTCCCGTTTCTTTAAACATGTCATCTAAGGCCCTTTGCATTTTCTCCCAGATTGAATATCCATAGGGTTTTATGATCATACAACCTCTTACGGCAGAATTTTCAGCTAAATCAGCTCGTTTAACTAATTCATTATACCACTCAGAATAGTTCTCGGCGCGACTTGGTAGGGATTTACTCATATATATTTTTGGAAATCGTAATTTTAAAGATATTTATCGTTTTATTTGTAAACTTTTTTAGTCTCAAATTTGTTGGAGACAAAGATACAGTTTTGTCCTAGGTTTTTAACATGTATAACACTCAAATCCAATGAAAAATCACTCGATTTTATTTTTGTTGCTTGTTGGTTTAATTATTATACAAGCTTGTACTGTTGTTCAAAATAATTCTTCGGATGTAACGAACCAATCAAAATTGGTTGCCGATGACCTCTACGATAATCCTGTCCAGACTGCTGCAATACCTAAGAAAAAGAAGAAGTCTGATTTTTTAGACTTTCAAGATGATGCCACTTTAATTGAAGAAGAGGATGGTTTAGCTGCTGCAGCTGAGCCTAATTATTTAAATTCTCGAGCCGTATATGCCAGTCAATATGATCAAGGGTACGCCAATGGATTTTCATCGGGTTTGATGAATGCCAACCCTTGGAATAATTGGTATACCAATCCTTTCATATCTTTTGGAACCGGTTTTGGTTCTCGTTGGGCTTCTCCATTAGCCTCTTGGCGTTTAGCAGATCCCTATTATTTTGGATCCATGTCCTCTATGTATGGGCCTATGATGTATTCTAGTTTTGCTTATCAATCTAGTTTCATGATGAATCCATATTTTTACGATCCTTTTTATCGGATGTCTGCGTTTTCAAATCCGTTTAATTCGATGTATGGGGGAATGTATGGTTTTGGGATGTTTGGGCCAACCAACATCTATAACTACTATGGAGGCTTAAATTCAAGTTATGCCTCGTATAATTCAAATAATTATAATTCGGTAGATCCTGTACGAGTGAGCAGACGTGGAGCTAGAGAAGATGGAATGTCCAATCGCTATGGGGGTGAGAATTATAACAATGCGCCAAGGGGCAATTCCAATTCATATAATTCGAATGGGACTAATCAACAAAGAGTCAACTCTAGATCAACGGATGTAAGTGGGGAGTCCATGGTGGCACCTTCTCGTAGGAATTCGAATTATGAATATAGAGCCGCTCCTCAAAATAATTCAGTTCCTCAATACCAGAATAGAACAGAATCCTACAGCGCTCCATCGACCAATTATGGAAGTTCAAGCGGAGGAAGTTCAGGGGGTGGAAGTTCAACAAGAGGACCTAGGTAAAATATGAATCGTATTTTTTTGTTTGTCTTTTTGGGCCTAGGTAGCCTAACGGCAGTCAATGCACAGATTTATTCTTATTCGAATTTGGCCAAGAGTTTTTCAACTGCCTACTCCACGAGTTCACCCCGTATGCAGGCCATGGGTGGGGTCCATAGTACATTAGGTGCGGATATAAGTTCAATTTCTGGAAATCCAGCCGGTTTAGGATTTTACAATCGTTCTGAAGTGGCTTTAGGCCTTGGTTATGTTTCTTCCAAGACTGAATCAAATTATCTTTCCGAATCGTCTTCAAAATCAAATTCATTTGTCCAATTGCCTATTTTTGGTTTGGTCTTAGGAAGTCCAGCTGAACTTTCCGCATCTCAGTGGCATGGTAGCTTTGGTATAGGTTTCTCTAGACAAGTCATCTTTGCCCAACCTATATCTATTTCAGGAGTTAATAACCGTAGTTCTTTGTTGGACAAGTTCATCGAAAAAGCAAATGACAAAGGTGCTACAGGTGAAAGTTTAGACGACGAATATAATTCCTATAGTAAAACGGCGGATAGTCCTGAAGCGGTGGCCTATCAGGCCTATTTGATCAATCCCAATGCAAAAACGGGTGGCGCTCCATTTCAAAGGTATGAGGCTAATTTACCGACGCGCCAAATGGGTAGCGCTGATAATGAGGGATCACTGAGTCAGTGGGATATTAGTTATGGAGCTTCCTATTTAAATAAATTTTATTTGGGTGTGGGTTTGCACTTTTCTAAAATAAATGCGATTTCCACTACTTATTGGCAAGAAGAATTTGTAGGCGCCAATAATGTTTTGGGATTATCATATCAAGAAAAATTGGTCAATACGGGCTCGGGAATTTCAGCGACTTTGGGTATGATTTATAAATTAAATTCGAATCTTCGAGTATCATTTGCGCTTAATACTCCTATGTTTTTTGACCAAATGAATGAACGATATGACGCTACATTAAATCCTAGGGTTTATGGCATCCCATCGTTTGATTCAAAGGGAAATCCAATCACCATTACGAGGGTAGGAGCGGTGAAATTGACCCCGAATGAATTCACATACCAACTAACCACGCCCTTCAAAATTTCTGGCGGTGCGGCCTATTTTTTTGGAAAAAGGGGCTTATTAAGTCTTGATTTGGAATATGTCAATTACCCAGGTATGCGCGTTTCATCTGCTGAATTATCGGCAACAGATAATATAAATTTTGAGAATAAGTACAACGGACAAACAAAGAAAAATTTCCAATCGGCCCTCAACATAAAATTAGGGACTGAAATTAGATTGAGTGCTAATTTCAATCTTCGGGGTGGTGTGGCCACTTGGGGGAATACTTATTCGCCAACCTATGATTCGATCGATCGTACCGTGCTTCAAATTTCTAGTGGTTTAGGATATCGAGCAAACCAGTTTTATATTGATTTGACTGCTTATCAAAGAACCTCTAAAGAGGCATTCACACCCTACACGTTGAAAAATACGGCGGATTATTCTTCGGCAAATTTGAACTTGACAAGTATGCAATTCATGATAGGTACGGGAGTTTATTTTTAAACCGGAATATACTGATCCAACAACCATAGGAGTTGGGTCACGGATATTTCACCATCCACTTGAATATCGGCTTGCTTATAAAAGGGCAAACGATCTTCAAAAGTCTTTTTAATCGTATCGATCACGACTTCTTCGCTTTGGCTTTTATCTAATAGGGGTCTATTGTTTCCTTGGGCTTTATATAATCTTTTCGCTAGGTCATTCACATCGACATTTAAAAACACACTCACCCCGTTATTTTTAATGAATTCCATGTTATCGTTAAAGCAAGGAACTCCACCACCGGTCGCGATGACCATCGATTGATCAGGTTGAAATCCGTGCAAGGTCTTTTTTTCTAACTCTCTAAAGTGGCTTTCTCCTTGGCCAGAAAATATTTCTGATATGGTTTTTTGTTCACGGGTCTCGATCAATTTGTCCATGTCGGTAAAGCTGTAACCCAAATTTCTAGCCAATTCTTTTCCTAATGTACTTTTTCCCGATGAGGGCATTCCAATTAAATAAATGTTTTTCATTCTTGCACTTTTGTTAAACGTTCTTCAATTTCATTGGCACTGGGCAATTGAAAAGCTGACCACTTTCCTTTTACAGTTCCATCTTTTAATATCCAAATTCCTGGACTCGACCTGATAATCGTTTTTAATACTTTGACATCAGCTGAAAAAGCTGGGAAGCTTAATTGATACCGATGCCTTAATTCATTAACTTCTGCATCTGTAGATGCTGAAACTAACCAAACCGATATTTTTTTCTTTTCTAATTCCTTAGCTAAAATACTGATATCGGTGAATGCTTTTTCATAGGTATGATGTAGGTTGGGCACGATCACCATGACCCGATTTCCTTTAAAGCTTTCTTTCGTAAAATCAGTGGTGTCGCCTTCTGCCCATAAATGGTAATCGGTGATGAGCGGCCTCGCTTCTTTTTCATTGATCGCCTTCATCGAAATAAACTTCGCTAAAGTGTCTGTAGGCATCTCCAATAATTCAGTTTCCTTGCCATTCATTTGATAGATGTAACTAAATTTCAGGGCTTCCCGCTCTTTCATATTTTGAGGAATATTTTCTCCTATCGCATAAGGCAGGCTATCGAATTTGGGTAAATAAAAATACGAGTAAACGCCGATTCCCACACTAATGACCATACTGACTACCACGATTTTTAACGTACGCTCGTTTTTCTTAGCCTTCTCACAAAAAAATAAGCTGATCGTTAATAGAATCAGGAATATATCTTTTCCAAAAGAAGTCCATGGCGTGAGTTTAATAGCCTCGCCAAAGCATCCACAGTCGGTTACCTTGTTGAAATAGGCTGAATAAAAAGTTAAAAAACTAAAGAAAAGCAATATGGAAAAGATGGCCCAAAGGGTTTGTTTAGCCCGATAATTAAACCATAAGGCGATGGCTAAAACCACTTCTAGGCTACTCAGTATAATGGAAAGAATTAATGCATAAGGAATCCAGAATTTCCAGAAGCCCGACATCCATGGAAAGTCCACTGAAAATACATCAAAATATTCCTCTAGTTTTAGTTGGGTCCCAATGGGGTCATTCAGTTTAATAAACCCAGAAAAGAGGAATATGCTGACCAGTAAAAAGGTGGCAATTTTCGCGTAACGCTGCATAATTTATTACTGTTGGGCTTGTTGGCTTTGTTCTTCTTTCAATTTAATCAAACAAAATACGGCATAGTTTAGCATATCTTGGTAGTTGGCTTCCACCCCCTCCGATACCAAAGTAACTCCTAAATTATTCTCAATTTGCTTCGTTCTAAATATTTTCATTAGAATTAAATCGGTCATGCTGCTAACCCGCATATCTCTCCAAGCTTCCCCATAATCGTGATTTTTATTTCTTAAAAGCTCTAATGTAATTTCCACTTGATCATCGTAAATGCCACCTAATTCTTCTGGCGAAAACTCCATTTGATCCGAATTCTCAAGTGTTTTTTGGATTAATGCGATAATGCAATAATTGATGATGCCGATAAACTCGCCCTCAATTCCATCCACGATTTTTTGTTGGCCCTTATCCTGAATACTGCGTATTCTTTGTGCCTTGATAAAAATTTGATCGGTTAGGCTGGGTAAACGTAAAATTCTCCAAGAAGTCCCGTAATCTTTGTTTTTTTTATCAAACAAGGCTTTGCAGTGTGAAATTACTTGTCGATATTCGATTTCGGTTTGGGAAGGCGAAGAGTCCCGATTCATATTACTTGGATTAGATTTCTATACTCACGTTTTTTTAGCCTACAAAAATATTTAAATTATCCTAAATTTCAGCTCATTTGGATGCTCTTTTTCCAACTTTTAACACATTCTTTGTAAATGGTCAATTATTAGACCTAGGGGGTACATTAAATTCTGCCATCTGTATGGGAATTTTAAATGTGACGCCTGATTCATTTTATGAGGGGAGTCGAATTAATTCCGTGGACGCTGCCTTGAAACAAGCTGAAAAAATGATTTCGGAGGGGGTAAGGATTTTAGACATTGGAGGCCATTCGACTCGGCCTGGTGCAGAACCAGTCGGTGAAAAGGAAGAGATTAATCGTGTAGTTCCTATCATTGAGGCTTTAAATAAGCGATTTCCCACACTCATTATATCCATTGATACCTACCGATTATCCGTTGCCAAAGCTGCATTTGATGCTGGTGCTCACATACTTAATGATATTGGTGGAGGTCAAATGGATAAAGGAATCTTTGATTGGATTTGTTCCGAGCAAATTCCTTATGTGCTAACGCATAGTGTCGGTAAATTTGAGGAGGTACATCACATTCCGACTTATGAGAATGTAGTTGAGGTCGTGTGGACAGATTTAGCTAAAAAGGTCCAATATCTAAGGTCAAAAGGATTGAAAAATTTACTCATAGATCCTGGCTTTGGGTTCTCTAAGTCTTTGGATCATAACTATGAACTATTATCTAAATTGGGTCAGTTTAAACTATTGGGTGCACCCATCATGGTTGGGCTTTCGCGGAAGACTATGATTCATAAATATTTACACATAGATGCGGATCAATCCTTAAATGGAAGCACTGCCTTGCATGCAATCGCTTTGAATAAAGGGGCTAGTATTTTAAGGGTTCATGATGTAAAAGAAGCCATGGAGGTCATTAAATTAGTTCATAAATTAAAACAATATGGCGTATCAGATATTTGTGAATGATGCTTGGGTTGCTCCAGAAAAAGCTCATGTTAGCGTTAAAGACATTGGTTTTCTTCGTGGATATGGTATTTTCGATTTTTTTAGAATTATGGATGGCCAGGCGATTTTTATGTCGGATCATTTGGATCGATTTCTTTCCTCTGCTCAAAAAATGGGAATACAACATGGGTATTCCAAAGCTGATTTGGCAGATTTGATAGGCCAATTAGCACTTGTGGCCCAGGATTCTTGCTTAGGAGTTAAACTCGTTTTAACAGGAGGGGATAGTTTAAATGGGTTTGAGCCCATGGAAGGCGGATCTAATTTATTTGTCTTTCCTGGGGTTTTCTCTTTTGCTAATCCCTTGGATGGTATGCACCTAATCAGTCAAAAATACCATCGGGAAATGGCGGACATTAAGTCATTGAACTATGCTTTTGCGATTAGGCATTGGGCCGAAGTAAAAAATAGGGGAGGGAATGACTTACTATATTTTACCGATGAGTGCGGGGTTTCTGAATCATCGAGGAGTAATTTATTTTTCGTGAAGTCAGGGATTATTTACACTCCAGGCCAACAAATTTTAGAGGGAATTACCCGAAGTCATGTATTGTCTTTGGCCTCTAAAGAGTTTGAAGTTCGAGTTGGCAATTATTCATTGGATGATTTTTTGTCGGCAGATGAAGTTTTTACGACTGGTAGTACTAAACGTGTTTTGCCTATTTTCTCCATCGACGGGAAACAAATAAATGGCGGCCAGCGAGGCAAAATAACCTCACATATATATAATCAATTCGTTAAATCTGAGTGCTAATTCGACGGAGGCCTGAAGGCTTTCATATTGCCTTCGTTGCAAACTAAATAGGGTCCTTCGATTAAATCGATGCAATAGGGAATAGCTGGGAAAACCGCCTCAAGACACTGCCTAATTGCTTTGGGTTTTCCTGGTAAATTAACAATTAACGTATTTCCTCGAATGCCGGCCGTTTGCCTACTCAGAATGGCCGTAGGTACAAATGCTAAACTGACTTGGCGCATTAACTCGCCAAATCCCGGTAACATTTTTTGGCATATCGCTTCTGTTGCTTCAGGCGTAACATCTCTAAGGGAGGGTCCCGTTCCGCCTGTGGTGATGATCAGACATGTTTTTTCTATGTCGGCCATATGGGTCATGGCTTTTTCCAATTGCTTTTGCTCATCCGGAATGACATTATAGACTACCTCAAATTCACTGATGAGGTATTCATGCAGAAGCTCGACCACAGCTTTGCCGGGAATATCTTCATAAATTCCTTGGCTTGCTCGGTCCGAAACATTGATTACCCCTATTTTGATCATTGCTTTTTGGGTTTTCGGCTTTGGTTCATGTGGGCCTTTAGTCTTTTTTCCATGGGTATTTCTTCGTTTAAAATATCCCGAATGACCACTGACGCACAAGCCCCGCCAAAAGCGGCAGGTAAATAGGATATGGTGCCGTAAGCTGATTTTTTAAAATTAGAACCGTCTGTTAAAATGAGGGATTCGTCTCGCACTTTTTCTAATGAAAACACGGCTTTTATCCCTCTGCCGACGCCCAGTCTCCTAATTCGTTTTCTGACCAAAGCGGCTAAATAACATTCTCTAGTGTCTAATAAATCCGTGGTTCTAAGTTTTGTTGGATCTAATTTACCACCTGCCCCCATGGAACTTACTATTTTGAGCTCAAGATCATAGGCTGTTTTTAGTAAAGTTAATTTAGGTGTTACGGAATCAATACAATCCATAACATAATCGAAATGCGTCGTTTCTAATATTTCTTTGGCCGCATCAGGACTCAAAAATGTTTCATGTGCATGTAAAACTAAATCAGGATTAATGGCCATTAAACGTTCAGCCATAATTTTCACTTTGGCCACTCCATGATTGGTCGCAAGTGCAGGTAATTGGCGATTCCGGTTTGTCGGATCCACCACATCTCCGTCGACAATTGTCATGGTACCAATTCCAGCTCTGGCGATAAATTCAGCTGCAAAGGATCCGACACCTCCGAGGCCAACAATCAATACATGAGCGGATTGTAATTTTTGAATGCCCTCAGGGCCGATTAATAGTTCGGAGCGACTAAGCCAACTTAAATCTTTTGAATGCATGCTAAGAAACTTCTTCCTTGATTTTATAATCTGTTGTTTTGTCGGAGTTTGTAATTAATAATTCGCCAATAAAACCAGCTAAGAATAATTGGACCCCCAAAATGATCGCAACTAAGGCCAAATAAAATAAGGGGTTATCCGTGACATTCCTATATTTTAATTGATTTGCGATGTTGTACAACTTTTCGCCGATCAACCATGTAGTTAGAATAGTCCCTGAGAAAAAGGAAAAAATCCCCAAGCTCCCAAAAAGATGCATGGGCCTTTTCCCAAAAGCCTGTACAAATGAGATGGAAAGGAGGTCTAAGAATCCGAAAATAAAACGTTCTAATCCAAATTTGGTTACGCCATATTTTCTTGCTTGATGTTGAACAACCTTTTCTCCAATCTTAGTAAATCCATTCCATTTTGCTTGAACGGGGATATATCGGTGCATTTCTCCATACAGTCGGAGTGTCTTGACCACTTCTTTTTTATAGGCTTTTAACCCACAATTGAAATCATTTAGCTGTACGCCAGATAATTTTCTGGTTGCAGCATTATATAATTTTGTGGGTATTGTTTTTGAAATAGGGTCAAATCTTTTTTGCTTCCAACCAGAAACAAGGTCATAATCTTGTTCTTTGACCATTTGATAAAGCGCTGGAATTTCATCTGGAGAATCCTGCAAATCAGCATCCATGGTAATCACTACGTCGCCTTGCGCTCGAGAAAATCCTTCATGCAGAGCAGCTGATTTGCCATAATTTCTAGCAAAACAAATACCTTTAACAGGTTTATATTCTTTAGACAAGGAATTAATCACCTCCCATGACGCATCGGTGCTTCCATCATTGATAAAAATAAGCTCGTAGGAAAACGAGTTTGTTTTCATTACTTGATCTATCCAAGCTGTAAGTTCTGGTAAAGATTCAGCTTCGTTAAAAAGAGGAACAAGAATAGATATTTGCAACATATAAGGATGTTTCTGCCAACAAAAATACAAAAACATGTGGTTAATTTTTATTCGAAGATTAAATAGTAGGGATAAAGCAATAATTTAAATGCTTCTGAATATTCATTTTTTTCATCTTTGATGTATAAGTTATCAATGGCTAACTCTACTTTATTAGTCGAACCGAGACAAATCACCCGTAGGAGTTTTGATTTAGGAGTAGAGAATATATGTAGATATTGATGAACAAATAGGCCATTTTTCCCTAGCTCTTTTTCAAATTTATCCATCACTTCTTTTGGGTAAATGACTGCAAATTTCCCTCCAGGTTTTAACTGGTTTTTAATGGAACCAACCAAATCCACAACATTCAATTCGTCATCATGTATGGCAATTTGTTTGTCTTCTAATGGAGTGGGTAGGTGATTTGAAAAAAATGGTGGATTCGAAATGATGAAATCATACCGATTGTTTGTGGATAACGAACGTATATCTGAATTAATTACCTGAATCTGATTTTTGAATGGGCTATTTTTTATATTCTCTAATGCGATAGTTGCAACTTCTTGATGAATTTCAATCGCATCAATATTCGCATCTGGATTGGATTGAGCAAGCATGCAGGCCAATAAACCGCACCCAGTTCCTATGTCTAAGATTTTTCCATGGGCAAATGGGTGAGCCCATGCACCCAATAAGCAAGCCTCAGTACTTATTTTTAATCCCGGATTACCGTGGGCTAAGGAAAATTGTTTGAAGGTGAAGACCGATCTATTTCCTCCCATAATCTGCTGGATTTTCTCCCCAATCTTCAGTTTCCCATTTTAATATTTTAGTGGAGTATGGGTTTTTATGTAGCCATTCTAACGCACTATCGACCATTTTAAATAGCTCTTCCGTGACCGGACTACGTTCTAAATTCGTTTTTATCGCCTTTTTTTTAACCCATGAAATAGCGGTTCTTGAATCTGAATAAATGGGAAATGGGCAATTATTTTTTTTCAAATAGGCCAATCCGTGAACAATAGCTAAAAACTCACCTAAATTAACGGTGCCTAATGGGAAAGGACCTCTAAAAAATAAAACATCTTTCGTTTCTGTGTTTACGCCTTGGTATTCCAAAACGCCTGGATTTCCAGCGCATGCGGCGTCAACTGAAATGGATGGAATGACAATGGTTTCATTCGTTATTTTTCTACTCTTTGATGGGGCTGACTTTGTTTGAATGCTGGCCCAATAGTTCTTTTTGGATGCATGAAAAGCTTGCTCTTTTGTCTCAAAAGATTTGAATTGCGCATTTGGGAATCCTTTGATATTTTGCTCTGTTTCTGCCCAGTTGTCAAATATACCGGTTTTATGACCTGCCCAAATAACATAATATTTTTGCTTTTTAGCCATATTATAAGAGTCTTGTTTTAAATATCTTGATGGCTATGGCAATCAAAATTACTCCAAAAACTTTTCTTAAAATTTGCGTCCCAGCATTTCCTAATTTCCTTTCAATCCAAACACTTGAGCGTAACACCAAATAAATAAAAATCAAATTGATTAAGATACTAATCAAGATATTGACTTCTTCAAATTGTGATTTTAATGAGATTAATGTGGTCATAGTACCTGCTCCTGCAATTATGGGGAAAGCGAGTGGAACAATGGAATGGGAACCAGTAGTTATGGTATCATTTTTGAATATATTTCTACCTAAAGTCATTTCAAGGCCTATTAAAAATAATATTAATGCACCGGCGACAGCAAAAGAATTAGTATCCACCCCTAAAAATGCCAGTATAAATTTTCCGGCAAAGAAAAATCCCACCATGATTAAACCTGAAACTAAGGTTGCTTGGCCCGCATGAATTTCTCCATTCTTTTTTCTTAAGTCGATGATGATGGGTATAGCACCTAAAATATCAATGACTGAAAATAAAATTAATGAAGAGGATACTATTTCTTTAAAGTTGATTTCCATTTTACGAATTGATCAAATTAAATAATTGATGAAAATCTTCAAGTGTATGGCTAGGAAAATTTGCAATACGAATGGTATTGTCTTTCCAATTTCCATATCCCTTACCTAATTCAATGTTGTTATTTAAACACAAACCTTGAAGTCTTTTTATTTGAATCGCTTCTCCTGTTAAAGCGAATACGGTAGGAAGTCGGACGAATGGGTTTTTAATTAAAAATGAAAGGTTAAAAGTATTTGATTGGGAGAAAAATTCCGTTAATAATTTTGCTTTTTCATTTGTTTGCCGATCAATTTCCGAAAGGCTTGGAAGTAGGTGAGCCAATTTATTTAATACATAAATACTAAGTACGTTAGGGGTATAGTGAGTCTGAAAAAGCTTTCGATTTTCTTCCATTAAAAGAACGTCGTTGTAATGGACTTTTTTATTTAATTGGGTTGCTCTTTTAAGTGCTTTAGGTGAACAAATGAGTATCCCTAAACCCGCCGGAATCCCTATGCATTTCTGAACGGAGGCGAACCAAACATCTGCTTCCTGCCATGGCAAATTAATTCCTCCCATGGTTGAAGTGGCATCTACAGCGATAATGGCTTCCTCATTTAGATTGAAATCAGATCTACATATGTTTTGTCCTGTGCCATTTGAAGTTTCACTTTGAACTAAGCAGATGGTATCAAAATCAAACATACTTAAATTACTAGCCACTGATTTCAAGTCCTCGTTAATGTCAAATTCAAAAGAATGGGCATTAGGAATAGTCTGCTGGACATAATGGGCCCATTTTTTGCCAAATGCCCCGTTAAATAAGTGTAGACTTTTTTCTTTTATGAGCGATTGAGCTACAATTTCCCAAGCTTCAGTGGCTGAGGATATGAAATATAATGTGTAATCCTGAGGGATATTCCATTTTTCATGAAGTATTTGGAGCGTGTCTTTGAGCAAAACTTCAAAGCGCTCGCTTCGGTGATTTATACTAACAACGCCATTTGAAAACGCCTCTTGGATAAATCCGAGGACTTCAGGATGAACCTTGGAAGGACCTGGATAAAATGAGAGCATGAATTAGAGAAATGAATAAAGTCCTAAATCGTAACCGGGTAAACCAAAACCAACAATACTGCCCTTGCATTTTGGACTCAGGTAGCTATGGGCGCGATAGGATTCTCTAGCGTGTACATTGGAAATGTGAATTTCTATGACGGGAGTTTTAATGGCCGAAACAGCATCTGCCAGGGCGATGGACGTATGAGTATATCCGCCAGCATTTAATAAAATACCATCATAGGAAAATCCCACCTCGTGTAATTTATTGATCATGGCACCTTCTTCATTGGACTGGAAATAAGAGATTTCAAATTCCTTTTCAAATTTATCTCGCAACACTTCAAGGTATTGTTCGAACGTTTGTTGGCCATAAATTTCAGGCTCTCTGGTGCCCAACAAATTTAAGTTGGGTCCATTCAGAATTAAGATTTTTTGACGTACCATAGAAAAAGAATTTAATAAGGGCCAATCTATATTTAGATCTAATGCGATGTAAAAATACGTATTTCTGTTAAATTTATGTGATTGTTTAAATAAATTGCCCATGTGGGAAAATGAAATTCAGACTTTTGGGCATTATTTAAGGATTGAAAGGGGCCTCTCTGGGCACTCCTTAGAGGCCTATATACGCGATATTCGGAAGTTGGCCACTTATTTGACTCCCTTACAAACGCCCATTTTGGACGTAAAAGAAAATCAGATTCTTGATTTTTTAAAAGATCTACATAGCCTCGGTATTGAAGCAAGCACACAGTCACGATGTTTATCGGGCATTCGAAGTTTCTTTCAGTATTTAGTTTTTGAAGGTAAGATTCCAATGGATCCTACGGTGCATATTAAGAGTCCGCAGAAAGGCAGAAAATTGCCGGATACGCTTTCATTTGATGAAATCAAATTGATTTTAGAGGCAAATGACATGAGTACCAATGAAGGAGTACGGAATCGGACTATGTTAGAATTTTTATATGGGGCCGGACTTCGCGTTTCGGAATTAGTAGGTTTGAAATTGACCGATGTATACATTGAAAATGGCTTTATCAAAGTGTGTGGAAAGGGGGATAAGGAGCGTTTGGTTCCAGCGGGCCGAGATGCATTTACTTATTTGAAATTATATTTAGCGCATATTAGGCCACAAATCCCAATAAAAAAATCCGCAGTAAATTATGTGTTTTTAAATCGGCGTGGGTCTCCATTAAGCCGAGTGATGGTGTTTATTATTTGCAAAGACTTAGCACAAAAGGCAAGTATTCAAAAGACAATTAGTCCGCATACTTTTAGGCATTCTTTTGCGACTCATTTGATTGAGGGTGGGGCTGATCTGAGGGCAGTCCAGGTGATGCTTGGGCATGAATCCATCTTGACTACGGAAATTTATACGCACTTAGATCGGGCTTATTTAAGCCAAATGGTGAGGGATTTCCACCCCTTGAATAAAAAGTTATAGCAATTCCGAGTTTTCTTCAGGGAATGGGATGAAAACGAAATTGGTAAATTGGCCATCTACGACAAATAGGCATGCAAATTCCTCAATGTCTTTGTAGTTTTGCACGAACAACTCCATGTTTTCTTCGGCAATTAATTTACGTTGCACAAATTCCTCCATCATGGAGGCATGGTAGTTCCATTTGTTTTCGTTTAACTCGTTGACGCCAATTAACTTCTGACCTATCTCGATGGGCCTTTGGGAAGTTACAAAAATGGGGAAATCCGAAAATCCTCTTTTCTTTACTTGGTATGCAGCCTCTTTTAAGGTATCAGAGACTTTAATGAAATCGGTCGAAATGAGGCCTAAGTATTTACCATTTAAATCTGGTGAATTGGGGGCATTTGAAATGGCAGTATAATCTTCTAGCATGGCCGATTAATTCATTAATAATAGTTGGATATCTTTAATAGGTCTTTTAAATAATTTCCCAATTAAAGGATGGGTGACGTGTCCTTTATAGCAATAAACACCTTTCATGAACGATTTTCCTTGCCGAAGCATTTCTTCAATTCCCCCTGTTTTCCCCGTTTTTAAAACAAAAGAAGTAATTAAATTACTGATGGCAAGACTGGAAGTTTTTGAGACTAAGGAAGGAATATTAGGTACACAATAATGGGTAATTCCGTATTTATTGAAGGTTGGTTTTTTCAAATTAGTCATTTCAGAAGTTTCGAAACAGCCACCTTGATCGATGCAAACGTCAATGATCAGCGTACCCTCTTTTAAATTAGCCACCATTTCTTCGGTCACCACGCATGGGGTAATTCCAGAATCAGATCTTAAAGCGCCAACGATAACCGTGGCTTCTTGCAGGGCTTTGGGTAAATTTTCAGAATCAATGACTTGGGTAATTAATGGAAAACCCAAGGTACTTTTTAGCCTTTGTAATTTATAAATGTCTTTGTCAAAAATTTGCATTTGAATGCCTGAATGCCATGCGGCTCTGGCAACTTGTTCCGCTACATGCCCTGATCCTAAAATAACTAAATTGAAAGGAGGAACCCCTGTTACATTTCCTAGTAATATACCGGCACCTTCTTTGTTGCGTAATAATTCTCTTGCGATAGGTAATACCAATTGGCCAGCAATTTCAGCCATTATTTTAACAAAAGGGAATTCACCTCCATTATCTTCAGCCAATTCAAGTCCAATGGCAAGGATTTTTTTTAGGTTTAATTGGTCTATTGCTTCAGAGCTTAGCTGATGTTGAGATGCGCATGAAATGATGGCATGCCCCACCTTCATTTGGCTAATTTCATTAAGGGTCGGCGCGTTAATTTTAATAATCAGCGGACATTGCCAAACTTGATTTTGATTTTCGGTCACGCTGGCACCGGCTAAAAGATAATCGGCATCATTAAATCCTGCTCTCTCACCGGCTGATTTTTCTACACATACATCATGGCCATTGGCAATTAGTAGTTGGGCCGCTTGAGGACTCAATGCAACTCGATTTTCATCCTTAGAATCTTCCTTAGGAATACCAATTTGAATGGATTTTGCATTTTTTTTGGTCCAATTCATGGCCTCCATCGTCATGACTCCTTGTTGGGCCAATATCTCCTGAAAGGGTGTGTTTTCTGTCATCATTGCCAATTACAAGTCAATTTACGGCTAAATTCAGTCAATTGTATGATCTCAATATTGATATGTGGGATATTCCATAAACTTTCAGCTCTTTCTGGCCATTCAATAAAACATAAATGACCTGAGTCAAGGTATTCTTCGATGCCAATGTCAATGGCCTCATGTATGTTTTCTAGTCGGTACAAATCAAAATGATAGACGATCTCACCTGATTCTGTTTCATAGGGATTGACCAGTGAGAACGTTGGACTTTGCACGATAGATTTGATTTTTAGTTGTTGGCCTATTTCTTTCACCAAAGTCGTTTTTCCCGCACCCATTTCTCCTCTAAATAGCCATATCTTAGGCCCAAGGTTGATCGCCTCTAATAGCTGATTTACAGCATTAGAAATATTTTCAAGCGAATATTCTATTTCAAAAATCATAATTCTATATCACCTAATTGTGGGCGAATTAATATTTCTTCAATGACTGTCGACGCACTCATCATATAAGCTGAAAATATCGTATTAGCTATATCTTCTGCAGGTATAAATCTTGAATCAGGTAGATTAACTCCATCCCAAGCGGGTGTTAGCGTAGCGCCAGGAAGGACCGCAGTGACTTTAATTCCTTGCGTTTTCAATTCTTCTCTTAATACTTTGGTAAATCCTAATAAGGCAAATTTACTGATGCAATATGATCCTCCTGCGGTATATGCCGTGATGGAAGCGGTAGAGCAGATGGTGAAAATATGTCCAAAGTTAGATTTTTGCATACTTGGTAAAATGGCTTTGGTCAAATGGTAAGCGCTATATAGGTTGGCCTCAATTTGACTTTCCAGTACGCCATCTTCCTCATTCTGAATTTGGCCTGGCAAAAAATAACCTGCATTGTTAATCAGGACATCAATCTTGGTTTCTTGATTTAAAATCCATTGAGCAAAATTGGACACCTGTTTTTTATCACTTAAATCCGCCACAAAAGTGTGCAGGAGCGGATGATTAAACTCATTTTTAAGGCTTTCTAATTTTTCTGCATTCCGGGCACAAGTAAAGACTTGAAATCCGTTTTCTAAAAACTTTTTTACTAAGGCTTTTCCAATTCCTTGACTTCCCCCACTAATTATGATTGATTTCTTCATTATCTTTGACAAAATGGTTTAATCTAAAATCCATGTCAAAATTAGGTAAATATTTAATCTTCCTAGGTAAGCTGTTCACAAATCCTGAAAAATTTAGGGTTTATTGGCCCTTAATTATGCAGGAGTGCATCGACATTGGAATAAATTCTTTACTCATAGTCGCAATCGTTTCATCTTTTTTGGGAGCGGTTACTTGTGTTCAAACGGCTGCCAATATGGACAATCCGTTTGTTCCGCAATATATTATCAGTTTAATCGTTCGAGATACCACTATTTTAGAGATGGGCCCCACGATTACCTGTGTGGTACTGGCAGGAAAAATTGGTTCTAATATTGCTGGCCAATTGGGCACCATGCGAATCACGGAACAAATAGATGCGTTGGAGGTAATGGGGATTAATTCTAGGTCTTATTTGGTACTTCCAAAAATTATTGCTGCTATGTTGACTTTTCCAATGTTGGTTACCTTAGCATGTTTTTTATCCATCTATGGGGGTTATTTGGCAGGTTGGTTGACGGGTTCAATTTCTCCTCAAGAATACATTCACGGTCTTCAATTTCAATTTAAAGGCAATTACATGTTTTTTGCCTTAATCAAATCCGTTGTCTTTTCATTTATTGTAGTGACTATTTCTTCTTTTCAGGGTTTTTATACACAAGGAGGCGCATACGAAGTGGGAAAAGCAAGTACATCAGCGGTAACTAATTCTTGTATCGCAATTCTAATTGCTGATTATTTATTGGCCCAATTATTAATCGGCTAAACGCGATCAATAATTACTTCTGTTATCAGTTCGGAGCTAGCCGATCCTCGATAGGAACCAAATACGGGTGTGATTTCTTCTGGCAAGCACGAGGCTGCCAAGGGAATGTGATTTCCTGCCACGACTTCATGTTGGGTCGGGTCATATCCGCGCCAACCGCCTCCCGGCAAGTATACTTCTACCCAAGCATGTAAATGATGCGTTTGATTAGGTACATCCACGGGAGCGATGCCTACATAATATCCACTGACAAAGCGTGTAGCTAAGCCCAGAGCTCTGCACATGGCGGAAAACAAAACAGCATAATCACGGCACGAGCCTCTCCGATTGACCAGCGTGTGCTCTGCCGAATTAGGAGCGCCTTCTTCCCTGATTTCATAGGCAAATTGCTTGAAGATGAATTCATTTAATTCGGACAAAAAGGAAGATGTATTCCATTTGACTTGCGAGGCAATTTGTCTTGCGGTTTGCTCCACGAGGGTACTTACCCCTTCTTGGCCTAAATAAGGACTCAGTGTTTTTTGATAGGAATGGGTGTAATTTAAGGGCAATGTTTTACTCTCAAAGGGGAAATAAACAAAGTCAAAAGGATTAAATTCAGTTGTTTCGACCACTGCATTCATTTCAATCTTTAGGAAGTCGGTCGGCTCTTTAAAAAATAAGATATTTTGAATGTTTCCTTCAGGATCTAGGTTTTTAGAAATTTGAACCGGCTTTGGGTTGATATCCAAAGTGAATGAATTGATGGTCAATAACGAACTTTTTCTAGGATGCAAATATAAGACATGTGGTTCTAGGTTTACAGCGGCGCTATAATGATAGGTAAGCAAGTGCTTGATTTTTGCGATCATTTAGACGTTGGGCTAGGCACTGAAATTAAACTTTTCATCCATTCTTCGTCAATGCTTTCTAACGAATTTCTTAATGCGATATTCCACTCATCCGAAATTTTTTGCATATCTTCTTTGTATAAACGCACCTCTTTTGCCTTAAAGCTGTCTTTCTCATAAACGACTACGTCAATGGGGTAATCCACATCGTTGGTGCTTACTTGGGTCGCGTCAAACGAAAGAAAGCCCATTTTTAACGCATCTTTTAAAGATGTGTCATGGTTTAGATTTCGATTTAAAAGGGGTTTTCCATAATTTGAATTACCAATAATCTGGTATTTTAATCCATCATTTATTTCAATCCAGTTCCCTTCAGGAAATATTAAAAACAGCTTATGTGTTGTGTCTTTTGGCATTTGACCGCCCACAATGGCATGAAGGTTAAATTGATATCCTTCTTTTTCTAAGGTTTCTCGGTCCTCAGTAGCCACTTTTTTTAACATTTGACCAAAGGCTGTTGCCGCCTCATGCATGTAATTATAGGCGGATTCTTGCTCTTCAACTGTTTGGTTAAAGTATATAACAGCTTTGTCTCGAACGGACCTTAGGCCAGCGGTCATGATGAAAAGGCTGTGGTCTTTAATTTCATGAATCGAGATTTTTTTATTCGAATACATCTCATTTCCGGCCGTGATTCTGGTATCGGCAATGGCGATAATGCCTTCTTTAACTGTTATACCTAAGCAATATGTCATATGAGGGAACTGCGTAATTTTGCGCAATATTACGATTTTTATTTAGAAGCCTATGTTAACTTACGGGCTTAATGTCAAAATAGGTGTTAAATACTGTTTGGCCTATTTCATTGTTCTTCGATTGGAAATCATCTAAAAATTGGTGCAGCCCAGTTTTTAAAATATCGTCAATTTCAGTAAACTCAATTTCTGATAAAAGTTTTGATATTTTCTTTTCGGCTGCATTTGAATATCCGTGATCAAATGAGGTTCCCGAAATGGCATAAAGTGATAATTCTGCCTCTTGAAGACAATGCACAACAGACCTGGGAAAGCTTTTGTCAAGAATTAAAAATTCAACAATATGTGTAGGACTAATCACCTTGTACTGTTGGCGAAACATATTATAGGCTGACACAGATTTTAGAACTGCCGACCACAATAATAGGTCTAAAGGTGATCCTATGGCATCAATATCGGGAAGTAGGGTGAAGTATTTTACATCTAAAAAACGCGTTGTTTTGTCTGCTCGCTCCAGTAATTTGCCCATCTGACCAAAATGCCAACCTTCACCTCTTGTGATCGTTGAGTCGACTATTCCGTAAAAAAGTTGGCTCCCCGATTTTATTTCCTCTAAAAAACCCTGATAGCGTGATATTTCCCAATTTTTACTCCCCTCTACTCGATCCTTTACCTTCCAGTAAATTTGATTAACGTATTCCCACATTTCTTTTGAAATACTTTCTCGAATGGTCCGAGCATTTTCACGGGCACTGTATAAACAGGAAAGAATGGAGTTGGGATTATCCACGTCAAAGGTCATAAAATGCAATACATTTTCACGATTGGCTACGGGGTAATGCTCAAAAAAATTGAAGTGGTCGGCAGTAGCGACAATCAAGGGCTCCCATTGTTCGGGCACATTGGGCGGAAGGTCTAAAGCTAAATTAAAATTAACGGAGATAAATCGCGCGTAATTATCTGCTCGCTCAATGTAACGATTCATCCAATAAATGGAGTTAGCAACTCGACTTAGCATAGGCTTTAAATTTTATTAAATGCTTGATTATCCGATGGATGCTTAAAATTATTGTTTTTTTTGAGACTTTCATCAAGCAATGAAATTATTTAAATATACTCTATTAAATCTACATTTTATCCTTGTTTTATTCCCATAAATATGTTCAAATGTTGTATTTTTACTTTGTTTTATTTTTTTAAGGAATTTATGTTTTATCAAAATATTCTCAAACCGCTCTTATTCTTAATTAATCCAGAGCGTGCTCATTATATAGTAGCCCACGGTTTGCGATTGATGATGAAAATTCCGGGTGTTTCTTTGGTTTTCCAATCAATTTATGGGTTTAAGCATAAAAATTTAGTTCGAGAGGTATTTGGTTTAAGATTTGAAAATCCTGTTGGCTTAGCCGCGGGTTTTGATAAAAATGCCTATTTGGTGGATGAATATGCAAATCTCGGATTTGGTTTTATTGAAGTGGGTACAGTCACTCCTAAGGCACAAGTGGGTAATCCTACGCCCCGACTATTCCGTTTGCCAAAAGATGAGGCCTTAATTAATCGCATGGGATTCAATAATGACGGTATGTTTGCTATGCAAAAGCGTTTGGCCGCACGAAAGTCGAAAGTGATTGTAGGCGGTAACCTGGGTAAAAATAAAGTTACGCCAAATGAAGAAGCAGAAGAGGATTATTGCTTAAGCTTTGAAACTTTGTTTTATGATGTGGATTATTTTGTGGTCAATGTAAGTTCGCCAAATACGCCCAATTTAAGAGCATTGCAAGAAAAGGAGCCTTTGAAAAAGCTGTTGATTAGGTTGCAAAAATTGAATCAGAGTAAGCAAAAGCCTAAACCAATCTTATTGAAAATTGCTCCAGATTTAACCAATGAACAATTGGATGATGTCATTGAGATTGTGTTGGAAACTAATTTAGCTGGGATCATTGCCACGAACACAACACTTTCAAGGGAGGGATTGAAGTCTTCTGCCGACTTATCTAATGAGATGGGTGGCTTAAGTGGTCGGCCATTGCGCGAAAGGTCTACGGAAGTAATCGCCTATTTGCATGACAAGTCGAAAGGTAAAATTCCTATTGTAGGTGTGGGTGGCATTCATTCTGCGAAGGATGCAATAGAAAAATTGAAAGCTGGGGCCTGTTTAATTCAGCTCTATACTGGGTTTATATATGAAGGGCCTGGCTTGATAAAAGAAATTAATCAAGCAATCCTTAAAAATGGTTTGTAAAATGATTTTGTAAATCGAATCAAAAAGTCGAAATTTATAGATTAAAATACTATTTTATTTATGGCCAAAAAGATCGTTAATACATCAAACACGCTTCAAATTGATTTTGAGAAGGGAGCTAAAAAGGACGGTGCTTCTGGTCCAGGTTTCTTCCGCTTTCGAATTATTTTTGCAGCTTTTTTGTTTGTGATTGGCACTTTGTTATTGGTCGCATTTGCGTCTAATTTTTTTGTTGGCGTCGCTGATCAAAGTGAATTAGAGCAGGGTTCAATCGATGTGTTAACTGGTTCAGATATTCCTGTAAAGAATTTTGCAGGACTGTTAGGGGCAAAAATTGCCCATTTCTTTTTGTTCAGGACTTTTGGTTGGTCTTCTTTTTTACTAATACCCCTCTTTTATTTATCGGCATTAAAATTAGGTTTTAAGCGTGAAGTATATCCTTTGGATCGCCTTTCTTGGCAAGTCTTATTTTACATTATTTGGGGGAGTTTAGTGGCAGGATTTTTGGTATTCCAATTGGATTTGCCTCATTCTATGGGTGGGGGAGTAGGCTTTTTTATTAATGAAAAGCTGAACCAACTCATCGGATACCTTTCTGTATTTCTGATATTGTTTGTTGGCTTTGTCTTTTTGGTTATTTTTTATCAATTAAACCCTAAGCAAGTTCGGGTCGTTCCTGATTTGGTCAATGATGCGCCGGAAGGTTTAGTTAAAGACTTTGCGGATGATTTTATCGATGAAGATGGGCCTAGTATTCACGAGGATAATGAAGATTTAGAGGTCTTTAGGCCGATTGTCCCTCCTGAGAAAGTTGAAGAAATCAGTGTAGAAGAAGAAATATTAGTACCTAATGAAAATGAATTAGCTGCTGAAGATGATTTATCGTTTACTTATAAGGTGGCTGTTGACGAAACACCTGTGGAGGAAGTGGAAGATTCTAGCTTAGCGGGACAAGAGCTTAAGGCGAATGATTTGGTTCAGCAATTTGGTTTATATGATCCTACGGCCGATTTACCTAAATATGTATATCCTACCTTGGATTTATTGAAGGAATATGATCAGAAAAACCAAACGACTCAAGTGACCATGGATGAGTTGAAGGAGAATAAGGAGAAGATTGTAGAGACTTTATTGAATTATGGAATTGGTATTCAGAAGATTGAGGCTACGATTGGGCCAACGGTCACCTTATATGAGATTATACCCAAAGCAGGTGTTCGAGTAAGTAAAATAACTTCGTTGGAGGATGATTTATCACTTTCTTTAGCGGCTATGGGGGTTCGGATTATTGGCCAAATGCCTGGAAAAGGCACTATAGGGATTGAGGTCGCTAATAAGAATAGAGAGATGGTTCCAGTTCGGGCCGTTATTGGTTCTGAAAAATTCCAAAAATCTACGTATGATTTACCTATTACATTGGGTAAAACTATTTCAAATGAAATTTTTGTAGCTGATTTAGCCAAAATGCCACATTTATTGATGGCCGGTGCTACGGGCCAAGGAAAGTCGGTCGGTTTAAATATGTTATTGACTTCATTGATTTACAAAAAGCATCCAGCTACATTAAAATTTGTGTTGGTCGATCCGAAAAAAGTAGAGCTTTCTTTATTTAATAAATTAGAGAGGCACTTTTTGGCATGCCTTCCCGATTCAGAGGAGGCCATTATAACAGATACCAAAAAAGTGGTGAGTACGCTTAATTCACTTTGTAAGGAGATGGATATGCGTTATGATAAACTGAAGGATGCGGGTTGTCGAAATATTAAGGAATACAATCAGAAGTTTATCAATCGTCGACTTAATCCCAATGAGCATGATTTTATGCCATATATTGTGTTGGTCATCGATGAACTTGCGGATTTAATGTTGACCGCTGGGAAAGAAGTGGAACATCCGATTGCCCGATTGGCACAGTTGGCCCGTGCGATAGGCATTCACTTAGTGGTTGCGACTCAGCGTCCATCTGTCAACGTAATTACGGGTACAATTAAGGCGAACTTCCCGGCTAGATTATCATTTAAAGTCATGTCAAAAATTGACTCGAGGACGATCTTAGATGCTAGTGGTGCGGACCAATTAGTGGGAATGGGTGATATGCTTTTATCAATGGGTTCAGAAGTTATACGCTTGCAATGTGCTTTTGTGGATACTCCTGAAGTGGAAGATATTTGCGAGTTTATTGGGAACCAACAAGGTTACGCGTCTGCTTATTTGTTGCCTGAGCCTGATTCGGAGGAAATGGGCGGGCAAGATCGGGGAGACTTTGATCCAGCAAATAGAGATTCGTTTTTTGAGGAGGCGGCACGATTAGTCGTGATGCACCAACAAGGAAGCACGTCATTAATTCAACGAAAATTAAAATTGGGCTATAACCGGGCGGGTCGCTTGATCGACCAATTAGAATCAGTGGGTATTGTGGGTTCTTTTGGAGGATCTAAGGCGAGAGAGGTCTTAGTGAAGTCTGAAACTGAGTTAGAAGAAATATTAAAAAATCTATAAAATGGGTATGAAAAAATTGCTTTACATTTCTGTTTGTTTATTTATCTCGTTGGGTACTTTTGGCCAATCTTCAAAGGCATTGTCAATTGTTGACGGCATGCAAAAAATGTATAAATCGTTGCCTTCTTTTTCAGCCAACTTTTCTTATCAGACGGATGGAAATGGGGTGATGTCGGGGTCGATTACCGTGAGAGGGACTAAATTTAGATTAAAAACAGCAGGCCAAGAAATTTTCAATAACGGGAAAGAAGTGTCTACGTACATGAAGGAGATTAACGAAGTAAACATTTCGGGCTTTGATCCGGAGGAAGGTGATTTGAATCCAGCTAAAATCTACTCGTTTGATAAAAAGCAATATAAAATTAATTTGGTTTCGGAAGCTGCTGGGGTATCGACGTTGGAATTAGCGCCAGCGGCTAAGTCGGCGCAGATTCAGAAAATTAGTTTAAAGATTGAAGCTTCAAGTTTCAAAGTAAAGGAGTGGACGATTGTGAATAAAGCAGGAAAGAAGCAGAATTTTAAGATTACAAAATTCAATCCGAATGCTGGAGTGGATGATGCCTACTTCACTTTTAACAAGAAATCATTTCCGGGCGTTTCGGTCAATGACCTAAGGTAATTTCATAACGGATTAAGAAACCGTTTCTAGAATTAGTTGGCGCATAATCTCCAATCCATCCGTATTATTTAAATCGGGATCAGCGGCTCTTTCCGGATGCGGCATAAGACCAAATACATTTCTTTGCTCATTGCATATACCAGCGATGTTAAGCAAGCTGCCATTCGGATTGGCCGCATCATTAATGTTTCCGTTTTCGTCACAATAATAGAACAGGATTTGATCGTTGGCCTGTAAACTCGCTAAAGTCTTTTCATCCGTAAAGTATCTGCCCTCAGCATGTGCGATAGGTATTTTATAAGCCTTGTTTAAATCAAGTTCTTGGGTCAACAAGGAATTGTTGGTCGCCGTCTTTAAGAAAATATTTTTTGATATAAATTTTTGCGAGCTGTTTCTAAGGAGAACACCTGGAAGCAAATGGGCTTCAACCAGCACTTGGAATCCGTTACAAATTCCCATGAGATATCCACCGTTTTTTGCATGTGCTATTACATGATCCATGATGGGCGAAAAGCGGGCAATGGCGCCTGAACGAAGGTAATCACCATACGAAAATCCACCCGGGATAATAATGAAATCACAACCTTGCAGATCTGTTTCTTTGTGCCAAAGTTTCACAGCCTCGTGGCCTAAACTTTCAATAACTCCTACTGTGTCATCATCGCAATTAGAACCAGGAAATACTACAACGCCAAATTTCATATTTTTCATTTCAGATTATCTTCAAAAATACGGCTTTTTGTTAAATTTTTAAATAAACAAAAGCGCATTTATTTTTAGCAAAAGTGTTGGGGAATTAATTAACCTAAAAAAAGCTGCATGGGTTACATGCAGCTTTTTTATTTATTTTAATAATCGACTAATAGCGATAATGCTCAGGCTTGAATGGCCCGTTAGCCGGAACACCAATATAATCTGCCTGTTCTTTTTCTAATACCTCTAGTTTAGCGCCAATATGAGCTAAATGTAAGAAAGCTACTTTCTCATCTAAATGTTTAGGCAAGATGTACACTTTGTTTTCATAATTAGCTGAATTAGCCCAAAGTTCTAGTTGAGCCAATGTTTGATTACAGAATGAATTTGACATAACGAAAGATGGGTGACCCATCGCGCAACCAAGGTTAACTAAACGTCCTTCTGCTAGCACGATTACATTTTTACCGTCGATCGTATACATGTCAACTTGTGGCTTGATTTGATCTTTTGTGTCGCCATAATTACCGTTTAACCATTCCATGTCAATTTCGTTATCGAAATGACCAATGTTACAAACGATCGCTTTGTCCTTCATCAATTTAAAGTGACGATCACGAATGATTTTCACATTTCCTGTGGCAGTAACAAAAATATTAGCTCTAGTGGCAGCTTCGTCCATAGGAACTACTTCAAATCCATCCATGGCAGCTTGAAGCGCACAAATTGGATCGATTTCAGTGACTAAAACTCGGCAACCAGCACCTCTTAAAGATTCAGCCGAACCTTTTCCAACATCACCATAACCTGCTACTACAGCAACTTTTCCGGCCAACATTAAATCTGTCGCACGACGAATAGCGTCTACTAAAGACTCTTTGCAACCATATTTATTATCAAATTTTGATTTAGTCACCGAATCGTTTACGTTGATCGCTGGCAAAAATAAAGTGCCATTCTTCATACGCTCATACAGACGGTGAACCCCAGTAGTGGTTTCTTCTGAAAGACCTTTAATTTCCTTGATCAATTCTGGATATTCATCAAAAACCATATTGGTTAAATCACCACCATCATCTAAAATCATGTTAAGTGGTTGCTTATCTTCTCCAAAAAATAGCGTTTGCTCGATACACCAATTGAATTCTTCTTCGTTCATGCCTTTCCAAGCGTAAACTGGAATTCCTGCAGCAGCAATTGCGGCCGCTGCATGGTCTTGCGTAGAGAAAATGTTACAAGAAGACCAAGTTACCTCTGCTCCTAAAGCAGTTAACGTTTCAATCAAAACGGCTGTTTGAATCGTCATGTGCAAACATCCTGCGATGCGCGCTCCCTTTAATGGTTGGGCTTTTCCGAATTCTCTTCTCAATGCCATTAGGCCTGGCATTTCTGCTTCAGCTAATTGAATTTCTTTACGACCCCAATCGGCCAATGCAATATCTTTGACTTTGAATGGTACATAAGTACCTGCTGCTAATGCCATATTTTTTTATGCTTGTTATCTTAATAAAGTGCAAATTTAATCTTTTTTTTCTTCTGACGCAAAATCTTATTGAACTACTATTTAACGGTCGATTATTATTTAATATTTGACTCGAATTCCTATTTTTATAAGGCCAAAAATGGGAGAACACTTTCTAATTGTATTCCTCTTGAGCCTTTGATAAGTATAAATGAGTTATTAATTGGGTTATCTTGAAGCCAATTATGTAATCCAAACTTATCTGGGAAATAAAATGCGTGGGGCAAATCAATGAGTGCATGCTGCATTTGCTCACCCACCAATAATATTTTGTCAAATGGGAAGGATGAAATTAATTTACCTAAATCGGCATGTTCCTTCATTGATTCCTCGCCTAATTCAAACATGTCACCCAAGATGAGAACCTTCGGGTCATTCGGGGTTCCTGCAAAATGGCTTATGGCCACATTCATCGATGTAGGATTGGCATTATAAGCGTCCATCAAAACTTGATTACTTCCAGATTTGATGAATTGAGATCGATGGTTGGAAGGCAGGTAATTGGCAATGCCCTGATTGCATGCCTCATCAGTTAAATTAAAATGCTTTCCTATGGCGATGGCCATTTGAATATTTTCAAAATTATACACACCGGGCAACTGAGTCGTTATTTTTTCTCGTGATGCTGTTTGATAAATGATGGTAGGCGTTGATGCTATTAATTTGATGGGCATTTCTTGATTGGCCAAAATCGTTTTATTAAATACTCTTTCGGCATACATTTCGTGAACCACATTCTTAATTTCTGGCAAAAATACGGTGGAAGAATTTTGAGCTAGAAAGTCAAACAATTCTCCTTTTCCTTTTTTTACCCCTTCGATTCCTCCAAAACCCTCTAAATGTGCTTTGCCAATATTGGTAATTAAACCATGTGTGGGTTGCGCGATATCTACTAATTCTTTAATATCACCTTGTTTATTAGCACCCATCTCAATCACAGCAATTTCGTCACCAGGTTTGATCGAGAGAATAGATAGCGGAACACCTATATGGTTATTTAAATTACCTGTGGTGGCAAAGCATGGGTATTTTTGAGATAAAACGGAGAAAATAAGTTCTTTCGTTGTGGTTTTACCATTGGAACCTGTGAGTCCAATAATGGGGATTTTCAGGGTTTTTCGGTACTGGAGGGCTAAATCTTGCAAAGCTTTTAAGCCATCTTCCACTAATAATATTTTTTCCCCCGAATCAAATTTGGGATCATCAATGATTGCGTAGGATGCTCCTTTTTCTAAGGCTTCTTTGGCTAGTATATTGGCGTTGAAATTTGGCCCTTTTAATGCGAAAAAGAGATTTCCTTTTTCTATTTTTCGGGTGTCGGTCGATATCCCGGTAGAGGATAAAAATTTCTCTAAAAGCAATGAATTAGTAACCTTCATTTTATATTTAATGCTCCAATTTGCATATTGCGTCTACAAATATCGAATGAAAAATTTAGTATTCCTTTTTTTACTGGTTTTTAGTGCTCAAATTTTAGGTCAAGGCCTTCAATTTAAGTTTAATCAAGATATTAATGTCTCGAATGCCAAAGGGATTTTGAAAAATGCATGGGCTGGGGGATTAAATGCTACGCAATTTATTCAGATTGATTTAAATGGGGATGGAATCGAAGATGTACTTGCCTTTGATCGAACGAATCAAAAGGTATTTACCTATATAAATAAATCAATCACAGGCGGGGCTATCGCATTAGCCTATGATCCAATATATGAGAAAAATTTCCCTTTAATCGAAAATTGGCTCATTGCTTGTGATTATGATGGGGATAAGAGAAAGGATCTTTTCACGTCGACTTCTGCCGGAGTTAAAGTGTATCGAAATATTTCCGTTGGTGCAAACATTAAATATGAGGTTGTTTCAGAGGCCCTTTTTAGTGAAGGATTTTCTGGTAAAATAAACTTGTATGTGGCCGCATCTGATATTCCAGCCATCGGGGATTTAGATGGGGATGGAGATATCGATATCTTATCTTTTGAACCAGCCGGACATTACCTAGAATATCATAAAAATATGTCAGTCGAGAAGACGGGCCAAATGGGATTACAATTCCAGAAAGTAGGTGATTGTTGGGGTAATTTTATTCACAACGACTGCCGTGATATTTTATTTGGGGTTCCTTGCAATGCTTCTGGAAATTCGTCCATCGTGTCAAATAGTATATTTTCGCCTTATCAAACGATGCACACGGGCAACAGCTTAAGCTTATTGGATTTAAATAAGGATGGAATTAAGGATTTGTTGTTTGGTCATGTGACTTGCCAAAACCTTGTTTATTTGCAAAATTTCGGGAGTCTTAATCAGGCTAATTTTTTGAAAGCTGATTTTGATTATCCGAATAAAAACCCTGTTTCGGTTCCTTCGTTTGCGGCTGCTTTTCCTTTGGATTTAAATGGGGATGGGCAAATGGAATTATTGACTTCTACGAATGCTGCTGATCACGGCGGGTATATTCAGGATTTTCAAAACTCGGTTTCCTTGTTTCAATTCGAAAAGGGTGATTGGGTATTGAAATCAAAAAATTTCTTGCAATCTGAAATGATTGACGTGGGAGAGGGTGCATCTTGTGTTTGGTGGGATGGCGATCAAGATGGAGATTTAGATTTGTATGTAGGGAATTCGGGAATTCGGGGTCCAGCCGGCGTCCGTGCGTCTATATTTTATTATGAAAATGTAGGGACTTATTTAAAACCTGAATTGATTTTCAAAACGGATGATTTTGGTGGGCTCTCGAAACTGATTCAAGGAACCGATATCCAATTGTCTTTGGCGGATCTTGTATCTTCTGGTCGGCGCCAATTAATTATATCGATACAAACATTTTTAGGCCCAGAAATAAGGTATTGTACCTCAAATATTTCTGAAATCAAACAATATAAGCTTGCGGGTTTATCGTCTGGGGATCGTCCATTATTTATGGATTGGAATCAAGATGGCCTATTAGACTTATTGGTTTTAGAAAAAAGTGGTCGAATTCGAAGTTATGACGAGTCTTTTTCGAAAACATTAAGTGCTGATTGGGGTGGTCTTTCAAAAAAAGCGGATTGGGTATTACAATCATTTGCTTTGGCGGACGTGGACTTAGATGGTCAGTTGGAATTTATGGGCATCGATAAATTAGGCCGTTTACATGTGGGAATTTTGGACCCGAAGACATTATTCATTCAATGGCGATCCGACCTCAATTTAGAGTCCTTTAATTTTGGTCAAAAGGCTACGGTATCTGCATCTGATTGGAATCAAGATGGTTTAATGGATATAAGTGTAGGCTTAGCTACGGGAGGCGTCCAGTTATTGCAAAATAAATTCAAGTCTGAATTATCTACCAATATTGAAAATTCTTCTCTTCAGATATGGCCAAACCCTGGTAAGGAATATATTCAAATCATGGCGAAGGAAAATGGTACGTATGAGCTGATTGATATTACGGGTAAAAAACTAATCGCTAATGTTCAAATGGAGAAGCTTTATCCTGCTAGGTTGGATATATCTCAAATTCCAAGGGGTGTCTATTTTATAAAATTCACTTCCTCTAAAAACCAAATAAGCCTAAAGAAGTTGGTGCTTGATTAGAAAAATTTGGGGACTCCTAATATAATTTGTCGGAGGCTGACGATGATAATCACCATGCCGACCAAAATCATCATGGATTTCACGGGAAGTTTATTAGCCAGTCTGGCCGCTATGGGCGCAGCGACAACGCCGCCTAGAATTAGGCCAATAATCACTTGCCAATAGCCTAAACCAATGACCGTGAAAAAGGTAATGGAAGAGGCGAGCGAGACAAAAAACTCGGTTAAATTAACGCTGCCAATCGTATATTTTGGATGTCTCCCTGATGCGATTAGGGTAGATGAAACGATAGGTCCCCATCCGCCACCACCTATTGAGTCAAGGTAACCCCCAAAAAGTGCGAGGACGCCCACACGTTTGAGCTGGCGCTTTTCCATTCTTTTAATCAACGCTTTTCGAATGATAATGACACCTAAAAACAGGGTGTATATGGACACGATAGGCTTAATATACGTGGAATATTCTTCCAGACTTGATAATACATAAGCGCCTAAAATGGCACCTATGATGCCTGGAATAACTAATGTTTTAAATAATTTTGAATTAACATTGCCAAATTTCAAATGCATATACCCTGAAACGCCTGAGGTAAATACTTCCGAAGCATGAACAGAAGCCGATGCTGCTGCAGGCGTTATGCCGACAGACAATAAAAAGGTGGTTGCGGTAACCCCATAAGCCATGCCAAGTGCACCATCGATCATTTGGGCAATAAATCCACCGGCGATATAGTATAGAATTTCAGAGTCGACTGAATTAAAAATAGCGATTAAGTTTTCTGTTGTGAGGTAGCTAAATAGGAGATGGCCAACGATCATTAGGCCTAATGCATTACTTAAATGGATGATTATTTCAGTAACACTTCTTTCTCTTTTCCATATAATTTGTAAGGCCTTGTAAAGGCTTGGAAACTTTCTGTTAAAATTACTTGGCTCACTGGGTACAGACATAATCAAATTTTATTCTCTACAAAGCTAATAGACTTTACTTAATCTACCAATAAAGTAGAGTAAATATTTTTTGACAAAAAAGACTTAATTTGCGAGTTCTTTAAATGATTATATAAATTTTATGCGTACAGAGTATCAGTTTCGTGAGATTGAGAAGCAATGGCAATCTTTTTGGGAAAAAAATGAAACATTCAAATCTCAAATAAATAAAAACAAACCCAAGTATTTTGTACTTGACATGTTTCCGTATCCATCGGGTGCTGGATTGCATGTGGGGCATCCGCTGGGTTATATCGCTTCCGATATTATATCTCGTTATAAAAGGCTAATGGGATTTGAAGTTTTGCATCCCATGGGTTTTGATTCTTTTGGTTTGCCGGCAGAACAATATGCAATTCAGACGGGTCAACACCCTGCTGTGACTACTGAAAATAATATTGCCAAATATATCGAGCAATTGAAAAACATGGGTTTTTCTTTTGATTGGTCGCGTGAAGTAAGGACTTCTGATGCTTCCTATTACAAATGGACCCAGTGGATTTTCATGAAGTTATTTAATTCATGGTACAATCAGGAAACCGATAAGTCCGAGTCGATTGACACTTTAATTGATATTTTAAATAAAAAGGGTTCTGTAAATCTGCGGGCTGTTTGTGATGAAGAGTTACCAAGAATAACAGCTGAAGAGTGGAATTCCTATTCTGAAGAAGAACAATATAAATATACATTAGGTTTTCGTTTAGCTTATTTGGATGATTCGGTGGTGAATTGGTGTCCTGCCATGGGTACTGTTTTGGCTAATGATGAGGTTAAAGATGGTTTTTCTGAGCGTGGAGGATATCCAGTAGAGCAGAAAAAAATGCGCCAATGGTCCATGCGAATTACCGCATATGCAGACCGATTATTGACGGGTTTAGATGAGGTTGATTGGTCGGATTCCATTAAGGAGCAACAAAGGAATTGGATTGGTAAGTCAATAGGTGCTGAGGTTACTTTTGATATTGAAAATGTCGAAGACAAAAAAATCAAAGTCTTTACCACTAGGGTCGATACGATTTATGGCGTTTCTTTTATGGTGTTAGCCCCTGAACATGAGTGGGTAGATTCGTTAACTACTCCTGAGCAGAAACATGCCGTAGCTGAATATGTAAAATGGACTCAATCAAGGTCTGAATTGGATCGTGTTTCTGAGGTTAAGCAAATTTCAGGTGTATTTACGGGAACCTATGTGATTAATCCGGTCAATAATGAGTGTGTTCCTCTTTATTTAGCCGATTATGTGTTGGCAGGATATGGAACAGGAGCTGTAATGGGGGTGCCGTCTGGGGACCAACGAGACTGGAATTTTGCTACGCATTTTGATTTACCTATTATTCCCATATTGGATGCTCAAAAAGGAATCGAAAAACAGGCTGATGCAACAAAGGAAGGACATTATATTAACTCTGGAATCATCAATGGCTTAACCTATAAAGAGGCTACAAACACGTTAGTATCATGGTTAGAACAGCGTGGTATCGGTAAGGGAAAAATTCAATACCGAATGCGCAATGCCGTTTTTTCTCGCCAACGTTATTGGGGTGAACCGGTTCCGGTTTATTTTAAACCAACGACCCAAGGTGAATTGTTGCCTTATTTGATCGATGAATCAGAATTGCCTTTAGAGTTACCTAAAATTGATAAATATTTGCCAACTGAAACAGGCGAACCTCCTTTGGGGCGTGCATCTGCTGAGTGGAAATATAAAAATCAGTACGATTACGAATGGTCCACAATGCCTGGTTGGGCTGGTTCCTCTTGGTATTGGTACCGGTATATGGATGCCCAAAATAAAGAAGAATTCGCTTCTAAAGAAGCAGTAGATTATTGGAAAGCGGTTGATTTATATATTGGGGGTTCCGAACATGCTACAGGTCATTTACTTTATAGTCGTTTTTGGAATAAATTCTTGAAGGATCTTGGATTAGTGAATGAAGAAGAATTTGCTAAAAAATTGATCAATCAAGGAATGATCCAAGGTAGATCTAATTTTGTATATAGGCTAAAGGATTCAGAAAAGGTCACTTTTGTTTCATTTGGGTTAAAAGATAAATATCAAGTGGCTGCTTTGCATGTGGATGTTAACATTGTCGAGAATGATGTTTTAGACATAGAGGCGTTCAAAAAATCTAGAAATGATGTGCCTGATGATGCGGAATTTATCCTAGAGGGGGGTAAATACATATGCGGTTGGGAAGTTGAAAAAATGTCTAAATCCAAATATAATGTCGTAAATCCAGATGATTTAATTGCAAAATATGGGGCTGACACTTTGCGGGTTTATGAAATGTTTTTGGGCCCATTGGAACAGTTTAAGCCATGGAATACGAATTCAATTTCTGGATCGCATAACTTTTTGAGGAAGGTGTGGCGATTGTTTTTTGACGAAAATACACAGGTAAATAAGTTGGTAGATGAAGCGGCTTCTGCCGATGAGCTTCGAGTGCTTCATACCGCCATTCGAAAAGTGAAGGATGATCTAGATCGATTCTCTTTTAATACGGTGGTGTCTACACTGATGATTTGCGTGAACGACTTAGGGCAGTTGAAATGCCATAAAAAATCGGTTTTGAGGGAGTTGTTAATTTTATTATCTCCTTACGCTCCCCACATTGCTGAGGAATTATGGGTTGCAATTGGTGAATTACCTGGTCAAATATCTTATGCTAAATTCCCTGAATTTAATCCTTCTTTTTTAAATGAAGATTCTTTTAAATACCCTATTTCGTTTAATGGAAAAGTTAAATTAACGCTAGATTTCTCTAGTTCTGCTTCTCCAACAGAAATAGAAGCTGGAGTTTTGGCGAACGAGCAGGTGATTAAAATTTTAGCAGGCATTTCTCCTTCTAAGGTCATTGTCGTTCCTAAGCGAATCGTTAATATCGTATTGGGAAAATAGTTTTAACCTGAATTATTTGGCTAAAAGCATTTCTAATGCTTTCAAAAAAGTAATAATGAAAGCTAATAGGCCAATGCTCCATTTCATGGATTTGTGTATGGCCATTTGAATCTCTAATCTGAGCTCCATTTTGAATTCATTAAACTGAGCGATTAGTGAATCAATTTTGGCATCTAGTCTGGATTCTAGTGCGTCAAATTTGGTTTCTAATACTTCAAACTTAGTTTCCAATTGCTTGAAATTAGTCTTTAAACTAGCGACATCTGCTACGACTTCGTCTAATCTGAGGTCTAAATGATTAATGTGATTAAACTGAGATTTTAATAATAGGGTGTTTACATCTTCTCCGTTTAGGCCTTCGCCCCGACTGAATCGCTCCTCAATTTCCGTTAATTTTGGTTGGATCATTTCTAGCAGCATATCTTCAATCTTAGATTTATGATTCATTAGTCTTATGGGTTAGGTATTTTAGATTTTATTCTTCGCAAGGTATAGAGAATGTATTAATTTACAACCCAATTTGAAACGAACAAACGGATCATTTTAAAATTCTAATTGAGAGCTAACGATTGGAATGAGGGGTAGAGCATACCGGTAGGATAGGCCCTTTATATTTGAATCATACCGTTCCTCGATGATGTTATTCGTATTGAAAATATTTTGTAGATCTAACCTAAAAGACCAGGTATGATTCAACTTATTTATTCGATAGGCCATTGAAAAATCGTATCGCTCAAAATTTGGATATTGAGATTCAAATGCTTTTGATGGCACATTAACCGTTGTATTCCTTTTTATGGACTCAGCTAAATTGATAGGAGTATATCGATTTCCACCTCTTAGCAGATATCTTAGGTTGACCGAAAGCGACTTTTGTTTCGCTAATTTAAAGTCTTTCCCTATCAATATATTTCCTGCAAAAAGGTTATTAAATTGAGTATTTCGCCAAACTAAATCCTTATTTTGAAACTTAGAGTCAAAGAGTGAAGCGGTAACTAAATAGTAAAAATTATCAGCTAAAAATCTTTCCAATGTCAATTCTACCCCCTTATTAATCCCCTTTCCCGCATTTTCTAGCACTTGGCCAGGAATGCCAGAAGTGTAATTGACCAATGAAAATAATCCTTTCTTTGTCGTGTCTACAGGTACTTGATTTATGTTTTGGATGTAGGCCTCAACTTTCAATCGTGTATTTTCACCGATTCTTTGGTCATAAGAAACCACTTGGTGCAGAGCCCGTGACGGTGCAATGTTTTTATTAGGTTGCGCAAAATTTCCATTGGGCAAATATCTTTTAAATAGATAGGTAGAAATAGGCTCAATGCGTGAATGCCAACCGATCCCAACGCCAAATCTACCTCCCGATTTATTCTCTATCGAAATGGCCATTCTTGGTTCGATGCCCTTGGATTTATTCAGTTCAAATTGGTATGCATGAAGCCCAAAAGTAGTTTGAAAGGCAGGTGTCCACTTTTTTATGATCTGACCAAACTGTTGGACGTAATAAGTTGAATTAGATTCATTTAAGTAATTGACTATTTTTTTTCCGTCCCAACGATCATCTTTGAGTTCAAAAGATAGTTGGCTTATATTGATTCCAAACTTTGCTGTCAAGTTACCATTCCATTTGTGTACATAAGTTGCATTCAATCGTAAGTTTGGGTAGCGATATAATTGATCTCTGGTGGTTTTCCATGCATTCGAAATGATTTCAATTTTGCTCACGTTCGCCGATTCAGTTGTTAAGGCCAAAACAGTGGAAAGATGACCTTTTTTGAAGGGCAATTTATAAGATAATCCAAATGCCCCCATTTTACTATTGGAGTAATCCTTCGTGGTTAATTTCTCGTCTTCCGTATCATTAGCTCCTGCTAATCCCCAAAATGTTAATAGGCCAGCTTTCTTCAAAGGAATATCGATCGTGTAATTTAAATCTCGATACGCAGGCTTGAAATTCCCTGAATTGATATTGATTAAGCCCGATTTTAACAGCAACTCTAATGTTGAATATCTTGCTCCAGCCCGATAGGAGCCACCATTTTTCCCAATGGGGCCTTCGGAAGCCAAATCGATTCCCACGACCGATAATTGTGCCATCCATTCCCTTTTTTCATTATTTCCTCTTCTAAATCGTAGATCGAAAACACCCGAGGAGGCATTTCCATATTCCGCAGGGAAAGCACCCGACATAAAATCTGAATTAGCCAAACTTGTCGAATTGATCATCGATATGATTCCACTGGTGGATCCTTGTCCATCCCCAAAATGATTTGGATTAGGGATTTCGATCCCTTCCATTCTCCATAATAATCCTTTGGGAGAGTTCCCGCGAATGATAATCTCATTATTTTGATCGGATCCCGCATTCGTTACCCCTGCAAAGTTTAAGGCCATGCGAGCCGGATCTTGAAATCCTCCGGCATATCGATTCGCTTCTGTAACTGAAAATTGGCGTGTACTAACCATGGCCATTTCATTTTTTGCCCGATCTTTTGCTCGTTCTGAAACCACGACCACTTCTTGTAAAAATTGGGGTGCTTCTTCTAACTCAACAGGCAAGTTGATTTCTTTTCCACTCCGAAGCTCTAAATTGGGAATACTTGTAGGCGCATAACCTAACCTCGAAAATGAAATACTATATCGGCCTAATGGAATCTTATGAAAATAAAATCGGCCAAGGCTATCACTGAAGCTGACGTGATTACCAGGCACTAATTTAACCGTCACATTAGATAGGAGTTCTAATGTTTGCTTATCCATGATTTTCCCACGAATGGTTTGCTCAAGATTTTGTGCAAAACCTGTGTGAAAAATACTCAAAAATAAAACGAGGATGATCGTGGTACGAATCATGATGAATCGATTTTTGACTCGCAAATGTAAAAATGAACGACTTATCTTTTTTTATAGCCTTTGATTTCTTGCTGTAAATTTCTGAGCTCTTTCACTTTATCTTGATTTGTCTCAAAAACATCATTTGCTTCTTTGGGGTCACTCTTTAAATTAAATAATTGGCCATTCACTCCCTCTTTTACCTGTTCGATTTTTTGGGGTTCTGTAAATCCTCCTGATCCGAGTCCTTCAATTAACTTCCAATCGCCTTTTCGAATCGTTAGATATCCGATGGACGATGAAACAACTATTCCAGGTTGTCCTTTTATCTCTTTTTTTTGCCCCTTTAGAATCGGCATAATGCTGTATGTGTCTTCTGACGTTGCTTTTATGCCTGTCAAATCCCCACAGGTAGCTAGTAAATTGGCCAAACTAGTGGTAGCATTGGATACCGTATTTGCTTTTACCTTTGCAGGCCAACGAACAAAGAATGGAATTCGATGTCCTCCTTCATAAGCATCACCTTTCATTCCCCTAAATTCACCTGCCGAGGTATGATTAAATCTTTCAATGTAATCAGTACGCCAATAAGGACCATTGTCACTCGCGAAGATCACAATCGTATTTTTAGCGATCCCTGATTTTTCTAATTGTTTCAAAATGGCTCCCACGGATGCGTCAACTTGCTGTACAAAATCGCCATATTCACCTGCTCCGGATTTTCCTACATACTCGGGATTGGGCATCCATGGGGTATGCGGCGCGGCTAAAGGAAGGTATAAAAAGAATGGTTTTTCACCATTTTGTTTTCCAATAAATTGGTTTGCTTTCTCGATAAATCGAGGTAGAACTTGATGAAAATCAAAAGAAGGAGACATTTTACCTTCTCTCCAAAAGGGTCCAGAATACCCTTTTTCCATTTTATTTCCAGCAGTATAGGCCGTGGGAAGCTCTTCAACTTGTTGGTTTTCTAGATATAAATAGGGAGGCATATCCAGGGAAGCTGGTAAGATATACGAATAATCAAATCCAGCCGATTTTGGACCAGCCGTTACCGGTTTAGAAAAATCAATGATTTCTGGATTTAATTCAGTTTTTATGCCTAACTCTTTTTCGTTTAATAGCGCTTCGTTTCCAGATTTTAACGTCCAGTCCACACCCAAATGCCATTTACCGATAACTCCTGTGGAATACCCCGCTTGTGAAAGTAATTTCGCAACGGTTTGTTGGTCTGTGTCGATCAAAGAACGGCTATACCCTCTTAAAACACCCACTGGCAATTTACTCCTAAATGGATATCGGCCAGTTAATATAGCATATCTAGTTGGCGTACAAACCCCAGAAGCGGAATGTGCATCCGTAAATCGCATACCCTGAAGGGCGATTTGATCGATATTAGGCGTCTTGATTTTGCCTTTGGGATTATTGACTGAAACATCCCCGTAGCCTAAATCATCGGCTAAAATATAAATGATATTGGGTAATTTCTCTTTCTTGCCTTGAGCCCATAAGCCAGATTGTATGGTCAATAAGCAAAAGATAATTAGTGATAATTTCTTCATCATATTAAAGTGATTTAATCCAATTTTTAATTAAATCTACACCTTCTTTGTGAGATAATCTACGCCCTAATTCAGGCATCATGATTCCTGGATCTAATGAATGCATGCGATATGCTAAAATACTTTCTTCTGGCTTGCCAGGAACGATGTCATACGATAAATTCCCAGAACCCCTTCCAGCAGCGACAGGAGTTTTCATAAAGCCGTAGCTAGTTTTATTCGGATTATTCCAATGTAGAAATAAGCCTGACGATTGCGCTGGACCTACTGGATTATGACAATGTGCGCAATTTATGTCTAGATAAGCTTTGGCCCTCTGATCTAATGAGGCATTAAGATCTGAATATGAGGGCATTTTGGGAACATCACTCATTTTAGGAAGATTTACCAGCGCATTTTTTTGTGCCCAGTGGGCCAACTGGTTTTCATGTGTCCCATCCTCATATGTAAATTCTCCGTTTAATTGGCGAGCAGAGGGACCAATCGGCGTCATGACCCCTTGTCTTTCATGGCAACCTTTGCATTGATTCATATTGGGTACTACATATTCAAAGGATTGTTTTTTCCCTTGTTCATCAATCCAAGAAACTAAATCACCACCTCCTGCTACCTCTAATGTTGCTTCGTTTTGTTCTTTATTCCAAATGTAGGGCAAGGCTTTCCAGCCTTTCGCTTCGTGGATTAGAATTCGCGTTTCCATTAAACGCCTGCCTTTTGCCTCAGCTCGTTCATCGTTTTTATAATAAAATGTCTTGGCTATGATGGTCCCAACAGGAAATTGCAAAACCGAATCTGGGTTAAAATTCACCTGAGTGCCTTTAGGCATTTTAATGAATCTTAATTTATGCGCAAAATCTGAAAATAAGGGAGAATTTAACGCGTAAGGCAATACATCTTCTGCAGGAATTTGATCTTGCAAACGTCCTTTAAATAAGGCAAACTCAGATAGTTTTTCCGGGTAATTAAATTCAGTATTAATTTCTGAATCGATGGACATTAAAAATGTCAAACTTATACATGAAACTAAAATGATGAAAAGCTTATTCATGTGTTTAAAACTGATTTGATTTGATCGAAACGGGTGAACATTCAAATAAATCAGGACCCACTAAAACATTTTTAAAGTCATGGTCAGCATCCAGAAATGAAGTACTTTGGTTGATGTTGTTTCGTACACAAATGGCATATTCAGGTAGATATTTCCCATCAGTCCCCACTAATTTAGGGTCTAATATTCCATCGAAAATTACTTGTGGTATCTTACGGCCGAACTTCAATTTTATCCGATATAACTGACCAAATCGGCTATCCATAGGCACGCGACGCGGTTTTCTTTCAAATAAATTATCATGAATGTTGATCGATGTAGGGTAGGGGTAATACTCCTTATCTTTATTTTTTTTCTCCGTCATAAAGTAGCTGATAATTGCGACACCCACTGTTGAATGATTTAGAATTTTATTATCAAAAATTTCAACTTGGCTCGTGGCTAACACCATCATACCGGTGCCTTTGGGTACATTGCCTACAATATTGCCTTTGGGCGCAAAATTGGCTAAATTATTTTCCTTGATTAAGTTGTTGTACACGCGCACAAACCCTCCCTTTTTTTGGATTAAATCAGGTAAATCAAAAACCAAAATACCTCCTGTATTTCCTTCTGCCACATTGTTATATACATCAGCATATAATGAATTTTCAATCTCAATTCCTGCTACATTTTGGAATGCTGTGCAAAAGCGAACCGTGATATATTTTGATTGGCCCACATAAATTCCAGCATCAGATGCACCAATGGCAATGCAACTGTCAATCAATACTTTTTCACAGAGCACTGGGTATAAGCCGTAACTTCCATTAGTCGGGGAGGGTTTTCCCGTCCAAGCCGTCTTTAATCTTCGGAATGTGATTCCTTTCACATGCATGGTTTTGATCAAATCCCCTTTGGAATCTTCCGCCGTAAAATCTTCTAAAATAATATTTTCACAATTTGTTACTTTGATGCCCTCAGCTCCTTGAGATTGTCCTTTAAAGCTTAAAACTGTTTTGTCTATTCCTTTCCCTCGAATGGTGATATTTTTTTTACCATCTAGGCTTAGGCTTTTTGTCAATGCAAAGTTGCCTGCTTCAATGTTGATAATATCTCCATCTTCAGCCATGATCAACTTGGTTTGTAATTTTTTCTCAAAGTCGGCCTGAGCGATAATTTGGGTACTGAATAAGGAAAATAAGCTTAAAATTAATATTCGCATAATTTGGATATAAACAGATATAAATCAGTAACTCAAATGAAACTTCAAGTTACTGATTTTGTTTTTTAAAATTTCGGATAATTAAATCCATTATGATAGGTGGGTTTGATTAAGTTAATAGCTGATTTGTTGTCAAATATTCCCTTGCTTGCATCCCAAGTAATTTTTTCCTAGGCCGATAGGCTGTATTTCTATTTAAGACTAAGTAAATATTTGATGGATTCAGGAACTTGAATGGCATGAAGAGAGCTTTCATCTTCAATGTAATAATGTTGAATCTTTGCCTTTTTAGCGGCCTTCATAATGGCGGGTAAATTTAATTGTCCCGTACCTAAAGCCACATCATTTTCAGAGGAAGTCCCTCCTGATAAATTGCCAACAACTCCCTTTTTTAAATCTTTTACATGCATCAATTTAAAACGATTTGGATATTTTTCTAAAAGTTTGGCTGGATCAATTCCTGGAAAAAAGGTCCATAAAATATCCATTTCAAAATTCACAAATTTCGGATCCGTATTTTTAGCGATATAATCAAAAAAAGTACCCCCTTCATAAGGAGCAAATTCAAACCCATGGTTATGGTAACAAAATTCTAATCCATAATTTTCTTTTAAGTTTTTTCCAATGATACTAAAATCTGCGATTGTTTTGTCAGCTAATTCCTTCGTAAATGGACCTTCGTGAGGAATCCATGCTACGCGCACAAATTTTGCTCCTAAGGCTTTGGCATTGGAAGCTACTTCATTAGGCTTCGTTAATGCATCTTGATAACTAACACCAAGGGAAGAACAATACATGCCTCTTTCATCTAAGAGTTTTCTGATTTCAGTGGCTTTTTTTCCAAATAAACTAGAAAATTCCATGTCATATACTTTTATTGCTTTCAATGAATCTAGTGTGGTTGGCATATCTTTTTGGAGACTTTGTCGATAGGTATATGAAACCATACCTAATGGAACGCCATTAATGCTTGGACTTTTTTGGGCATTTAAATTGAATAGAAAACAAATGATGCTGGCAGTGAGCAAGATTTTTTTGATCATGGTATTCATATTTATTAGACAAAAATTTTATTTTAAGGTTATTTTTTTTCCTGATTTAGCAGATTCCCGTGCCGCCTCTAGTATTTCTACGACTACTTGATTGATTTCAAAGGAGGATAAATCCATTTTGGGTTTAATCCTTCCTTGGACAATGGCAGATAAATAAGGGAACACATTGGACACTTCATGTGGCAAAGGACTTAAGTCGATCATGCTTTCTTTACCATATCGATCCCCATCCACATACCTCATTTTTTTGTTTTTATTGGCTACCAAAATTCCTTTTGTCCCATAAACCTCAGTATCTTTTCGGTCAAAAGGCCAATTCCAAGATGCCTGAATAATCGCTTGACAATCTGGATAAGTTAAAATGATGGTAGCTTCATCGTCTACGTTAGGGTATAAATCGGGTTTCAATTGCTGAGTGACCGCTGTTACGGCGATGGGCTTTTTCCCATCCATCAGCCAGGTCATAATATTAGCTCCATAACATCCAAAATCGATGATAGCACCTCCGCCATTTTTGACCGGGTCAGTTAACCAATGTAGAAACTCGGGGGAACAGCCAATTTCCTTGGGTCCGCGATGTCCATCCATTATGACAACTTTTCGGATTGTACCTAAAGACTTTTCTTCTTTAACCATTTGCCACATTTTAGCATGTGATGAATACCAAGTCGTTTCAAAATTGGTTAATAGATGAATTTTATATTGGCTCACCAGCGCCTTCATTTGATTCAAATGATTCATATTGACAGCCAAAGGCTTCTCAACAATCACATGAATTCCTTTGGGAGCACAAACTTTAACCACTTCCAAATGTTCATAAATACTGTTAAACGCCGCAATAGCCTCAGGCTTTGTCTTGGCAATTAAATCCTCTAAGGTTGGGAACCAAAGAGAATCTGGAAGATTTTGTTGTTTTAAGATGGATAAGGCAAGTTCCTTATCTGGCTCCGCAAAACCTACAATGATAACATCTTGCTGGGGCTTTTTGATCGCATTATACACTTGGCCCACGTGACCGTGGGTCATTCCTGCAACACCCACTCGGAGGGGTTTAGCATGAAAAATAAAGGGTACGCAAAATAACCCTATCCAAACAAATAGTTGCTTCATCATAGGAATTGCTTTTAGGATTAGTTTCGAGGACCTCCGCCGCCTTGTCTCTGAGCAGCTTGCATCGTTTTATATTTCTCTAGCTGCTCAGGTGTTAAAATTGCCTTTAAAGACTCTAATTGAGCATCGTTCAATTTTTTCATCTCAGCTTGCATCGCTTCTCTTTCCATACCTGCTTGACGGAATTCCATCATTTTCTCCATGCGAGAGGTTACTAATGGCTCAATTTTTTTGATTTGATCTTTAGATAATGTTAGTTCAGTTTCCATACGGTCAATCTGACGTTGAACCATTGCTTGTGGATTGAAATCCTGAGCTGATAATGGAGTTGAAAAACCCATTAATGTTGCCATTATAGCAACTGAAGCGAATAATTTTTTCATAGTTTTTGTGTTTAAGTTGAAATTTATAAAAATTAATTTAGAAAATAGTATTAAAGATCAATTTGTAGACGTCCGTGGGTTCAATTTCTGATTTGATCGATTGCTTAGAGATAAAAACAGGATAAAATTGCTTATCACAAAATGGGCTTCCATGGGAACCTTTCACTAAGGTGGCATCCAAAGGAATAACATCCATTAAATACCTGAATCCTGTTAGTTTTCGGGCCAATTTATAACCAGCTCTTAGTTTGATAAATGGATTTTTGGGATCCATGAACATTTCTACTGGGTCGTAACCTGGTTTTTTGAATATCTCAACACATCGTGCAAAGTCTGGTGCTTTTACATCATTAAGCCAATAGTAATAAGTAAACCATTTGTCGGTATCAGCAATTAATACAAAATCACCAGTTCTTTCATGATTTAAATGATGGGACTCTATTTCTTTAGAATCTAGTACTTTGGCTACTCCAGGGATTGCTTCTAATATTTTTTTTACTTCTTTTTTATCCTCCCCATTTTTCACATAAATATGCGCAATTTGATGGTCTGAAACGGCGAAGGCTTTACTTGCCCCTGCATCTAATAACTCTAAACCCTGCTCTTCACGAATCGCTATGCAATCATGCTCCCTTAGTATTCGATTAATATGTATCGGTTCGGAAACATTGTTTATGCCATATTCTGATAACAAAATTATGTGGGCATTTGTACTTTCAAAATGTTCAATTAATTGTTGGAGCACCCGATCAATCTCCAATAATTCATTCGATATTTTAGTAAAATCTACTCCAAATTTTTGAAGGCAATAATCTAGATGAGGGAGGTATATTAAATTAAGTGTTGGGTTGTATTTTTTGTCTACCCAAATAGATGCATCCGCAATCCATTGCGTGGATTTTATGTTGGCATTAGGACCCCAAAAATTAAACAATGGAAATGTGCCTAAAGCTTCTTGTAATTCATCTCTTAATTCAGGTGGATTTGAATAGCAATCAGGGGCTTTTACTCCGTCAGCATGATATTGTGGCCTCGGGGTAACAAAATATTCGGCACTGGAATACATATTGTACCACCAAAACATTTTGGCACAGGTGAAAGTTCGGTCCTTTTTTTTAGCTTCATCCCATATTTTTGAAGATCCAACTAAATGATTCGATTGCTTCCAGAATTTCACTTCTGCATCCGTGCGATCATACCAACCATTTCCCACAATTCCGTGAGCTGAAGGATATTTCCCAGTGACGTAGCAGCTTTGTGAAGTAGTCGTTACGGCAGGTAAAACCGGCTTAATTTTACTTAAGTGGTTTTTTTCAATGTAGGATTTTAAATAGGGGGTATGTTCTGAAATAATGCTTTCAGATAGTCCTACGACATCTATGACAACTGTTTTTTGCATCATTAATCATTTAAAATGGCTTTCACCCAACCAATTTCTCGAGCGATGGACTCATGAATAGGGGCTTGAAACTCATTCGGTAAAACGGCCCAAGTGTAGGTTTCTATTTCTAAATGACGGGTGAATGGCTTTGTTTTTTGAACTTCTAATGTCTCAATGATTTCTTTTTGAGTAGAGCCCAATAAGCCATAATTCGCAAGGAAAAGTGGGACATGAAAGTGAATTCTCCATTCAACAAACTTATCTATAACGAAATCATTAATGGCTTCATCCAAGTCTTTATATTGGAGGTATTCGCCATTTGCCAACAAAGCTTTTACTTGGTGCAAGTAAACAGGCTCATGGTATTTTCTTAGCGCTTCTATTTTTTCTTCAGGATTAGTTCTTAAATCCACGCGCAAAGCGGAACTGATTTGGATCTTACCTACAGCAATTCCTTTTTGATTTAATTCCTCAATACATGCTGCAGGGCTATCATAACTCACTCCAAAATGACATATATCAAAGCATAACTGAATATGTCTTCTAATTAACTTCACAGAGTCGTTAATCCCTTTATTTTGTAAGTATTCATTGCCTAAAGGTATTAATGTATTTTCGTACCATTCAACAAACTCTTTGTGATTTTCAAGAATTCCGTCCGGTTCAGGTTCGATATCAATATGGATCCAATTCCCAGTTTCCTGCTCTATTTTAGCTAATTCAATTACTAGGTCCAATAAGTTAAGGGTAGCTTTCTGCGTAGCATTCGATAATTCTTCGGAATTATTCCACCAATATTTATAAGATAATGGGGAGGTTGAAATACCACCTTCTTGTAAATTTTCAGGTAGAAGTTTGGCCAATAAATGAGCCAATCTTAGCGTGTAGTTATATCGATCTTGGGTAGTCCAATCAGGGGTGTGCACATCGTCTTTGACAATGGTATTATGAAAACCTCCGTAAGGAAATCCATTTAAAGTAAAGACATACAGATTCTCTCTGTCTAGCCAATTTTTCAAGTTTTCGAATTCTACAGAATTTTGTAAATCAATACTTGCTTGGTTCGCAAATCTTAAACCCAACCCCATTTTTTCATTAGGGGCAATTTGCGCTTTTACTAGGGGGACATTTTTTTGTAATTCTTCAAAATGCTCATGCCAAATTTCACCAGGATGAATATTGCTACAGTAGCTAAAATGACCGTGTTTAGTTTCCATCGCTTATGCAAGATTGGCTAAGTAATCAACCGATTTTTTGACCATTTCAAAATCAATTTCATGGACCTCGATTCCTTTTCCTAAGGCCAACAGAAGCGTAATGGTTAATTGGCCTCCAAGATGTTCTTGAAATTCTTGTAAACCTTTATAAAGGTTAATTTTATCATTTTCCGCTAACGCAGGATGAAAAATATCAAAGCCAAGCTTTTTAATTAAGGCAATGATTCGATTTAAATCTTCTTTTGAGATATTCCCAATTAAATGAGAATAGACACAATCTAATGCAATGCCAATGGCAACAGCTTCTCCATGACGGATACTAAACGAACTCAAATATTCTAATTTATGTGCAGCCCAATGCCCAAAGTCTAAGGGCCGTGCGGAACCTAATTCAAATGGATCACCAGAAGATATGTGCTTCATGTGTAAATCTGCGCAACGGTAAATTTGCTCCATCATGACAGACTTATTTCTTGAGTTCATGTCATCTGCATGCTCTTCAAGCCACGTAAAAAATGATAAATCTTTAATCAAGGCTACTTTAATGGCTTCTGCAATCCCTGACCTCCAATCTCGGTCTATTAGGGTAGTTAAAAAATCAACATCATTAAATACAGCTACAGCAGGAGCAAATGTGCCCAGAAAGTTCTTTTTACCTAGATAATTAACCCCATTTTTTACGCCTACTCCAGAGTCATTTTGGGACAATACGGTCGTCGGGATGCGAATTAATTTAACTCCACGATGTGAAATAGCGGCAGCATAACCCGACATATCCAAAAAGGCACCTCCACCGATTGAGGCAACAAATGAGTGTCGGTCAATTCGATGTTCATCGATTGCACGAACAACTTCTTCGTAAAATCTAGGGTCGTTTTTGCAAATTTCACCTCCTGGTAAAACTAAAATCTCAGGGGATAATTTAGCTACATGATGATGATCAAAATATTTTATGAGGGTATTTGTCAGTTCTGGATGTGCGTCGGCCACCCCTTTGTCAACAACAAATAAAATTCTTTTTTGAAATTCTGGGTTACCAAAATGACTAATAAAGTCTGCAAACATATTATTTGCAGGATCAAACAAGCTTTTTGTGAAAAAAACTTCGTATTGAAAAGGTACTTGAAATATTTGTTTTAAAGATTGCATGAATCCAAATTTACGTAACTGCAAACTTTTTACCTAATAGAATGGATACGGGTAAAAGCAGGACAACAAATATAGCCATTTCCCATTGTCCACTCAAACTTACCCAAGCTGCATTCATTAAAATTAAAGTTAAAACCCCTGTTTTCACTGTTTTACCAATATTTGGGCCGATTGGATCCTTTATAGCCACCATTAATTTGGTGAAAATTAAATAAAAGTGCGTTCCAATAAAAGGCAATGCAAAATATAAATGTCCAAATTTATAAGCAAAATAGAGTTGGCAAAGATGGACCAATAAAAAAAGAAATAGTGCAAATAGAAGAGTTTTAGGTGTTCCTCCATGTACTTCACCCCTTGATACTAAGGTGATAGCTGCAATATAAATTAATGGGATTAAAATTAAATAGCCATAGGTAAAAACACCTATTTCGTATACACTCATTCCTAATAGCAAATTGAATGCGCGACATAAACCCATATTGATCGGCCCGAAAATGGACATATGCTTACCTTTCCAATCGTAAAATAATGCGCAAATGCTTATAATGATGGCAATTAAGCCACTTAATTTGCTATGCCAAAAGGCACAAAATATTCCTATAGATAAAAAGAAGATTCCACCCAATATGGCCTCGGATTTCAAGATTCGTCCACTGGGTAAAGCGCGTTCCGGCCTTTCAATTTTGTCCAATTCATGGTCAAATACATCGTTGAAAACAACGCCACCTGCATATAAGCACATAGTTGATATACCTAAAAACACAACTGAATTCAGGTCAATGAAATTGAATATAAATCCTACAATCGACATGCCCGCTAAAACATCAGTTAATGACGTAATGACATTTGCAGGGCGCATGAGTTCAATGAAGGCTCTGATTTTTGCTTTCATCAACGAATAATCATGGAGTCCTTATTTATTCGTGGTGCTTGACCTCCTCTTAGCACGGTGTTGCCATTAAATTTTTGTGATTGATCAATTTCCAGTCCATGAATAAAATCACTTTCATTGATTTGTCCACTTTGAGCAAAAGCGTCTAAGGCATTTTGATAGGTTACTTGGCGTATAGTCTCTACATCTATTCCTTTAATTTTCATCAAGGCGGCTGTTTTTGGAATAGCCAAGGGATCTGAAATTCCCCAGTCCGCAGCAGAATTGACCATAATTCGAGTAGGGCCGTATTCTTTGACAATTTCGACCATGCGTTCATTCCCCATTTTGGTGAATGGATAAATAGTAAAAGCGGCGTAAAAACCTTGATCTAATACAGACTTTACTGTTTCTTCATTATTATGGTCAATAATCACCATTTTAGGGTCTATTCCATGCTCTAAAGCAATCGCCATACTTCGTTCAGTCCCTTTTTTCTTATCACGATGGGGCGTGTGTACTTGGACTGGAAGATTCATTTCCTTCGCCATTTCTAATTGGGCTCGGTAATATTTCTCTTCTGCAGCTGTTTGATCATCAAAACCGATTTCGCCCACTCCAACTACTCCTTCTTTTTGAAGAAATAAGGGAAGGATTTCCATCACTTGTTCCGCAAGCGCTTCATTATTGGCTTCTCTTGAATTCAATCCGATCGTACAATAATGTTTTATACCAAATTGGGACGAACGGAATCGCTCCCAACCCACAAGACTCGAAAAATAATCTTTGAATGAGGCTAATCCAGTTCTCGGTTGGCCTAACCAAAAAGCCGGTTCAATCAGTGCAACCACTCCTGCATCAGCTAAAGCTTGATAATCATCTGTGGTCCTCGAACTCATGTGCATATGGGGATCAAAAAATTTCATCCCCTGAGTGTAGTTCATGAAATCATGATCCACCACATTTGCTGTTGCTTTTTCTTCCGTTGATCCTTCAAAATGTGAAGGATTTATTTCTTTTTGATGTGGATTTTGACACATATTTTTAAGCTTGATATATAGGTTCGGGCAATTCTAATTCTTTCCATTGCCCCTTTGTACTTCCTGGTTGGGCTATTTCTTTTATGACCAATTGTGCAGCTAGAATATCTCTAGGATTATCTGATTGCTCTAGTTTTTTAATATCGCTTTGCAAATTTTCATTTATAAACCTAGGAACCAATCGCCAAACTTGGGATGGAACTCGCCTCCCGGCTGCCCATCTTTCATGCGCAAAGTCTGATAAAGTATCAGCAAGGGCTTGATTCGCTCTATTTTCTAGGCCGTAAATTCGGTGTATAGCTTTGTCATTGAAGATGCATTTTAAAACCATTTGATTCCAGGCCAATTCTGAAAAATAAAGGCTTGGATATGGATTTTCAAAAGCAATTGATTCAAACACAGAGCCCATATTGGACCTTACGGCATCTGTGGCTCTTAATAAAAATAGGGTCGGGTTTTTTAATGCAGGTAGTGCAGCATGCAAGGCGACTGCTTCATTAATTTCAGCTGTGTCAAACAACAAATTGAGTTGTTCTATACCGTCTTTCTCAGATATCAAGCAGATAATATATATGCGTACTAATTTATCTAAGGTATAATCTTGCCAGGACCAGCCGTCAATGACATTTCTTGGGTTAATTATCTGAGTTTTTGAAATAAATCTGGGCGTCATAACAAATGCTAAAGCGAGTTCTTTAGCATTTCCTTTCGATTTAGACTCTATCCAAATGGTTTCTGTTGGATTAGTAAATCGTAAGATTTCTTCAAGGATGACGGGACTGTAGATCAATTTTAATATGTTTTAAAACGTAAGCGAATTTATAAAATTATGCTTGGAAGTTTATCATGATTTTTATCAATTATTTGAACTGAAACATGAATAAATCAATTATGAATTATAAAAGTATTAGCATAAATTTAAATAAATTTCTGAATTCATTTAAAATACATTTTCATGCTCCGTTTCTTTTCATCCATTTTAATTATTGCATTTTTTGCAATTAATGGATTTAGCCAGGCACAAAACTTCACGTTTGAGGCCATTAAATCTTATCCATTCCCTACAGAATTAATCCGATCCAATAAAGGCAATAAGATTGCTTGGGCCATGGATGAAAAAGGAATCCGTAATATTTATGTGGCTGAAGGGCCCATTTTCGAGCCTCGAAAATTAACTTCATTTTCTGAGGATGATGGGCAAGAATTAACATCGATATCCATTTCAGATGATGGGAAATGGGTTTTATTTGTGCGTGGTGGGGATCATGGGGCTAATTTCGATCACTTAAAACCGATTAATCCATATGGTAATCTTGAGCCTCAGACAGTGCGTGTGATGCAAATAGCCTTTACTGGGGGGCCTATTCGGATTATCTCAGAGGGTGATGAACCCGTAATTTCTCCTAAAAATGATGTGGTCGCCTACATTAAAGAAGGCCAGCCTTGGATTTGTAAATTGGATACTAATAGGAACGAGGACTTTTTAGAAGCTCCTGTGAAATTGTTCAAGACTAGGGGTACTGTATCTCAATTAAAGTGGTCTCCTGATGGCTCAAAAGTTGTTTTTGTTGCTAATAGGGGAGATCATTCATTTATTGGATCGCTCACGATTGGGAATAATCAAATCCAATGGATTGATCCTTCATTTGCTCGTGACATGAGTCCTCGTTGGTCGCCTGATGGTAAAAGTATCGCATTTATTCGAACACATGCTTTGGGTGGTCAGGCTGATTCATTGACCCAACGGAAAAAAGTTTTTTGGAGCATTCGTACTGCTCCTGTAACTGGGGAGAATTCTAAATTAGTTTGGGAGGCCCCTAAAACAAATCGGGGATCTTTACCTACTACTCATGGGTCGACCAATTTATTTTGGGCTACCTCTAATGTGATCACATTTACTTCTTACCATGATGGCTGGCCTCATTTATATTCCATTACTCCCTCAGGTGGCACACCTCTGTTATTAACGCCTGGTGAATTCATGGTGGAACATGTGAGTTTAAGCATGGATGGAAAAAGTCTTTTATGTGATGTTAATACAGGTCCTGATGCTTTGGATAAGGATAGAAGACATATTCTTCAGGTGTCTGTTGACAAGGCTGATATGAAAATATTAACACCAGGAAGTGGTAATGAATGGACAGCGTTGGCTTTGGCAAATAGTAAGGGAATTGTTTACATTGGATCTACCCCACAAAAAGCACCACAAGTAATGTTCAAATCGGATGTTGCTTCCCCCAAATCACTAACCGCCTCATTGTTTCCCGCTGAATACCCTGAAAAATCTCTAATTGAACCTAAGCAAGTAGTATATAAGTCTTTGGATGGCTTATCCATACATGCTCAGATTTTCGATAATTCAAATGGTACACAGAAAAAACCAGCTATTATTTTTGTGCATGGTGGCCCTCCAAGGCAAATGCTTTTAGGTTGGCATTATTCTGATTATTATGCTAATGCGTATGCATTGAACCAGTATTTAGCCAATCTTGGTTTTGTTGTGTTATCTGTGAATTATAGATTGGGCATCGGGTATGGGTATGAATTCCAACATCCTAAATCAGCAGGGCATTTAGGAGCCTCTGAATATTTAGATATCAAGGCTGCGGGCGAGTGGTTAGCTGCTCAATCTTTTGTGGATTCGAAGAAAATTGGTGTTTATGGAGGGTCTTATGGAGGTTATTTGACAGCTTTGGGATTAGCTAGAGATTCGAAATTATTTGCTGCGGGTGTAGATATTCATGGTGTTCATGATTGGGCAAATCAATTAAAAGCTGAACCATTGGCGGATGAATTCCATAAAGCCCCAGATGCGGAATGGGCAGCGAGTTTGTCGTTTAGATCTTCCCCAGTTTCTTCTTTAAGTACTTGGTCTTCTCCGGTATTCATTATACATGCGGATGATGATCGCAATGTCTCATTTAATCAGAGTATTGACTTGGTGAACCGACTAATGAAACGTAAAGTAGCTGTGGAGACGATGGTCATTGCGGACGACACACATCACTGGTTTAGATTTTCAAATACATTGAAAGTATTTAATGCTACTGCAAATTATTTAAAAGCGAAGCTTTCTAAATAGGTAAAATACTCTTTTTGAATTAATTTTGTCTAATGGATGAAAGACCGATTACCGACTGGTTGCCTTTGACAAAAAAGGAAGTAGAGAAAAGAGGCTGGGATGAACTCGATGTCATTTTGATTTCAGGGGATGCTTATGTGGATCACCCAGCTTTTGGTACCGCGGTGATAGGTAGAATTATGGAGAGTGAAGGTTTGAAAGTGGGGATAGTCGCACAGCCCAACTGGCAAGATGACTTACGGGATTTCAAAAAATTAGGTAAACCCAAGTATTTTTTCGGCGTAACGGCTGGCTGTATGGATTCCATGGTGAATCATTATACGGCTAATAAGCGCTTGCGTTCGAATGATTCCTATACACCTGGGGGAGAATCAGGGTTTCGACCTGATTATGCCACTACGGTTTATTCCAAAATATTAAAGGAGATTTATCCTGATGTACCTGTTTTAATTGGGGGCATTGAGGCTTCATTGCGTCGTGTAACACATTATGATTATTGGGCAGACAAATTATTTCCTTCGGTTTTAGTGGATTCCGGGGCGGATATGTTGGTCTATGGAATGGGGGAGCAGCCACTTCGCGAAATTATGCGCGGGGTCAAAGAAGGTAAAAACTTGCGTGATTTGACGCACATTAATCAGGTTGCTTTTTTACAACCCAAGGCTGAGGCTTTACCGCCAACGGATTGGGAAACAGTGGAGTTATCAAGTCATGAGGTGTGCTTAGAAGATAAAATTAAATATGCTTCCAACTTTAAGATTGTGGAAGTTGAATCCAATAAATGGCAAGCGAATCGAATTACGCAGGCCGTTGGCGATGAAATACTAGTTATCAATCCCCCATTTAAGACGATGGAAGAGGTTGAGATGGATAAATCCTTTGATTTGCCCTATACTCGATTACCTCATCCGAAATATCGTAAGCGTGGACCGATTCCTGCTTTTGAGATGATTAAGTTTTCTGTGAATATGCACCGCGGATGTTTTGGTGGTTGTAGTTTTTGTACAATTTCAGCCCATCAGGGTAAGTTTATTGCTTCTAGGAGTGAGGCCTCGATCATGAGGGAGGTAGAACAGATAACGAAGGCGCCTGATTTCAAAGGGTACATTTCTGATTTGGGTGGACCCTCGGCCAATATGTACAAGATGAAGGGAAAAGATGAGTCAATTTGTGCTAGGTGTGTGAGTCCATCATGTATTCACCCGGTGATTTGCAATAATTTAGACACGTCACATAAGCCAATGACTGAAATTTATCGGAAAGTAGATGCTCACCCAGGAATAAAGAAAGCGTTTGTTGGCTCAGGAGTCCGCTATGATTTATTGGTAGATGATTTCAATAAAAATAATCAAGATGGCAACCATGATGAATATATGGAGCAATTGATTACTCGGCATGTGTCGGGTCGATTAAAAGTGGCTCCGGAGCACACTTCAGATGCCACTTTACGAGTAATGCGCAAACCTTCGTTTAAATATTTTCATGCATTTAAAAAGAAGTATGATGCTATTTCGGCAAAGTTTGGCTTAAAGCAACCTTTAATTCCGTATTTCATTTCTTCTCATCCGGGATGCGAGGAAGAAGATATGGCTAATTTAGCTGCTGAAACTAAGGATTTAGGTTTTCATTTAGAGCAGGTGCAAGATTTTACGCCTACACCTATGACGGTGGCTGAGGTGATTTATTATTCTGGGGTTCATCCTTATACCTTGCAACCGATTAAAACGGCTAAGACGAGAGAAGAAAAGCAGAATCAAAACAAATATTTTTTCTGGTATAAACCAGAATATAAAGATTGGATTCGCAATCGATTAACTTTTTTGAAGCGTCCTGATTTAGCTCAAAGACTATTAGGTTTTCGGAACAATAAAAATACGTGGGATAAGAAATAATAGTCATTTATAAGTGCCTGTATCCATTTAAACTAGACAAAATGAGTGAAGAAGATGTGTTGATCGTTCGCGATAGTAATGGAGCAATTCTAAAAGAAGGGGACTCAGTTACAGTTATTAAAGATTTAAAAGTGAGGGGCTCGTCTGGAATTATAAAAAGAGGCACGATGGTGAAACATATTCGTTTAACGGATACTGTCGATGAAATTGAGGGTAAAGTAGATAAATCTGTGATGGTTTTGAGGACTGAGCTTCTAAAGAAAGCGTAGGTTAGGTAATAGGTATTAGGTAATAAGTAATAGGTTGTTGATGCCTGATTAACGTTGACCGTTATTGTGATTTTGAAACCTTAGATTAAATATTCATTTATAGGTTTCAGTTATTTTTTATTTACCTAATTTTACCCTTATTAGACGTATTTAATTTACTTTTTAAAAACTCAG